>CAZASK010000017.1:0-31125 GCA_964487845.1 uncultured bacterium
TACGAAAAAAAATTACTTACTCCTAGCAAAAAATCACTGGCGGGAATTGCTGAATAAAGATGGTAATACCCCACTTCATATAGCGTGCATAAAGGGCAGCATAATGATTACGGGATTACTTCTTGAAAAAGGTGCGAATAAGGATCAGAAAAATGAAGAGGGTCAAACGCCAAGGGATATAGCCAAAGGGAAATTTAGTAATTTTTGACAGCCTAGTGACTTCAAAAACCATAAAAAGCCTAATTGCATAAACCATCCTAGGACCATTTTCTGCAACGAGGCCATCGCTATTTGTTTTATAACTTAAGGCTTGTCGTCTTTAATTTTTTCTAGCGGTACTGTAATAACCCCCGGTATAAGTACGTATGCTTCGCCCGTCTGTTTTTTTTCTTCAATGGAATTGATAGCGCTATTTGCTCCCATCATAGGATCTTTAAAGAAGAGAGCTGAGTTGATGCCTGTTAGCGAACTTTTCAAATACACGTCATTTTGTTGAAATTCTCTTTTAATACTAATGTCTTTTAGCTGATAATTTTCTTTAATAAGAGTTATTAAATGATCTTGATTTCTCTCAAGATCTACGGCTAAAGGAGTGTCTCCTTTGTATTTTCCATTCACATATACTTGTGCACCGTGCGGAGTCGTTGAGATCGGGATGTGTTGCATGGCTACTGGGGTGGTGCATGAGCTTTGAAGAAGCATTAATATAGAACATAAAGCAATAATAAAATATCTCATAATCCCTGAAATTTTATATATAAAATCATGTTATTTTGTGTTTGTAATTGTAAAGCTTTTGGTTATTAAAAAATACTTTTTTAAATGCTTTATGCCAGTGGTTCCCGTTGAAAAAGTAGAGTTGACATCGATGTTCAGCCATTTCTTTTTAAATAAAACAGCATTCTGCTCTTTTGCTTTAGAGCTTGTCCAGATCTCAAAAAAATCTAAAAAACAAGAACACGCTTGGTCAAACACTGCGAAACACAGCCTCCCATGAAGAAGTATGGATTTTTCTCTAATAGCTTCGGGCAGCAGCAGCTTCCTTGCAGAACTAAACGTTATTTTTGATAAATGGTATAAGAGAGGTTGAATTTTGGCTGAGCTATGGATTTCGACTAAATTTTTTTTCAAATGCTACTAACATACATATCATTATGGCGACTCCTGTCGAGATGAACCATGCCTTAACATCCAAACTGGATGAATAGAAAATGCGATTCATAAAGGGGACATAGATAAAAGCAACTTGAGCCAATAAAACAAAGCTTACTCCAATAAAAAGGGGTGGATTAGAGAAGAAATTTGTTTTTAAAGCAGATGGCCCTAGCGAGCGACAGTGGAAAAGATAAAAGACTTGAAAGAGCATTATTGCTGTGACTGCCATAGTCTGTGCTTCTGAAATGGCGATTTTTTCTACTGTTCCATTTGAAATTTCTAGGTGATATTCCCATAGAAATAGGCCAATCGCTCCAAGCGCCATCAAAGCGGACACCATTAAGGTTCTGACGAGGATAAATCCACTTAAAACAGGTGACGTTTTCTTTCTTGGAGGACGTTTCATAATATCCGGTTCTTGAATTTCAAATGCTAAAGGAAGCGATAGTGCCACAGCTACCACGAGATTGATCCAGAGAATTTGTACTGGCAGCATTGGATGCAATAAGGTTCCCGCGTGAACGGGAAAGAAGAGTACAGAAATGAGAATCACAAGTGCTTGGCCAAGACTTGTTGGTAAAATAAAAACTAAAGCTTTAATCAAATTATCATACACTCGCCTTCCTTCTTCTACAGCCGCTTCAATGCTGGCGAAATTATCATCCGCTAAAATCATATCAGAGGCTTCTTTAGCAACAGCCGTTCCTTTAGCCCCCATAGCAATGCCAATGTCTGCTCGTTTTAGTGCGGGAGCGTCATTTACTCCATCACCTGTCATAGCAACAACATGACCATGATCTTGAAGAGCCATAACTAATTTTAATTTATGTTCAGGAGAAGCTCGAGCAAATACATTATATTTTAAAGCAGCCTCTTGCCACTGATTGGACCCTAGTTGACTCAGCTGCTCTCCAGTAACAATTCCTTCATCAGCACTCAAAAGACCAAGATCGCAACCTATGGCTTTTGCAGTCAACGGGTGATCTCCAGTAACCATTTTAACTTTAATTCCTGCTTCATAACAGGTTTTGATTGCTTTATAGACCTCTTTTCTTGGGGGGTCGATCATTCCGATAAAGCCAAAAAAGGCAAAACCGCTGTTCGTTTCATCTTCCTTGAGCATGTGTAAATGTGGGCCTTGTATTTCCTTCGCTGCAAAGGCCAACACTCGCAGACCGTCCATTGCCAGTTCATCAACTTTTTTTAGCCATTTTATCTTGCTTGATTTGTCTGCACAACATCTACGAAGAATTTCTTCAGGAGCTCCTTTTAAAAATATGTACTGCCTTTGTTCTGAGGATATATTTAAAGTCGCCATTAGCTTTCTCTCAGACTCAAAAGGAATTACATCCTTTCTTTTCCATTCCAAACGTACATTGTTTTCATGAAGACCTATTTTTCTCCCAGCGATAACAAGGGCAACTTCAGTCGGGTCACCCACAGGATCCAAACCGGCTCCGGATTGATCTAATGTTGCATCGCTACACAAGATCGCCATTCTTAACAGAGAGATAACCTCTTCTTGAATTGCCTGTTTTGTCACGCCTTTTTGTGGGATTATATGACCTTCTAGTCCATATCCTGACCCCGTTACAAATGAGAAGCCTGAGTGGGTCCAAATACATTGCACCGTCATCTTGTTATGAGTCAAGGTACCTGTTTTATCAGTACAAATGACTGTTGTACTGCCCAGTGCTTCGACAGCGGGCAATTGCCGTATAATGGCTTGTTTATGAGCTATTCTTCTGACCCCAATAGCAGAAGTAATTGTGATGATAGCTGGGAGTCCTTCAGGGATCGCAGCGACTGCGAGTGTAATTGCCGCAAGTGCTGAGTCAAATATGCTGCTTCCTCTTAAGTATCCTATAATAAATAGAGATGCTCCAATAGCCAGTACTCCGTAGGTAATCCACCATGCAATTCTTTTCAGTGCTAAAGACAAGGGCGTTTCAAGTGGAACCACGTGCTCTATCAGTTCAGTGATTTTTCCAAACTCTGTTTCCAATCCTGTTGCAATTACAACTCCAAGAGCAGTGCCCGCAGAAACATAAGTACCGCTAAAGGCTATACATTTTCTTTCTGCAAGAGGAGCCTCTTCTGATACAGCTTCTGTGTGCTTAGAAACTGGTAACGACTCTCCTGTAAGAATCGATTCATCACATTGAAGATTTTTAGTAGAGAAAAGACGGATATCAGCAGAAATCTTATCTCCCGCTTGTAGAATAACAATATCTCCAGGAACAACGTGTGATGCGGGAATGATTTTTTGATCTCCAAGCCGAATCACTGTGGTTTCGTGAGGCACCATTGTGGATAATGCTCTAATGATTCTATTCGCCCGATATTCTTGAACAAACCCAATCATAGCGTTAAGGATGACAACACTCAAGACTACTAATCCATCAGTGACCTTTCCCAAGAAAAATGCTAATAGAGTGGACAGTAACAACACGTACACAATTGGATTTTTCAATTGGCGTAAAAGAATACGAGGAATCGTTTCAGATGTGCTTATTTGTAATGCATTGAAACCATATTTTTCTAACCGTTTTTTGCTTTCAATGATACCCAATCCTACCTTGGAAGAGCCTGTTTTTTCAAAAACAGCTTCTGTTTCAATTGCATGCCACTTAACGTGCTCAGAATCAGAAATTGATTTCATCTTTAAAAGCATTCCTGTTTTGAAAAATTATTCGATACAATAAACCGCAATTGTTATTAATAAAATTGAGTATCCAGTAATTATAAACACTCTATCTCGATTCGAGTATTGTCTGTTTTTTTTGTATGCAGGCATTGATACGCTGCAAGGTTTCAGTAAAAAGTGCGCTGCCAGGAGTGTGGATAGTGTGCTTTGCTGCGTGCAGTGTCTCAACAAGCCTAGGAAGGGCAGTGTCAAGCTCACGGCTTTGGTTATCGACTTGATGAAGTGATTGTAGTGCCTCTGATGCTGTGGTTGTGTGTTGTTGAAAAGCAGTGATAGCCTGCGATAGCTGTAGCTTCTCGTGCTCCAAAGATGTCGAACTGCCTTTGACAAGAGTGTCTACTTGTGAGATCAGTTGCTTTATCTGAGTGAATAAGGATGATAAATTTGTTCCTATGATTTCAGATTTTTCAACCTCTAAAGCCCCGTTTATAGAAAGAAGACTCATTTGAGCAAGTGTTGCATCAGCTGTGTCGTAAGCTGCAAGAAGTTTTCCTCTATTTTCATGTAGCTTAAGAAGCTGATTCTCTATTTTTTGAAGAGGCTGTAAGGTGTTTTGGAGCATAGTATGTATAATGTCAAAGGCTTTATGAGAGCTACTTACATGTTCCTGTGCAGCTTCTGCTTGTACAAGAGAGATATCTAACAGCTCTTTCGAGCTTGCAAAAGAAGCAAGCAGCTTTTCTGCATGGTTTTGTAATACTTTCTGATGCTGTCGCTCTTCTTCTTCAATTTTTTTCAACTCCTGAAGTGCATACGATTGTTCTATAATCGTTTTGTGTACACTTTGTGAGCGGATATAAAAGACAATGAATGCCAAAAGGATCATCGCACATTCGCCCAAACAAAGAGTAATAAAGAGAGTGTGCAAACGATGCTCTTCAGCCGAAGTGATTTTTTCTATATCGGCAACAAGGGATTTTGAAAATGCAATACTTGTCACAATAGCTTGTGAGCAGATGCCAGACAGCTCCTGAGTTTCACTTGATGAGAGAATGAATGTTTTTTCAATTTTCTGTTTGATATCGCGAATGAGCAAGATAAGTTTATTCATGATCTGCTTATTGGTAATGTCGGCTTGCTCGTGAGATTCAAATTCGAGAAAAAGAGGAACTCGATGCGCTCTTGTAACAAGCATTTCACTACAGTAGTTTAAGGTCGTGGTAATGTTGGAATAATCGGGTTTCGTGCGATGAAGTGCATTTTCGTTTTCTTGAATAGAGAGCGAAAGATCGATGAGTTTTTCAAAAAGAGGCTGAACGTTTTCCTCAAACATGTTTATCAAAAGAACCGATTGATTCGTGGGATATGGATATAGGCCAATACGTTCAAAAAGATATTCTTGAAGTTGCGAAATATCGTGAATGAGTTCACGGTGAAGGCTCTTATTTCCAGTGCGCAGAAGCTCATTCCACTTACTGCGCACAGTATGAAGAGAAAGTGGTTCATTCGATGCAAGCTCGGCTTCTATGTGTTGAGCCTCTCTAAAAATATTTTGAGCTGCCTGTGCACTTTTATTTTTTTCCTTTCCATGAAGAACTATCACGCTTTCTAGTTCAAAGAGTTTTTGTATGAGTGTAGCTCCACTCCTCACGCCCCTCATTTCTTGAATACGCTGCTCAATCATATACAACCCAAAACCGGATGGGATAACAACCGCCAAAAGAAGTAACCCCAAAATATACAGGGAATTTTTTCTAAAATATTGAGAACCAGTCATGTCAATTCCAAATTTTACAATTCTAGTTTTTGCTTGCTAAGTTTTATCCATTTTCCTATACACAAACGAGGCACACAATAAAGAGTGAATCGCAAAACTCGCTTTGGAGGCCAAATTCGATGATTGTTTTTGTCAGTTCAGTTTTTCGCAAATCGACATATCCTACTGGCCATAGGCGATTTACGACAAATCTGAATCCGACGAAAAAAGCACGGATTTGGCCCCAAATGGAGTTTTACAATCCACTCTAAAGACAAGCTATACACTATAAAGGTTTTATGCATCTACAAGCTTCGCTTTATGAACGCCTACCTGGGACGCTTGTCAAAGAATTGTTGTTGAAAGGAATGAACAAAAACAAGCGATTACAGCAGTCTATCTCTGATAAATATGCAATTTTTACAATACATGGACACTCGTTTGCCCTAGCCAATCGCTTTATTCAAGAGATCGTGACTTCTGTAGCTATTCATTCAGTGCCTAGACTTACATCACATCCTGCCTATGTGGGTATCATGAGTTGGCACGGCGAAATCTGCCCTTGCATTCGGTTACAAGAAATGCCTTGTTGTGTCAAAGCACGATCTGTACATAGTGACCAGTCACATTCCCAAGGAATTATTTTGAAGAAAGACAATTCTTCCTGGTGTCTTC
The DNA here is from genome assembly GCA_964487845.1 of uncultured bacterium. Taxonomy (GTDB): domain Bacteria; phylum Chlamydiota; class Chlamydiia; order Chlamydiales; family FEN-1388; genus CAZASK01. The sequence goes on from CAZASK010000017.1 coordinate 6,234, forward strand.
TTGTGGATCATATTGAAGCAGTAATGAAACTCGATAGGACTTCTTCAGATCAACATCGAGTGGTCATTCTCGATGATGACGAGCTCTTTCTCTCATTGCAGACATTGGTTGTGTGAGGGGCAATATGATGGGGCAAGATCAAGAGATCTATCAGCTGTTTAGAAGCGAAATTGAAAAACAGGTAAAAAAAGCAAAAGATACTATATGGGCGCTTGCAGCTGCAGATGAAAGAGCGCTTTCTCAATTAAAAATGGCTATTCACTCTATAAAATCAGCAGCGCGTATTGTGTCGATGGCAAGTCTGGAACTTCTGTGTCATAGTATCGAAGATTGTCTTCTTGCTATAGAGAGGCATCATGTAACCATACAACCAAAAGTGATTGACCTTCTGCTACAATCGATAGATGTTGTGCATATGTGTGGAACAAAAAATGATAGTTTCGATGCTTCATATATTGCGATTATGCAGAAGAGATTAGAAGCGTGCATCCTCCACAAGGTAGTAGATGAGAAGTGTGTCATAAAAAAGCCAGCTGATGACAAAAGCTCGTGGTTACATATAGATCCTCAAAAAATGAAACGTATTGTCGGCCATGCAAGAGAGATTCTTCATGAAGCAGAAGCTCTGCACAAAACAGCATCGCCGCTTGCATTAGAAAACCATAGAGCGACATGTGACACACTGTATCGACTTGTACAAGAAGCTCAGCTGATATCTTTTTCTTCACTGACAGATTGTCTGCCAAGCTATATACAAGAAATGGCCAACGGAAAATCGATACAAGTAATAGCTTTAGGAGAGGATGTCAAAATCGATAAAGAGATATTTGATCATATAAAAATGCCAATTTTACAACTTCTACGAAATGCAGTAGATCATGGCATCGAACCAGAAGAAGAGCGCACTCAGCTCGGAAAAAATAAGCAAGGCATGATTGTAGTTGAGGCAAAAATCCAAGACAATTCTTTGATGATATCAGTAGCAGATGATGGAAGGGGAATTGATAGCGAAGGGATAAAACAAAAAATTAGCGAACAGAGGCGGACTATACATACTTGTGAAAAGAACCTTGCATTGGTTGCTGAAGTGAGCACAAAAGAGAGAGCTACAACTACATCTGGAAGGGGAATAGCGCTGTCACATGCCAGACAACAAGTTCAGGCATTGGGTGGTACTATTATGATCGACAGCGCGCCCCAAATAGGATCTCTCTTTCAGCTGAAGTTGCCCCTTAGTCTTGCAGCACTCTCCGTACTTCTTGTTGCAATTGGAGACGAGTTGTATGGGATACCAAGCGCGCATATTCATTGTGTGGATAGAGTAGAGCCTACTGCATATTCGAAAAAGGGCGTTCTGACAAATGGAATTCATATTCCATTACTTGATACTCGTATTGCTATGGGAGTTGCATCGCCTGCAACAAAAAAAGAACACTGCATAGTAGTGGTAGAAGGTGACAATAGTCGATATGCCTTTGAAGTAGATGATTTTTTTACCCCGCAAGAGGTGATCTTGCAGGGGAATACAGCATTACTCAAGAAAGCAGCTGGATTTATGGGATGTGCGATTAACCGTGAGAATCAGCCCATTTTAGTCATCTCTGTCCAGGAAATCATCGATCTATATTATAGCGAAAAGGAGTTTTGAGATGGATCGATCGATCATTCACATTTTAGCGGTAGATGATCAGCTGATTGTACAGGAGGCGATGAAACGCCTTATCTCAGTAGATTCCCATATCGCGCTTCATTTTTGTATAGATCCCTTACAAGCCGTTAGCCAGGCACGGTCTATAAAGCCAACCATTATTCTCCTCGATCTTATGATGCCTGAAATTGATGGAATGCTTGTGTTAAAATATTTGAAAGACGATCCGGAGATCAAAGATATTCCTGTTATTGTGCTTTCGGTAAAAGAAGAAGCAGAGATAAAGGCACAAGCATTTACACTTGGCGCTGTCGATTTTATGGTGAAATTTCCAGCTCCTATCGAATTTTGTGCAAGAATTCACTACCATGTGAACAACTTTCTTTCCAAGCAGTATTTGCAAAATAGCGCTGCAGAGATATCAAAGAGCTCAGAGCGCCTTGAGCGTGAGCTCAAAGAGGCTGCTGACTACCTTCGCGCGAGGCTTCCTGAACCTATTTCCGGTCCTGTTCTCTGCAGCTGGCGCTATATTCCCAGTGTCTCCATAGGAGGAGATCTCTTTGGATATAGATGGATCGACTCTGATCACTTCGTTTTTTTTCTATTCGATATCACAGGTCATGGAGTGCGGGCATCGCTCTATTCGACATCTCTTTTTTACGCCATTCAAAAGCTGCAAGACAGCGGTGTGGATATACGGCAGCCTCACAAAGTATTAGAGAGACTAAATGGTGATTTTCAAATGGAGCAGCATGATCATATCTTTTTTACAATGTGGTATGGCGTCTATCAAAAGTCGACACGAAAGCTTACTTACGCCTCTGGAGGTCATCCTCCAGCGATTGCTCGTATACCAGGGGTGGCGAAGGAAGAGCTACTCTACACGCATGGAATGGCGCTTGGTGTTGATGCACACTCAAAATATGAAGCTTTTTCTCTTGAACTTGCGCCTCACAGCAGACTCTATCTTTTTAGCGATGGAATCTTTGAAGTGGCTTCTCTAACAAATGAGCGAATGACCTTCGATCACTTTGTACGCATCGTCATGCAGCCATCATTTCCTGGAGTCAGTGATCTTGACCGCATTATTCATAATATAGAGATATTTCAAGAAAAAAAACTCTTTGAAGACGACGTATGTCTTTTGCAATTTGATTTTAGTTAGAGAGCTGAAGATGGAGGCGTGCGCGTGGTATACATTGCCTGCTCCGCCTGCTCAAGTTGCGCGTAGGATTCTAAATATTTTCCGATGCCTGAAAATTCCAAAACTTCGACAGTCTGCTCAGAAAAACCAGAAAAAATAAGTCTTCCTGAGCGCTGCTTCACTGCTTGTGCGCAAATCAAAATCGATCGCATGCCTGCACTTGAAAGAAAGTCGAGAGACTTACAATCCACGATAAGAAATGTTTGACCTCTTTCGATAAGCATGCCTAAGGTTGCTTGAAAGTCATCTGCCGTAATCGAATCCAATCTTCCTTGGATGGAAACAATAGTATAGTGCTCTTTAGTTTGTGTAGAGAGGTGCATAATGTATTAATGTAAAACGATTTCCTGTATCTGTTCGTGTGTATTGTAGCTCATTTGTCACAGCTCGTATGAGCTTAATACCTCTGCCGTGTGGGAGATCATTTTCTTCTGGTATAAGGTATGTTATCGGATTAAACGCAGCAGTAGTGTCTTCAAGGTGGATGGAATATTTCCTATTCGAAAATGAACAGGTAATATGTATGAGCCCTTCAATACCTTGATAGCCATGCTGAATGATGTTGGCGATGGCTTCTTCTACCGAGAGCTCAATTTTCCATAGCTTACTTTTAAAAATAGGCTGTACTCTTTTTGAGATAAATTCCTGAGCAAGAGGAAGTTGCCCTATTTGTGCTTCAATCGTTTTTTCAAATAGCTCAGCCATCTTAAGTGCCTTTTATTGACTCACCTTACGCACTGAGAGATATTATTCTCAACTATTTTTTGCTACTAATCGTCCATTTTCGAGAATATAACAACGATCACACTGTGAGGCGAGTTCTTGGTTGTGAGTCACGAGTAAAAGCGCTTTTTGATGCATCTTGGTAAATGCAAATAACAATTTTTGGACCTCCAAAGCACTGCGGTGATCGAGGTTGCCAGTTGGCTCATCAGCAAATATAATATCGGGATCATTTGCAAACGCCCTGGCTATCGCTACACGCTGTCTTTCGCCTCCTGATAGCTTTTTACATGAAAAATGCAGTCTGTGTGACAAATGGACCTCTTCTAAAAGAGCGCAAGCACGAAGGTAGCTAGCAGAGTCCTTTGAAGTGTCTTTTCGGGCAATCTTCATCGGCATGAGTACATTGTCAAGCACTGAGTGGTCATTGAGAAGATGGAAAGATTGAAAGATGAAACCAATCGAATGATTGCGTATAGCACTTGCTCGCTCCGCTGAAGCGATATCGCCTTTGATGAATATATTACCACTACTTGCTGGCTCTATAGTTCCCAAAATATGTAACAGTGTGGATTTTCCTTCGCCAGACTTGCCAACGATCGCAACTTTTTGCCCTGGATAGATCTCGAGCGATATGTCGTGAAAGAGAGTAAGCGGCTCTGGTGTATTGAAGATTTTTGTAATGTTTTCTGCTGTAAGAAGAGGCTGTTGCATCAGGTTATTCACTCCTCAAAGCTTCAGAAGTATTTTGTCTACAGGCACGAATGGCAGGAACAAGTCCTGAAATCATCGACAAAATCCCTGTTGCGATGATGACAAAAACAAAGCTAAAGGTGCTCACATCTGTCGGAAGCTGCGTTCCGTAGAAGGCAGCGTTGAGTACATCAAAACCTTGAAGTTGGCCGAGACAATAAAGAAGCGTAGACAGATTTTTTACAGTCCAATAGGCTGCAATAGAGCCGATCACGCTACCAGTTGCGCCCATAAATAAGCCTGACAATCCAAAAATAAGGGCGATACTTGTTTTAGTTGCTCCAAGGGCTCGTAAAATAGCAATTTCTTTTGCTTTGTCATGTACCAAGATCACAAGCATTGAGACAATGTTTGAGCAGGCCACAACGATGATTATCAGGGAAATCAAAGAAAAGAGGTTTTTTTCGCTTTTCAGTTGTGTAAACACATCTTTTGTGAAATCATATTCATCATAGGCTTGAACATCAAAATATTGGCCTACACCATGCTCTTCAAGTCTTTTTTGAATCATACTTTTGATTGGATGCGTATCTGAGAGATTGGCGCAGTAGACGTTGAGTCCTGTCGGTAAAATAGAACTGTCAACACTTGTAGATCCTCGTATTTCTGATACAAGTTGTGGAGCTGCTAAAATGATTCTTCCTCCAATCGGGATAATACCGGGGTCATAAAATCCAGATACGTAGACAGCACATTTTTGCTCTTGGAGTCCCGTTGGAGTCATCACCTGATACAGTAAGTTCCCTGTATCCATAACTTCGATGCCTGCATCTTTAAAACTTTTTGGCAATAGAATGGGATCGCCTAATTGTGGCAAGTTCGATTGATAGGATGCCTCGACCATTTTTTCATTAAAGAGAAGACTCCTATCTGAGGCTCGTTGAAGATCGCGTTCTGAAAAGGGAAGAATGGCATCTTGTAGGCGTGAGTTTTCCTTATCCCAATTCACGAGATAAGCAGCTTGTGATACAAGCTCTTGTGTTGTCATGCCTAGGTCAATAGCGTCTTGCCGAATGAGTCGTATCTTCGCTGTTGCAAATGCTGTTTCAAAAGGCTTGCAGCTTACGTTTGGGATAGATGAAATGGCTTGAAATGCTGTTTTGATAATATCAAGAGGTTGCCCGTCAGAGCCAATTGTTTTCTGAGGAAATCCATAGGGGAGTGGAGGATCCTGCTCTGGATCATATGGGTCACTTCGATGTGATTGGAGTTTTTCTGCAATAGACTGATACTGAAAATTGGAGGAGTGGGAAAGCGCATCTACTTGGTAATAATAACTTCGATAGTATTGAATATTTGGAGTGACTCTCACTGGAGCCGTGATCGCCACAAGACGCTCGGTCCATCTCGTTTCAAGACCTTCTGTAGCAGAAAAAAAGACGATGATCAACCAGACAACTAAAGCGATGACGCACACAGAAATGAGGCTGATAATAGAGACAGAAAGCTCACGCAGGCGAGGGAGTAGATATCGACAAGCTATCGACAGTTCATACATGGTCTCGCCTTGTGTTTAGACAATTATTTCGTCTCTTTGAATTCGACGTGTTCTTTAATTGTAGGATCAAATTTTCTGAGAGTCATACGCTCTGGATTTGATATCTTGTTTTTTGTTGTGTAGTAATGAAAAGCACTCTTTGAGCTTTTCATTTTAATTTTTTCTCTTTTGCTAGCCATGAGGTTGTCCTTTAGTTCCGTCTTAGGATTATATAATGCAGAAGTATACGGCTTTTGTGGAGTAATTTTCCATCAAAAGTTCTCAATTGAGGTGTAATTTTTCCATTTTTCCCTCTAATGAGTTATTTTGCCTGTGATGCCTAATGAGGTTTGCCACACGTTGTGTTGCCAGCACATCTCCACTTTGCGCTGCAATTTCATGCACTGTTAATTTTTTATGATTGAGTATCTGAGGGTTTGCTTTGCTCTCTAAAAGGAATTGGATGCAGTCTATTCCCTGGTCCAGTAGTTGCTGGTGTGTGCTTTTTTTCGTTCCTGTTTTATAGTATTCTAACACTTTTTGAATGCTGAGATGTAAGAGTGAATTTCCTTGGTGATCTTGTGTGTTTGGACTACCCCCCTTTATTATCAATTTTTGCATTGCTGGAAGGTCCTGCTTATAGGCTGATTCACAAAGTGTGGCACTTTCTCTCTTCTGTTTTACCAAGTGTGAAAAATGACATGTTTTTTCTCTTGTTATTTCCCAAATATCGGATATTCGAGCAGTAGGTTCCTTATCATTTTTTTGAGGTAGAACATATTTAAGGCACATTTCTTTAATAAGTGGGGAGTGTATGTATTCTAAAATAGGTCTTCCGTGGTACAACGTCTGAGGATTCGCTCCATGGCACAGTAAGAGCTCTACTAAGTCTGTTTGTTGTGTATGAATTGCATGCATAAGAAGAGGCACACCTTCTGTATCACATGCATTTGGACATGCATTCATTTCAAGAAAAAATTCAACAAGAATTTTATTCTTCAGGGCTATTGCAAAAAATAGAAGAGGATCTTGCTTCGCAGGATTCAGAAGAGCTCCTTTTGCAATGCATGTTTTTAAGAGCGTTATATTTTCTGTTAGGGAAAGAAGAGAAAATAATGTCAGCTCCTGAGTGTATCCCGTAATTTTGCACAGCGAATTAGGATCCAATCCATATTCCAAAAAAAGCAGGATAATATTGACATCTGCTTCGGAAAGTTTGTTTTTTTCTATAAATAAGTCAGTAATGATAGGACGTGTATTTTCGTAGCGCGTATTGGGATCTGCTTTGTGTTCGAGAAGCAACTTGAGAATAGAATAATTTTTCTTGTGTAGTGCATATGATAGAGGTGGGTATTGCAGATGAGTCAATTGATTAAGGTTGACGCCTTGTTTGAGGATATTTCCAACCATAGTCTCGTCATTTTGCAGGATACAAACAACTAAATAATCAGACTGTGAGGTCTCTGTAAATGAAGAGGGAAGGGAATTTGAATGTGAAATTGATGACGGATACATTCTTCTAACCTTATTTTAATTTTTATTTAGATCTAATTTTTGAATCTGTTTGGAGAGTGCTTCCTCTTCTTCACACTTTAAGGCGTGTTTAAGGATAGGCAGGAGAGGGATAGGACCTAACTCTTTCATGATGTCAAATATGGTTTTTCCATTATTATCTGTGATGTATGGATCCAATCCATGAAAAACAAATTTTCTGATAATGGCAACTCCTCTGAGAAAAAGTTGCTTATAATGCCAACAGTGCTCAATCAAATCTTTAGATATGGGTTTGCTTTGCATGTGTTTTTGATAGTATTCAAGCGCTGGATTCATGCAATAAAAAAATACTGGAACACCATTTGAACACTTTTCATTAGGACTATGTTTGTTTTTAAAAAGGTGCTCAATGTGATGCAAGCAATCTTGATAACGCATGAATCCTTCTCCATCTTGGATACAGAGAGAAGATTGAATGGAAAAAGATAATTGAATAATATCGAAGAGCACAAACTTATATTCGCCATTGAATGTTATATCTGTGCTATTTTTGATAAGAAGTCTTACGATGCGTAAGCTCGTAATTTTTTCGATTGTTTTCTTACCTACATTGCCTTGCAATATACTCTTACACTTTCTCAGAGCATGCAAAAGGAAAGTTCCTGATTCGATTTTAGATAGATCTTGTGGTGCAACGCATCTTTGAAATATATGTTTGATAAGTGGAGGATCTTGGTTGTTGATCAATTCTATAAGTAGATTATTGACTACTTCAGGAGAAAGCATATATTCGCACTCTAAGATCCATTTTCTTGTAATGACCTCATTGTTCTGCGGAATCTTCTGTTTTATCAGAGGGATTTCATCAAGATCTTGGGCACCATATTGAATAAGCATTCGAATATATTCATCAGGTAGTTGTAAGATGCGTGCGGTATGTAGGGGAGACCCTAAGCGAGGAGATGAATGATTTGGATCAGCACCTATATTCAGTAATGCTTTTATTAATAAATAATCTTTTTGCAAAATTGCGTAGTGAAGAGGTGAAATGTCATTCAATACGTCATACTTTGTTATTGACTGATTTACATGGATGAAAAGAGCTGTAGGGTCATCAAGATTTTTTGACGCTGCTGTGAGAATGGCGGCTCGTTCTTCTATAGGTACTATACATCCTAGTTCAAGGCATATTTTAAGAAAATTCCATCCTGTAACACAGTGTGTAAACGGTTTTTTCGAAGATGTTTTATATGGATCAAAGCCAGATAAGAGCAAAAGTTTCAGCTGATCCTGTTTCTTCGAGAGCATTACAAATAGCGTTGTCGAATCAAAAGTAGGATAAAGAGTATTTGGATCAACTCCTTTTTTAAGTAGTTCTTCTACTACCAGTACATGCTTTGAAAAAAGAGCAAGAGCAAGAACTGGCGTTTTATCCTGATTTACGGCGTGAGGATTTGCATTATGCTCCAGTAACAATAACGCAAAGTCATCTGTCTTATATTTGAGGCTATAAAATAAAATATGGTCTCCAGCAGAGTCAACAGCATCTACATTTGCTCCTTGATTAATGAGATACTTGAATGTCTCAAAGTCACACAGATTTTTTTTCAGACAGTGAATGAGAAGAGGATTTTTATCTTTACAGGTGCTATTAAGATTTGCTCCATGGTCGATGAGCAGAGCTATCATGAGTAAGTCATGCTTTTGGATTGCATACACAAGCGGAGTGTTGCCATCTTCATCTACACCATTTACATCAATATTTGTCTTCAACAACTTTGAAGCTTCTTCTGTATCACCTTTCTGAATAGCGTGGTGGAGGGGATATGGCTGTCTGTGATAATTAGAACAACTGATGAACGTGCTGGAATGAATGCCTTGTAGATTCATATTTGGAAATTCCGTAGTTTATGTATTATAAAAGGGGATACGAGTTTCTGGATCAATAGTATATAAGTCATTGCGTGGCTTATGTATGTATTGGCAATACCCAAGACCTGCAATCATGGCGCCATTATCAAGACATAGAAGATCTTTGGGCCAGTATATGGGAAGCGTAATCTGCTCTTGTGCAAGCTCTCGAAGTCTTTTATTGCGAGTAACGCCACCTCCAAAGAAGAGCGCTTGAACAGGATGTTTTTGTATGGCAAGTTGTACTTTTGATAAGACATCTTGAAACACAGCATCTTGAAATGAAGCTGCTATATTTGCTCTCTCAGATTCTGTAAGATGGCATTCATTTTTTAAATTATTCCCACGAACCGTATAGAGTACTTTTGTCTTGATACCGCTAAATGAAAAATTAAGAGGTCTTCCCTTCACACAGCTTTTATGAAATGGGTAAGCTGTCCGGCTGCCTTGAGACGCCAAAAGTTCAATTTCCGGGCCTCCAGGGTAGGGGAGATCTAAAATTCTTGCTACCTTGTCAAAGGCTTCTCCAATAGCATCGTCAGCTGTTTCTCCAAGTAATGTATAGCGGCCAACATCATGAATCAAAACGATGCTTGTGTGTCCTCCTGAGAGTACAACTCCTAAGGCAGGAAATGATCCTTGAAGAGTGTTTCGAGACATCATCGCAGCAAAAAGATGCGCTTCGATGTGGTTTACTCCGATAAGAGGAATCTTACAAGAATAGGCAAGTCCTTTTGCATAGTGAATGCCTACTAACAATGCTCCAATAAGTCCTGGTCCTTTTGCAACAGCGATTACATCTATATCGTGAATAGAGACATCTGCCTCATCAAGCGCTTGCTGAGTAATGTGATCGATAAGGTCAAGATGACGCCTTGACGCAAGCTCGGGCACGACACCCCCGAATGGCTTATGGGCTTCTATTTGCGTAGCTATAACGTTAGAGAGTATCTTGAACCCATCCTGCACAACGCTACAAGAGGTCTCATCACACGTAGTTTCAATACCAAGTACTAACATACATTGAACTAAGTAGTGAATAATGCAGCGGCTTCTCCTGCATCTTTATCGGTTATGTATAATACGGAGCCTATACCTGCGCCTAATTTTTGAGCTGGATATAAAGATATATTCGATTCACCAGCTAGTACATGATGTAGGGCTTCTCCTTTATCCTTTCCACACACGAGAACAAGAATTTTGTCGGCTTGATTAATGCATGAAAATGTAAGTGTCATGCGCCAGGTGTTTAATCGAGCTATATAGTTTGCACAGGCAAGATGATCTTCTACTTCTAAAGCTTTTGTGTGGGGAAATAAGGAAGCTGTATGACCATCTTGACCCAGACCTAACAGCACAAGATCAAAGCGTTGATCATGGCAGTGTGTTTGAATGAGCGATTCATATTCTTTCGCAGCCTTTTCTAGATTTGCATCATCAGCTGCCATGCGAAAGACTCTTGCTTGATTAAAAGGTGGTTTGGAAAAATATTGCATAGCCATTGCGTAGTTGCTGTCACTATGTGTTGCTGGAACGGATCGTTCATCACTCCAAAAAAAATTCACCTTTGACCAATTCACGCGATTATGAAGTTCATGCGTTGTAAGAATCTCATACATTTTTGCTGGTGTAGAACCGCCGGATAATGCTACTGAAAAGCTGCCATGAAATGCGATTGCTTTTCTTGCTATATTGACAAAGCGAATAGCTGCAAACATGCAGGCAGTCTCTTTGTTCTCCAAAATCATTATTTCAACTTTATCCTTAATGGGATACATTTCCATACGCGCACACCTCAAGGTAGTAGTTGCAACTATATCGCATCTCTTTGTATACCAGCAAGAACTCTATAAAACAATTAGCAAAGGAATCGATATGCGATATTTTCGACCATGGATCATCTTCTGTTTGTTCACTATCTCAAGCTCATATTTACATGCATATAACCTTGCGCTTTGTGCTATTTTTCAAGATGATGCGCCTTATTTAAAAGAGTGGATTGAATTTCACAAACTACAAGGGGTTGAACACTTTTATCTCTATAACAACAATAGTCAGGATGAATATATGAGTGTTCTACAGCCTTATATCGATACTGAAGAGGTCACGCTTGTGCAGTGGCCATTTCGCTATCCCTACGGAGATCATGCAGGGTGGATTCGCATTCAAACAGCAGCGTATATGGACTGCATTCTTGGAGTCCAAGATACGGTCCAATGGCTGGCCGTTATCGACACCGATGAATTTTTATTTTGCCCTGACGGCACCAAACTTCCTCAATTTTTGAAGGAATATGAGTCTTATCCAGGTTTAGCCGTCAATTGGATTAAATTTGGCACATCTGGTGTATGGGACACTCCGCCAGGATATCTGCTCATAGAGCTTTTGACACGATCTTCAGAATTTGCTGATCCAGACAATTTTTTTGTAAAGACAATCGTCCAGCCAAAATATGTTGAAAACTGCATCAGCCCCCATTTTTTTCTCTATAAAGAGGGTGCATCTGCTGTGAATTCCAATAAAAAACCGATGACGCATAAAAGAAAAACACAATCGAGAAAGACACTCTTCGATAAAATTCGTATCAATCATTACTGGACAAGAGAAGAGAAATTTTTTATGGAAAGAAAAATTGCGAGTCGTCAAAAAAGAAGAAGCTTTCACACGACACAAAAGCTTTTGAATCATGCGGAAAGTTGTAATGCGAGGGTAAACACAGCTATCTTGCAATATGTAGCACCTCTTCGTGAGCAGATGGGTTTGTCGCCAGCAATTACAAGAAAGTAACAGGCTATTACTTCCATGCTGCTTTAGCAAGATATTGCAGCATGTCGTTATAATGGCTTCCATGCTCTTGGTACAACACTTCGTTTACCAAGGCTGGGCCATTTTGAAAATTTGCTAAAAAGATTGTATAAGGCATTTCACATCTCTCTGGGTTAGAGGAATGCACTTTCACAAGCTTACTGTCATTTTCATGAGAGAGTAAAAAATGATAGTCTCCTTGGGTCATCGCCTCAAATGAGAAGAGGGACCCCGGGGGCAAGATATCAGTGTCTTTGGGTACAAGTGAGATCGTAAGTGGCGTGTGATCATATTTGTACGCTATACGAATATAGGGATTTTCTTTTTCTACAGTCAAAAGCTGCCACTTCATCTTTTGAGCAAGCCATGCCTGTATATAGACAGCCTGTGCTTCACAATTTGGAATTTTGTGATCCAGTGGCTCTACATATGAAATTTGTATCATTTTACTCAGTGCGAGCTGTTGCAGTACCTCTGGTCTGTTGAAGGCGCGAGCGAGCGTTTCTCTCCAAGCTTTTGTGCGAGCCCAGTTTAAATCAATGTAGTCATTTTTTGTAGACTGCGCCATAGAAAGGAGGCGCTCTGCAAAAGAGCTGTAACTTACAATAGCATCACAGTCATAGACGATTCTGGATACGTACGTTGCGAGATCTTGTAGCAAATTTGATTGTTCTGTCGGATCATAGCCGAGCACGACATACACAGGAAGATCAGGCACTATCTGAGGTAGAATCAGAAAGGGAATCTTATGTGCTTCTGTTGAAGACGTTTCGATTTGTATAACATCGCACAGCACAGGATTTGCAGCAGTACCTGTTGACTGCACTTTTGGAGTGACTCGTACATATTCAGACTGCGCTGCAGAATCTTGTTGCACAAAGATGATTTTACAAGGATATTTTTCAGTGATAACACGGATCAGCTCTTGGCAATGAGCTACGCGAGATGGCGTGTGAGAAACGATGACAAGGTTAAAAAGGCAAGCACGAATCAGGTTTTTCCCTGCTGCTTGTTGCTTCTCTTCTTTTGTAAATTCACTATTTTCAAAACTCTGAATCGCCATAATGTTTCCTTCTTACAACAGTCTCCAACGTCTTCCATCACGTTCCATCATATGATCAGCCTCTTTTGGTCCCCAGGTGCCCGATGCATAATTTGGAAAGTCTGCAGGAGTGACCTCTTGCCATCTTTCTAATATCGGGGTAAGGAGCTTCCAAGAAGCAAATACTTCATCGTCGCGTGCAAAAAGTGTTGAGTCGCCAGCAATACAATCACATAAAAGGCGCTCATAGGCCTCTGGAGGCGCAGATCCGAAATAGGATCCATAACGAAAATCCATCTTTACAGGCTGTATAGGTCCGCTGATACCCGGCACTTTTGAGTTCATGCGAAGCGACATCCCTTCATCTGGTTGTATGCGGATCACAAGTACGTTGGCATCTTCATTGCGCGCTATTCTATTGAATAAAATCCCAGGTGCTTCTTTGAAGTGGATCGCGATTTCGGTCGCTCTTTTTGGCAAACGCTTTCCTGCTCGTAGATAAAATGGAACACCGGACCAGCGCCAGTTATCGATAAACAGTTTCATGGCGACGAATGTCTCGATAGAAGATTTTTCATGTACATTGTCTTCTTTGTTATAGGCTTTTGCGGCAGCACCGTCGACAAAGCCAGGGCCATACTGCCCTCGTATGACATACTTATCCATTTCAGCAAGCGGTATGGGACGAATGGACTCGAGCACCTTTACCTTTTCATCACGGATAGAGTTCGCGCGCAAATTACCAGGTGGCTCCATAGCTACGAGAGAGAGAAGCTGCATCAAGTGATTCTGGACGATATCTCGCAGCATTCCAGCCTCTTCCCAGAACTTGCCACGCGTGCCAACACCTTGCTCTTCAGCAACAGTGATTTGCACATGGTCGATGTGTTTGTTATTCCATAGAGACTCGAAGATAGAGTTTGCAAAGCGCACGACAAGTAGGTTTTGTACCGTCTCTTTGCCGAGATAGTGGTCAATGCGATACATTTGCTCTTCTTTAAAACACTGCGTCAGAGATTGTTGTAGTTGAACGGCTGTAGAGAGATCTCGTCCAAATGGTTTTTCGACGATGACCTTACTCCACTTATCTTTTACCGTTTCTGGGTCATAGACGAGCTTGTGCTTAGCTAATTTTTGTGTGATCTCAGGAAAGTAGCTTGGCGGCACGGAAAGATAGAAAATGCGGTTTCCTCGTGTGCCAAATTTTGCATCGAGGTCTTGAAAGAATTCAGCTAAAGAACGATAGCCCTCGTCGTTATTAAACTCTGAGCAATGATAGAAAATTTGCTCGCGAAAGGAATTCCACAAAGGCTGGTCTATAGGCTTTACACGTGAGTGCTTGTCGATGGCGTCGAGCATTTCCTGCCGGAACTGGTCATGTGTTTTCGTTCTTCTCGCAAAGCCCACGCAAGCAAAGTGTGAGGGGAGTTGTCCCTCTCGAGCAAGGTTGTAGAGGGCAGGCAGTAGTTTTCTGCCGGTCAAATCACCGGTAGCACCAAAGATGACCACAATGCATGGGTCAAGTGTCTTTTGGTTCGTGTTTTCAGTCAATGGATTGGTAAAATGAGAGTCTGTCATTCTATGCGCCACCGTTAGTAAGTTCTATAAAACAACACTATAAGGCTTTCTCTATTTTCTAACTGCAACAATGTTGAAAGTCAAATGAAATTGCAGAAAAAGAGCAGAATCTCTAGTGTAATGGCAAGCTCTAGTCTTAGTAGAAACGAATGAGGTGTCATGTCTACAATACAACCATCTACAATCTTTAAAAAAGCATATGATCAGCTGACTCAGCTGAAGCATCACTTAGAAAAGCAGATCCCCACAGACGCGGAAATTGAGGCGGTGATGCATATTTTAAAGACTGAGCATTCGCAACTCAATCGCTACGTGATCCAGTCAAAGAGCATTCAGCCAGCAGCGCAAGAGACCGCCTTGAAAAATAGCCTCATGGATCTCATCTATACCATTGCGCATTCGCCTTCGTGTAATCAAGCTCTTGGATCGCAGCAGATGGCCTTTTCTGATATCCTTAAGAAATTTGAACAGGTTATGAGGAAATGGGAGTCAAAAGTAGAAAAAGTAGATCCTATGCTGTAATACCATTCGTAAACAATAAAGTCATATTAGACTGCATTGGCTTAGCAATAAATTTTTGCTTTTCACTCGTGCCTTGTGTACTCATAATGATCACTCGCTCCAGAACAAAAATTTGTGTTGCCTCCTTGCTGATTTATGACTTTATTTTTCACGAATGGCATAACTATTCCTTGCGATTGACGTAAGCTGGATGCTATCATCTATAGCATGAAAAAAGAGAGCGTCATACACGAAATTACTGCAAAGCTTCCTGAGCTCATACAGATCATAGCAAGTGATCCGATAGAGAGTCGTAGCTCGATTCTCAAGATCCACTATAAGCCGGTATCTATAAAAAATGTGCTCTTTCTTCAGCAAATTTCATTCAAAGAACTGAAGACATTTACAAAAAACATTCAGATTTCAGATATACCAGCAGAACTCAATGCTGTATTCGACCTCTATAGGCAATTTCTCGTCCGATTTTCTACAGAAGAAATCCATCTCTTTCACCATGCTGACGGCTCGTGGAAACAAAAAAGAAAGCAGATAGGAAAACCTCTCTGTATATCGCACGCCCACAATCGAAAAAAAAACACACTCATCGAAGAGGGGAGGCCGCTTTTATTTTTGCAAGAGCTGGGCATCATGAAAGCAGATGGCACTGTCATTGCCGCTCAACGAGCAAAATTTGTCCAGATCAACCGCTTTCTTGAGATCGTCCGCTCATCTCTTCATATTTTTCCACGAGAAAAACATCTTACTATTTATGATTTTGGCTGTGGAAAAGCCTATCTTACCTTTTCTCTCTGCCATCTTCTTCTACACGAGGGATGGAGCGACTTTTCGATTGTTGGCATAGATAGAAAAAGTGATGTGATGGCATTCTGTAGCGATCTTGTAAAACGGCTTGGCTGGCATGGCCTTCGCTTTGAAGAAGGCTCCATACATGATACAAAACCGCATGCTCATGTGAATATGGTCATAGCACTTCATGCCTGCGATACTGCAACTGATGACACGCTATTTCAGGCAGTGAATTGGGGTGCTGAGGCTATTTTCGTAGCTCCATGTTGCCATCAAGAGCTTATACAAAAAATAGCGCCTTCAACGCTGCCAGCACTTCTTCAGCATGGCCTCATTCGTGAGCGCATGGCGGCATTGCTTACAGATGCTATGCGATCTCGTATATTAGAAATACAAGGCTACAACGTCGACTGTATTGAATTTGTAGATCTAGAGCACACTCCAAAAAACTTGCTCATTCGTGCAGAGAAGAAAAAGAGGGGAGATCCCTCAGCGCTTTTACAAGAATGCAAACAAGAATATAAAGAGCTCAAGGATCTATTTCAGCTAGAGCCAAAACTAGGACGTCTGCTGTTGGAGAAGACGTAATCCCTGTTTCATCTCGTCCCAAGCTTCATCTGGTATCGAAGCACCATAGTACTGTACCACTTTTGAACCAAGGAGATTGCCAGCCTGAGCGCATTTTTCTATCGGCCATTTTTGAAGATAGCCATACAAGAATCCACTGATGAAAAAGTCGCCTGCCCCAGTGGTATCGATTGCTGGCACTGGGTATGAGGGCACTGAGCAATCATGTTGTGCTCTTGTGATATAGCAGCCATTTTTACCCATTAAGATAATCGCAAGGGGAGCGATCTTATGGAGCTCGAGGCGTGTTGCCTCAAGTGGCAGATCCCACAGCGCTGTCATCTCCTCTTCATTGCCAAATAAAATATCGACATATGAAGAAATAAGGTTTTTGATGCGCTGATTATGCTCTCTGACAAGCTGAAAGCAGCCTAGGTCAAAGCTTATAGTAGCTCCTCGCTCTTTAGCAAGCTGCATCGCCCGCTCTACGAGATTTGCATTTCTGAGAGCATACCCTTCTATATGTACAATTGTAGCTTGTGTGAATAGATGAGGATCTAGGTCGCTGCTACAAAAATTGCCGCTGGCTCCTGTGTAGACGCAAAAAGTACGTTGGTGATCAGCTGTCACGAGACAGGCGAGCTTTCCAGAGGCATCCAAAGGATCAATGATCACCTGTGGTTCTACATGATGCTGCTTCAGACTTTGCTGAAAGAGGTGCCCATAGCTGTCATCTCCTACACGAAAATGAAAAGCAGTACGCATGCCAAGAGTTCCTAGTCCTTTCAAACTGTTGGCGCAGCTGCCACCAGGTTTTACCGTAGGCGTTTGTTGGGACATGGTGATGATATGATCAATTTTTTCTACAGATACTTCTGTAGCACCACCTTTTTCTCCCACATAGGTTTGTAGAAAATGATCGCTCACGGGGATCACGAGGTCGGTAATGGCAGTGCCGATTCCTAAGACATCATATTTTGCTTGTTGATTACAAAAAAGAGGTGTCATGAATGCTAGCGTTGCGAATAGGTGTATCAGTGCAGTCCGGAGGTTTTTCATAGTAGGTGAATCCTTGAATATGGTTGACGACACATCATAATCTAGAGCGATCAGCGATTATTCTCAACTAATACCAAATGGGACCCTCAGAAGTAATAAGAAGAAGCTTGCGGCTATACCTGACAAAAGATAGCCAATGAGCATGAAAATACCATCTTGTCTTATAGCAGCAGCAGAAAGCGTAAAAATAGCATATCCAGGCAGTAAGTTCGTCCCGGGTATCGGCAGTGGCAAGCTGAGGAGAAGAGCGTTTAATATGATGAGCATGCCATTCAGTCGTCTGATAAGGGGTTCCTTGGTGATGTATCTACATCTTGGTTTGATATAGCCATTACAGTAGTAGCTGCAGCGGTTCCAGAAAGCGCATCCGTGCTGAATGAGCTCTATAGGAAGAGCCTTTTGCTTCATCATGTTTGGCACCCATAATGGCTTGTCAACAAGCAGGCAGCCGCCAGAAATCATGATCAGGACGCCGACAAGAGAAGAAAGGCCTGGTATGACGATAGGCTGTAAAAATGGAAGTGAGAGGATGAGTGCAAGAAAATAGTGCGTGAGGCTTCCAAAAATAGCCACGATTTCAGATACGCAAATCGTTGATTTTCCTTTTATGGACTCCAATAAAAGAAAAACGCGTTCATCAAAATTTTTTGGTCTTCCATTCTTGCCCATACACGAAACTATACAAAAATATCGTCTTTAAGTGAAAAAAAGAATACACATAGAAAAAACGAAACAAGGATTCACAATGCAAGGTCTACCACAGGGTCAAAATCCTATCGATGAAACGTTGCAAAAATTTTTTAATGAAAAGAAGAGTGGCGCCGGCTCTAAAAATCAACTGAAATATAAAGGTGGAAAACTAGAGATCACTCCGATTAAGACATTCAAGGAATCTACCTCTTTTTTTGAATGGCTAGCACAACGTTTCCAATTAGGAGCCTATCGTATTAATCGCTTAGTTCCAAAACAGATAGATGACAGGACAACATTTGAGAATTTTAAAAGCTCATGGGATGCAAGGCGAATACAGCATAACAAATATCGACTTCCTCCGTTTCGAATAACGCTTGTTCTCAATGCAATAAGCCCTCCTCATAAAACTGAAGAAAAATCGAATCTACAGCTTCCGACTCAAACAAGACAAGATTCTGAGAATGATACTGGGATGACACGCAACATGTTAAACACATCGATGATGAAAACCAGGGTCAAGAAGCCAAACAAAGAAGCATTAGCTCTCTCTCAAATGGAAAAACTCCTCAAAGAGATAACTGCTGAAAATGCGATAGATAAGTTGGAAAATCTTCGTGAACAGCTTCATTCGTTTGATGTGAATCATCCGAAAGAATCTCGAACTGCCGAGGTGCAGCTGACTTATGAAACGGCTGTTGAGGCTCTAGAAGAACTAGAGCAAATGACTATCACTTCTTTTAAAGAACGAATACATCAAATGAAGGATAAGGTTTCAAAGGCAACCGCACCTCTTGAGATACAAGAAGTCGAAACGTCTCTGGAGAAAATGCTTCAAGAGAAACAACCAAAGAGCAATGAAATAGAAACTTCTACGGAAGAGTTGAAGAAAGCTTTGCTTGAAAAAAAAGAAGAGTTGCCGATCGCAGCAATACAGAAAGTTCTAAAATTCGCAACTGCCCAAGATGCTATAAGCAAGCCAGGGGTTAGTATGATTCACCTTCGATCTTTTGAAAAAAACTATCCTGAAACAAAGCGCAGCGAGGAGGTGCAGAAGCTCTATCTGCAAGCAACCGCCGCTATAAAAGAGCTGAATGAGACTATTGCTACTGCAAAAGAAGCCATTGATGAGATGACGCATAGTGTATTAGAAGCTACGACGTTCGAAGGGATAAAAAATATAGAAGACTCTATAGAAGGAAGGCTGAATAACTCGGCGCTCGATAACAAGGATGTTAAGGAGCAGTTTGCAGAGTTTCATGAAATTCTGATTCAAAAAAAGGAAGCGTTATCAATGACACATGTCAGTAATAAAGGAGATACTCTTATTTCGCTTTTGAATTGCGATGATGAATCATTAGAGACTCGTCTTAAAGCATTATTAAGCGAGATGCCGAGTGAGTATCAAGAATTGCCGGCAATCAAAAATCAAATGGAATTAATCCAATTCAAAATTAAACAGCCGACTTCTCTATTTACTAAAGGGCTTTCATCATCTTCTAGCTCAGTAGAATCGGCCGGATTTGGCATACAAAATGGTGGTAATTCATGCTATCTCAACGCAACCATACAAGCACTTCGTTTGGCCAATCTTTTAGCAGATAATAATGAGTTATCACAAGAACAAGTAAGCTGTAACCAGTACTGCGAGCAGTTATGTGATAGCCAAAAAGTGACTGGTCCAGAGGTTGTAAAAAATATATATCAGCAACTCGTAAATGATGATTATCAATCTCAAATCGCTCTACGCGCATTGATGCATGTACTGAACCAATACTACGATAACAAACAAAAATTATGCGAGTTTCTTGAAAATGCTACTGGACAGAAAATAGAAACAAGCCTGAAACATAAAATTGTCAATCTTGCTCAGAAGCTGCCCAATGAGCGTGTTTCAGCAAGCGAAATCAACGATGTGCGTAGTGATCTTATTCGAAGCAATCTGCCGGATTTCGGCATGTACACGCAAGAGGATGCAAACGAAGTATGTGAAACAATATTAGAGGTGGTCGGTGCTCCACATGCGCACTATACTTACGAATACAGATCGTGGAGTGAAGAAAAAAAACAATACGAAATAAAACGTCTTCAAATCGAAGACTCTATAATAAAGGTATCCGTAACAAATAACTCTATTTCTGATGAATTTAATAAAGAAAAGATGCAATTTGACCCTGAGAGACTTCCAGAAGTTTTGCCTATTTCAATTAAAAGATACAGTAAACAGGGTAACTTTCTTCAAAAAACAGAAAAGGTCATTGATTTAGAACAGGTGATACAAGTGCCGATTTCATCTGGTAGTGAAAACGAGCCCAAATTTGTTGAATATGAGCTTGCCTCTGTTGTTGTGCATTCAGGAGCATCCGTTCAATCAGGACATTATTACACCTATGCAGTCGATTCGAAAGGAGAGTTTGTGGTATACAACGACTCTCAGGTGTATCAAACAGATCATCAATTTTCAAAAAATGATATAGAAAAAAATGGCTATATATATTTTTATCGATTAAAAAAATAGATGTAAAAATAGATGTAAAAATAGATATAATAATTGCAATAAACACTGTATCTATATAAAATTAGTTTTTTAATTATATTTAAATAACAGGAATGGTCATGCAATCACGGATAAGATGTAATAATTCAATACTTCAATCTTGTTTTCAATTTGCAACAGGTGATGACGTAGTGCTCAAATTGGTGAGTGATGGTGAAAACAAAAGACTGATTGCCGTTAAAAAAACTGATAACTTGGATTTTTTCGAAACGATTGCCAAGGTATTTCGCTTGGGGGGCTACCGACTAGCCGGTATAGCAGACTATATCGCAACATTAGGCGATGAGATTGATGTGGTCGCAGCAAAGTGTAAATTGCAACAGAAAATTAAAAAATATAACGGAAAATGGTATCGGCAGTTATTTACATGTTTGCAGATAAGAACTGTTTTTAATATCCAAGAAGAAAGCAAAAAAAGTGCATTCAATAAAGTCATAAAACAAATGAAGAATGCTACTCTTTCAGCAACTACTTTTAAAGATATAGAGCCGATAGAGGCGTGGGTGAAAAACTTTCCTTCGGATGATTTTTCTGCAGAATCTCAGGAAATAAAGGAACTGCTCGACTTAGCTGATCTGCTGAGCAAGAAAAAAGAAATTTTGGCCATGAATTATACCAATATATCAGGCGATAACCTCATACATCTTTTGAATTGTCTTGATCAACCCCTAAAAGAACGTTTGAGAGCGTTATTACAAGATATTCCAGTTGAATATCATGAACTTCCTTGCGTCAAAAACCAAATTGAGTTGATCAACGATGTTATTCAACAGTCTTCTGTAGAGTTTCAAAATACCGTTCAGCAGGGGTGTGGAATACAAAATGGCGGTAATTCATGCTATCTCAATGCCTCTATACAAGCGCTTCGATTTACCAATATTTTGTCGGGACAACAAAATAGAGGTGAAAATGAGCTGAAAAAGAAAATTATAGAGATCGCTAGCAAACTACGTACCTCTCTTGTTTCAGCAAACGAGATTAACGACTTACGAAATGATATCATCAAGAACCATCTTCAACATTTTGGGGCATATACACAAGAAGATGCTCACGAATTATGTGTAGCGCTCTTGGATATCATTGAAGCACCTCTGATTCAGTTTTATGAGAAAAATACTGAAGAATACAAAAAAGGATATAAGGTGGAAGCCGCCTACCGAAATGACTCAGTTTCAATCATAGATCTGACTGTCAATGAGGGCAGCATATCCCAGTGCATTGCCCAAGAGAAGTCTTTTAGTCCTAATAATCTTCCAGAATTTTTGCCCATTTCTTTGCGAAGATATACTGCACGACAAAATTTGGTTACAAATGAGTTTGTTTTGGAAAAAACGACGCACGATGTTCCACTCGAGCGTGTGATACGCGTTCCTCTTTCATCTCAACAGGGAATTCCGAATGAAAATCAGTTTGCTGAATATGAACTTGTCTCATCTATTATCCACCGGGGAGCAACACCTAGAGAAGGTCATTACTATACCTACGTATTGAATTCCGAAGGGGATTTCGTAAGATACGATGATTCAAGAGTGTACAAACAAAATTTTCAAGAAACAGTAGCTGATATAGAAAGAAATGGGTATATCTATTTTTATCGCCTGAAAAGGAACTAGTAGAAAGAGCTCTGTATGGTGCCAAAAATAGATCAAGTAAATCCAGTCGGTAATCCATACGAGCGTTTCGCGAATAGTGACAATGTGTATTTAAAACTTGTTGCTGTTGAAAAAAATGAGAAGTTGAATTTTTTTGATAACATAGCTAGAAAATTTCATCTGGGCGGCTTTCGCCTGTCAGCTATTGTAGACTATATTGCCGCGCAAGAGGCTATACCAACCCTTGGGTCTGTCAAAGAAAAATTGCAACAGAAAATTACAAAATATAATGGCAGGTGGCATAGAAAGATATTTACATCTTTGCAGATAAAAACTGTGTTTGAAATCCCGAAACGGTCACCTCAGATAAATCGCTCCTCACCAGATGAAGTCCGACAACCGTTGTCTCCACAGCTGCCATCTCATATCGCATCTATCCAGAAACAAGTGGAAGTATTGTCGAAGAATGATCAAGAAGTATTCGGACAGTTAAGAAACTATTTTTTTATATTAGACGATCCACAAGACGATGATTTTCAAGCGGCAAAAAACGAGATAGGTCAGTTGAAAATTGCCGAAAACGCTCCATACATCATACAGGAAGCCTATATTTTATCGAAAAAACGCGCGGAAAATAGTGATGATATACATCACACGCAAGAACCTATTGAGGCCGTTGATGAAATATTCGACCTTATATGGCAGTGTGAAAGTGTAAAGAGTGAGGAGGTTTTTTTAGAAATCGAAAGCCAACTCAATCAACTTTCTCAAGAGCAACTTATAGGAAAAGAGCTTTCTGGTATTCATTTTTATCGTCAGAAAAAAACTAATAGGGGAATAACGAAACTCTCTTTAGAGGCTAAATTCGATGATTTTTTTGATGGTTCAGTTTTCCGTAAAGCGACATATCCTCTTGGCAATAGACAATTTACGAATGGTATGAGTCTCAAACGTGAATTTTATAACTCCTCTCATGGAAGGAAATGTATATGATATCCTCACGAAACTCTTTTGATGTGTCACATAATGCATGCGAACGTTTTGCGAATGAGAACGTTGATTTAAAACTCGTTGAAGATGGCGGCAAGAAAAGACTTATCACAATTGCAAAAGATGAAAAATTAAATTTTTTTGATAAAATAGCTCAAAGGTGGCGCTTAGGAGGTTTTCGATTTGCCGCTATCGTGAAGTACGTTGCTACATTAGAGAATGAAAAAGGAGTAATCGAAGCCAAGAAAAAACTTCAGGAAAAAATTACAGTATATAACAATCGATGGTTTAGAAGAATATTTACGTTTTTACAGATAAAAACTGTTTTTATAGTCCCTACTGTGCACAGCACAATTTTGTTGCATCAACCGCAACCAGTGACAAAGACAGAAAAAGATCAACCAGTTGTTAGGAGCAATAAAAACCCCCTTATTTTTCATCCTCATCCTGACAAGAATGGTGCATTACAGACTCAAAAGCACTTGCATTACAAGCAAGGTAATGAAAAGATATTACAGGATCCCATATACAATCAAGAGCCGTCTCACGACAATCAGATAAGCTCGTCCCCGTCTCAGCGTATGAAGCTACAGATAACACAAAACACCTCAGTTCAACCAAGAGAATTAAAATCTTTACCATGGGAAAGTAAGAGCCAACCATCATCTTACACGCCTGGCGTCGAGAATAAATTGGCCTTATATAAGGACGAGGCGTTGGAGAGAATAGATAGGAGCAATAAAAAACCCCTTATTTTTCATCCTCATCCTGACAAGAATGGTGCATTACAGACTCAAAAGCACTTGCATTACAAGCAAGGTAATGAAAAGATATTACAGGATCCCATATACAATCAAGAGCCGTCTCACGACAATCAGATAAGCTCGTCCCCGTCTCAGCGTATGAAGCTACAGATAACACAAAACACCTCAGTTCAACCAAGAGAATTAAAATCTTTACCATGGGAAAGTAAGAGCCAACCATCATCTTACACGCCTGGCGTCGAGAATAAATTGGCCTTATATAAGGACGAGGCGTTGGAGAGAATAGAAGCGATGGCAATGACATTTACCAACAAGAAACGAGATAATCTTATTTCGCTATTGAACTGTAATGGCGAATCAATAAAAACACGACTTAATCAATTATTACAAGATATTCCTGTTGAATATCAACAGTTGCCAGCAATCAAAAATCAAGTTGAATTAATCCGTGCTAACGAATCTATATCCTCTCATAATTCTGTTGAGTCAGCAGGCTTTGGCATAGAAAATGGTGGTAATTCATGTTACCTGAACTCAACCATACAAGCACTTCGATTTACCAATTTTTTGTCTGGACAACAAAATAGAGATGAAAATGTGTTGAAAAAGAAAGTTACAGAGATCGCTAGCAAACTGCGTACCTCTCTTGTTTCAGCAAACGAGATTAACGACTTGCGAAATGATATCATCAAGAACCATCTTCAACATTTTGGGGCATATACACAAGAAG
>CAZASK010000018.1:0-30625 GCA_964487845.1 uncultured bacterium
TTTACGAAAAAAAATTACTTACTCCTAGCAAAAAATCACTGGCGGGAATTGCTGGAAATAGTGGAGCTTTTGTTGTCATATAATGCAGATCTAAAGCAGAAAGATATGTATGGCAATTCGCTCCTGATCACTGCAATACAGTCTGCTATCCAAAATGAGAATAAGCTTGCGATCATACAGTGTTTACTCAAGTATGGCGCAGACGTCAACCAGTTGACAGCATTTGACTCCAGTCCGCTCCTTATCGCAATTATGTACAATTACCCTTTTGCGATACATGAGCTGTTTAAGTATAAGGCAAGCGCTCAAGAAAAAGATCCATGCGGTTGTCCTCTTCTTAGACTTACACTGACATGGATGAAAAATGAAGCTATTGCCAAGCTGTTTTTGCAGAATGGGGCGGATCCCAACTCTCAAGATAAACATGGTGAATCCACTTTCTGTATAGCCATTAAGATGGGCACAGTTTCACTGGTAAAGACGTTTTTGGAGCATGGCGCAAATCTTATGGGAAAAGACATGAAGGGGAATATCCCGCTTATGGTAGCCGCACAATACAAGAAAATGGAGATTAGTAAACTTCTTTTTGAGAGAATGTGTGAGAAGCAAGGAATAGTAGAGACGCTCTGTTCTCTACCGTGTTTAGCTATATGTTGGGAATTTGTTTTAGAAAAAATTGAGAATGTTATTAAAGCACACGGTCATGAAAGAATGCAGCTTCTACAGAGAAGTAACGAGCTTATAAAGAATGCTTTGATGCAGTCACTCGATCGTATTTACATAGAAACGTTACAAAAAAAGATCTCCCAAGCTTACTTTGGCGGGTTGTCTAGTCTTTAGCTCGTCTCACTGTTAAAAAGTTCATTGAAGAAACGTGTGTCCTTGAGATAGTATGCAGATAATCAAAGGACTATGAGGTTATCTATGCTATTTGATATCGAACTCATCAAAAAATCACTTGCGAACATGCAGCAAAAACTGCTCCTTGTTCGCCAAATAGTGAGAAGACCTCTTACTCTGACAGAAAAGATACTCTATACGCATATGAATCCTTTGCCTCATGAGGCAGTAAGTGGATACGCTGATTTTTATCCAGATCGTGTCGCGATGCAGGACGCGACAGCACAAATGGCCCTCTTACAATTTATATCATCGGGTAAAAAAAAGACTTCAGTAGCATCTACTGTGCATTGTGATCACCTTATTTTGGCAGAGACAGGTGCCAAGCCAGATTTAGAAAGATCACAAATAGAGAGCCGCGAGGTATATGACTTTCTTGCAAGCACGTGTAACAAATATGGACTTGGCTTTTGGAAGCCTGGTGCAGGCATTATTCATCAGGTGCTCTTAGAAAATTATGCCTTCCCTGGAGGGCTCATGATAGGCACAGATTCGCACACTCCAAATGCAGGAGGCCTTGGAATGCTTGCTATTGGAGTAGGTGGTGCCGATGCTGTTGATGTCATGACAGGAATGGCCTGGGAGCTGAAGGTTCCGAGAAAAATTGGAGTGCATCTTACAGGAAAGCTTCATGGCTGGGCCTCTGCCAAAGATGTGATTTTAGTTGTGGCGGGTAAGCTCACAGTAAAGGGAGGAACTGATGCTGTCATCGAATATTTTGGAGAGGGAGCTTCTACAATTTCATGTACCGGGAAAGCAACGATTTGCAATATGGGAGCAGAAGTAGGCGCTACGAGCTCGCTATTTCCATACGATGACACGATGTGTGAGTATCTTAAAGCAACCGGCAGAGAAGAGGTTGCTTCACTTATTTCTTCCATGAGAGAGTGCGTCACGCTTGATCCAGAGGTCCTTACAGATCCAAGCAAGTATTATGATCAGCTGATTGAAATTAACCTTTCCGAGTTAGAGCCCTACGTCAATGGCCCTTATTCACCAGATAGAGCATGGAAAATATCAGAACTAGCGCAAGCTGTACATACACATAACTATCCAGATAAGATCAATGTTTGCCTCATAGGATCCTGCACAAATTCAAGCTACGAGGATATTGAACGAGCGGCAAGTATTGCAAAACAGGCGATTAAATATGGCTTGAAGGTAAAATGTCCTCTTACTATTACCCCAGGATCAGAGCAGATACGTGCAACAATAGAGCGTGATGGACAGCTTCGAGCCCTGGAGGCAATTGGCGGAATTGTACTTGCAAATGCCTGCGGTCCTTGTATTGGCCAGTGGAAAAGACACGATGTAAGCTTCGGAGAAAAAAATACAATATTGACCTCGTACAATAGAAATTTTTCAGGACGCAATGATGCGAACCCAGGTACCCATTCTTTTGTGGCCAGCCCAGAGCTTGTTGTGGCGATGGCGCTTGCTGGGAGATTGTCGTTTAATCCACTACGCGATGAGCTAGTCAATGATAAAGGAGAAAAAATACGACTGACAGCTCCTTTTGGAGATGACTTGCCAAAACTTGGATTTAAAGTGGATGATCAAGGCTATCAGCCTCCTGTGGTAGATGGAAGTCACATATCTCTTGTTGTAGATCCGGAAAGTAGCAGACTACAGCTTTTAAAGCCCTTCTTGCCATGGGATGGAAAAGACTATATCGATCTTCCTGTTCTGGTAAAAGCTCAGGGAAAATGCACGACAGACCATATTTCAGCAGCTGGGAAATGGCTGAAATATCGTGGACATCTCGACCGCATCTCTGACAACCTCTTTCTTGGCGCCGTCAATGTCTTTCGAGATGAAGTGGGTCGAGGAAAAAATCAGCTGACACAAGCAATCGACACTTTTTCTCAAATTGCACGTGCGTATAAAAAAGAAGGTCTTGGGTGGGTAGCTATCGGAGATGAAAACTATGGCGAGGGCTCATCCAGGGAGCATGCAGCAATGGAACCTCGCTTTTTAAATGGTAAAGTAATCATTGCAAAAAGCTTTGCTAGAATTCATGAGACCAATCTGAAAAAGCAGGGGATGTTAGCGCTTACTTTTCAAAATCCAGATGACTACGAGCGTATTCGAGAAGATGATAGATTAAGCTTTATTGGATTAAATACTCTCGCACCAAATCAGCCTATACAGATGCAAGTAAAACATGCTGATGGTACTCATGAACAAATACCATTAAACCATTCCTACAGCATGAATCAGATAGCTTGGTTTAAAGCAGGCAGTGCGCTCAATCTTATTTGAGGCCTTCGCGTGCCTTTTTTTGGAACCATTTTTGAAGAGCGCTTCCTTTGTATTCCTTCACAGCTCCTGGTAGATAGGCAAGAATGTGATTTTCATAAAAAGCTTGTAGCTCTTTTGCTGTTTCAGGGGTATATTCCATCTTATCGAGCTCTTCTATTTCTCTCTTATTAAAGCAGATATTTCCATTACTGAGTTTCAATTGAATACGCATGCGGTTCAAAGAGCTCTCTGTAGTTAGTAAAGGATTATTTACACTTGAGGCAATAGTTTCTCCTGTTACTGAAAAAAGTGTCATCTCTGCTCTCGGATTTGATTTCAGTAGCTCTTGTTTAATGCGTGCGGCATCTTCATTGCTCACCATGATACTGCGACGAGTTGGAACTTCCTTTGGTTTTTTGTCATAAATAAAGAGGATGTATCGTCCAGGGACATGGTAGGTACCCTGCTCTTTTGACCCTAAGTCGCTATCCCCACCAAGCATAAGATTAGGTGAGCATTCGAGCTCTTCCATATCGGGGAAAATGCGCTCGTAACCTTGATTTTTAGGAATGAAATCAAATAATTTTTTGCATTTGTTTTTCACGAAATCACATTCGGTGTATGGTTTCACATCGAGTGTTGTGGAAATTGGACGCACTTCAACCTCTATTTCCATCTCTTCTTCTTCCTCTTTTTCTATTACTTTTTCTACTTCTTCTTCGGTTTCTACTTCAACTTCGTTGCCCATTTCATCAGTGCGAGGAGGGCTTTCAATCAGCGGTGCTATATCGCGAGGATCCACACACTCATCAAGTTGAGATGTGATAATATCAGTAACAGTTCCTTGTTTTCCTTCCTCAGCTGCAATTGCTTGAACTTTTTGATCATAGGCCTCTTTCACAAGTGGATTGTTTTGAATCCGCTGAAAGATCTGCAAGTATTTCTTCTTTTCATTTTCTATTGCCTTGCTTGCTTCAATCATGGATGTCTCTTTCGTCATCTTTTCAAAAAGAGAGCTCGACGATTTTTGTACAAGAAAAGATCGTGCAATTTCAAAAGCCTTCTTTCTTGTTGTGAGTGGCAGAGAGATGTCAGAGAGCAATTGACGAAGGGGCTTTTCAATAACTTCCCGCATTTTATGTTTTGCAGCATCCCAATTTTTACTTTGTTCTAGCAGTGCTTCATTGACAGAAAGATAGCGCCAGATATCTTTTGAATCAGGGGTGAATATCTTACTAAAACAATCAGAAAACAGCTTTATTTTCTCTTGCTGTGTCTTGGGGGCATGCTTTACTAGCTTATATTTTTCGCTAGCCTTGAGTAATTGCTCCACGAGTTTCTCATGTGTCTTATTCCACTTGAGTTCTGTGATCACATCTTCAAGAGATTTCTTCCCATTTATAAAACTACGAAATACTTCTTTTGTGAGCAGCCCTTCTAAAATGGCCCCAGCTACTGCATCTTTTACATCTTCAGCTACAGCAAAAGAAATGCTTTGCCCTTGGAGAATTTGCCTCATACGAAAGACACTCTGGAGGCCATCGCGTTTTGTCATTCCCTTCCTGACACTCATAATCCCTTTCGCTGTTGGCTTTTGAGGGATGTTCGTTCCTGTTTCATATCTTTGCGCAATGAGCGTCAGCAGCTTTCCATCAGTAGTTTTGTGTTGAGACTCTGAAAGTGGTATTTCGATCAACTCTCCAGATTTACTTCGCTCAAGTGACAGCAGCTCTCCTTTATCATTATGGTAGACAATTCCTTCGATATCTCTCTTTTTTTCTTTGCATGTTTCCAGCAGGTGTATAGCAAAATCTTTCATCGACTCATCTTTGAGCCAGCCGCCGCTATCTATAAACACATAGGTGTCTTGATCGGTAGCCATTTGTTCAATAATGTGATTTGGATAGCTCGTCTTCGCATTAGAATAAACAGCTGTTTTTGCAAGTCCGGATTCCATCTTTTGTTCTACTGCAAGTATTGTCTTGCCATCCGTTCCTTGTTCTGCGAGAGCTGTTGCGGTTCTGGAAAGTATGCCTTTTGGCAATGTGCCAGTAAATCCAAACACCTTCTTTGAACTTCCCGTCAGCGTTTGCGGAGTACTAGATATATTTTCTGAGTGCTGCTTTATTTGTTTATGTACCGATGTCTGTAAAAATTCAGAGAGAATTGCTGGATTGCTGCTGCAAGCTCGAGTAAATGCATCATACTCTTTATTTGTGAGATTTTTTTGAAAAAATAAAAATGGAGCTTTTTCTCCCATAATGCTTACAAATTTTTTATACCCATCGGTTTCAGTGCTCTTACACCCATTTCTAATTTCTTTACGAGCAGAGGCTCTCATATGATCGAGCATTGCAGAGGCTGCTTGTTTTGGGACCCCATAGTTGAGCGTCATTTGGGTTGAATAAATTACCTGCTCAAATGGGTCTCCATACACACTTTTCTTGGGAGTCTTAGCAGCAGCGTAGGGTCTTGCTATATACGTTTTTAATCCTCCTATCTCTGCTGCAATAAGTCGTGCTTTATACATTTTTAATTTTTCTTGATCTGTAGCATGACATTGCTCTATCTGTGTTTTTAATTTTTCTTTATCTTCTTCTGAATACACATCGAGTCCATATTGAGTGCCACATTCTTTTAATAAACTTTGAGGGAAGATTGTTTTTATTGAGTGTGCAATGGTAGCTAAAAGCTCTTTATCGCCTCCACTTAATCGAGAAAGCGATTCATTCATTTTTTTTATAAATGATGCTTTGTCTTTTAAGAGAGTCTCAATGGATTCATCCTTTTCTAATGCATCTTCAATTTGTATATCGTACGGCGTCGTTTGTGATAAAAAGTGGGTGATATACTCTTTGTTTTCTTGAGTAATTATTCCACTGGGTAATTTCTGCGTAGCTAATTCTACAAGTCGAGGTGCTACTTTGGATTTATAGAGCTCAAGAGTAGGACTTGCGCCTTTTGGTTTCCATGAAGAATCTTTTTTTTGGTTGTAGGTGGTGACAAAATCGAAAGCTACGGATTCTGTGATAACTGTATCTTCTGCTATATCCAAGACTAAATTAGAGATAAAGGCTGCATTTTTTTGATGAACGACGGTAGCCTCTCCAACTGGATATTTAAAAATTACTTTTGGATTCATAGCTAAATCGATTTCATCCATATTGACAAGCTCTTCCATGCCTAAAAATGATACGATCTTTGATATGAGCTCTATTCTCTCATCTGAGTCATCACAATATGCTTCATAGAGGCTTGTAATGATTGAGTGTTTGACGTGAGGCGTGCGTAAACAGCAGTTGCCCTCTTTTTTAGCCGAAGTAAGTGTGTTGTAAAAATTTTTTAAGAAATTGATGTCCTTGCCATTTTCTCTTTTATATTCGAGAACATAGACATTCTGTTGAAAAGCATTGCCAAGGATATGATTAAGTCCTGTTTTCACTTGTGCAAGCAATGAGTCAGGAACGTCTACTACCGAGAGAGTTTTAGGCGAGGCGAATAAAAATCCGAGTATCGGCTGTAAGACAGATGTCTTTCCTCCTCCCATAATCATTTGTAAAACTGTTTCGTTTCCTTGCTCTAAATTATCGATGAATATCCTAATCTTCTCGACTTGTTCTGGCCTCATCTTGATGTTGAGTATCGTTTCTATAAATAGATAAATGGAGGCATGAGGGTCGTTAAAGGGATATTCCCGTTTTGATTCTATCGTTTGTACAAGATTGTTAAAAAGTGGTTGTAAAGCCTGTTCAGAAGCATTTTTCTTTTTCATCTCGATAATGCTAGTAACCTGAGAGTGTACTCTTTGAATCTGTTGTACGAACTGCTTTTGGACCATGTACTTTTGAACGGATTCTCGTAGCTGCTTCAATCCTGTTTCAGATAATTCTGGATAGAGCTTACGAGCATATTCGATGTAGTTTTTCTTGGTACATACGACAGCAAGCTCTTGCATGGTGGGAAGTCTGCGCTTTTTTGCAATAAATTCTAACTGTGACACAGGATCCAGAGTAAGAGTAGATGTCAGCGCATTGATGATAGCATTTTCCATCAAGATCAGTTTTTCAACATGTTCTTTTGATGTGTCTTGGAGATCTTGTTGTAATTGTAAAAAGTTAGTGCCCTCATTTGGGACACAGTGTATTTCATTGAGTTTTTGCTCTGCTATCGCCATGTCTTCACCTGCTTCGGCAAAAAACTTCTCAAATGAAGAATCTTTAATTTCAGCAGAGGTATTTGTGAATACGGGCAGGGTATTACTACTACCGTCTATGATTTGTTTTGAAAAATAGGTTGTGCTGCATTGAGTAAAGAATGTGTCTTGCTTTTCGATGTCCTCTGTGCGCAGCTGTATGTGTGAGAGTATGTCAAGATCGAGGGGCTGCTTTTGATAGTGAGACGCTTCTTTATTTCGACGTGCAAAGATATGTTCCACTTGAGCAGTTTGTCTTGTTGAGCGTACAGCAAGCTCTTTTCTTTTTGTAATAATCGGCTTGAGTGAATCCTTGAGCTCAATAGCTAGATTTTTTATTTGAGAGTCTTCTGAAAATTCGAAAAGATGAACCGCTTGTATGAATCCCTTTTTTGCAGCTATCTCCCAGGTTTTGAGTGAGGCTGCTTCTTTTTTTAATGAAGCGATATAAGGCTCTATTTCTTTATAGGAGGCTGTGGCTGGATCAAATGGAAAGCGATTGCGAGCTCGCGCTTTAAAGTAGCGAAAACGTGTTCCAAAGCGTGGTTTATCGATTGGCTTGGCGGACTCAGTTGGTAGCTCTTCTGTTTTATTTTCAGCTACAGGCTCTTCGAGAAGAGGGGTTACTTCTTTTTCTTGTCTTTTAACGGGTTCAGGAGTGTTGATAAATCCTGGAATGGTGAATATATCTTCTTGGACGTTTTCTTTGAGCTCTTTGATACGTACGCTTATTGATGGTGGAGCCCCTAGATAATCAATTTGCTGTAGAAGATAGAGTTCACAGTCTGGATTGAGAGGTTCTACAGAGGAGAGGGCCTTTATATACTCTGTCGCCAGCTCTAGAAGAGGTTTTCTTTCTGCAATATATGATATATTTGAAGTTGCTTGTTTATTTTTTAATAGCAGATAGAGGGCTTGCATTCTCATTTTTGCCTCTTTGCCAGAGACATTTCCTGGACTCTTTGAAGAAGGCTGTAAAATAATCGATTTCAAAGATTCTATTGCGATATCTGAGAGTTTTTCATGAGTTGTCACTGCTTGGGGGTCAAATAAAAGACGTTCTGCTTCTTCGAGGTAGCCCGTTTGCATATAAATATGTGCGATTTGAAAGCGCGCCTCTGCTGAATATGGGGTGAGACGATTGTCTTTGACGCTACATTCGCTATAGAGCATCTTTTTGCTCGATTCTTGTCTATTCCTCTTGTCAATCTCTACAGAAGTTGAATCTGCATGTATATCTATAAGAGGAAGAATTGCCTTTTTCTCACTTCCATTTTTCAGCACTATAAAGCCAGTAGCTGATCCAAGATGCGGGATGAACTGTTCATCTGTTGGGGCAAGCTGCCAGCCTTTCATTTCTTTGCAGTGCCAGCCGCCATCTTTTTTTTGTAAGGTAATGCCCAATCTTGAAAATTGAACTTCTTCAAGTTTGTTTTGTTTGTTTGCAAGAA
This sequence comes from uncultured bacterium, assembly GCA_964487845.1. Lineage (GTDB taxonomy): Bacteria > Chlamydiota > Chlamydiia > Chlamydiales > FEN-1388 > CAZASK01. Next base: position 8,785 of record CAZASK010000018.1, read on the forward strand.
AGATCATGTGCTCTGGTTTTTCAAAGTTTGTGAAAGGTGGATTTTCTGGTGTGACAATGTGAGCTTGATCATCTATGCGGATAATTTTGCAGGGGGTGCCTTGGACATCTTTTACCTGTGGATCGTGAGGTGGCAGCTCCTTTTGCTTTACTAAGGTATACACCGGCTTGTGGTTTTTCGGATCACATAGGTAAATGGTATCTTTGTATTGTCTTTGGGCGTAAGTGTCATATAATGACTGAGGTGTAAGCTTTTGTTTTTGGTTGGATGAAAGATGCAGAAGCCACTCTTTTTTATTTGGCGGGATTGCAGTCTTGATGTAGATGTGATCATCTTTGACAAATAACTGTAGACCATTTGGCCCTTTTATCTCGTAATTATTTCCATGAATATGGCATTGAAATTGTGAGAAATTTTCTTCTTCTGTAAAGACCTTTTCCTTTTTTAAAAGCTCAATGAGAGATGGGGGAAGAGGGCTGTATCGATCGAGAAGTTTTTTGTTGACTGGCGAAAATTGATTTTGAGTCAAAGAGATGTTTCCATATTCACTATTTGGACCTGAAAGCTTGAATAGATCACCTGTATCACCTATCGGAGAAAAAGTTCCTTTTTGCAAAGATGGAAATAATTGCTCCATCATAGAAGCGCCATATTTGTTCAGTGCTTCGGGAAGGAATCCTATCTCATTTTTGTGATGCGTATGCAGGATGTGAAATGAAGTAAGCGCCTCTTGAGCCTCCATATTTCTTACGAGAAATTTTTGTGACTCTATAGGGGGTTGTCTGAGAGTAAACAATTTCGCAATACACCCCATTGTGAATAGTTCTTTTTCACTCTCTGTTGTAGCGCCAAATTTAAATAATTGACTGTTACAGGCAACAATTGACTCGAATACTACTTTTCGAGAGATCTCATCTGACTCTTTGATACATCGAGAAAATTGATTGCATACATTTTCTAAAGTAATAATGACAGGAAGGGGAGTGAGTGTTGTTTGAGAGTGTGTTTGGACTGCTGTGAGTTGATTTTGAGCGCTGTGGGCCATCCATAGCAAGTTTGCAGCTGTTGCAATATCGTTCGCTTCTAGTGCATTTTCTATGTTTTCTTTAAAGAATAGGTGGAGTCTTTGAGCAAGTGAAGCTTGCTCTTTGGGATTTTGAAATGCGGTACAAAGAAGGTTTTTATCGAATAAAAGTGCGTGAAAAAGATTCATCCAGTTATTGTCACCAAGTTTCTCTGAATGCTGTGAAAAATAGGTAAGCAATGAATCGATTTGAATTGTTTTGTTCGATTTAATCGAGAAAAATTCGGTGATCACATCTCTTTCGAGCATTTCGTGATGCGTAGGATTTTTGTCTAAAAACGTATCTACTAATTTCGGGACATTCGTTTCATTGCACTCATGTAAAATAGTATCGCTAAATAATTCTTGGGTAAGATTGAGTATTCCTGGGTTGCTTATGGATTTCGTATAAGGCTCGAGAGATTGCGATATGATGTGGTCAGCATGTACTTTGAGTGGATATCGGCCATTTGGTGCGAAATGAAAATTTCCAGAATGTGCTAGATACCCATCTTTATTTATAACGTGTGTCATAAGATTTCCGACTTCCATCGCCATGTTCAGCATTGTAAAAAAGGGTTGTAATCCAAGAACGTTGTCCTGAGTGTTTCCCTTTAACTTTTCATTTATAAATGAGGCATTCGATATCAGAAAATTTGCTTGGGAGGCTTTATTTTCAGTAGAAGAGGAATCAAAAGCGAGTGGCCAATATCTTCTATCTGTATAAATTGTATCCGGATATGTTTTCAGTTGATTCTTCAGTTCGGATATTTCTTTTTCTAATTGGATACGATTTTCCTTCGCTTTATTGATTTGAGTTTGTATCTCTTCGCTTTCTTGTTTTTCATTTTGCTTGTTTACAATTTGCTTATTTAATTGTTCGATTTCACCTAAAAGAGTATTCGATTTGTTGGTTTTATCCTGTATATGAGATTGAATTTCTTCTGTTTGTTCTTGAATTTGCTTTTTTTGTTCTATTCTGTCTTGTGCAATACTAGACTGTATGGCATTGCGTATCTCTGTCATCTCCTCACTTTGGTACCAGGAGATCATCATTTTTTCGATATCGCTTGGAAGGGACAGGTGCGTGTCTTTTGTCAAATCTATACAAGATAACGGGTTGTACATCTTTGACTTCATACTTTCGAGTGTGTGAATTTGCTCTTTCCAGAAAGGATCATGACAGGGCATACGAGCCATGAAGTCAATAGTCTTTGGATCAATAATCGATTTTTCAAATTGCAGCTGAGGGATGTCTGTAGAAGCTGATTTTTTGTAGTATACTTCGTATCCTCTTATGAAAAACAAGAAAACTGCATAATCTTCTGCCGTCGATTGTGGGCCGATCATCGCGAGTAAACGGCTACAAGGAGATTGAAAGTTGAAAGAGGCACTCGAGTTAGAAGGTGGAAACTGTATTTTGTTCCAATTATCTATAGGGCCAATTTTTTTTGCGAGTGTCTGGTACAACCACTTTTTATATGGATCTTTACGATCTAAGTCTCCTAGACTCGATATGATTGTGTTATAGCTCTCGAAAAATTTTTCATCAGTGACAGGAGGCAGTTGCTGAATAGTTTGGTACAACTCTTCTGTTTTTTTGGGAAGTGGTTGTGAAGAGACTTCGTCGGATAATCGAGTGTCTTCTTCTTCGATTACGTCGATTGTTTTTATTTGAACAGATGGCTCGAGAGGTTGTGTGGTAACATTCTCGAGTGGTTGCCTTTTCTGGGCACTTTTTTCACATTCTATTAACTTCAAAGAAAAGCTATTCAGCTGTTTATGGAATCTATCTATTGTGCTCTCAGCATTTTTTAGTGTGTCTTTGTGCAGAGTATAGGCGATTTTTTTCAAGCTCTGTGAGAATTTCTCAACCGACTGACGAAGAATCTTGTATTCGCTGTATTTTTCTGTATATTTGCTTGCAGGGATAGGCCCAGTCGTAGCAGCTTGTAGCGTAGATTCATAGCGGGTCAGAAGTGACAATTTCAAATTCATTTTAAAGATGGCATAATCTGTCTGACTCATATTATTTGCAAGGCAAGCAAGAAGTGATCTATATGACGAGTTTCCTGATTGAGACTTGGAAAGATGGCTTTGAATGTGAGGCGGGACCTCTTCTTGTTCACCACATAACGTGGGCATTAATTCGTTTATAAGAAATTCACATCCAGCTTTGCTTGGACTGTTTTTAAGCGCTTTGAGACATTCGAAGAATGATTTTTTAAAGAGTAATTTTTCAGGGATGTTTTTCAGTGAAATGCAGCTATCTAATTTTTTTCGAGATGACGAAGCTTCTCCTTCTATTTCAGCCGTGCCATAAGCGCGAAAGCTATATTTGCCATTTTTTTGTTTTTCGATCTCATAGATAATGCTGTGGTCAGCAAAACCTCCGTGAATAAGACGCTTTTGAGTAGGTGAAGTACGGATGGACTTTTGGAGCTGCTCTATATTTTCAACTTTTGATATGTCGATACTTGTATCCAAGAGATCTTTGATGGCGATCAACCCCATCGGAGGATTGTTTTCATGATGTTTTAATTCACTGTCGATAGATTCGCTCGCAAGCTTTGCATAGGCCGACGTATCTGTTCGTATCTGCGGATCCGATTCTTTTAAGAATGTATCTCTAAAAATCAGGGTCATAGAGTGCAACGTGTTATCACTTGGCTGTGGAGAGACGGTGAGAGTGTCTTTGCATAGAAGTTCATAGAGCTTTTGCATCTGGCTGTAGCGAGAATCTTCAGAGTGCATCGTATTCATGCTATCAAGCACAGCGTGTTGTAAGAGGGTGAAGAGCTTTGTAGTTTCTTCTTGTATTGAATTTTCAGAAAAAGCAGTGAGCCTAGAGATGAGCTCTCCTCCTTTTGCATATGTGCTGATAAGGAGGGCAAGGTCATCTATTGCCTTTTTGGTAACAGGAGTTTTCTTTAGAAGCTCTTTAATTTCAGCAGCGGTTTTGAATATTGCCTGTGTGCTAATTTGACCAGTAGAGAGTGATACAGCAATCTTTGCATGTGCCTTTTCATGTTTTTGTTTTACTTGTCTTGATTTACTCATGAAGGTATGTAGCTGCTTTAATTCGATACCTACTGCATACAAGGCCTGTTTTATGGCGTCTTCTTTACCAATAGATTGGTGAGTGTCTTTTATAAAAGATGTAAATGCTTGAGTGTTATATTGTGTTGCTCGAGAGATGAGCTTGCTTGCTTTTTCTAGATTTTTTTGAAGCTTGTTTTCTCGTCCAAATAGAATGCCACATTTGTTTTTAAAATTGGCCCAACCTCCTTTCCATGACTTTTTATCTACGAATTCCAAACCCTGTTTTGTTTCAATGATAAAAATATCAGATATTTTGATGTGGTTACCTTCTGCAAGGATATCTTTTTTGGAGTTGAGTTCGTTGAGCTGTTTGTAGAGCGTATACCCTTGTTCGATGTCTTGAGTAGAGGAGTCATATATCTGCATAATCTACCTAGCTTGCTTGGTATAGCAACAATATAGTAGATAAAATTCAAAATTGCTACCTCATTTTTTTGAAAAACCAAGAGGCAAAGCTAATATTACAAAAGGCGATACAGAGAAGAGGGATTGTGTTGTGCAAGACGGCTTCTATAGGAAGATCTTTGAGGAAAAGGCCGCGGACAATGTAAAGAAAATGACGAAGTGGGTTGGCATAGGTCGCTATTTGCAGCCAATCAGGCATATTCTCAATAGGTGTTGCGAATCCAGAGAGTGTAGTCCCTGGCATCATGAATAAAAACACTCCCAGTAGAGCCTGCTGCTGTGTCTTTGATACCGATGAAGCAAAAAGGCCTATTCCCACAATAGAAAGTACGTAGCACAGCATGGCGTAATAAAAGGCGATAAGCGATCCAGTAAATGGGATATCAAAAAAGTAAATAGCTGCTACTAAAATAAGTGAGCCCTCCGCCATGCCGATAAAAATAGCCGGTATAGTTTTGCCAATCAATATTTGCATCGAACTTAGAGGAGAGACAAGCAGCTGTTCAAAAGTCCCTAGCTCACGCTCACGTGCAATGGTCATAGTGGTAAGCGTAAGTGTTATTACGGTTGTTAAAATGCATACAAGCCCAGGGACAGTAAACCACGTATAAATAAGGTTGGGGTTGAAGTAATTTCGTGAAATAAGGACAGAAGGCGACTCTTTTATAGCGCGAGAGTGTGCAAATAGGTTGAGTTGTTGCTTTTTGAATTGATCTATAATGCGGACAACATAACCTTGTGCAATTTGAGCTGCATTTGAGCGCCTGCCGTCTAAGATAAGTTGTAACTTAGCTTGCTTGCCTGACAGCAGTTTTCTCGAAAAAGTGTCATCGATTTCAATGGCTAATAAGATTTTTTGAGTGTCGATCAATATTTGTAGCTCTTTTTGACTTGTCACAGTAAAAACTTCGGAAAAAACGCTAGATCCACTGATGGCATGGATGAGCTCAGATGATTTTTGACCGCTATCCCGATTCCAAATTCCTATAGAGACATTTTTCACATCCAGGGTTGCTGCATGTGCAAAAACAAAAAGCTGAAGTAGGGGTGGAACGATGAGGACAAAACGACTCTTTTTATCTTGCCATATTGCGATGAATTCTTTGACTATTAACGCATAGAGCTGTCTCACTAGACCTCGTTTTTAAGGGGTATCTGATCGCAACATTTTTTTTGTTTTTTTTGAAATGACGAGTTGTAAAATAAGTGTAATTACGATCATGGCCAATGCATTTCGAAAAAAGAGCTCCCATACATTACCTGCTAAAAAGAGAGTTTGTAAGTTGGAGACCATATATCTTGCGGGGAAAATGTGAGTGATGAGCCGGATCAAAAAGGGCATGCTTGCGATATCGAAAATAAAACCAGAGAGCATAAATGCTGGTAAAAATGCAGTCACAGATGACATTTGAGCTGCGACAAATTGATTATTCGCAATCGTCGAAATAAGAAGGCCGATCGATATGGCAGCGAGTAAAAAGAGAGTAGCAAGTCCAAAAAGAGAAAGTGCTGAAGCTTCAAAAGGTAGATCATACATCCAAATAGCAACGATGACGCAAATGGTCATCGAGATCATACCGAGAGTAAAATAACAGAGCACTTTTGAAAGAAGAAATTCTTTCATCGTCATTGGAGTTGTCATCAATGCCTCAATGGTTCCTCGCTCCCACTCTCTTGTAATCACAAGTGCTGTAAGTAAAGTACCTGTCATGGTCATAATAATTGCAATAGAGCCAGGAATTAAAAAATACCGACTATTTAACTCTTCATTAAACCAACAACGCGACTCAATAGCTATGGGTGGTTTTATGTGTGTTTTATGATCGGTGTGATACTGTTGCAGCCACACCTGCCATGCGCCTTGTATATAGTTTTGAACAAAGTTCGCTGTATTTGGATCGCTTCCATCGGAGACAACGTAGAGAGGAGCTTGCTTTGTCTTCCCCTTTAAAAAAGCTCCGAAATAGGATGGAATGATGATGTATCCCTTAATCGACCCGTCGACTAATTTACTTTGAAGCTCATCAGCTGTTGTAGCGCTGTAGATGTTAAAAAAAGAAGAATGACGGAGGCTATCCGCAAACTGCTCGGCTTCATAGCTTGAGTCTTGTGTAAGTAATCCAATCCGAAGGTGAGTGATATCGAGAGAGACGCCAAAGCCATAGATAAATAGCAGGAGCAGGGGGAACACAACAGCAATTAAAAAGCAGCTCGGATCACGTCTAATTTGATAAAATTCTTTTATCATCAGAGCTTGTACGCGCACTCTATTCATAGATCTCCTTGAGTACGCATGCTGAGCGTAATAAAGGCATCTTCAATTGTCGGGTGAGGAAGAGAGGGACAACGTATTGATTGTTTGAGCTCTTCTGGGGTGCCTATTTGAATGAGCTTACCTTGATTAATGAGGCCAATGCGATCGCAGTATTCGGCCTCCTCCATAAAGTGAGTAGTCACGATGACTGCGACTCCATGTGCGCACATTCCATGGATGTGATTCCAAAATTCACGGCGAGTGATTGGGTCAACTCCAGAAGTAGGCTCATCTAAAAAAAGAACTTTGGGATTATGCATAAGCGCGCATGCGAGCGCTAGGCGTTGCTTAAATCCAAAGGGGAGGCTTCCTGCAGGCTCTTTTAAAAATGGAGTCAGCGCAAACATGTCGACCATCACCTGTATGATAGAGGTGTTCGAATTGTTATAGATTCCATGAAAAAACTGAAGATTTTGTGAAACGCTCATATTATCGTATAAAGAGAATTTTTGAGCCATATAGCCAATAAGGCTTCTTGCTGTATGCGGGGCATCCTGTAGAGAATAGCCTGCTATAGAGGCATTTCCAGTAGTAGGGGTAAGAAGCCCACAGAGCATTTTAAAGGTTGTTGATTTTCCGGCTCCATTGGGACCTAATAGGCCGAGGATTTCTCCTTGAGATACTTGAAAGCTCACATTGTCTACTGCCGTAAAAGAGCCAAATTTTTTCGATAGCGCATCTGCTACGACGACCGCCTCATTTTGTCTTTGTATAGTTTGTAAAATAGATGTAAGTGAGGAGCGTTTTTTGGGGCCGCCTCCTAGAAGGTCAATAAAGGCATCTTCAAATTTTGCTGGGGTAGTCTTTATGTGTGAGGCATCGTATCCATAAGTAGTAAGTTCTGGTCGTTTTTCGGAGTTTGTCGTAATGCGGATCGCATCGCCTTGTATGGTGCCATCAATAATAGATGGATCACTTAAAAGCAGTTCTAAAGAAGCTCTTTTTTCTATCGCAGGGTTGTGAATGAGGAATGTCTTCCCTTGGCAGCGCTTGGTAAGGGTCTGGGGAGGAGCGTTATATAAAAGCTTTCCTCTTAAAAGGAGTAATACCTCATCACATCGTTCAGCCTCGTCTAAATATGAAGTGCTGCAGACTACTGTTACGGAATCTTTGACAAGGTCAAAAATCATCCGCCATAGCTCTCTTCGTGATATGGGGTCTACGCCGACAGTGGGCTCGTCTAATAAGAGAAGCTGCGGCTTTCTGAGCATAGCACAAGCAAGACCTAGCTTTTGCTTCATGCCTCCTGAAAGATTACTCGCCAGTCTCTGTGTGAAGTCACTCAGGCCTGTAAATGAAAGCAGCGTATGAAATCGTTCTTTTTTTGTCTCTTGCGGTAAGAGATGGAGATCTGCATATAAATCTAAGTTTTGTTGAACGGTGAGATCTTCATACAGTCCAAATCGCTGCGGCATATAGCTGATGTGACGATGAGCGAGTGGTTGTTGCTTTACGGTGTCATAACCGCAGATTGAGATCGTGCCTGATGTTGGTTCGAGAAGTCCTGCCATCAGGCGTATCAGAGTGGTTTTCCCAGCTCCATCAGGGCCTGCTATTGCGACTAGTTTTCCAGCTGAGATGGAAAGTGAGAGTTTTTCTATAGCAGGAGGTGTGTTCGGTTTGAACTGTTTTACTAAGTCATTGATACATACAATGGGGGCCGTCATGGGATACCCATTATTTTTTCTGTTGATCCAGATCGATACGTACAGTAACAGGCATTCCTTGTCTGAGTGTTTTGGGTGGATTGTCAACAATGATGCGAAGGCGATAGACAAGCTCGGTTCGTAAATTGGTAGTCTCAACAGATTTTGGGGTAAATTCTGCAACGGGTGATATAAAGCCAATGTGTGCTGAGACGGGGATTTCTGGCTGAGAGTCTGTTGTAAGAGTGGCTTTCATTCCAGGGTATATTTTCCCCAAGTCGGGTTCGCTGATGTATGCTCTTGCCCACACTGGCTTGTCAAGTGATAATGTGAGTATGGTGTCTTGAGCCGAGGCAAGAGCACCTGGTTCGCGAACTCGGGAGATGATGACTCCACTCGATGGTGCGGTGAGTGTTGTGTCATTGAGGGCTACTATTTTTTCTGCTAGATCAGCACGGGCTTGCATATAACTTCCATGAAGGCTTTCTGCAGAAAAAATGGCCTCATCATACTCTTCTTCAGAAAGTGCTTCTGCGCTGATCTCTTCGCGTCTATAAAATTTGTGCAGTGCGTTATCGAGTTGAGGTTGTAAGGTCATGACAACAGCCTTTGCCTTGCTGCAAGCAATACTATAGGGTTCTTGGTCGAGTGTTGCTAAAATTTGTCCTGCTTCTACTCGGTCTCCCTCGTCAACACACACAGTGGCGACTTTCCCAAAGACTCGAAAACCTAAATCTACTTGCCTAATGTCAACGTTGCCGTATAATGTGAGGTGAGTTTGCGATTTCATTTCTTGGGGAATATAGATGTAAATAGCCGCTGCTAAAATGAACAACATGATGCATATGAGAACTCGTTTTACTTGATTCATGAGTTACTTTTTTTTAGACTGTCATTTCAAAGGCTATTCGTGTATAAACTTAAAATTAAGACGTCTATTCCGCAAGATCTTTTTTAATGGAGTAATATGCTGGGAATTTTTCTTGATCAAGAAACAACGGGATTAGATAGCACAAGGCATAAAGTACTCGAGATTGCCTGTATCATCGTGGATTTGGTAACAGGAGAAGAAAAATATGCCTATGATGCGATTGTGCAGCATCCAAAGTCTGTCTGGGATAGCCGCGATCCGCTAAGTATTATGATTAATGGGTTCACGTGGGATGAGTTGGTAGATCGTGGCAGAAGCGAGGAGCGTATTGCAGAAGAGATAAAAGCCATTTTTAAAGAAGTGGGAATCGTCAGGGGAAAGTCTGTTTTTATTTGTCAAAATCCTTCTTTTGATCGCCCTTTTTTTGCTCAAATTATAGACCCATACGCTCAAGAGCGCCTTTTCTGGCCCTACCACTGGCTCGACTTAGCCTCCATGTATTGGAAGCAGGTGGTGAATCACTGTATTGAAAATAAGAGGGCTATTCCTTCAGAGATAAAATTATCGAAGGATTCCATAGCAGACGCCTATAAACTTCCTACTGAGTCAAAGCCTCATCGAGCCATGCAGGGAGTCCGTCATCTTCTTTTATGTTACAAACATGTTGTTGGCTTTGAAAGCGCTTCTTAGTAGAGGATCTTAATGAAAACGAAGATTATGGCCATTCTTAATGTAACACCAGACTCTTTTTTCGAGCCTTCGAGGGCAATGACAGTAGAGAGGGCGGTCGAGAGAGGAATTCAGCTTGCACATGAAGGAGCGGATATTTTAGATATTGGCGGCGAGTCTTCAAGGCCATCTGCAGAGCCTGTTTCAGAAGAAGAAGAAATTGAGCGTGTGATTCCTGTTGTAAAGGCACTTGTTCCTAAACTTCATATTCCAATTTCTATTGATACAGTAAAACCAAAAGTTGCCGAGTTAGCCCTCAAAGCAGGAGCTTCTTTTATTAATGATATCTCAGGATTGCAAGATCCGGCCATGCGGAAAGTAGTAAAAAAGGCAGGTTGCAACGTGTGTGTTATGCATATGCTCGGCAGTCCGAAGACGATGCAACTGAATCCTGCTTACGATAAAGGGGTAGTTACCGATGTTATAGAGTGGCTCGATCAACAAGTAAAGATGCTTTTGCATGAGGGAATAGAGCAAGAAAATATCATTCTCGATCCTGGTATTGGGTTTGGCAAGACAGTAGAAGATAATATTGCGATTTTGAATCAGATAGCTGAGTTTCAAAAATTGGGATATCCTCTTCTTGTTGGAATTTCGCGTAAGTCGTTCATGGCCAAGCTGTTAAATAGAGCAGCTGATGATCTTTTACCAGCTACGCTTGCAACGAATGTGTTTCTTGCTATGGCGAACGTTGCCTACATCCGGGTGCATGACGTCAGAGCCCACCATGATGCGCTCAGTATGCTTCGCACCCTGACCGCAGATTCTATATAATGGATTTATCTTGACGCCGAAAGAGGCACTCGTCTAGGGTGTTGGCGGAGAAAAATATGGATTTATTACAGCCTTATTTTCAATATTTAGTGCCACTCATTGAGATTACATGTATCTCGTTTGTGCTTTATTTTCTGATTACATCGTTTTGGAACACGCGTACGATGGATCTCATGCTTGGAATGCTTGTTTTTTTGCTGCTTTTTGTAATTGCGACGTGGATGAATTTTCCTGTCTTGCAGAAGTTGATGCAATATTTTGTGAGTGTTGCGGTTATCGCTATTTTAGTCATTTTCCAACCAGAAATTCGAATTGGTCTTTCAAAGCTGAGTGTAAAAGGAAAAAAGGCAGCGGCGCTGAGTGAATTTGATAAGTTTTTAGAAAGCTTGGCTTTGTCTATATATCGTATGTCGGAGAAGCGAGTCGGTGCTATCGTATTGCTCGAAAATCAAGATTCGTTGGATGAATACGCTGCAAAATCGGTGATTTTAAATGCCCAGTTTTCATCGGAGCTTTTAGAGGCAATTTTTGGATCCTCTTCGCCACTTCATGATGGGGCTGTGATCATTCGGAATGCAACGATTGTAGCGGCTTCTGTTATATTGCCTCTTGCAGATGAGAGCCAGCAACTTTCTCGTTCAATGGGAACGAGGCATCGAGCCGCGCTTGGAATCACGCAGCAGCGCGATGCACTCAGCATTGTTGTCTCCGAAGAAACAGGGAAGGTCTCTATTGCAAGAGATGGTATTATGACAAGAGGTATTAAGATAGATCGATTTATGGGTATTTTACGCAGTATTTTCAACCCACTTCCTGCAGAAGGCACAAGAGTTCAATCGAAGAAAAATTGGTTTTCTTTTCGTAAAGGAGATGCATAGAAGTGTTCTTTACGAAAAATATCATACAAAAATTAATTTCTCTTGCAGCAGCCATTGTAATTTGGGCACTTGTGAATCATTCGATTACGACAACAAAGCTGTTTCCTCGAGTATCATGCCGTATTGTAAATATGCCGCCAGATAAGACGATACGTGGTCTTATGCCTAATGGAATGCTCGATCGAAAAATCATCCTCACACTCACTGGAAGAAAAGATGTGGTGGAGTCTCTCGAAAGCAATGACTTTGAAGTAGTCATCGATGCTGCTTCAAAAAAAGGAGATGAGTGGATAGTGCAGGTCACAAAGAAAAATCTTGTGAGCCTGAATCCTGATGTTGACTTGATTCATAATATCACCCATGTTTCACATAATGAATTTGCGCTTCGTTTAAGCCGTCTGGTTACTGAAAAAGTTCCTGTTTACTTTACCATTCCCCAAGGGGAGCCTCCAGCTGGATATCAATTTCTTGATATCACACCTCAGATGATCACTCATACCATTAGTGGTCCAGAAGAAGATGTTGCTGAGTTGATGAACAAAGGATGTGAGTTGAAGTTTAATTTAAGTAATATCATGCAGCAGGAGCTCGATGCACTCTATAAAGATACTGATGAAGTTTGTTTTACGGTGCCTCATGAGTGGATGAAAATACAAGTGCCTTTTTTAGGAGGAATGCAAGTTCCTATTCATGATTCTCATACAAAGCAGGTTGTCATTACATTTTTGAGAAATAAACTGCTACGTCTTGAACATGCTCTTCCACTGACTGTTTTTTATCCGGCTTCAACGAGAGATCGCATTAATCCTGTAACATGCACAATCGATTTGCCTCCATCAATTGAGATGAAAAATGGTGTGATGGTTATTAATAAAGAATTATTCGTAGCAGATGTCAGTCGTCTTTTTCTTGATATCGTAAGAGATCGTATGGAGGTATTGATTATTTTAGATGCTACTCATCCAGATCAGCCGCTTTCATGGGATATACAATTTATCGATCCTGAAGATCTTGAAAATAGATATGTGGCTTGCCTCCTGACAGAGCAAGCGGAGGGAGAGGATGCGACAAGAGCTTCTCTAGCTTCATCTTCACACCGAGTTGCGGAAAAAGAGCGTTATTTACGACTTCGTTTCAGAGAATACATGCAGCGCCTCAAGTTGTTTATGAATCAAGACAAGCCGTTTCATCTAGAGTGCTATTATCGAAACGACAAACTTGTGGTTGGAGAATTGTAACACCTACGATGAAGTCCATTGCATTTTTAAAAAGTGATCTCAGCCATCTCGGTGGTCTAGAAAAATATTGCATACGCCTGGCTATTGGATTTGCCCAAGCTGGGTACAAGGTATACATTCTCACAACAGACTGGAAAGGCAATATCACTCCTCATCGAGGGGTGGAGGTTGTGAATTTAGGTAGGCGTCTTCCTTTTTCATATATGCATCTTATGTGGTTTGATTATAGGTGCAAAGAATGGTTGCGTACCCATACAGTCGACTGTGTATTTGGACTGGATCGAAATATGTGTCTGCAGCATATCTATCGAGCTGGTAATGGAGTACATGCAGCCTATTTAGCAAGACGCGCAAAAAAAGCATCATGGTTCAAAAAGATAAGTTTTTCTATCAATCCTTTGCATCGTCTTATTTTGAAAATGGAAAAAAATACATTCACTTCAAGGGAGCTGAGATATCTTATTACTAATTCAGCACTCGTAAAGCAAGAGGTTCTCCAGTATTACCCCGAGGTAGATTCTGATAAGGTTATAGTTGTGCATAATGGCGTAGAGTGGGAGGAGATGCACCAGCCATTTGAGGATTCGTTTCATAAAAAAACAGCATTTCTAGAATCTCTTGGACTCGAGACCGCAAGATATCAATTTTTATTTATAGGTAATGAATATGAGAGAAAGGGACTGCCTGAGCTCTTGCAAGCGCTCAAGAAAATTTCTCACAGGCGTTGGAATCTTTTAGTGGTGGGGAAAGAGCGACACCCAAAACAATTTGCGAGCCTGAGTGAGTCGTTAGGCTTACAAGACAATGTGTTTTTCTTTGGAAGAAGAAAAGATGTGATTTCTTTTTATCAAGCTTGTGATTGTCTTGTTGTGCCTTCTTTGTATGATCCTTTTGCGAATGTGACAATAGAGGCACTTGCTATGGGATTGTATGTCATCTCATCAGATCAAAATGGAGGAAGTGAAGTGCTGAGCAATAGTTCAGGCCTTTCGTTTCATGACCAGAGAGGTTTAGAAGAAGCTCTGGTGCAAGCCTTTGATCACCCAAAAACCAAGAGTTCTGCAGCCGATATCCGCGCTCAATTTCAAAAATATGACTTTTCCAAACAAATTGGTAAGATTGTCTCCTTAGTAACTCATTGAGTCGAGCTCTACCTTTCCTGTAAATACTTTGTATGTTGCAATGAGGTAGAGGAAAAAAAGAGGGACTCCTAAAGCCGCGATCAGAACAAGTATGTTCATGGTAAGAGGGGAGGCGGATGCATTATAGATTGTAAGGGCAGGATAGCTTGGGTCAATAGACGAACGGACAAGATTGGGAAACATGCCCATGATGAGATTCCCAACAAGAGATCCAATGATTAAAAATGAACTTAAGAAGGCAAGTCCGGCTCTTTTTCGAGCAATAAAGGCTGGCATGAGAGCTATTCCTGCGGTTCCGAAAATTGGCAGCAATAAGAAAAGCGGATACTGCCTATAAATCTCTGTCATCTGAGGTTCGTAGATAAGGGTAAGCACTGTAATAAGCGACCATAGAAGTAAAAAGGTAGAATAGAGTGTATGGAGCCATCTTGTGACCTTTTCTTGTAGTGCTCCCTCTGTTTTCATGTTGAGGTAGAGCGCGCCATGGAGCATGAAGAGGAAAGTTGTAAAAATACCAAAAGCGATGGCATAGGGAGGAAAAAGAGAACCTACTCCAGCTATCAATTCATCGCTTTGATTAATAGGCATTCCTTTTACAAAATTGGCTAAGATGATGCCGAAGCCAAAAGCTAAAGAGAAGCTTGAAAAGGAAAAAATGATATCCCAGAAGTTGCGCCAGAGAGAAGAGGGCATTTTACTTCTAAATTCAATGGCGATACCTCTCATGACGTAGCCAAAGACTAAAAACAGCATGGGTATATAGAGAGTAGAGAAGATAACAGCAAAAGCCTTTGGGAATCCTGCAAGTAGTGCTCCTGCTGAAATAATAACCCAGAGTGAATTTCCATCCCATACTGGCCCAATCGCATTCAAGAAGATGCGTCGCTCAAAGTCGCTTTTGGCAAACAACTGCAGGCATCCTACGCCAATATCAAATCCATCGAGTGCAGCATAGGCAAAAATAGCCGCTGCAAATACAAGATACCAGATGAATTGAAGAATGTGAAAATCGATATCTAGCATAGCGAGCCTCGTTAATGTAGCTTATAAGGGTCTCTAAAGGGAGCTTCCTCGAAGGTGTCTATAGGCCCATGCTTGATTTTTCTATCGAGTAAGAAGAGGAAGAGTACAAAAAAAGTGAGGTAGACGACCACAAAGATGCCAAGTGATAAAGCTGCATTTTCTGTAGACACATTAGAGGAGTAGGCATCTTGTGTGCGAAGAAGCTTATGTACGGTCCATGGTTGCCTTCCCATCTCGCTTGCATACCAGCCTGCCATATTTGCAATTTGTGGAAATGTGACCGAGATAATCAAAAACTTCATGAGCCAGGGATGCAGCTGCCAAGAATTTTTACGCCACATCCATAGACCACATGCGGCAGCTACAAACATGAGCCCCCACATTGCGATCATAAGGTGATAGAACTGAAATACAGCGGCTACAATAGGTCTTTCAGATCGAGGAACTTGGTCAAGGCCGGGAACTGCTGTAGTAAAATCGCGATGGACTAGAAAAGAGAGCAATCCTGGGATAGCAAGGCCATGAACTTTTTCTTCCTTGTCATCGACCCATCCAAAAACGTAGGCTTTTGAAGACTCTTCTGTGATATAGAGACCTTCAAAGGCTGCAAATTTGACAGGGTTATATTTGGCTATAATTCGTCCTAGGTGATCTGCGCTGCCGAGCTGCGCGATGACACACACAGCTGCGATTGCGATCCCTATTTTAAGAGACTTGATGGAAAAATCATGAAATTTATTTTTGATCAAATAATAGCTGCCGATACTGATGATGAGAAAGGCTCCTGCCATCCAAGCGCCGAGCAAGACGTGAACGATGTGGGACAGGCTAGAGTGGTTTAAAATCATATCAAGCCAGTTTGTTACAACAGCATATTCTGTCCCTTTTGTGTCTTTTAAGATGGCATATCCAGCCGGTGTTTGCATCCAAGAGTTTGTGCAGACAATCCAAATTGCGCTGAAATGGGCGCCTAATGAGACGAGAATAGAAGACATAAAGTGAAAGCGCTTACTGACCTTTTTCCAGCCAAAGAGCATGATGCCTAAAAAGCCAGCCTCCATAGTAAATGCGAAAAGACCTTCTGCGGCAAGAGCGCTTCCTAAAACATCGCCGATAAAATAGGAATAGCGTGCCCAGTTTGTGCCAAAGGCAAAGACAAGCGGGATTCCAGAAGCGACACCGAGCGCGAAGGTAAGGCCAAAGACACGTGTCCAGAACTTTGTTACTTGCAGCCAAGCCTCATCATTCGTTTTGAGATAGATCCATTCAAAAAAAATGATAGCGAGTGAAAGGCCAATACTGAGAGGAGGATAGATGTAATGAAAGGTGAGGTTAAAGCCAAATTGAATTCGGTGTAAAATTTCTGCGTCCACAAATCCTCACAGCTATGCTTTGTAATACACTGCCATGGAGAGGTATTTTTCGCAACCATCTAATATGAAATGTTATATTGACTCAATAATAGCACCACCAAGGCAGATTTGATCGTCGTAGAATACAATGGCTTGTTCTTCCGTAATAGCACGCTGAGGGTGATCAAACTGTACTTCTAAGTCGCCACTAGCGCTACAGTGGGCAATTGTACAGCTCTGCTCTTCTTGTCTATAGCGAATTTTTGCTTTGCATCGATAGGGGAGTATAGGTTGATTTCCAGACACCCAGGATGGCTCTCTACATATAAGCCCGGAGTGAAATAAGGCAGGATTGTTTATCCCTTGCTCAACATAGACGATGTTGTGAGCTGTGTCTTTTTTTACTACAAACCATGCTTCTCCTTGGCCTCCAATGCCAAGTCCTTTTCGTTGGCCGATGGTATAGTAGGCAACTCCATCATGTTCTCCTACCGTCTGCCCAGAGAGGGTTTTAAAAACACCTTTTTGGTAAGGAAGATAGTGTGATAAAAACTCCTTAAAGTCGCGTTTCCCAATAAAACAAATGCCGGTAGAATCTTTTTTTTCTGCTGTCGCAAGGCCAGCTTTTCTTGCTATCTCTCTGACTTCACTTTTTTGGAGATGACCAATAGGAAAAAGAGCTTTTTTTAGAATATCCTGTGTGAGCGTATAGAGGAAGTAAGTTTGATCTTTTCCTGGATCAAGTCCTTTTTGAAGTGTAAATATGCCATCTCGTTCGATATTGCGAGCATAATGGCCCGTAGCAAGGGCTGCGGCACCCAACTGCAGGGCGTGATCAAGCAGGTGCTTAAATTTAATTTCTTTATTACACAAAATATCGGGATTTGGAGTTCTTCCTTTCTTTAGTTCTGCTAAAAAACCTGTAAACACCTTCTCGTGGTATTCTTTTGTGAAGTTAAGGCCATAGTATGGAATCCCTATCGTTTCACATACTTTTGCTACATCCTCAGAGTCTTCTTTGAATGAGCATGCGCTTTCTCCGTCATCCCAGTTTTTCATAAACAGGCCGATCACTTGATATCCCGCTTGCTTCAGTAAATATGCGGATACTGAGGAGTCTACTCCTCCTGACATGCCTACAGCAACAAGAGACCCTGGAGTTATATGTGATGGTATATTTGTGTTCATGGTGTTTATGATAGCAGAGATTGGCAATAGAGCACAGCAGTGAATGCGGCTGTTTCTGCGCGCAAGATGTTTTCGTGAAAGCAAACTGCTTGAGCATATTTTGAAAGAAGCTCCTCTTCTCGCTTAGAAAAGCCAGCTTCTGGACCTATATAGATAGAGATATGTTTTTTCTCGCTTGCTTGTTTTTTGAGTGTGTTATGAATATCTCTAGAAGCGATTGGATTCCCATAGAGGCAAAGCGCATTCTCGGTTGAAGATAAGCAGGATTGGAGGTCTTCTTTGATGAATAGTTTCGGAAGAAAAAGCCGCCCACACTGCTTGGTTGCAGCAATAATAATAGAATTGAGTCGAATACGTTGATTTTCTGATACACCTTTTTTTTCAGAGCGATCTGCTTCAAATATCCATATATCATCTACGCCGAGTTCGACACTCTTTTCGATAGCAAAATCCAGGTGAGATGGTTTTAAACAAGCTAATACAAGTTTGATACGGCAAAGAGGGGGAGGCTGTTCGGTTAAAGAGTCGATATGAATAATGCTCTTTTGTTTATCTTGCTCAGTGACATGGGCAAGTGCCAGGCGTCCTTGTCCATCTATAAGCTCGATTGTATCTCCTGAGGATTTGCGCATGACTTTTGTTAGATGGTCATGCTCAGATCCAGCAAGATGGACTATATCGTGTGTCAGGGGCTGTGAGGAAAAATAGCGATTATGAGGCATTCGATTGCACTGCGCCTTTATAAATCAAAGATTTGTGTGGATCTAAGGTGACAAGCTGTCCCTCTCTTAAAATACGAAATGCCCCATATGCTCTTGTAATAATCGGCTTTTCTAGTGCTTTCGCTACAAGAAGCGCGTGCTTTTCTGATTCGAGATCGTCAGCTTGATTTTGCAAGATGATGCCTGAGGCTTCTCTGAGGAGTGGTACATAGCTGTCACTACACTCAGAAATTACAACGATATGATTTCGTACAGAGTAGGGTTTTTTGCTTTCAGGAGAGGGCACTAAGGTAACTGTTCCATGATGGGAGGGTCCCGAGCCACCATGACCACGAACGAGTACATCGCCGATACTTTCTACTAAAATTGTATTTGTTGTTCCTGGAACCCAGAATGGAGCTCCAGCTGTCAATATCACAAGATCGCCATATGACACGAAATGGTTTTCAAGGGCAAACGTAGACGCTGCTTGAAAGGCTTCTTCAATTGTATTACATTCATGGCATAAGACAGGGATGATCCCCCAATTGAGCGCTAATTGATGAAATGTGGATGTGGAAGGGGTGAGCGCAATAATGGGCATTCTTGGACGTAGTCGAGAGATAAGCCTGGCTGTCATGCCGCTATGAGTGAAGGTGAAGATGGCCTTTGCTCCAAGACTCTCGGCTGTCTTCACTGCAGCAAGGGTGACTGCTGATGGAACATCGTGATAGACAAGTTTTGTATGTTGTTCAAAAAGTGCCTGATGGTCGAGATCTCTTTCAGCTTCGCTGACAATGCTTTTCATGATCTGCACGGTCTCGATAGGGTGCTTTCCTATAGCTGTTTCACCAGATAGCATCACACACGAGGTGCTGTCGTGGATTGCATTGGCAACGTCGGAAACTTCTGCTCGAGTAGGTCTGGAATATATAATCATCGACTCGAGCATTTGCGTTGCTGTGATAGATGGTTTTCCAGAAAGATAGCATTTTCGAATCATCATTTTTTGAAGGCGAGGCACTTGACTTAAGGGGACTTCTACTCCGAGATCTCCTCGAGCGATCATGATGCCATCAGCTACACGAAGAATGCTGTCGAAGTGTTCAATACCTTCATTATTTTCAATCTTTGCAATTACTTGAATATGTGAGGCCTTTTCTTCCGTGAGTAGTTTTTTGATCATCAAAATAGTGTCAGCTGATCGAACAAACGACACAGCAATGCTATCAATACCTTGTCGAATACCGAAAGTAATGTCGTCAAGATCGGTTTCAGTAAGGGCAGGTAGCGGCAGCACGACATTAGGGATGTTGACCCCCTTCGATGACAAAATTGTTCCGGTATTCTCTATTTCTATTACGCAAGAATTGGGCTGAATGTCGACAACATGAGAGGTAATGTATCCATTGTCAATAAGGACTCGAGTGCCTAACTGCAGAGAGTCGATAACAAAATCTGGGATGATAGTAAGTGTTGAGCTGTTGCCGTCTGTACGCTCTTTGACAAGTGTAATAGTGTCCCCAGGGTGAACATCGATGCCACTTTTCTTTACTTTCCCAAGACGAATCTCGGCGCCTTTGGTATCTAGTAAAATAGTCAACGGCAGTTTTGTCTCTTCACGAGCTTTCTGGAGTAATTTGATCGTTGCAGCATGCTCTTCATAGTTGCCGTGGCTAAAATTTAACCTGGCTACGTTCATGCCAGCTGCAATTAATTCTAGGATTTTTTCGTAGCTGTTTACTGCAGGTCCAATAGTGCAAATGATCTTAGTGCGTGTCATGCATGCCTCACTTTTGCTTATTATAGCATAATAGACTTTTAGAGCGCGCTAATTGAGCTCTTTTGCAGCAAAATTTCCTAAAGCAAGAAAAAACTTATCTTGCTGTAGTTTTTTTATATTGACGTTGAAAGTGTGAGATGTCGTTTTTATCTTTTGTTTTACACCGAGCAGATAGAAGGTCAATCGGATGAATTTTCGTATACAAGCATTGGCTACAACAGCCCATATTTTGTGGAGGCTATGAGTGAATTTTTTGACTGCTGAGAGTGTATCGAATTCAGCTGCTGGCAGATCATGGTGCACAACTTTAATAGAATCTACGACTGCATGAAATAGGCGTTCAATATTGTTGCCAATCTCATTTTTTATTTTTTCGGTCTCTTCGACTGTTTTTTTGTTTTCGAGTTCTTGATCTTGAATTTGTGTATGCAGATCATGGAGCGTGCGTATTGTTTCAAGTGGCGCCATTGTATATTTCCTTTGGCTTCCTTCGCCTGTCCAAGAGCCTCCGGGATTGATGACTGTGCTGAGAAGTTTTTCGCATTGAGTGTGAAATAAATCAACAAGCTGTATGTTTTTGAGCGATTCGGTAATTGTTGGCTATGCTATTGATCTGTTTTTTCAAAATATGATTTGCAAAAAATCGAAGTAGTGGAGAATCGGTATCTTGTAAAATAGTATTTGCTACTAAATAGAGTTGATCGTTGAATTTTTGTTGGTTTTCATATGATGACACTCCATGTTTTTGACCTTTTCTTGTGAACGGAGAAGTAATGACTTGAAAAATAAATTTTATGATTGCGAGAGTGAATCCTACAGGGCCAAAAATAAGAGCTGCAGTCTTTCTTGTAATAGGTGTTGTAGCAGTCGCTCCTTGCTCCTGAGGTTTTTCTGAGAGAGCTTGCTCTATCTCTTTATACATTGTAAGAATCGTTTCATTTTTGAGCGTGTCATCATCTTGGATATCGCCTAAAAATGTGCTTAATTGATCCTGAATAGCATCAGATGCGATAGTCCATATTGTTGAGCGATACAGCGGCGAAAGTGCTGGAAGTATAAGGTCTTTTGCTCCTCCTGGGAATGCAATTTTGAGCAGCATCTGACTCCACTTTTCGCTGAATAGTTTGATGGCATCCAG
The DNA here is from genome assembly GCA_964487845.1 of uncultured bacterium. Lineage (GTDB taxonomy): Bacteria > Chlamydiota > Chlamydiia > Chlamydiales > FEN-1388 > CAZASK01. The sequence goes on from CAZASK010000018.1 coordinate 30,132, forward strand.
TTGAGTTGACTGCGTCGCAGTGTCACTTTGTTTTATCTCTTTTGCCACCTCAGTTAAAATACCGCGGCACATGTCAGCTAAAAAATAGGGTTTTTCTTTCTGAAGTTTTTGCAATGAATCGATGATATTTGTCATGGCTTGTAAGCAGTTGACTTCGATGATGCTTTCGAGAGCTGGTTGAGCTTCTTGTAAAAGCTCTATCAGAATTGAGCCTATGACGGTAGGCCGCGGTTTTTGATCGAGGAGGCTCTTTTGTGTAAAAAATGTATTGCTAAGAGATGTTGGGCGAACAATAGGCTCATATGTATCAATATGAATAAGTTGTGCTTTCAATGACTCGCAGGCTGTATGCGCAATCGTTTTCGCACACTCAGATGTTACGCTACTATTTGTCTTTTGAATAAGATGATCTTGCAGGTCTGTGCGTTTTGTATTAAAAAACGCGAGTCTCCTATTAACCAATAAAATTATTGAAAGCTTCTTTTATTGTCGGC
>CAZASK010000019.1:0-27106 GCA_964487845.1 uncultured bacterium
GAAAAAAGCAAAAATTATGCTGAGAAGGCTGCTTGAGGGTTTTCAAACACCCTCTCAGAATAGGTGGATATATGAATGTTGGAGCAGGGAATGATCCTTTTATTGTTTGGGGCAGTAAGCCCGAAGAACTACAAAATAAGATTAATTCATTAAACAAGGGTATTTCCAGCGAGAAAAATATTATTAAAATAATAAAACACGCGTTGAATTTTTCAAAAGAGGCTAAAGAGCTTAAATCCATAAAACGTGATGTCAAAAAATTGCAAGCTGCTCATGCGATACTTGAAAAATACGATGAAAATTCATCAAAATCCGCTACTCAAACTTGTTTAGCTATAGCCCATAAAGGAAGTATTGCTGATTTAGTAACACATATCGGAAATCAAGGCGAATTATTAGAATTCTATAATCGAACTAAATCCTCTGAAGCTGAAGAAATAAAAGAGGTAATTAGTGCTTTACGCACATTCTTAAAAGCTCGTATAAAAAGAGAAAAGGCCGAGCTCGTAACAGCTGAAAAACAGCTGAAAAATGCCAAAGCAAACAAGGCTGAGAATGAGACAATAATAGCACAAGACAAAATCAATAAGTTAAAAAAACTTATCACATCAGCTGAAGAGTACACCAAACCTTCGAGCGATCGAGTCATTAAAAATCTCATTGCAAAAAAGCCATATTACTTGCCCAAGTGAAGAGGAAATGAACAGAACATTATTTATCTAGGTCATACAACAGGAATGACATTTTCTATGATGGCACGGAAGCGGCTGAACGTTTAGTAACGCGCAAGTCATATCCAATTGTATGTAATAGCGATAAGATTGTTTTCATTTCCGGATTAGATTTTTCTTCGAATAAATTATACACGGTTGCACGACTCACTTTTGCTTTCTTAGCGATTGCCGTAATCGAACCATGTACACGTATGATATCTCTTAGAGAAAGCATAAATGTCGCAAAATCTTCTTCCTCTAATGCCTGTGAAAGGAATTGTGCTGCAAAATTTTCATCTTTCAGGTAATCATCTAAAAGTTGTGTAAGTTTTCTAAATTTCCTACTCATTTTTTATCCTCTTATAATCCTCAAAATAGGCTTTGCAGGCTTTAATATCCTTATATATGCGAAAACCAGGTCCGTAGTGGATTCTCAATTCATGCAATCCTTCAAAGTGTTTATAATCTCCAAAATTACCCAGTCTAAGCCTTTGTATGCGTAGTATAATAGTCCTTACAGTTTTAGCGTCTCTTATAGAATGCAACCAATCATTGAAAGGTTCACGTCCATGTTCAGTTGAGTAGATCTCTATATCATATTCGTCTAGCATATCCTGATTGTATTATATATTAGACAAAGTGTCAATTATAATAGACTCTATGTAAAGGATCGGAGATGGGATAACCTGTTAGTTTTGCAATTCCCTCTATTTATCTAATTCACAGAGCAGAGTGCTGTAGCCGAGTATGCAGTGCAGAGAGTTGAAATTTCTCTCTTCGAGATCGGGTCCATCCTGGAGCATGGGGAAGATGCGTATGTGTGGCATCGTTTGCTCTGCACAATTTGAGATGAATTGTTTTTCGCCGTAATACATAAAAATTGGCTTGTTGAAGTCGACGACATTTTTTTCATTATCGAGATACTCTATATTCCACCTATTCTCTTGTCTTGTGAGCTTCACGTTCCATGATTGAATAGGGATGACCTTCTCTATGCCGGTACGGCAGCAGCAACAGCGATTATGGGGAGTTAACTGTACGCCTATTTGGGAGAGTATGTGACCGCATGGCACTAGTACATGTGGTTTTTCTATAGTCGAAAGAGTTATAGGATCACTTATTCCGATGAGCCGTTCTTGCTGAGGCTGCAATGTAAAGAGTAGGGTTTTGAGGCTAGGAAAGCATTTTGGGAGGACGGTGTTGCGAACTTTTATGCTTATATAGCTTCCAATCAAAGAGAGTGTCTCAAGAGCTTTATGAACACCACGAAATTGGAAATTGTTGAGCTCTACTTGATTCTCTGCAATATTTTTGCAGTTGTCAAAGCTAGCTTCTTTCAGAGCAGGAAAACATTTATACCGACATAACAATCCTAGTGAAGCCTTTGTATTGTTCATATACAATCTTTCAAGACCTCGTTGAAAGATGAGCCATACCTCTTTGAGTCTTTCTTCTCCTACTTCTGGCGCAATTGCTCGTCCACTCGCTTGTGTATTGGAAAAATCAAGGCATGGAAGGGTCGTTTTTTGACGTTGAATATATTCTACAATATTTTTGGAGATAGTAAGATTTACCGAATCAGTACTTTCATGTTCTATGAGGTTCGATATGTGAAGACAAGTAGGGATAGAATCTATCATGATATTGTTTTAGGTAAGAGTTTTATGAATTATGTATACCACTCGCTTTCCCATCAGAGCAATTATAGTATGTGAGTGATTCATGCTGTGATTATTGTACCAGGTAGCGTAACATATCAAGAAAAAAAATCGGTTTTTCCTAATGAAGCATGTAATACAAAAAAACTTGCCACGTTTGATACTCAAGCCAGGGCGAGAAAAGTCTGTACGTAATAAGCATCCTTGGATTTTCTCAGGAGCGGTTCACACACTCGAAAAATGTGCCAATGGAAGCCTTGTGCAGGTATTGGATTGTAAAGAGCAGCTTCTAGGCACTGGATATTGCAATACAAAGTCACAAATTGTCTGCAGGATGATCTCTTTTGATGGAAGAGAGCCTATGACGGCTCTGTATGAACACATACAAGAGGCGATTACATTAAGACGCTCCTTGAATATGCATCGAGAAAATACCAATGCTTATCGCTTGATAGCCGCAGATGGAGATTTTTTGCCGGGATTGATTGTCGACAAATATGATGATACGCTCGTTATTCAAATTGGCACGCTTGGAATGGAAAGGTTGAAACCAGCTGTTGTGGAGATATTACAAGAACTAGAAAAGCCAGCATGGATCTATGAAAAATCACAAGCTCCATCACGCTCAGAAGAGGGGATGAAGCCTCAGTGCCAGACTCTCTTTGGTATAGAAAAAGAGATAGCCACAGTAAGTGAAAATGGAATTTCATTTTTAGTCGATATTAAAAAAGGCCAAAAGACAGGCTTTTTTCTTGATCAGCAGGCGATGCGTCTTTTAGTGCATGACATCGCAAAAGATCGAAAGGTGTTGAATTGTTTCAGTTATACAGGAGGCTTTAGCCTCTATGCATTAAAAGGCGGCGCTCAGTTCTGTGATTCTGTCGATATTTCTACAGAAGCGATAGCTCTTACTGAGACTACGATGTCTTCTAATGACTTTGTAGGAACAAACCATCGAGAGATCGCAGAAGATGTATTCTCATTTTTGAGGACCGATACCACGCAATACGACTGCATTATCCTTGACCCACCAGCATTTGCGAAGAAGAAAAGCGATGTAGCAAAGGCACTGCGAGGATATCGCGACATTAATCGAATAGCGATGGAGAGGCTGCCACCTGGAGGACTTCTTCTTACAGCTTCTTGTAGCTATCATGTCGATCATATGTTATTTAAGAAGACGTTATTTGCGGCAGCGTGTGAAGCAAAGCGCAATGTGCGGATTTTAGAATCACATCGTCATGCTTATGACCACCCTCAAAGTCTTTTTTGTCCTGAGGGTGATTATCTAAAAAGTTTTCTTTTATATGTGACCTAATATAATACGTAAGGAGAGTATGTATGCAAGCGATACAAGAATATGCATCATTTATCAGAGAGCTATCCATTGAATTTATCAATGAAGCACAAAATCAAATAGAGTGGTTCAATAAAGAGGTAGAGACTTTTGCAGAAAAAAATTTGCCTAATCATATCAAACACGTGGCTTTGGCTATATTTCGCTCAATACCAGAGACTCTTGTATGCGCAAGTGTATTTACAGGGTATGGCGTTATGCCAGCGACGATATTTTGGGCAGCACGCGTCGTCATGACTTTTTCTCCACTTATAAAGACACTGCTTTCTTCAAACTGCACGAGAGAAACTCTTTCAAATTCTGCGGCTGAATCTATTGAGAATTTATTACAAAGCTATAAAAGATTCATTCCTGCAATTTGCGCAGCAGCAGCAGTTGGCGCTGCAGCATATGCAGTACTAGGATGGGTAAGTGCAAGCTACGCTTTGATGGTTCAATCTACCATTTATGGTATTGTGGCTGGTGTAACAGCACAGGCTATCAATAGAGAAGCTGAGGCTGAAATCCGTATATAAAATATTAAGCACCTTAAGGCGCACGATGCTCCTTAAGGTGCTTGTGGACTCAATAGGAATAGACTTGCTATTTAGTCGACCTTGTTTGCTTCTTCTTTCAACTCGTTCAATATCGTAATCATCACTCCACGGGCACGATCTTCGATACAGCGATATTCTCTTGTGCGGCCTCTTTCCAATGCCCATTGCTCCATGTATTGATCGGGGTTTTTTTGAAATTCTTCTGTGGTTATCCGGTCGATAATGTAATTCAGAACTTCGCCATCTTGAGCCCATAGAGGAGGTTGCTTCAGCGCAAGAGTCGCTTTCTCAATAAACAGTTTTATGTCAATTGATCTGCTGCACAGATGACTCTCGCCTAGCATTCTTGGACTTTCATATGGATAAGAGCAGCGTACAATATTCATTTATAACCTAAATTAATAGCCGTGGCTAGATCCACATCCACATGATGAAGATACATTGGGATTGGAAATTTTAAAGCCAGAGTGAAGGCCATCAACAAAGTCGATTTCGCAGCCTATAAGGTGCGGAAGGACACGTTTATCTACATGAATATCGACGCCGAATCCATGAAAGGCCACATCATTTTCCGTGGCTCCTGTGGAAAAATCGAGATCATACTCAAAGCCGCTACAGCCAGCTGGTCGTTCATCAAAGCGTATTGCGATCAGAGGCTTTCCCTCCGCTGCACAGATCTCTTTGAACTTATCCGCTGCCTTTTGTGTGATGGTGATTGTAGTAACATCCGATGTTTCTTCAAGAATGGATTGCAGTTTTTGTAATAAAAGAACGGTTTGTTCTTCATTCATTCCATGTCTGAGACATCCAGATTCTAAAGTCTCCCACGTAGCTGCAGAGCAGCCGACGCAGTTTAATCCAGCTTTCGTGAGTGTCTGCGCTAATTTTTGTGCTTTTTGTGGATACTTCATAAAGATATCGTCAATTGTCATATGACGATCGATTTTTTCTTCTGTCTGCATTGCAATTTTCCTTTTATGAACTAATTTCTACTCTTCCACACTTAATTGTACACTGGCACGCCATGCGCTCTTTTCTTGTGCCTTCTTCGCCGAGAAAATCAATTTCTGCTTGCGTAGCAGCAGTGAGATTTTCATGACCTTTGACTACTTCTACAATACATGTACCACACACACCTTCAGTACAGGCAAATGGAACCCCAGCCTCTTCGCATGCTTGCGCGATCGGAGACTCGTCTTCTAATTCAATTTCTTCACCAGTGTTAATAAAACGCAGCGTAGCCATGTAAGTACCTCATATAATTAAAGGCACTATGATATCAAAAAATCGCAGTTTCTATCAGCTCTTTTTTGAACTTTTTCCCTTATCGGCTCCCTTTTTTGATAGCCCGTTTGCAAGCTTGCCAGATGAAATGCAGTCAACCCAAATAGGTGAACTCCAAGCCATATGACCATCTTGTTGAGTGACACGAAGATAATAAAACACAAAAGGTGGTTTTTTATCCTTTGCATCTATCGAAACATCAGAAAGAAGATCTAAATCATCGTAGGTAAAATCACAAAAATGCTCTTTAGGCGTAAATTTCTTCAACACCTTACCATTTCTGATGAGATCTATGCTCTTGATAGGTCCAGAGCCTGCAACAAAGCCTGCAATATGACGAATAACATGCAGGCCTGGTTTTTTTACGGTGTCTATTTCCGAGCCCATTGGAGCATTAGCAATTGTCATACCGAGCACAATACGCTCTCCCGTCGTTGCATAGCAATTTCTATTATAGAGAGCATCAAATACTTGTTGTCTCGTAAGTTGTTCAGCTAAGATGGCTGTAAGACCAGGCGTGTATTGCTGCTGATCTAAATTAAAAAAGTTGGCATACACCCCGCGGTCATCTAATCCACCAGCTACAAAGCCGAATCTCTTATTTTGTAAAAGCGCCTTTACTAAGGAGCCTTCATTGCTTTCTTTGGCGCATTCCTTTTTCGCCCCAGTGATCGGCTTGATATTTCCATCCTTCGATGTGGTCTCAGAAGAACCCCAGGCATTATAAATTTCAACGACTCGTTCAAATTCTGGGCTGAAATCTTGAAAGTCATATTCATTTCCATGCCCCATTGTAAAGCAAGGAATGGAGATGATTTCTTTAGGCGAATGAGCTTTATAAAGTTTTTTTAACGTATTAAAGCGTGCTTCTTTTTTGCGTAAAATAGGCTTTTGATCTTTTGCGTAAATGAGCTGTCTTACGCCTTCTGATTTTGGGTCACCTGCCCATTGAAAGCCAAGCAAGCAAGAAAAGCGCTCATCTTCGTCAAATTCTTCTACATTTTGTGATATCGTCTTCCAGATCTCCTGAGAGGTCTCCTCTTGGCTTTCAAATGGGGATGTTCCATAGAAATTCATTGATTTCTCATCGCGGAAGTGGCGAAGGCAGCTATCGATACTTTCTGTGGAGTCAAAGCGTTCTGACTCACCATGTAAGAGACCCCAGAAAAGCTGCTTTGTCTCTTGAGCAAAGCATTTAATGGGGCTTGAATGAAATAGCTCTTTAGTGGCTTGGTTTTTCAGGCGTATGGTATAGACGCCTTCTTCATTAAAATAGAGGTTCGGTAGGATGATAAATCCGGTTTCGGGCACAAATATTTTCCACGCAAGATTTTCACGTAAATTCTCATGTGTCAACTCAATCAACGTGTTTTCATCGGCATTGCTGGTGAGGTTTCCATGCTCATCTTCGAATCTGAGGATGACATCAAAGCGTTTATTTTTGATGGCAAACGATGGAGTGATGATCCGTATATTTTTTAGCTTGTTGCCCTTTATGTCGATTGTAAAAATTTCAGGAGCGGAAAAGCTTCCTTTACCTGATGTGTCGACCGAAAGGAGAAACTGCTTTCTTCTTTGTATCGTAAGCTGCGCTGTATTACCGCCTGTAGGACCTTCTTTTTGAGATCCCATCATGATAGTAAGAGTAGCGCCAGCCTTTACTTCTTGAGGAAGGATAAATTGATACTGAGGGACATAGGTTTTTGGGACTTCAATAAGCTCTGCGGGTACTATTTTTTTGTTATCTAAACGAAGATAAATTACATTTGTTGATTTTTTCAAATTGACTTCTGGAGGTTGCCAGTCAACACTACGGCCCATACTGTCAATGTTAAAACGAAGTAGCGTTCCCTTTGGGAGAGCAACAGAGGGCGTAAAGATGAATTTCCAGGTGTTTACTTCCCCGGCTAAGGCGACATTCGGCTCAGCATAACATATCGATCTTCGCATGAAAACAGCTCCGTCTATAGTGGTCACCCAAAATATGTGGGTGAGGTGAGTAATCGTAAAAATACATAGCTTACTTCATTTGAAGTTGTTTTTCAACTTAGATTACTTGCCCGGATGACTTGTCACTCTTTCATCATATTCACGAATAATAGAAATTTTTACAGGATAAGGGATATGAGATTTTTCCTCTAGACTGAGCTTCAGTTTGTCTATTAACAGCTGAGTTGCTGACCCTTCAACAGCCTCTGGTTGTATAAACACTTGAAGTTCTCGTCCTCCATTCAGAGCATATGCCCTCAAAACACCCTTTTCTTGAAGAGCTATTGCTTCTAGTCTCTCTAAACGTTCAAAAAAATGTTCTTTAGAATTATGACGAGATCCTGGCTTTGCAGCAGATAGGCCATCTGCTAGCTTGAGGAGGTGGGCGAGTGGTGACTCGGCGGCTACGTCACCATGATGGCTGGCTACTGCATTGCATACCTCTATATCTTCACCATATGAAGATAAAAAGGAGGCTCCTTGAGTTGCATGCAATGTATACGTTGTTCCAGAAAGAGCTTTTCCTATGTCGTGTAGCAACCCTATACGGCGTGCCTTTATTGGATCTAACTTCAACTCCGTGGCAAGAGCGCCCATACTTTCCGCCACCTCTTGGCTGTGGGCAAGTACATTTTGACCGAAGCTGAGACGAAAGCGTAACATGCCAAGCTGTTTTAAAATTTCAGGGTGGAGATTGCCAACTTGTACTTGGGTAGCGGCTTCCTTTCCAAAAAGCGTCATCTGTTGATCGATTTTTTTTCCTATAAACACTGCGCATTCACGAATAGACTCGACAGATATCTTTCCTGTCTTCTGAAGCTCTGCTAACACTTCTTTGGCCTTGTAGCGGCGGTATGGATCATATGACGAAATGGCAATTGTTTTAGAGCTGGAATCGATGATGAATGTCGTTCCTAGCACATCTTCAAGAGCTTTTTTATTGCGTCCTTCTCTTCCTATAATTTTACCTTTGCTATCAGTCGAGGAGAGTTCAACAAGTTCGATAGCGGCATCAGCTGTTGCTCCTCTATCTGTTTTGCATAAAACCTCGAGGAGGATCTCTTGAGCTTTTTGCTCTGCTGTATCGTATGCTTCTCGAAGTGATTTCTGGATGATGGCATCAGTTGTTGTTTGTATAGCAGCTTGTGCCGTACGCTTGAGATGCTCTTCGGCTTCTTTTTGCGTCATGCGTGCTGTGTATTCAAGCTGCTCTTGCGCTCTTTTTGCATTTTCACTAGCGCTTTTCTCACTTTTTTTAAGCGTTTCCAATCGTTTATTATAAAGCTCTTGATCGCGTGTTAGCATCTCTTGCTTTTTCATGAGTTCTGCTTGCAGTTCCAGAAGCTGGGTGCGCTCTTGAAGCTGCTTGGCGCAGAGTGTCTTTTCATGTTCTAGCTGCGCTTCTTGAGCTTTTTGTACAGCTTTGTGTGTAATGCTTTTTGCTTGGAGCTCCGCTTCTCGAATAATCGAAGTACTGATATCCGCAAGATGTTTTTGCTTTAGCTTGAGAAGGCAAAGATGAAGGAGATATCCACTGATAGCTCCGATTATGATTGCAGACAGCATAGAGGACCTTTTATGTATACAACGGCGATTGTGTAATCTTTACTTTTTCCACACTTCGTTCATTGCTTGCAATAATTTCTAGATCAAAAGCGTCGTGATGAATGCAAACGCCCTTTTCTGGAATTGTCTCCAGGCGAAAGAAGATATAGCCTGCTATGGTGTCATACTCACCATCTTGTGGGATTTTAATCCCAAGCTCTTCTTCTAAGTCAAGGAGGTTCATGCGAGCGTCAACTATCCATGCATTTTTCCCACTCCGTATAAAAAGAGGAGGCTCTTCGTCATACTCATCGCCAATTTCTCCTACGATCTCCTCTAAAATATCTTCAATAGTCACAAGGCCGGCTGTGCCACCATACTCATCGACGACAATAGCCATGTGCATACGCTTTTTGATAAATTCTTGTAATAATTGAGCTATATTTTTTGTCTCTGGCGTGTATAACACATCCTTTACGAGCGATTCAATAGGTTCTAGGAGTAGTTGAATATTGGCAGTTTCTGTAAATTCCATATACCGAAGGAGGATGTCCTTGAACATGAGAACGCCTACTATCTTATCGATGGAGCCATCATAGACGGGCACACGACTATAGCCATCCCGTTCGAGAAATATTGCAGCATCTTTGATCGAGGTATCTGAGGAAAGACAAAAGAGGTGCACTCTTGGCACCATTACTTCTCGTGCGATTCTATCTTTAAATTGCAGTACAGAAAAGAGCAATTTTTTGTCGTGTTGAGTCAGAAGATGCGCCTCTACTCCTTCTTGGATATAGTCAAATAAGCGTTCTTTGGAAGCAAATTGCGCATCACTGAGCGGAATTAAAATTGACTGCGGGGTACAGAGTTTCAGCAGTTGAAATAAGGGGTATGTAAACGGTAGAACTAAAATCAGAAAAGGAGCACTCCAAACGCTTGAGATGCGCATAGCGCCCTTTGGATTTTTTTCTATCCATAGGCGAGGAATGAATTCGATTGCGATAAGAGACAGTAGTACAAGCACAAAGAGGAGGGCTGTATACTTGGCAATGACGAAAATATTCAACTCTCTCAAAAGAGGTCCTGAGTGGGTATCTTGAGCAAACAATATGAGGAAAAGAGACAATATACAACTAATGCGCAGAAGCTGCGTAGTTGCAGTTGTAGTAAAAAGAAGTGCCTCATAATGACATTTTTTCGAAAATAAAAAGTTGTGAATACGTGTATAGGGCTGATGAGAGTTGTCGAGGCAAAATTTCATTGCAAAAGCGCGACTTCTGCGTATAAGTAGGCTTAATGTAGAGACAAAGCTCAAGCCTATTATGCTTATAGCCGATATGATTATAAAGATCGATATGTCATCCATATTGTCCAGTGGCTGCAGGAATATATTGTGCAAGTTTCATATAGGTTCTTTCTTTTTGGCGCATGAGCTTGCGATCTTGCGCTTCAATATCATCATAGCCAAGCAGATGTAAAAGTCCATGGACAATATACAGCAGTGTTTCATGATAGGGATTGCCAGCATGCTTTTTTGCATATTCGATAGCGACCTTCGGGCAGATAAAAACTTCACCGAGTATACGCGGTGGTGGAGTTTCTTTTGTATCCATAGGAAAAGTGATGCAGTCTGTTATGGTAGGGTCGTTGAAAAAATCAGCGTGTAAAGAGCTGATTTTCGGCGCTGTCACGAATTGGAACGTAACTTCGCTCCATACGGCAAGAGAGTGGGTTTCTTTTTCAACAATCAAGGGTGCAAGATGCAGAATTGCCTTTTTGAGAGGCTGAATCGAAAGATCTTTTTGTGTATTGCGGATAGTAATTTTCATAAAAAAAGCCCAGCTTGTTCACTGGGCTTATAAATGTTACGGGAGGATAGGAGTCTTTGGAAGTCCTGTGATCCGTGCATTTTCGCCTTCTTTGAAGCGACCTAATTTTTTGAGTACGTCAACACGCTCAAAACGCTTGAGAACGTTTCTTTTTTTTACTGTCTTATTGGATTTTCCAAAACTGGCATGTCTTGTCATTTGCTTAATAATCCTGATTTACTTAATTACAAACCTACTTAATTTTTGGGATGAAGGCTGTTTTAGCCATGTCACCTTCAAGCGCATTTGCGTGCGACTTAAAACCACCAGGAAGCATCTCCTTTTGTGGTCCAGTTTTGACTGCAGGTGATGTTGGACGTTTAAAACTTACTTGTCGTCGTCTCTCTTGTTTACTAAGGCGTACCATTGTGTTTGCTCCGTAAAGATTTTATTGGTGTAATACTATATAAAGGAGTGGATAAAATTCAAGACATTTTATTCAATTTCATCGAGCTTCATAGCCAGCCTATGGCATGTAAAAAAACAATCACTATCAGGACAGGGGCGATGTAGGTAAGAGTAATGGTGAGATATTGAGCAATCGATTGTCTTGCTATTCCACTGTCTCCAAGAGTATCCATGAGTTGAGAGACTCCCCATCTTCTCCCTACTAATACAACTGCAAATAGACCACCTATCGGAACCAGAATAGATGTGGAGATAAAATTCATGCAGTCTAGAAAATTTTCCCCAAAGAGATGGAGATCAGAAAATAGATTTGAGGATAAACAGCTCGGTATTCCAAGCAAGAATGAAGCTGTAATCACCGTGTATACAGCAGATTTTCTTGGAAGATGATGTTTAGCCTGAAGATGCGAGATGAGTGGTTCAAGAGCAGACACCTGCGAGGTAATGGCGGCTAAGACGATGAGGGCGAAAAAGAGAGGGCATAGGAGGTGACCATAGGCAATGTCTGAAAAAATAGCAGGAATCGTTTCAAATACAAGGCCTGGTCCAAATGTCAAGTCGCTATTGGTATAAAATACCAAGCTAATAACTGCGAATGCTGTGAGGAGAGATACAAGCGTATCAGCAGCTAATATATACAATGAATTTTTTAAAAGGTTTTCCTTCGATTTTAAATAGCTGCCATAGGTCACAAGTGTGCCTTGACCAACGCTCAAAGTAAAAAACGCATGCCCAAGTGCTACTAAAATCATGGTACGAGGAAAAGAGTTCATCTGAGGTGTCGTCATAAATGTAAATACCCGCGATGCGGTGGGAAGCGTGCACGCCCATATTGCTATGGCAAATAAGAGAAAGAAAAAGAGCGGCATAAAGAGCCGATTGCATCGCTCGATACCTTTTTTGATGCCGCCAAGTAAAAAGGCGGCGCAAATAGCCATGAATAAAAAGTGAAAAAAAGTGCTGAATGATGCGGATTGCATAAGCGAATTGAAATAGCCGTGGGCAAGCGCTGTGGTATGAAGGCCTTGCAAGTTGCCGCTGATAGACTGAAAGAAATAACCCAAAACCCATCCAGCAACTACACTATAAAATGAGCTAATAAAAAAGCCGGTCCAGACCGTGATAAGACCGCAATAACCCCATGCGCGCGAGCGACCCAGCTGAGTATAGGCATCTTGTGGTTTCAGACCAGTTGCCTTGCCAATACAAATCTCAGCGAGGAATGTAGGCAGTCCTGCGAGAAGAAGGCATACAAAATATACAAAAAGAAAAGTCCCGCCGCCGAATTTTCCTACGATGTAGGGGAATTTCCAAATGTTACCGAGTCCGATAGCAGATCCTGCCGTGCTTAAAATAAACCCGATCCGGGATGAAAAAAAATCTTTACGCATGTGTGATTTGAAGGTGACCTCATGATCAGGCGTCCTGCCTCATGTGCGGCAGGACTAGTAGTTAATTGCATCAAGCATAATAGAGAGATCTCTATTTTGCAATACATCAGACTCCGCCTTCGAGAACAGCAAATGCTGTTCGAAGAGATTGGGTGAACTGAGATGCCCTTCGCAGAATTTTTGGACGCAGGCTTCGTAGCGTTTCATAGATATCCAGTGGGCTAATTTCTACTTCGCTCAAGCTTGAAGCTTCGCGTTGCATTTTTTGAATTTCACGGGCTACACAAATAGAGTTGGCCAGAGTGCCCGTTCTTCCTTTTCCATGTTTACAGTTGATTCCAACATAAGCAGTAGGATCCTCTAGATGCTGCATGGCTAATCGCAAACATTTTTGAAGAATTTCTTCCGACGGTGCAACTTTTCCATCTACCCAATTTTTGTAATGGTAGTGAGTGAATGTTTGAGAGCTTTTCGTATTTGAAATCGTAAACGTTCGTTTTATGAGCGATGGCACTTTGTTGTTTTCGTTTCGGTTTTTTTTATCTTGAGCTATTACCTCTTTTGAAGTTTGGGTGATAGTAACTCCTTCAGGTAGCTGGAGAGTGCTTAACGTCTTTTTTTTCCAAAAAGGAGTAATTGATTTTTCAGTCAGCTCATTAAAGCTAAACCAGGCGGGACAGCTTTTTTCGGGATGAAGAATATAGGTATCAATGAGTGTGTTCCAAAAATTGCTGACTTCATTATTTTTTGGGCAGGCGGCGAGTACTAATTGTACATGATCCTCTATTTTTATTTCGTGAGCGTCTATGTTATGAGCGATTTTATTAGGAAAAGAGCCGCATTTTCCATCTACTTTTGATTGCACAATCGATAGGCGTTTTTGAAGACTTTTTTTATTTTCGGTATATTGTGCAAGATCCACTTGGTTGACTTGTATCTTTTTGAAAACATATTTTTTCACAAATTGCTCAATTGCAGTATGGCTGTTTTGAATTTTTGGGTGCTTGTGAATATAGTGTAGAGTAGCTGTGATGAGCTTTTGGTATCGAGAATAGTGCTTACTTTCTTTTTTTTCCGAAGATAATACAGCAAAAAACTTTTCTATCACCTTGTTCTTTTTGATGGGATCTTCGATATTGAGAATAGCTCGAAGTAATTTCTTTTTGCCTATATAAAGATCCTGGAATAGCCCAAGACCAAACATATCATGTAAGTTGCTAATTTTCATAAGCCCTCTATGTAAAAATTAATATACTTTAACGAATTATTTTATATCGATTTGCAAAAGTCCGGATTTGTATTGTTGCGAAGTTCCGCATGACATAATGAAGCGGAGTGCCTCTTTGGCTGACATGTTGAGATAGATCACCTCTTCTTGAGGATAGAGTAACACATATCCATTCGTCGGATTAGGAGTCCCAGGTATGAGTACAGAAATCATCTTCTTACTAGAAGAGGGCAAAAAGTCATTTTCTAATGTAGCAGTGACAAGGCCTATCGCCCTATGAATAGGTGATGGATAGGGGACAAGTACGACTTGAGTAAACGTTTCTGATTTTGGAGAAAAGAGCGCGTGGGTGAAGTCTTTACTTGCACTGTAGATGCTTCCAATAATAGGAAGTTTACCAATAACTAAATCGTTTATGTACAGAAATAATTTTACAGCGAATCGGTGACTGATAGCTCCTATCAGAACAAGCAATAGACCAAGAGAGATGATGATAAGCGCTCTTGAAATAATGGTATTTACTTCTGCTTGAGTGAATCCCCACAATCCATTATTTGCCATGCCGAAATCTATCAATAAACTATGTACAATATCATGGAATGGATTTGTAATTACATTCACTAAGAATGAGAAAATAATATAGGTAATGCATAGCGGCAAAAATATGACAAGGCCTGGCAGAAAGATACGTCGGATCATAATTATGTATGTGTCTTTGAGTCAATAGATGCTGACTTGATGTGAGTGACAGCATCTTCTACGCGTTTAAAAGGGGTGAGTAATACACCGCATGAAATGACATAGCGCAGAGCTTCTTCTACCGTTAGCTGAATTGGGATGACCTGTTCTTTTTTAAACATAATCAGACAGCCAGAGGTGGGATTCGGCGTGGTAGGGATGAATACTGCTACACGGTTTTCAATGTCAAAATCATCTCGAGTAACAAGGCCTACACACCAGCTTTCTGCAGTTGGATAGGGGACGAGAACCACTTGTTTAAACGATTTATTCGATGTTGTAAGTACGGTTTGGATAAGCTCTTGCGAGGTCTTATACACAGTGCTGATAACAGGAATTTTATGTAAGATTGAGTCACCTAATTTGATTAAATATTTAAAGAAGAAGTGACGACCTACCGCTCCAATTAAAACAATAAGCGCAAAGAGAAAAAGCAGCACAAGAATTTGACTTGCGCCGGCTAAAATTCGCTCTGGTGTAACAAACAGAAAAGAAACTTTATCGAGTCCGAGTGTAATCAAAATGTTATTCGCGATCCCAAGAAATGGAGTAGTCAATAGGTCAATAATAAATGAAACTATCCAAAAGGTGAGGGCAAGAGGCAAGAGAACAACAAGACCTGTCGCGAAATATTTTTTCATTCCACACTCCTTCACTATTTACTACTGCATCATACGTGTGCATTTTATTTGTTGACCAGTCTTTATCTTCTCTTTTTTGATTTTTTCTGCGTGCGACGAGGCTTTCGATTTTTCTCTTTTCGCGCGTTCTGTAGCTTTTTACTCGCTACGATCTGCCACGTTGCTTCCTTCAAAACAAGGTCTATTTTCTTAACCATTACGGAAATAGCATCACCTGCTTGATAAGATATGTTGTGATAGCGCCCTACAAGGCTCATCCCTTTTTCTTCATAGACGAAGTAATCATTTTCTAGCTCTGAAACGTGTAAAAACCCTTCTAGCATGAGCTCAATTGCATCAAAATAAATGCCAAATGGCTTCACTCTGGTGACTACGCATTCAAACTGCCTCATAGGCGTTTTTTCTGTCATTGACTGCAGAAGACGTAGTTTTTTTGTAATCACACAAGCTTGTTCTGCTTTCGCACTCATTCTCTCTTTGTCAGATGCCTGAGCGCACAACGCATCGAGTGCATTTTTATCAGGAGGCTCTTGAGTAAACAGCAGTCTATGTGCAATGACGTCTACATAGCGTCTGATAGGACTTGTAAAGTGACAGTAGTGCTGCAGGCCAAGGCCATAGTGGCCAATATTATCAGCTGAGTAGCAGGCCAATTTCATGCTTTTTATATAGCATGTTGCGAGGTACTGCGCTGAACTGGATCCTTCTGCTTCAAGGAAAAATTTTTGAATATCATAGGGAGTTGGCTCTTGGGGCAACTTGAAGCCAAACGCTGACGCGAGTGCCGAAAACTCGCGAAGGCTTTCTTTCGCTGGCTCTTCGTGAATGCGATAGGTGAGATTTTTTCCTTCTTTTGCAAGGTGGGTCGCCACCGTTTCATTAGCTCTGAGCATGAACTCTTCTATCATCTGATGGGTGATATCATACTCAATGGTTTCTGTGCCTGTTGGCACTCCTTTATCATCAATATGGATAATAAGCTCCGGCATATAGAGCTCTACGCTTCCGCGTTCTTTACGCTTCTTTTTAAGGAGTGCGCAGAGAGATACCATGTCGTGGAGCACTGCTGCATATTTATTTTTTGTCTTCCCATCTAGAACTGCTTTTGCTTCCCTATAGGTGAATCGTTTTTTGCTTTTGATATAGCTTCGTGAAATACGGTAATGCTGCATCTGACCTGTTTTATCAAAATACATAAATACAGAAATGGTCAGCCTAATTACATTTTCTTTCAGCGAGCATAAGTTATCTGAGAGCTCATGAGGCAGCATGGGTATGCATAACCTTGGCAAGTAGGTGCTGTTCATCCTGAGCACAGCTTCATTGTCTAAAACAGATCCTTGAGTCACGTAGTGTGATACGTCGGCAATGTGTACGCCAAGTACATACAGTCCATTTTCATGTGTTACGGAAACCGCGTCATCATAGTCTTTTGCTGTATCTGGATCGATTGTAAAACAGTCAAGTGTACGTAAATCTTCGCGTCCTTCTAAATCTTTTTTGGCGACTTTCGTGCCAAATGATTTTGCTGCTTCTACTACATTTTCTGGAAATACAGTACGTATGTCATGCTCGATAAGAGATGCTGCATTGTCCGTAGAAGGATCATGGATGGAGCCCATTTTTGAAGAAAAGACAGCTTGAGTAGGGAGATTTTTTTGCCCCCAGCTTGTTACTTCAGCGATAATTCGATCGCCAAACTGAAGTGTCTGATTCGCGGGAAGTTGGACATGTACCATATTTTGTTGTCCGAGTAGGCTTGAGTAGCAGATGGCCAGTCTATCGTGTAGATGCACGACGATGGCTAGAAGTGCTTTTCGCTTGCGCTGGAGGATAGAGGTGATCTTGCCGTCAGGGCCTTTTTCCGAAGTGCCTTCTATCAAAACTTCTACGATATCACCGTCGATTGCACCGTTGATATAGGCTTTTGGAATGAAAATGTCTTCTAGTGCTGGATTTTTGGGCTCAACAAATCCAAAACCGCGTGGATGTACTTTAATTGTGCCGATCACAATGTCTGGGGATGCGGCATTTTCAGTGGATGAAAAATATTTTTCTTTAGCTATTTGTAATTTTCCTTCTTCTTTTAATTTTTTGAGAACTTGTTCGAAAATAGCGAAGTGATCTGTGTGGATCTTTAATCGCTCTAGGAGTGATTCGTGAGACAGCGGAGTATAGTGTTTTCCTTTTACGAACTCATAGGTGATCTTCAGGAGATTTTCAAAGAGTTTTTCTTCTCTTGGAGTCTTCTTTCGGATCGTTTCTGTAGTTTGCTTTTTTGGCTGTTTTGTTTGAGGTTCCTTTTTCGCCATATTCTCTTAGGTATTAGTTAACTTTCTCATAAGCCCATGTTATCAGAATGCGTATGTTGTAGAGTACACATTTATACAGATATCTGCTACCATTTCCCCAATGAGACTTCTTCCGAAACTCGCTTTCTTTGAAAAAACTGGTGATTTTTGCGTGGATTTCTACCAAATACTGGAGACGCTATGAAGTACGATCATAATACTATCGAAAAAAAATGGCAAAAATTTTGGGAAGATGAAAAGACATTTCAGTCTGATAACTCTTCTACTCTGCCAAAATACTATGTTCTCGACATGTTTCCCTATCCATCAGGGGCGGGCCTGCACGTAGGTCATGTAGTGGGCTATACGGCAACAGATATTGTGGCTCGCTATAAGCGAATGGTTGGCTTTAACGTGCTGCATCCTATGGGGTGGGACAGCTTCGGTCTTCCAGCAGAACAATATGCTGTGCGCACAGGCACACACCCTCGTATCACGACAAAAGCGAATATTGATACATACAGAAGGCAGCTGAAGTCACTCGGATTTAGCTATGACTGGAGTCGTGAAATCGCCACAAGCCATCCAGGCTATTACAAGTGGACGCAATGGATTTTCACAGAACTTTGTAAAAAAGGGTTGGCATTTGAAGCAGAGACGGCTGTGAATTTCTGCCCATTTTTAGGTACAGTATTGGCGAATGAAGAGGTGGATAATGGTAAATCAAAAGAAGGTGGTCATCCAGTTATTAAAAAGCCGTTTCGTCAGTGGGTATTGAAAATTACAGCTTATGCAGAGCGCCTGTTACAAGACTTAGAATTACTAGACTGGCCCTCCGGCATCAAAGCCCTTCAATCGAATTGGATTGGAAAGAGTGAGGGAACTGTTATCCATTTTCAAGTTGAAAATAGGAAGGAAAAAATTTCTGTTTTTACTACATGCGCCCATACATTGTTTGGAGCAACCTTTGTGGTTCTTGCTCCTGAACATCCTCTCGTGGATAGTTTGACTACTGCTGAGCAAAAAGAAGCAGTAGCGCAGTATAAGGAGCAGGCGGCTCGCGAAAGCGAAGCTGAGCGCCTTGATATGACAAAAGCAAAAACAGGTGTATTTGTCGGTAGCTATGTGATCAACCCAGCAAACCAAGAGCGTATTCCTATCTGGATTGCTGACTATGTATTGGCAACATATGGCACGGGAGCAGTTCAGGCAGTTCCTAGCCATGACGCTAGAGACTGGGATTTTGCCCACGCCTTTCATCTTCCTTTAAAACCAGTAGTGAAGCCTCACGAAGAAACAGATGGCTGTTGGGAAGGTGATGGCACTATGATACACTCTTCAAATAAAGAAGTCTCACTCGATGGGCTTGGTGTAGCGCAAGCAAAAATTGCCATTACTGACTGGCTTGAAAAATCAGGTCATGGCGAAAAAAGGGTGCAGTACAAGCTGCGCGACTGGCTATTTTCAAGGCAAAGATATTGGGGGGAGCCTATCCCTGTTCTTCATTTTGATGATGGCACCACAAGGCTGCTCGATCTTGATGAGTTGCCCTTGCTACCTCCTGAGGTGTCTGATTATAAGCCCTCTTCTGATGGCCAGAGCCCGCTTGCAAAAGTAGATGAATGGGTGCATATACAAGATCCAAAAACTAGTAAGCCCGCACGTCGTGAGACGAATACGATGCCGAACTGGGCTGGCTCTTGCTGGTATTACCTTCGCTTTTGTGATCCTCGAAATAGCGAGCAGGCGTGGGATAAAGCTGTAGAAAAGTATTGGCTGCCCGTAGACCTTTATATCGGAGGATGTGAACATGCAGTCCTTCATTTGCTCTATGCTCGATTTTGGCATAAGGTGTTGTATGATCTAGGGCATGTCTCTACAAAAGAGCCATTTCAAGCATTGCGTAATCAAGGGTTGATTGTAGCTCCTTCATATAAGACGAAGAATAATGTGTATGTAGCTCCTGAAGATGTTGAGGAAAGAGATGGAAAGTACTGGCATAAGAAGACGCAAGAAGAGCTTGATACGCAAATAGATAAAATGTCGAAGTCGAAGTTGAATGGGGTGACGCCAGATCAGATTATAGAAGAATATGGTGCAGATGCTCTTCGCTTGTATGAGATGTTTATGGGCCCTTTAGAAAAAGAGAAGGTGTGGAATACAAGTGCGGTAAGTGGTTGTAGTCGATTCTTGCAACGAGCGTTTGATCTCGTTTGTTCAGATAAGGTGTGTGATGAAGAGACTGAAGAAGGCATGAAACAGGCGCACAGGCTTGTAGCCTCCGCTGTAAAAGATTTAGAGCAGCTTCAGTTTAATACCGTTGTTGCGAAGATGATGGCTTTTCTGAATAGCTTTGCTCCCTTAGATCGATATCCTAAAAAAGCGCTGCTCTTCTTTGTCCAAGTGCTAGCTCCATTTGCTCCGCATATTGCAGAAGAGATGTGGCAGATGCTTGGTCAGAAGTCAAGTGTGGCATACTCGAGCTATCCTGTAGTGGATGACCGATATTTAGAAGAGAGCGTCGTGACCTATGTCGTTCAAGTAAATGGAAAACTGCGTGCGCGTCTTGATCTTCCTAAGGATGAGTCTGAAGAGCGTCTTGTGCAACTTGCAAAGTCCCATCAAAATGTATCTAAATTTTTAGATGGAGCTGAAGTTGTAAAGGTTGTTTTTGTTCCTAACAAGTTGATTAACATCGTCATACACACAGCAGCTTCTTAATAAGCTGAGACAGAATATCGCCATATCTTTCGGATATGGCGAGTATTTTGAAAACCACTCATGCTCAAAAGAAACAAGCCTACAGTATCAAAAAGTTAAGGTGAGTTATTCCTCTGGCTAAATGCCTTGAAGTAACTTATACAGTTCTTCATAGTCAATGACGACTACTATAAGGAGGAATAACTCACCTTTCTTGAAGTGCGATTACAGTATGTGAGTTGATGATCTAGAATTGACAGTAAATGTTCACTTTTCTCTTTCGTCGGAGGTAAAAAATTGTTTAGAAAAAAAGCGTTGTATGCGAGTATGAAATAGTATGGGAAAACAAATTAAGGAAGTGATTCATGGAGCCTAGTAACAATTCTTCAGTAAAAAATAATCCTTTACATAATCTGCCGCCTGAAGCACACCTAAGAAAAGGAAAAAGGAATTACCCTCTCAGATACAAGAAAATATCCCAAAAAATCTTGGAGAAGCAGGTTTAAAAAAAATCAAACTTGCCGAAAAAGAACTACTGCCGAAGTGTCTATTACACCAAGAAATTGTATCTCGTTTCGATTAAAATTCCTTAATGAATTTTGCTTTAACATCTAAGGCGTCGTTCCTTCATATTCTCAATACGTATCCGGAAATTCCTCTAGTCTCCTTTGGTTCCTCGGGCATAGATCGATTCAAAGATCTCGTGAAAACTCATGGAAAGCATGTGACATCCGTTAATTTAGACGGCATGGATTTGAGCAACTTCTCCGTAGCTACACTCACTGCAAAATGTCCCTGTCTTGAACGGATTCGATGTAATGTATTTTTAGATAAAGATTTTCAACACCTTAGCAAGCTGACAAAACTGCGGCAACTCAACCTTTCCGAATGCTGGAATATCACTAACGAAGGGTTGAAAGAACTCACCAAGCTGACAGGGTTACATCTACTCGACCTATTCTTCTGCCATAAGATCACCAACGAGGGGTTGAAAGAACTCTCCAAACTTAAAAGGTTGCGGATAGTTATATAATTCGTTATGAGGCATATGCACTACGCCTTAGCGGTGTATATACCCGTGAGCGGTTACTATCCTTGACTGGATAGGATTGAGGAATAGGCTGCAAGTCTAGAGAGTGTTAAATCAAGTTTAAAATCTCCTCTTGCAGATCTACTGGGTATATGGCAGGTCAGGACTTCCTTATTCGATATAAAGCAGATGTATTAGTAGATGTAAATATGCAGTCCTTCAAGATGTATCTAAATTTTTAGATGGAGCTGAAGTTTTGAAGGTCGTGTTTTTTCGTAATAAGTTGATCAATATTGTTTCATGCGAGTAGGCGCTTTTTCACGCTCTTGACCTCTTTTACGCAATGTAAAGCACTATAATGCTATATGGTGCTATACAGTCTATCCATCTACACATGCGTGTGATGATAAAAGCTGAACATTTTTTGGATCTACCAGTCCTGTATACAACTGAAAGAGAAAAATGAGCGGAGACCCGAGAGTCAGAAATACCGTTACGGTCAAAGAGAAGGCTCTATCTATGCAAGCAAGGTCGTCCAAGCGAATGGCTTGGAAAATCATATGAGCAACATTTTCGATAATTGCGATTGGTCCGCCGACTGCACAGCCTGCTGTGATTACAAAGGCTGCGCCGACAGCGGCTAGTCGTCCATATACAGGTTTTTTTATTTGATTCACTCGGTCATATACTTCGCATGGAAACGTAGTAAAAACAAATTCAGTTACCGGTAAATGAACATCACTCATGACTCCTCCTTAAAACTATTATCACCTCGTTGTAGCATGTTGTTGTATATAATGTCAGTTTTTCCAACAAATATAATAAAATAATACCAATAAAATATTGTATATTTTATAATTTGAATATTAGTGCACATTAGGAAAAACATGAATTGCCTAAGACAAAATGATCTTATCACAATAGAGGAAGTTTGCGACCTCATGGATGATGCGGTAGATAACATAACGTACTCCAGCCTTACAGCATCACAAATACCAGAGGTTACTGAAATCATAGACACTACGTTAAGACTTAAAGTTTTCGACGAAATTGGGAATTCAAGAGAAGCGCTTGCTGAGTATTTTCAAAATAGTCTGGCAAATGGCACATGTCATGGTCAGATGATTTCATTTTTTAAATCTAGGGGTAATAAAAATTTCTTATTGGAATCAGAGCATATTGATCAGAGCATACTCTATCAGGTGATCAATGAGATAAAAAAACAAGCTCATAATGTGCTGTATGACATGCAAAATTTTACAGGTGAAGAAGAGCAAAAACCAACAGATGTGCATCACCTTGTGTTAAAAAAAGATGAAATGAACGCGCTGATAGAGAAAATTGAGAAAGTAGAAAATGACTGTCTAGAAAATTATACTAAAAGCCATAGCATTTTGCTTACTCCTGAAGAGGGTGTATGTGCAAGTGCTATACCGCTATCAGAAAATTCTTCTACCAACCTAGATCAACTCCTATCTAAGGAGCAAGATTTGCTCATGAAAATCAAGATATATCCACTAGAGGATACTGAGGATAATCATGCGGTTGGTATAATGAAAATAAAAAACACATATCATCTCTACGATTCTGCAGATCGAGATGTTCGACTGTGTCGCTCATTTGACTCACGAGCAGAGTTGATAAAAAATTTTTCTCTCAACTGTCAGAGTCTCTATAAAAAGAAAAAGATAACAAAAATAAAGTGCACTGTGCTTACCCCAAAGCAGCAAAATGTGAATGAAGAGATTCACTTTTAAGTTTTTATGAGCGCAGCAAGTGCAGGAGCTGTATTCGCATTTAAGCAGGGGACGACATCAAATTGCACGCCTCCATGTCGAAGAAATTCATTTTTTACTTCCACATGTAGTTCGTATAACGTCTCTAAGCAGTCGGCAACGAAAGATGGGCTGATAACGAGTACTTTTTTCTTTCCTGACCCAGCAAGAGCTATCACTTCCTCGATAAGATAGGGGCGAAGCCACTCTTCTTTCCCTAGCCTTGATTGAAAGGCAATAGACCAGTTTGAAATTTGAGCTTTTTTTGCAACAAGGTGTGCGCTCTGTATGCAGCTTGCTCGATAACAGCTAGCTGAGTTGTTTCTTTTTTCGCAACAGCGCTCGGTAAAACATGAGCCCGTTGTATCATGACTTGCAACTTGTCTTTTAGGCAATCCATGGAAACTAAAAAGAACGGTATCATACGACTGAGGATTACATGCTGTAAGAGAGGCAGCAAGCGATTCAATATATGGAGGAAAAGTTGCAAATTCCTGGATATAGGTAATTTTTGGTATGACATTCCACGTAGCTATAAGAGACATGATTTTCTCAAAAATTGAACCAGAAGTCGCGGAAGCGTGCTGAGGAAACAAAGGAAGAATAATCAGCTCTTTCGGGTCGGTTTGCTGAATTTCGAAGAGCACATCTTTCAAAGATGGCTGTTGATAGCGCATGCCGAGATGAACTTTATACTCTGCTCCCAGTAGCTCTTGCAGTGCAATTTGTATTTGTTTTGAATAGACGAGGAGGGGAGAGCCCTCTTTCATCCAAATAGATTGGTAGCTTTCTGTAACCTGTTTTTTTCGTCTTGGAATGATGATTCCTCGTACGAGTAGGTGGCGCTTGATATACCCAATATCGATAACGCGAGGATCTAAGAGGAATTCAGTCAAATATCGATGAACAGCGTCTTGCGTGGCTGTATCGGGGGTTCCTAAGTTAACAAGTAGTATCTGTTTTTTATGATGCATAGCTGCATTCTAGCGTCTCTTCTGCTCATTCACAAGAATTATTGTTTTTACATGATTGTCCATCATGTAGTATGACAAGAAGTCTAGAGAAGGAGCTTGAGTATGGAAGTGCGTGGTGATGGACCAGGTGGTGTTTCCGGATTTGATTACTTTAAGGAAAATAACGGGCAACTAAACATAAAAAACAGAGAGTCGCTTGTAGCAAACGCTTTATCATCGGTTCGAAAAAGAGCAAAATATATTGTATCAGCACCACGCATCCAAGAAATAAGCTACAACCCAGCAATTGAAAAAAAAACGACTCATCTCTGCATGCAATCGATAGTAGCAGGAGGTCATACTCTTGCAAAAATGAAAGCAAGTGACGCAATACATCAATGTGTGCAGATGACATCACTAGATCTTGCGGAGGCTATTGGCGAACAAGCGAATCAGCTCGGGCCTCAAGAGCAAAAATTATTTTGGAATAATATTTCAGCTTTTTGCTTGAATGATGGTTCAAGCGCGGAGAAAAAGCAAGTGCTAGCTCTTGCTGCTGAGTTGCAAACGCTTGCGCAAAAACAAGAATATATGGCGCTTGCAAAGAAAATGCCGAATTCAAATCGTCTTGCACAATATATGACTCATATGTTTTCTCAGCCAGAGGTAATGCGTGCGTTTGATGAGCAAGTAGTTCGGGGCAAGAATTCATGAAGCCTATTAACCCAAAAAGATTTGTCGCATCCGCTGTTATCTTCTTATTTACAAATTTTTCATCGCCTGCGATGGCAAATGTAGATGCTTTGCCCATCTCTTTGCCTACTACAACTCAAGAAAGTGTAGTAGCTGCCGAAGCGCCTCAGGTGAATCTTGCAACTCCTCGTATCGTATATTATCAAGACTCTTCTCAAACGCAGGCAAAGGCTACCATTCAGAGTATAGACTATGCCTATACAATACTCGCGGACCTCAAGCGTTTGCCCTTCAACTATGGCCATGACAAGGTGAATGTGGTTCATGGACATTATGGCGCGATAACGGGTGGATATGTATGCATGGCAGGCACAAACTTGGAAACAGGATATGTGAATATCAACCAGGCGAATAATCCTTTAGAGAAAAACCTTATGGATCTGCTTGCTGCTCCGCATACATACAAGCTAAATCCAGACTTTGTGAATGCGCAGTTTTCACCTAAAATAGTTTCAGATTCTGTTACTGGATCTCGTCTATTGCTTATGGAAGCGTGGGATTTTCGCCTTGTACGTGATGTTACATATAGTGATGTCTCCATCCATCAAATGATGACACAAGCCTATTCTACCTTTAAAGCATATGCGCAGATCATGCGTAGCAAGCAACCAGATATGCCCATTGTCCTCCACACAAGCTATTGGGGGAGTAACTATCGCAATAATGCACGAGTGACAACAGCTATACAACTTCTTGCGGCACATTTAGCTGGTATTGATACAGTGCTTTTTCATGCGAATATTCGTGGTGAAGATATGCAAGCTCTTGCAGATGCGCAAGGTTTTCTTCTGCAACAAGATGGCAAAAATGTAGGCGATATTCTTACAAGCTTGCTGCAGCTCAGTACGTCTCCTTCTTGGAGTGCTGGCACTTGTATGACGGCAGCTTTTGGAGATAGCAGCGAAACAACTATGGCAGCAAATTAACCTATTCGTTTTTGGGGAATGATGATGATTCAGAGCGTTTTGAGCAAATTGCTATCTATCGTGTGCGTCTTTTTTTTATGTCAGTTTCCAGCATTTTTTCAACAATATCTTGTCTGTTTGAGTGGTCATGCAGCTGAGTGCAGTCGAGTGATCCGTTTATTAGAACATGGCGCTGAAAAAAATGGAAAAACACTCGATCAATTGGTCCACGCCTTTTTGCTTTCTCACGATATGGATAACCAGTCGATAGGAGAGGTGATTCATGCGCTCAAGCAAAGGCAGTCATGGCTGGAAGCCAGTAGAATTCAGCTGCAAGAATCGAGTGTTGGAAAGCGACCATTTATTTTTATGACCACGCTCGATAGAGAAATAGTGCAAGAGACGCTCTCTGGGTTCACAGTGCAGATCGCATTCACCATAGAAACAGCCATATATGCGTTCTTAGGCCTTGTCATTGCTATGGGTATTGAAAAGTTGATGTCTTCGATGTGGAAAAAAATAAGAGCGTATGTATGATGCCATTTGAGTCACAGGTTGTGTAGAAGAACACAATAAGAGGAGATGTATAATGGAACCAATTAGTAAGCCGCAAATAAATCACGGCGATATGAAAAAGTTTATGGATACAAAGAAGCAACGTTTGGTGTTAGTGAAGGAAAATAATACAGTAACGCTGAAGGTCGTAGAAAAAGGAAAAGAATACAGCAATAAAAATTTGAATTTTTTTCAGAAGCTGATTGAAAGAATCCAGCAAAAGTATTTTTTGGGGAATTACTCTCTAAAAAAGATCACAAAACACGTGAACGAAAGCGGGGACACTTCGGACAACGTTGGGGCAGCAATGATAAAAATTAAATGTCAAATAGGGAAGTTGAGTCGATCGATTTTAAGGAGAATATTCCCCTTTCTTAAAAAAAATATCGATATATCGCTAACGCATTACAAAACATTTGTCGATAGTGCACTTCAACGAGCTGTCGCGAGCAATAAGTATGAACAAGTGAAGCTATGTATTGAACAAGGTGCAGATGTAAATCAAGTTGATGAAAATGGGACTTCACCACTTCTTCTAGCAATCAGAAAGAAAAATAATAAAATTGCAGAACTACTTATCAATGCAGAAGGGATAAATTTGAATACGGCTGATAGATTTGGTGGGACCCCACTTCATGTAGCATGCATGCAGGGTAATTCGGAAATTGTAGAACTACTTATCAATGCAGAAGGGATAGAGGTGAATAAGGCTGATAAATATTCTGGTTGCACACCACTTCATGTAGCATGCATGCAGGGTAATTCGGAAATTGTAGAACTACTTATCA
>CAZASK010000019.1:27206-27604 GCA_964487845.1 uncultured bacterium
ATGCAGAAGGGATAGAGGTGAATAAGGCTGATAAAAGGGGTGGGACACCACTTCATCTAGCAATCGACAGAAAAAACAATGAAATTGTAAAATTACTTATCAATTCAGAAGGGATAAATGTGAATACGGCTGATCAAGATGGTTGGACACCACTTCATCTAGCAATCGACAGAGAAAACAATGAAATTGCAAAACTACTTATCAATACAAAACGGATAGATGTGAATAAGGCTGATAAAAATGGTGCGACGCCACTTTTTCGAGCATGCGATTGGAATTGTCCAGAAATTGTAGAACTACTTATCAATGCAGAAGAGATAGATGTGAATAAGGCTAATAAAGATCAGCAATTCCCGCCAGAAGATTCCTAGCGCGTCAAGCCACGTCAAGCTTAGATA
>CAZASK010000020.1:0-26886 GCA_964487845.1 uncultured bacterium
GAAAATAGGAAATTTCTAAATTGGTGAAATAGGAAATTTTAAACTTGGTTTAACACTTTTATTTTTCCTCTACCGAAAAGGACTCAAGAGCTTTGTATTGATTGAAAAGCTCAGCTGGAAGAGACAGGCGACCTTTACGCCATAATTTATGTGCGATCAACGTAGTGTCTTGGCCACAGAGATAGGCGAAGGCACTGCGTGCTATATGGGAAATAGGCTCAGAGACATGGTCTTGTAGCCATCGCAGACTACGGCTTACGATATTGATAGGAAAGGGGGTAGCTGCCTCATATATGGAAATGTCAAAAAGTTTTGGGAAAGATTCTCCAAATACTGCTTCCAGTGTTTGCTGAACCCAGGCAGCACAGTTATCACCTTGGTGCTGAAAAACAGCTGTATTTGTGAAGTCATTTTTGAGCTGTTCGACCAATAGCTGAAATTGATTCGTTGATAATCCCTTTGGTACGCAGCAGAGCTTTCTATGAAAATAGAATTCATTTTCATCAACAACAGTAAAAACACCAGGTAGTGTTTGGAATGTGGATGCCAACATTTTCAGGAGCCCTTGTGGATATTTATGTGGATATTTCCCTATAGGATGAAGGGTGAATGTGTCATCTCCTTTTGGTATAATGACGCTGATCCAGGCATGATTTCCAATAGCTGATCGGGGGTCTTTTTCACGTGTCGCATTTACTAAAAGAACACTATGATATTTACTCATGTCTATTTTATAGCGCACTTGAATGCTTTCTTTCGTGAGAGTCTCTAGGGGCGGAAGGTCTTTCCACCAGTCAATTTTGTTAAAATCTAAGAGTGGTTGTGTGGGGTAACAGAGCGAAATTCCTTCTTGCGTGTACTCTAAATCACCTATCTGGATGTTGTTTTTATCTTGAAATGCCTGAAATATTTCTGCAACAGACATCATGCGCGCTTTTGCCTTGTTTTTTATGTCATAGAGAGGGACTTTTTTCGTCAAGTCAGTGATTGGTATATATTGTATTTCTGGCTGGTTCTTTTCGGATAATACCTTCATGCGTAAGTTGACTTCTTTCTGGACAGGGTCGTTTTCCCCAGAGGCCTTGTATTCAAGACCGCAATATTGGACCACTCTCTTTACTCTCTTGTCCAGATAGGACAAGGAAAGTCGCTGTGTCAGCTCTGGGAATTGTACTGCTACATGCACTGAGTCAGGACAGCCGCCATTTGTATTTTTGAATACGAACTTGAAGAAAAAATCTCGATAGCTCTTATCTACTTTGAGTAGCTGGACAGTTTTTGCATAGCAGGAAATAGCGTCGATTTTTCGAGAATCTTCATTAGAGATATCTGTTGCCATATCAGGAAATTGCTTTCCTTTCCACTTGGATATCTTTTTTTTCAACCATTCCTGATCGTTATATGATGGTGGTATTGCAAGTATGGTGTGTTGAGGGGTTTTTCTTGCTTGGTAAGCATAAAAATGACGTTTTATATCATTTATTTTTCTTACAGCAGCTGGCTGTGAAGGATAGAGTCTTTTCTTTATTGCTGTGATAGCAGCCTTTATATGCTGTTCATCAGTTACTGGATGCGCAAAAATCCCCTGTTTTACACTTCCAGTAGTGATCTCTTGCGATTTGAGGTAGCGTTTTAAAAAAGAGGCAACAGCTAAATTGTCTTGATTTTCAAAACCAAATAGCTTTCTAAATATGCGTGTAATTTCCCATCTTGTATGCCATGTCCCATCTTTATTTACCGAAATTGAAGAGCCAGATTCGAGAGCTTGTGTCAGATGAGAAAGAGCAAAGTCACTAGTCGCTTCTATTTGCATGAGATATCCTTTGTATAAAAAATTACATATTATTTAACGTGGACGAAGAAAGTTCATGATTATTTTCTAGGTAGATAGCTATATTTTGCGCTAGCTTTCGATACAACGGTATTTCAGTAACTTCATATGCGGTGTCGATATCGGTAAGCTGCCCCAGAGAATATTGATTTACTTTATGTTGGATATTGTAGTTTTCATGGTCAAAGTCGCATGACGCTTCAATATGTGCTGGGCCGATAACTACTTGCTCGGAGCTTCTGTCGATTATTTGTATTTCAGCCAAAATTTTTTGCCTCGTTTCGTTGGCAACAAGTTGTTTTTTCCCGTCTTTTAATTTCTTCTGGTCGTAACGATATCCAATGTTGTTGTATTTCGAGTCAATAATTTTTACTTTAAGGAGATAGCGGCTATCTGCTGTTGTGTATCGAAACTGTCCCTTCTTTTCGATTTCTTGAATTACTTGCTGTGTCAAACTACCATCATTGTCGCCCTCACAAAAAGGAATGTGCAAGGCAACAGGATCATGAACAGTGCTGAGGCGAAATCCACATGAGGCGCACCCTGCTAATGTCAGGAAGAGTGTTACGAGTCGCTTTGCATTCATTCTTTCAATCCTATCTCTTGAATATAAGGTTTTAAATGAGTAAGGCGCTCATGGCAGAGTGTGGCAGCTTGAGTGTCTGGGAATTTGTGCACGGCGATATGGTAGTAGAGGACAGCTGCTTTTGGATGCGATTTTCTTTCGTAGAGCTCACCTGTTTCGTAGAGGCTTTGTGCGTAGAGCTCACTCATTTCTTTTATATACTGAGCTATGAGCTTGGCTTCTTTTGCCTTTGGAAAATCTGCTGTCAGTTTTTTGCTATTGAGTTGAGACAACCCCAAAAGATCCGCATTTTGCATTTCATGGCGGCACTGTTTCAGATATGTTTTTGCGATTAATACATAGGCTTGAAGTGCTGTTGCACTTTTCGGGAACTTTTTAATCGCTGTCTGAAAGGTTTGTATAGCTTCTTTGTATTCCTTTTCCTTTTTGAGAAGAAGCCCTTTGCAGATGAGAGCCTTGGCTACAAGGTCATTGTTGGCGAGGGTGTTGATAATTTCGTTGTAGATTTCGAGAGCATCTTCTTGTGCTGGCCTCCACTTCGGCATTTTCCCATGGTGGAAGAGTCGCCCTTTTTCGCCTCTTTGGTAGCGTTCGGCAATGGCAAGCTTATATTTAAATGCCTGAAGAAAGTAGAGGCTATTTTTTTGACTTGACAGGGCGCTTATTTGCAAGTATTCACTCAGTTTTTGGTTCGCCATTTCCAAATCATCAACTTCGTAGTAGGCAATTCCAAGAAAATAATGTGCTTTTTGAGTAAGCTCTGCCTTGGGAAAACTGATAGTGATAATCCGAAAATGCTTAATGGCTTCGTCCCATTTTTTTGCCTGAATGGAGGCAACACCTGCGTTATAATGCTCTTCTATTGGCAGATAAGCAACATCTTGAACATTGATCAATTTGCCATTTCTTAGAATATAGGCCCCTTCAAGTGGAGTTGTAGCACTCATGAACCATAATAAGGCGATGAGTGTGTACAGCCCAGAGGATAGAGCAGCTCTTGCATGTTTCTCGAGATATTTCACGTGTACCCTTTCTTCATACGTAGTATATCAGCCAGAGTGGAGGCGGGCTCCAATCTTGGCTCCATTTTTGTCTACTGGCTCACATGATAGGCAGGCGGCTCAATTTCAAGCGAGGGTAAAGTGAAGAAAATCACCGAGTTTAAGTGAAAAACATATTTCACGGTGATCGTTAAATATAGAGAACCCATGAAATAGCGGTCCATGTCCATTTTTCAAGGTATGGACTCTTGAATATTTATTAATTAAAAATTTTTTTTTCGATTCTGAATTTGTTGCTCTGAATGTTTTTTTGGAGGTGGTAGTAATACAGGAGATGAATAAAAAGGCTGCCAGACAAACATCGTTTTTTGTGTATTATTTTCTTTGTTGCCACTATAGCTATTTGAAGGCGTGTAAGGTAGAGAATTAGGATTTAATGATTTCGAATTCTTATTTTTTTGTAGATCGTTTCGAGGGGTGTTGGAGATATCATTGCATGGGTTAAAACGCTGCCAGACAAACATCGTTTTTTGTGTATTATTTTCTTTATTGCCACTGCAGTTATTTGAAGGCGTGTAAGGTAGAGAATTAGGATTGAATAGTTTCGAATTTTTATTTTCTTGTAGATTGCTTTGATATGGATTATTTACATAAAGATTGCTATTCATATTTTCTCCTTTATTGAATTATTCAGCGAGACTCGCTGTAATGAATCTGATTCGTTTTGGGTAATTCTATATAATTATGAATTATAACTAAATAATAACTACGATTGTATTAATTGTTATTAAATGATGAAAGTGTGGAGAGTTGCTCGAGAATGTTATTGTCGTCTGAAATAAAGAAATTGGCGTTGAGATGGAGCGTAGCGTTTTCTTGATCGCCTTGCGTAAAACGTATTTCGAGAGGTTGCGGCCCAGGCATGGACTGGAGAATATTTTTTAGGTACAATATGTGACTGAAGCGAAGCTTGTCTAAGTCGAATCGTAGGATCATTTTTTGTGGGGCAGCAGTTGATATTGCAGAAGAGGTAGATAAAGGCTTTTTAGCGGACTTATTTGGATTTGAGCTGTAGGCTGCACGCGCTTTTGCAGCAAGCTTTGCCTTGTCATAGGCGATCTCAGAATCTTTGATTTCTTTGTCAGAGATCGTTTTCAAATCACAGAGCCAGCGGCATGACAGCTGTGTAGACTGCTCTCTTTTTTCTTTCGAGAGCACTGCCCAGATCATTCTATTTTCAATAAGAAGCAGCCCCTTTTCTTCATAGAGCTCTGGCCAAATCGGCAGCTCAAAGCGGCTTTTCCCGTCTTCACCAACAGTGCCGTCGCTTACTGTCAAGATAGCGAATTTTTTATTTGATTTTGAAGAAAAGCGGGTTGTGACCGACTCGATGATGAACGCCGAGCGAAAGACAGCGCCATAGTCGAGAGTTTCTAGTTTCGAAAGGGGAATGCCCCCTAGCTGCTGCATCAGCTCTTTGAAAGTATCTAGTGGGTGGCCTGTCAAAAAAAGACCAAGAAGCTCTTTTTCTCGAAGCAAGAGCTCGTCAGCGGATCGGAGCCTGGCAAGCTTCGGAGGAGTAGAAGTGTGTGCCGCCTGGCTCTGTATGTTTGCAAAAAGAGAGAGCACGCCTGCTGCTTTTTCCTTTTGGCTCCTGAGCGTCTCCTCAAACATCTGATCAACAGAAGCTTTTAATTCATCGCGCTTCCACTTGGTAAAGTCAAACGCTCCACTCTCTACTAAAAGCTCGATTACCTTTTTGCCAACTCGCTTCGTA
Source organism: uncultured bacterium (assembly GCA_964487845.1). GTDB lineage: Bacteria > Chlamydiota > Chlamydiia > Chlamydiales > FEN-1388 > CAZASK01. The sequence goes on from CAZASK010000020.1 coordinate 5,196, forward strand.
TCGATGCGTGAGATGAAGTCATATAATGAGCTGTAGGGACCCCGCTTTGTGCGCTCTTCTACAATGGCGTCGACCACATTTGAGCCTACACCTTTGATGGCGCCAAGAGCAAAGCGAATGCCTTGGCTAGTAGCGGCAAAATGGCTGAGCGACTCATTGACATGAGGTGGCAGCGTCTGGATACCTGACTGTTGGCCTTCGTTGATGAACTTGGCTACTTTTTCGATATCATCTTTATCACACGTCATGAGGGCAGCGAGCCACTCGCCAGGATGGTGTGCTTTGAGATATGCGGTGACATAGGTGAGATAGCCATATGCAGCCGCATGCGATTTGTTAAATCCATATTCCGCAAATTTTTCCATCTTATCGAAAATGCGGTTGGCAACCTCTTCTGAGATGCCATTTTTGAGAGCTCCTTGTGTGAATTTCTCTCTTTGCTTGGCCATCTCCCTCATGTCTTTTTTACCCATCGCACGACGCAGTACATCACCCTCGCCAAGAGAGTAGTTGGCAAGCTTGCTTGCGATTTGCATCACCTGTTCTTGGTAGACCATGATGCCATAGGTCTCCGCTAAGATCTCCTCCATCCAAGGATGATCTGACTCGATAGCCTCTTTGCCATGTTTTCGTTGGATGAAAGAGGGGATCATATCCATAGGGCCAGGACGATAGAGAGAAAGCACCGCGATGATTTCCTCAAAGCGGTCCAGGTGCAGCTGCTTTGCCAGGTCTTGCATGCCTCCAGATTCTAGCTGGAACACACCTTGGGTTCTACCCTGGTTGAGAAGCTCAAATGTCAAGGTGTCTTCTAAGGGAAGGTCTACCCAGTTGACATCGATATTTTTATTTTGCCTGATGGCATTACAACACATCTGAATACAAGTCAGTGTTTTTAAGCCCAAGAAGTCGATCTTCAACATTCCCACCATCTCGACAGGCTTCATCGAAAATTGTGTGACGAGCATAGGGGAGTCTTTGGCATTACATACAGGGATGTGATCTGTCAGAGGGGTTCCTGAAACGATCATTCCTGCGGCATGTATGCCTGTGTTTCTGATCGAGCCTTCCAACTTTTTTGCTAAATCGAGCAGCTGTCTTGCCTCTTCATCGGTCTCATACACCTTCTTCAGGTCGGGATCTTTTTCCAAGGCTTTTTCTATGGTGATGTTGAGGTCTTCTGGAATCAGCTTAGCAATATGGTTGACTTTGGAAAGAGGCACGCTCAAGACGCGGCCTACGTCTTTTACGCTCATCTTCGCTTTCATCGTGCCGAAGGTCACGATTTGAGCGACGTTGTCTTTGCCATAGGTGTCTATCGTGTAGCTGATGACATCATTTCGTCTGTCCATGCAGATATCAACGTCAATATCGGGATAGGATATCCGCTCGGGGTTGATAAAGCGCTCAAAAAACAAATTGAAGCGCAAGGGTTCAATATCAGTGATGCCTGTGAGGTAGAGGATGATAGAGCCAGCTCCAGAACCTCTTCCTGGACCCATGGGGATGCCATTTTTCTTTGCCCAATGGATAAAGTCCCATACAATAAGAAGATAGTCACTCATCCCTTTAGAGGTGATGATGTTCATCTCATAGTCTAGTCTTTGCTTCACTACAGTAGCTGGGTCTTGGCTAGGATATTTCTCTGCTACCTTTGCTAAACGCTCTGGAGTATAGCGAATAGGGATAGCATCGATACATAGCTGCATAAGATATTCTTCTACAGACTTCAGTCGTTCTTCTTGTGTGTAGGCTTTTGCTTTCAAATGAGGGGGCACATAGACGGGGTAGTGCTTTGTTTTAAAGTCCATCTCAAGCTCGCATCGTTCAGCAATGCGCACAGATTCTTCAAGAGCTTGCGGCAGATCATGAAAGAGCACTTGCATTTCTTCTTCTGACTTGAAGAAAAATTCATGCGATGGAAATGTAGTCCGCTTTGGGTTTGGCGTGCGAAATCTAGGCTCTCCGTTGACATCGCGCTCCCATACCTGACATGGCTCGCCAGACTGTACGTTAATCAAAATTTCATGCGCCTTCCAATCTTCTCGCTCGCTGTAGTGACAGTTATTTGTGGCGACATAAGGGATCGCATGTTCTTGAGCCGCTTGTAGCAGGCGTATGTTTACTTTTTCTTGTGCTTGTGTGTAATCCTGGTATTGTTGATAGAGCCAAGGCTCATCTTGCATGTTGTCAAGCTGCATATCTTCTGCTGTCATGGTATGTCGCTGCAGCTCAAGATACAAATCATCTTTAAAGAGAGTCTGATAGCGGCAAAGAGTCTCTTCAAATGCGGCGGAAGATCCCTTTAGGATGTGAAAAGCCAGTTCACTATTTTTGCATCCAGATAGGCATATCAGTCCTTCATGATGGCGACTCAAGAGCTCAAAATCAATACGAGGAACGTAGTAAAATCCTTCAGTATAACCAGAAGAGGTGAGCTTACAGAGGTTGTGATAGCCTGTTTTATTTTTACAAAGCAGAGTGAGGTGAAAGGCGTTTGGCAAGTTGGAGAGTCTTTTTTTCTCAAAACGTGACTCTGGAGCAAGATACATCTCACAGCCGATAATGGGCTTTACTCCCAATTCTTTACACTGCTTGTAAAAGTCAACGATGCCAAAGAGATTCATGTGATCGGTGATAGCGACAGCTGGCATGTGATGTTTTTTTGCGCAGGCAGCAAGAGCCTGCGTGCTCATCAGAGCGTCAAGAAGAGAATATTGAGAGTGGTTGTGTAAGTGTACAAATGGCATAAGATGACGACTATAGCAACAATAAATAAAGTTTTCTATGGGAAAAACGATTATTTCGTTATGGTATCGATATGACAGATAAAATATTTGATACACAGACAGAAAAAAAACTCAGAGAGCTCAATCTCAGCAATTTGGTAGATGAGCTAGAAGCTGTGCATCATCCATTTTGTGATGAGGAGGAGCTTACATTTTCAGCAGATGAGGCCGAAGCTGAATTGGTGCCATTAAAGAAAAAGAAGGAGCCAGCGCCGGTTATTTTGAAGCATCGTTGGTACAATACGCTTTCTCTATTTGTGGTGACTGCTGCAACTATTGGCGCCATCGCGGCTTCTCTCTATAACACAGCATCACATGAGCCTCAAAAGATTATTGCGACTGCAGACGCTCCTCAATCTGTCATCTCCCCAAGCTATAGTGGCTCTCACGGGCGGCTTATTTCTCTTCTGCAAGAGCAGCGAGAATCTCTAGCATCTATGCTTGATGAAATGCAAAATGCAACGTCAGAAGAGGGGCTGCATATCCTTGTAGAAGAATGGTATCAAATACAGAAATATTACGAAGATGAACTTGCAGAATTCTTATCTACATGAGGTCGTATGAAGCTAAATAATAGAACGATAGGAGTGCTTGTGTTTCTATCATCAAGCAGAACACAGCTGCCTACTCTCGAAGAGCGCGATCTCCTCTACACAGCAGGTCAGCAGTTTGCGCGCTATCTTGACCGCGTAGGCGTTTGATTTGTTGCATTTAACCCAGAAAACACGTTACGATTTTTCCTTAGACCTCTTGCGTAATTAAGGGTTCTGTCGCTTTTTGGGATTATTTTGGCCGCTTTTCGATTCGAATTACAGGGGTAATATCAACGGATATAATCCCTGTAATTCGAATCGAAAAGCGGCTCAAAAGAACCCGAAAATCGACAGAACCCTTAATTACGCAAGAGGTCTCTTATTCATTTGTAAGGAGTTGATCTATTCGTGAACATTGCAATACCTACTGGTCTTTTCGATATTCTCCCTCATGATCCAAAAGAATTATGGCGAAGCGCACATTTGTGGCAGTACGTAGAAAATGTGATACGTCAGCTGGCCCATGATTTTTCTTTAGAGGAGATACGCACGCCTATCTTTGAACGTACAGAGTTGTTTTCCCGAAGTGTTGGCAATGAGACGGATATTGTATCCAAGGAGATGTATACCTTTGAAGACCGCGCAGGACGTTCCATGGCTTTGCGTCCTGAAGGGACAGCCTCTGTCATGAGAGCTTTTGTAGAAAAAAAATTACACATAACCAAGCAGGTGCATAGGCTGTTTTATATAGGGCCAATGCTACGATATGAAAGGCCGCAGTCAGGGCGCTATAGGCAGCATCACCAATTTGGAGTAGAGATTATAGGAGTCCACGATGCGGCCCAAGATGCCGAAGTAATCGATATGCTCTATACCTTGTATACACGGCTAGGATTACAAAATTTAACAGTGCATATAAACTCCCTTGGGGAAAAAGAGACAAGAGCTCGTTATCGAGATGCTTTGCAATCCTATCTAAGGCCCTATTTCGATAGCTTGTCAGAAGAGAGTAAAAAACGACTTGAGCTGAACCCATTACGAATTTTAGATTCGAAGGACGCCAAAGACCAAGAGATACTTGTTCAAGCACCTTCCATACTCGACTTTCAGAGTGATGAATCACGTAGTCATTTTGATACAGTAAAAGAGCTCCTTACGCATATACAGATTCCATTCCAGGTAAATCCTGCTCTTGTAAGAGGGCTTGATTATTACACAAAGACTGTATTTGAGATCACCTCGGGAAATCTAGGCGCTCAAAATACTATTGGTGGCGGCGGACGATTTGATGGCTTGATTAAAGAATTGGGCGGCCCCGATTTGCCCTGTATAGGCTTCGCCACGGGAATTGAGCGTATTATTCAGACAATGATTGCGCAGCATGTTTCGATGCCTGAAAGAAAGCGTCCTGATGTCCTTGTCATTCCACTTGGAAAAGAGGCGTTATTAGCAGGCTTTTCTCTTGTAAAAGAGCTGAGAAATGACCATGTGATGGCAGAAGTAGATGTGCGGTGTAAAAAGTTGAAACAGGCGATGCAGATAGCTTCAGAAGATGGGGTGAAGTATGTCATCGTCCTAGGAGAAAATGAGCTGAAAGAAGGAAAAGTTGAGCTCAAAGAGATGGCGACTGGTAATAAAATAATGATGGCAATACAGGATGTCGCCAACTATATGAGGAAGAACGAGCATGCAGTTTAGAAGAACCCACACATGTGGAGCATTACGAGAAGAGCATATAGGACAAGAGGTTGTACTCAGTGGCTGGGTCCATAAATTACGCAATTTTGGCAGCTTTGTCTTCATGGACCTCAGAGATCGCTTTGGCATTACACAGGTGATGGCAGATCCTCAGATAATAGAGGGACTACGCTCAGAGTATGTCGTCACAGTCCGAGGAAAGGTGGTCCAGAGGAAAGACCCAAATAAAGCCTTGGCGACAGGAATGGTGGAAATTCTTGCTCATGAAGTGACGGTGCTTTCACGCTCAGATGTTTTGCCGCTTGTGGTAGCAGATGCCACGATGGATATCAGCGATGAAGTGCGCTTGCAGTATCGCTATCTTGATATGAGAAAGGGTCCTATCCTCAATAACTTGATTTTACGTCATAAGGTACAGCTTGCCTGCAGAAACTATATGGACCAGCACAACTTTACAGAAGTTGGCACTCCCATACTAGGAAAGTCTACTCCAGAAGGTGCTCGTGACTACCTTGTCCCATCACGGCTCTATCCAGGCTCATTTTATGCTCTTCCCCAGTCGCCGCAGCTCTACAAACAGATTTTGATGGTCGGAGGTTTAGACCGTTACTTTCAGTTTGCTACCTGCTTTCGCGATGAAGACTCGAGGGCGGATAGACAGCCTGAATTTGCGCAGCTTGATATTGAGATGAGCTTCGCCACACAAGATGACCTTTTCCCTCTTGTAGAAAAGCTCATGTGTAAGTTATTTGCTGATTGTCTTGGAGTGAATATACAAGAGCCCTTTGTACGTATGAGTTATGCCGATTGTATGGAGCTATATGGAACCGATAAGCCAGATCTTCGCTTTGGAATGTCGTTTGTCTCACTTCAGCACCAGGCTGAAAAATCAAGTTTTACCGTCTTTCACGATCTATTAGCAGCAGGTGGTGTGGTCAAGGGATTTTGCGTCCCAGCAGGTGCCAGCTGTTCTCGCAAAGAAATTGACGAGTATAGCGCTTACATGGCAGACCTTGGGATGAAGGGGCTTGGCTGGATCAAATTACAAGAAAGTGGTTTTACCTCATCGCTTGCGAAGTATATACAAGAAGATGAGCAATCAGAGTGGATAGAGAAATTGCAGATGAAACCAGGTGATGCAGCTTTTGTGATGGCGGGGCCTGTGAAAAAGGTGAATCAAGCTCTTGATCATCTCAGGCGCCGAGTGGCAAAAAAACGAGGTCTTGTTGAGGAAAATAGCTTTCGTTTCCTTTGGGTAACAGATTTTCCATTATTTGCCTGGAATGAAGAAGAGCAAAGGATGGAAAGCGAGCATCACCCATTTACATCTCCTAACTTCGATGATATGCACCTTATCGAGGTAGAGCCTCTTCGCATGCGTTCATCGAGTTATGACCTTGTGCTGAACGGCTATGAGATGGCATCGGGGTCTCAGCGTATTCACGATAGCGTTTTGCAAGACAAAATTTTTGAATTACTAGGCTTTTCTCAAGAGGAAAGAGTAGCTAAATTTGGATTTTTCATTGAAGCGCTGCGTTATGGCACGCCCCCTCATCTCGGCATTGCCGTGGGAGTCGATAGGCTGTTGATGATTATGGCGGGAGCGAGCAGCATTCGTGAAGTCATCGCTTTTCCTAAAACACAAAGAGCACAAGATCTGATGACCCGGGCTCCCTCTATGGTCTCAGAAGAGCAGATGAAAGAGTTAAAGATCAAAGTAGAAACGGTGACTAAATTAGAATCGTTGTAAGGAGAAACAGAATATGAAATTTGGGAAGATAGTATGTGCAGTAGGTCTTTCCTGCACTTTTGCATATGCGATAGCTGCTGTGAGCGACTCAAGTCCAGATGGAAATCAAGTAAAAAAATTTTCAAAAGAAGAGCTGCGTTCTGAAGCTTTTAACAAAAAGTTATCAGAGGCGTATGGGCATCTTGTGCAAAAGAGTCTTGATAATCCGGTATTGAAGTTGAATTTTGATGCCGTTATCTCAGGCATGCAAAATGGAAAAGCAGGAAAAGCATCTCCTCTTACGGAAGAAGAGTATGAGGAAGCCATTCAGTCTGTTCAAGAATTTGCTTATCAAGAGATGAGTGAAAAAAACTTACAGGAAGCTGAGGCTTTTCTGAAGGAGAATGCTACAAAGTCAAGTATTAAAGAGATACAGCCTGGCAAGCTTCAGTGCATGATTCTTGAAGAGGGTTCTGGAAAAGAGCTTAGCGAAGATGTCGTGGCTGAAATTCACTACAAAGGGCAGTATGCGAATGGGCAGGTCTTTGGCTCTTCCGAAGAAGCGGGAGCTCCTATCTCCATTTCTCTTACACAAACTATTCCAGGGTTTCGACAAGGTTTAGTTGGTATGAAAGAAGGCGGGAAACGACGGTTGTTTATTCATCCTGACTTAGGATACGGCACTTCCGGTCAGCTGATGCCAAATGCGCTTTTGATTTTTGATGTTGAGCTTGTGAAGATAAAAGACAAGCCTGCAGTTGATAAAAATAGCAAACAAGGCGATATTATAGGCGCCAATATGGATGATGAGATGCCAGCGCCTGATGAAGATGAAGAAGATTACGAGGACCATGACAGCAGTCAGTTCATGAATCAAGATTCTGAACAGGCACCTTCGTAGAAAGAATGCTCTCTTACACCATCTCCATTACGAGATGGTGTAAGACGATGAGAGCTGTTTTATGCGTGTTGCAGCAATATCTTTTTGAGAGTGGCAAGATCTTTTAGTCCAACGATTCGGTTTACTTCTGCGCCATTTTTAAAGATGATCAGAGTAGGAACCGAGGTGATCTGAAAATGCTGTGTTGTCTTTGGTGATTCATCAACATCCATTTTGCCGACGACTACCTTGGCCGCTACTTCTGCATCTATAGCCAGACTTTCTAATACAGGGTGTAGCATTTTACACGGCCCGCACCATTCAGCAGAAAAATCGACTAGCACGCAGCCAGTAGATGTGATTTTTTCAAAATTTGTATCATCAATTTTTTTGATACTTTCTTTCATGAGAGCTCCACCTTGTTTTGTATACTCGCAGTATAGATTGTCAAATTTGCCCATTTTTGGCAAAAGATCTCTCGTAGCTTGTATTTCATATGAAGTGTTTCCTTGAGAAAATCGATCAATTTCTTTATCATTGACGAAATAACTTTTTAGATACCGTAATTGATATAAGGGTTTTCTCTATGTCTTGCTCACTTCCTCAATTGCCTTCTGGTTTCCGTGATAATAACGTACTTGTTATCGCTTTTTATTATATAGGTTCTATTGCAGACGTTGATGCAGAAGTAAAAGCTCACAAGTCCTTTTTAAAAGTGCGCGATGTAACTGCGAGAATCTACATTTCTCATCAAGGTATTAATGCTCAAATGAGCGCAAGTCATCAGGCAGCAGTGGAGTATATGGAGTGGCTGAGTGCCCGTTTTCCAGGCTCTCATATCGACTTTAAATTACATACGCATCCAGAGCATGCGTTTCCTAGGTTGACCATCAAAAAGAAAAAAGAACTTGTTGCTTTGGGAGTAGACCTTCCTCTAGAGACAAGAGGTCAGTACATGACTCCTAAAGAGTGGAAGGAAGAGTTGGATAATAGCGATTCAGACAAAATCGTGCTCGATGTTCGAAATGATTATGAGTGGAAATTAGGGCATTTTCAAGGATCGTATCTCTTTGCATGTCAGACTTTTAAAGAATTTTTAGCTTCATTAGAGGAGTTAAAAAAGAAGATTACCCCTCAAACAAAAGTGTTAATGTACTGCACAGGCGGTATTCGATGTGAGTTGTTTTCGAGCTTGCTCATGCAAGAGGGAATTCAGAACATCTTTCAACTTCAAGGCGGCGTTATCCGATATGGACTCGACGAGAAATCAAAGCATTGGCTTGGTAAGCTCTTTGTGTTTGATGATAGATTATCGGTTCCAATCAGCGATGAGGCGACAGTAAAGATCGGAAAATGTCATCACTGCGGCACTGAAGCAGAAAGTTACTACAACTGCGCGAATATGGACTGTAATGAGCTATTTTTATGTTGTCCAAGCTGTCTTGAAAAATATAGAGGCTGTTGTAAAGATGATTGTATGACGGCAGAGCGTGTGAGACCATTTCAACATGCTCATAAGCCATTTAGAAGGTGGTATCATTACCAAAATGATATGAAATGTAAGGGAAAATAACGATGTCATCATCGCCCGCGCTTGCTCTCACTGATACGCCTAGTCAATCAAATAGGGCAGCGCTATTTCGAAAACAAAAAACGATTGCGCGTCCGGTCAGCTTTTCTGGGGTCGGCATTCATACAGGGCAAGAGGTAACGTTGCGTTTTGTTCCTGCCAAGGCAGGACACGGCGTTGTCTTTAAGCGAGTGGACTTGCCAGGGCAACCAGTTATCCCAGCGACTTTTGAGTATGTGTTTGATACATCAAGAAGCACCAATATTGCGATCGATCAAGTAAGAATATACACAGTAGAGCATGTACTTGCAGCGCTTCGTGCTTATGAAATTGACAATGTCTGCATTGAGCTTTCAAATATAGAGCCTCCGGCAGGCAACGGATCATCGGATGTTTTTGTGGATCTTATTGAACAAGCGGGGATACAAGAGCTGTCAGCTTCACATCCTATTGCAGTTTTACGCTCACCTGTATATTTAACAGATAAAGATATTCATATTGTGGCTATACCAAGTCATGAATATCGGATTAGCTACACGCTTCACTATCCCGATGCTGTAGCGCTTGGGACACAATATTTCTCGGAAAAAATAACGAGTGAAAATTTTAAAAATTACATTGCCCCATGTCGTACATTTGCATTATATAGCGAGTTGTCATCTTTGATGGATAGAGGTCTGATCAAAGGTGGAAGTCTGGATAATGCTGTTGTTGTAAAAGAAGATGCGGTAATTAGCAAGGGTGGGTTATATTTCAGAGATGAAATGGTACGCCATAAAGTACTCGATATGATTGGCGATTTATCACTTATAGGCATGGACTTTTATGCGCATATTATTGCTATTCGTTCAGGTCATGCAAGTAACGTTGCCTTTGCTAAAAAGTTGTTTAATCATATTTTGCAAGAGAGAAGCTAATGGAATCATCTACCACTGATTTCCCACAGTCTATGGATATCAAAGAGATCATGAAGATCCTCCCGCATCGTTATCCTTTTTTACTAGTGGATCGTATCGTGAAGCTGGATCTTGAAAATGGACATATCATCGGACAAAAAAATACAACGTTCAATGAAGCTTTTTTTCAAGGGCATTTTCCTGAAGCACCTATCATGCCTGGTGTTTTAATTTTAGAAGCGCTCGCCCAGACGGGTGGAATTATGGTGCATTTGAAAACAAATAGACAGAAGATAGCGGTATTGCTTAATGTAAATGGCGCTAAATTTCGTCATCCAGTAAAGCCTGGAGATACGTTGATGCTGCATTGTACGGGGATATTGTTTGGCTCCAAAGGAGGGCGTGTACAAGCAGAAGCGTATGTGAATGAAAAACTTGCAGCAGAAGCTGAAATAGGCTTTGCATTAGTAGATCCAAAATTGATTTAAGAGTTTTACATGCCGACAAAAATACATCCTACTGCAATTATTGAACCTGGAGCTCAGATAGGCCATGACGTAGAGGTGGGCCCCTTCTGCGTGGTTGGCCCTCATTGTATTCTACATGATCGTGTTGTGTTAAAAGGAAATGTCTGGCTTGACGGGAATACGACTATCGGAGAATCAACAGAAATTTGGCCAGGAGCTGTTATCGGGACGAAAACACAAGATTTAAAATTTCGTGGTGAAAAAACTTCGGTTGTCATTGGGAAATCTTGTCAGATTCGAGAGTTCGTTACTATTAATTCTTCATGTCAAGAAGGCTCATGCGTAAAGGTAGGTGACAACTGCTTACTCATGGCTTACTGTCATATTGCTCATAATTGTGAATTAGGCAATCGTGTGATTATGAGTAATAATGCCACACTAGCTGGGCATGTAATTGTAGAAGACTGTGCTGTTATTGGAGGGCTCGCTGCTGTGCATCAATATTGCCGAATCGGCAAATATGCAATGGTAGGTGGGATGAGCCGAGTTACCCATGATGTGCCTCCTTATACAATTGGAGCTGGAAGCCCTTACCGATTGGGAGGGTTAAATCTCGTAGGCTTGAAGAGGCATAAGATCGGCTTGCGCGAAAGAAAGCTGCTGGTGCAGCTGTTTAAAATCATGTATCGCATGCCGCTGACTCAGGATGAGGCGATTCATAAGATCGAATGTGAGGTGGAGCGAATACCTGAAGTAGAGCATTTCCTTGCATTTTGTAAGCTCAGTAAACGTGGGCTCATCGGCCGACATGGATTGAAGAAAAAATGTGTTGCCCAAGATGATGAACTGGGTATATGAAGATCATTTTTTTTGGGACCCCTGATTTTGCAGCTCATATATTGACAGACCTCGTTCGCTCCAAAATAGATATTTTGGCAGTAGTCACAAAGCCGGATAAGGCGCAGGGGCGTTCTGCAAAACTTATCCCTCCTCCTGTCAAGCAGATAGCTTATTCGCTCCTTCCTTCTATTCCTGTTTATCAGCCTGAAAAATGTTCCACCCCAGAATTTGCTGCTATTTTGCGTACGTTTTCTGCTGATTTGTACGTTGTAGTGGCGTATGGCGAGATCATGAGGCAGGATATACTTGACATTCCTTCTCATGGGTGTGTCAATGTTCATGCAAGTCTCTTGCCTGCTTATCGAGGTGCTGCGCCTATTCAACGCTGTTTAATGAATGGTGAGTCTGAAAGCGGAATTTCAATTATTCGTCTCGTTCGTAAAATGGACGCTGGTGATATCGTGTGCATGGAAAAAATTCCAATCAATGAAAATATGACAGCTCCGGAGCTAGAAAGCGAATTGTGTGTTCTAGGGTCACAGCTCATTCAGAGGGTAATTGTAGATATAGAAAATGGCAACGCTTGTTATGTGGAGCAAGATCATGCGAAAGCTACTTTTGCTGATAAAATCGTTCCTGAAGAATGTGCTATTGACTGGAAAAAGCCTGCACGTGATATCCACAACCTGGTAAGAGCTGTTACACCACATCCTGGTGCATTTTGCTATGTTTTACTTCGAGGGGAACGTAAGCGAATGAAAATCCTTCGCTCTCAACTGCATATTGCAGAAAATTTCTCGCCCGCATCTCTTCATCTTATTCAAAAAAGTAAATTGCTTGTTGGATGTGGTGTAGGTGCACTTCAAGTGCTTGAGCTTCAAGTAGAAGGAAAGCCTGTAATGAAGGCGGAAGACTTTCTTCGAGGCATTCTCGTTTCAGATATTTCTTTTTTTATTTAACAATCGCTTAATTGAATCTTTATTTTATTCTTGTGGAATAACAAAGCAGGTCGTAGAGTGTCTACGAGATTTGCGTAGTTAAAGTTTATACATAAGGAAAAGTGAATATGATTTGTAATTTTCAGTGTATTTCAGAGCGCTGTAACGACTTTCAGCGAGTAGTAATTGATGTTATAGAAACGACCTCAGAGAATATGTCAAAAGCTGTATCAGTAATACGTACAGGTGTAACAAAGACTTTTTCTCACGTTGCGCATGTGGCAGAAAATACCGATGCAGTAAGACAAGTAATTATAGGGGCTATTTCAAGCTTTTATCTGAGTAAAGCGCTTGGTTTTGGCGGCACTACACATCGAGCTTTGACCAATATGACCTCTTGTGCACAGCTCTTGGAGGCTACACGTGTTGCACTTTCTTTTGATTACTTTTTCAATGGTAAATTTGTAGAAGATCTGCACGCAGGAAAAGTTTATGGAGTTGTTGCAGATGCATTTTTTGCGGTAGGGCGAGTAGGTGTTGCAGTTTCTTGGCTTGCAAAACAGGGCATGATTAAGCTAGACAGAATAACGAAAGCAATCGCTTCGACACCAGTGTTTGGAGTTGTTGCACAGGTTGGATTGTCACGATTTGTAGAAGTTGCATTCTTGCTTGGTCTTGGAGCGCATGTTATAGAAAAATCTCGATTGCTGATGAATGGAGAAGATGTCGCGTACAATATCGTTGATTTGATTAACGCTGTCAGTGAAGTTGCTCTTCTCACACTTGCTTTAACGATAGAATCTCATATGATTATCCTCTCTGGCTTAGGCGTAGTTGCTGCAGCCACGGGAATCGCTGCATTTTTGATGAAACCACAACAACCAATAGTATAAGGAAAATAAGAAATATGAACTGTATTACCTGGGATCAATGTGTAAAAGCCCCTAGTTTAGCATTAGCAACGACTGTCCGTATGGTACAAGATGCTGATGCATTGAGTAATATGCTCAAGCTGTTTTCAACTGCTGTATCTGCGATAAATTTGCATGTCGACCAACCAGTACTCACAGTGTTATCAGGAACTATTAAAGTTGTCACTGATTGCGTTGGAGCCCGTAGTTTTTTAGGGGGCTTTCAAGAGCTAGTTTCCGGAGCTGCCGCATGGAAAAACCCTATTTCTGAAACAGTTCCAAATTTTGTGCGAGTAACGAGTAAGGCATTTTTGCTTGCCTCTAATGTAGCGAAGACAACAGGTTGGTTGATTCAACAACGAGTGATTAACCCAGATGTGATTGTATCTGCAGCAGCAGATGTTGCAGGTAAATTGGGTATAGCACAACTAGCTAATGTGGCTGCTCAGGTAGGCTTAACGCCAGTATTTGCAGCATTGGGCAATATTACTCTCTCACAATTTCAGAGTGTGACCAGCGGTATTGGTATTTCTATCGATCTGATTGATATTGCAAGAGATGTTGCTGTGAATGGAGTGACGATCAATACATGGATTGCAGTTACAGGTGATGTGGCGAAAATTGCTGTTATCGTTCTTGCAGGTTCAACAGCGTACGCATTCGTACTTCTTGGCCTCGTTGCTGCAGCTACTGCCAGCACTACTGCTCTTGTTAAATTTGCTTGTTCAGCATCATAGCTGATAAGAGTATCTGATAGTATTCAATGAGCACGGAGGATGTGTGTGAGCACATCCTCTTTTATTAGAGCGTTTTGATTGTGAATAATGACAATTCTCTTTCAGTGCCAGAATGGCTTTTTGTAGTCGCTATGTGCTGTTTTTTAGCGTTTGCTGGGGTGAGTGCTTACCGGAATAAACAAAAAATGGTGTCCAATGAAGGGCAGTACATCACTGTGTTTGTAACAGGAGCTGTAAGGGAACCCAAGGAATTGGAGCTATTACGAGGATCTTTATTGGCGGATGCGCTAGCTTGTGTATCCTTTCTTCCAGAGGTGCATACTGATGCGCTTTTCTATTCCATGCCACTTGAAGATGAACAAGTTGTTGTAGTACCAAGGAAGGGGTGTGTAAGTGTGTATATTACGGGCGCTGTCGTGAGTGAGCAAGTGGTGTGCCTTCCAGAGGGTTCTTGCTTTCCTGCGCTTTTAAAGAAGGCAGAGCTTTTCCGTAGCGATGCAGACTTGCGGTTTTTAAAGCGGAAAAGACGTCTTATAAAAGATGGAGAAACCGTGGTCGTGCCAGTACAAAAAAACAAAAAAATATGCACAGATGATGTTGAGATACCTTCTTCTTCAGTGAGGTATCCCAGCAACAATTCTACTTATCATTCTCGAAGTGTGTTGTTTCAAGTAGGCGAGTAACATGCTCTACTTTATTTTCCTCAATAGGCTTGTCATGAAAATGTTTCAATCTGTAGTCTTTTTGATACAGAGACAAAATGTGGTAGGGGTTTTCGATTGTAAGTATTCAGCAAGTCGTAGGTTGCCCCGCTTTTTGACTATTTCTACAAGTGTCATATTTTGGTTATTTGTAGCTTCTGGTGATGCTCCACTGCGAAGGAGCTCTTCAAAAAGAGAAGATCCTGTATTAAAGAATTCATCATTTTCTAACACAGGAAGTATGGCAAGATGAAGAAGGGGATTACCTTCAGAATCTTTTGTCTCAGGATTCATGCGCTTGTCATCCAGTATATGTTTCATGATGGTATGCAATGAAGGTATGAGCTTTTCTTTTTCATTGGTATTTTGTGTAGAAAGAACGAACAATGCATCAAAAATAGAGGCGAGTAAGGGTTTATCGAAGTGCTGTTGAGGATTTGGATGTGCTTTATATTCTAAAAGTGTTTTCAAGAGATCGATATAGTGTCCAGCGAGTAGATGCTTGTGGCTGCGTACAAGTCTTATAATCTTTGTGGCTATACATTTCGAAATAGATCGTCCTGGTGAAATTTCAGTGTCTGAGGAAGCGCCATGTTGAAGTAAGAGATGGGCGAGCCATATTTGTTCGGAGGCGAGTGCGTATGAGAGTAAATGTTGATTATATTTGTCAGGCAAATTAATCGATTTTTCATCCACTCCATTTTTGAGTAAGAAGGCGACAAGTTCTTTGAGTCTTTGTAGTGAGCCGGGGTCATTTTTTATAGAATTATTGGATATGGCAAATACGAGTTCGTATAGAAAAATATTGGCAAAAGATGTATCGAGCTGTATCAAGGCCTCTACTATTTTATTCTTTTTGAAATAGTTGAATATTTGGGGGTCATCTACAAGTTGACAAATGAGAGAGGGGAAATTTACACATGTTTTTTGTACGGATTCTTTTGCATTATATTTGATGAAATCTTTGAGTGTATAGATTGGATAATCTTTTCTTTTCAAGGCTTTAAGGTTATCTTTTGCAATCGTTAATTGAATGAGTTTCTTTTCGATAAGGTCTTGATTATTTTCACGAGCAAAGTGTAGTAGAGTCTTTTCAATAAGTGTGTAATAGTGAGAATGAATCATATTTGAATTCATAGCATAGCTTTGCATCAAGGCGCAGCTCTGCATCATAGCATGAAGAGAAACGCTAGTGATAAGGTGTTCTTTACCAGTAAAAACACATTCTTGAATTAATTGAGGATGCGCTCCTTGAGTAATGGCTATTTCAAAGAGCTTTTGTTCAAATAATGGATCAACGGAAGCTTGTGCAAGAAATTGAAAACTTGTATGTGCTTGAGCTATTCTTTGAGAATATACAGTTTTTACTTCAATTTTAGTTAAAGTGTGCTTCCACTTATCAAGGGCGATGGGAATGCATTTAAAGGTCTCTTGTATGCTGCGTATATTCTGTTGTGCGGATACAGGTAATAGAAAAAGAGTCGCAACAATAGACTTGTCTACGATCTGTGGTGGCGAGGCTTTTAGCAGCGTTTCCAATATTCTTTGGTCATGTTTTGTATTCGATCGAAGCGCTTTGATGTATGAATGAATGGCCAATATAAGTAGTTCTTGGTCGATTGTCTCTGTAGCAGTTAGCGCTAAGATTTTTTCGAATTTATCGAAGGGTATGTTATCTCGAATCGCTTGTTCTATCTTTTGATATTCGGATGTGTTTTCTAAGATGAGATTGTTTTGTATATTCGTATTAGTCCATGTGTATGAATTTGTAATTTGATTCATCTAACCTACATCGTTGTTGAAGAAATGAAGGAGTTTAATTTGCATTTACATAAAAGAAAAGGAGATTGTCTGTCCAAAGCGGAATGTGAATAAAAGATGATACACCTCTATTAGCTGTTTTTGATATCATCTTTGGGAATAAAAGTAGCCTGCTGCAATTGGCAGGTTTGATAGATGCGGTACAGTTATGGCAGTGACATTAGATGATATTACGATGAGTTTTGGTGGGAAGACGCTGTTTGAAGGAGTGAAAATTGCCTTTCCTCCAGGGCAGAGATTTGGTCTTACAGGTCCCAATGGTAGCGGAAAATCGACACTTTTAAAAATTATCATGGGTATAGAATCCCCAGTCACAGGCACTGTGTCTAAGCCTCGTCGTACAGGGATGTTAAAACAAAATATTCATGAATTTAAGGATATGCGTGTAGTTGACGTAGTCATCATGGGTAATACTCGTCTGTGGAGTGCGCTGCAGGAAAGAGATGAGCTCTATCTTCATGATATTACAGACGCAATAGGTATTCGACTGGGTGATCTTGAGGGTATCATCGCTGAAGAAGATGGCTATAGTGCAGAGGCAAATGCTGAAAATTTGTTAGGCGGTATTGGTGTAGAACCACGTTATTTTCAAAAGCAGCTGCATGAAATTCCTCTTGATATGCAGTTTCGTGCATTGCTTTGCCAAGCCCTATTCGGCAATCCAGAAGCTCTGTTTTTAGATGAACCGACGAACCACCTTGATATGGAGTCTATTCATTGGCTGGAAGAGTTTTTAAGGCAATACAGGGGCGTGTTGATTGTGGTCAGTCACGACCGCCACTTCTTAAATGCAGTAACAACGCACATTGCTGATATCGACTATGAGACTGTGATTGTGTATCCGGGTAATTATGATGAGATGATTGTTACAAAGTCGTCGGTACATGAAAGAGCTCAAGAAGATGCGAAATCAAGGCAAAAGAAAATCGAGCAGCTGCAAGAGTTTGTATCGAAATTCCGCTCAGGTACGCGTGCAAGCCAGGTACAGTCAAGACTTCGAGAAATTGAACGCCTGCAACCTCAGGAGTTAAAAAAGACAAATATTCAAAGGCCATACATTCGCTTTATCCCTTCTGAAAAGCAGTCTGGAAAGATTGTCGCTCAGGTAAAAAGCATTGTAAAGGGATACGGTGCGGCGCCTGTGATTTCAAAATTTACGCTCGAGCTGCAACGAGGAGATAAAATTGGAGTAATCGGAAACAACGGCCGTGGAAAGACAACTCTTCTGAAAATGCTCGCTGGAGTCCTTCCTCCAGATGCTGGAGTCATCGAGTATGGTCATAATGCGCTGATTAACTATTTTCCTCAGATGCATGGCGATCTTGTCGACAAGAAAGAAGATATCACACTCTTTGATTGGCTCAAGAGATATCGCCCCTTAGTCTATGATCAAGATATCCGAAGCGCTCTTGGCAAGATGTTATTTGCTGGCGAAGATGCATTTAAAAAAGTTGGAAGTCTATCGGGAGGCGAGACAGCTCGATTGATTTTGGGTGCTATTACCCTTGGCGAGCATAATATGATCGTTTTGGATGAACCAAACAATCACTTAGATCTGGAAGCTGTTTCCGCTTTGGGATGGGCTCTTGACGAATATAAGGGGACTGCGATTGTAGCGACTCATGACCGGGATTTGTTAGATCGATTTGCGAAAAAAATTCTTGCATTTACGGATACGGGTATTGAATTGTACGACGGCCCTCTTGAAGAGTATCTGAGAGTAAAAGGTAAATAAAAATGTTTGATGAGAAGATCGATCCTGCTATAACACGATTTCCTTCACCTATCAAGATGCCGATCTTGTCAAAGCAAGAGCGCATTGATGGTATAGCCATGCACATGCAGCACATTATGGAGTTATTAGGTGTTGATCTGTCTCATCAATCAGTAGCAAACACTCCGATGCGCATGGCCAAGATGTATGTCAATGAGTTTTTTGCAGGCATGGAGACAAGCGAGTTTCCAGCGATTTCATTTTTTGATGAGGAACACGCGTCAGAAAATGGACAGCATAGCATTGTGCTTACAAAGTGTGGATTTACAAGCTTTTGTGAGCATCACTTTGTGCCCATGGTAGGTTTTGTGTGTGTAGGGTATTTGCCGACTGGGAAGTTGCTTGGTCTTTCAAAAATCCACCGTGTTGTACGCTATTTTGCTTCTAGGCCTCAATTACAAGAGCGGTTGACTTCGCAAATAGGGGATAGTTTGTCCATTTTACTCGACACCCCACACATAGCTGTGACGAGTCAGGCTGAGCATTTTTGTGTAAAATCACGTGGAGTTCGGGATGAAACAGGGATGACCTCGGCGAGTTATTTTAGTGGAGATTTCCAAACATCGCCCCTCTGGAGACAAGAGTTTTTCCATGGTGTTGATCGTCTGCTTCGGACGCATTCATAGGTAAGAGGAAATTGCAAAACTCCATTTGCGGCCAAATCCCTTGCTTTTTTCGACCGACAAAAAAATCACCGAATTTGGCCTCGAAAGCGAGTTTTGCAATTTCCTCTAATGTTAAAAATAAAAAATAAAATTCAAATTAACAGACCTCTTTGTTATGTCTAGTGTAGGTTTATGCACGGCCTCGTACGAGGCGTGGGAAGAAATGCACTCTTATAATGAGGGGTTTATGCTCATATCTTGTTCGTTGCAGGCTCTACAAGAGGTTTTTTCTAAGGAATCTTTGAGCTGTTTTATAGAAAAGGGTAAAGGTGAAATTGCTGTAGATCGTTTAGTCATTGATATGGGAGTCGATGCGCGAGGAAGGCCACAGCGTATCGAGCTGGCAGCGCTTATGAAGCTTATCCCACAGCAGAAGAAGGATGCTCATATCAATTTTCTACAAATCAGATATTATTTTCCTTTTGTATGTCTTCCAGAAAAAGTAAGCGATGTAGCAAGATATATTGCTCGTATCAATCAAACTTTAGATTTTGTAGGGTTTGGATTGAGTGAATTTGATCGTGTGATCTACTATCGACATGATCTGTATTGTAGCCATTCAAAGGTGGATGTCAAACTTTTGCAGGGGATATTAGGCTATATTTTGCTCTGCGCTGATTCCTTTGCTGATACGTTTGAGAGCTTGTCAACAGCTCAAATAAGTTTATAGGACAGGGGCTGTAACACCTTGGACAATGAGATCCCAGAGCGCATCTGGTCCTAGGTCCGAATGAAATTCAAACGTGTCTACATTGGATTTGGTTCGCTTATTTTGTTCTATGAAAAATTGCTTTATCTTCTCTATTTGATGTTCGCTCTGCCCAGTTTTAGGACAGATTTTTGAGTGAATATCAGAGAGCTTCTGAACAGACATGTCTTCACCAGACTCGCTCTTTGCAAATTTGCCTATGTCTTTACCAAACCGATAGTTGTCGTTGAGTTCCTTTTGTTGAAGATTGAGTTCCGAAAGATTTTTTTCATGTTGCGCAATTTTTTTGCTTGTTTTTGAGATTTTGCCTTCTTGTTTTTGGGCATGCTGAAACGATTTTTGCTGAACTTGACTTCGGAATAATGAGAAATTTGTCTTTTCGGTGATTAAATTTTGTATTTCATTTTTGAGGGTTTTGACTTCACGTTCCTTGATACGTAATGTAGATAGATGGCTGACTTTTTTGAGCAGGTTAGTTGGGGTTTGTTTTTTGAGATCTACGATTTCTTCTTCAAGAGTTGAGATTTTTTTATGCATATCTTCAATCGCATTTTCGTAATAGGTATTTGTTTTTTCGCTATTTTTCTCATAAGATTTGGTAGACTCGTAAATGTCTCTGCTCTGTTTTTGCTTGATACCGGACTTTGTTTGCTCTTGATTTAGTTGTGTTATTTCTCTTTTTACAGAATTTTCTTTCACGGAAAGGCCAATATTTTGGATTTTGTGTTGTATGGCGTGTCTTTTCTTATATATAAAATAACCAGATCCAATCACGAGCCCAACGACTCCAATTACAGCAGCTCCGATGCCTGTGGCGGTAATTGCACTGCCAGCTGTCGCTGCTATCGTAGCTCCAAGCGCTAACGCCATTGTTTTTGCTACAGCTGCTGTGCCTAAGATGCCGGCTGTGAGAGAGAAGGCATTTTTCAGTGTATTTGCTTTATTGTCTTCTAATTGCTGATCTAAATTTTGTATTCTGAGTGAAATAAGCTCGACCATCGCAACCTCTCCTGAGTCGGTGTAGTATTCCTTTTCTTGTAGAAGTAGCTCTTTTTCTTCTGCAATTTTTTTTGCAGTCACTCTATTTTTATCCAATTCTTTAGAGCTCAGTACGATGGAGAGAATGCTGAAGACACTTCCGCCAACGGAAGAGGCTATTTGAGCGTGATGCATGAGGGGGGTGCCTTTGTGTGCGAGGGAGGCGATGTAGTTGTCGCCTGTGTATGTGCCCGAAGAAGCTCCTTTTAATGAAGAAGTAATGAGTCCTTCAATCGATTTCTTTTTCTTGCCAATCTCGCTTTCAATGGCCTGCATGTTTTTGTCGACTTGTTGTTGCAGCTGCTCAATTTTTTTCTGATTTTTTTGAGAGGGTGGTGAGCCTTGTGGCGTCAGTTTGTGTATTTGCTCTTTCAATAAGGCAATATTGTCTCTTGCTTTTTCAATGACCTTGTTATTTTCAAATAGCTTTACAGCCTGCATGCCTATATCGACGGCTATACCAAGCTCTTGTACTCCAGTAGATGAGATTGTCGTTGTAGGATGATTGGGAATTTTGCTTAAAATGGAGGCGGTGCTAGAAGTCACTGTTGTACCAAGAGTTGTAGGGGTTTCAAGTTCTGAAGATAGCTTTTGTTTCGTTGGTAGATTCAGCAGTTGATCGCCTAACTCTAGTACCATCTCACCCTCTTCGGTTAGAGGGGGTATAGAGAGTTCTGACTCAATCGGAGTGTTTTCGCTAGTTTCTGGAAGTGTTTCAACTTCGCTTGTTTCGATTTTGACGCCCGATTTTTTTTCAGTATTCAGAGGTTTATGTTCTATATAATTACTTAAACTATTGTCTCGAATCTCCATAGTAAAATGACATGCTGTAAGTTATTGGTTATGGTGAAATCTGGCTCACGGCATATCCCTCCTCTGGTTTCATTATAAACTATATATTTTAATTTAACGCAAGAACTGTTTCTGTGCTTATATAGGTTGTTAAACCAAGTTTAAAATTTCCTATTTCACCAATTTAGAAATTTCCTATTTTC
>CAZASK010000021.1:0-25791 GCA_964487845.1 uncultured bacterium
GAGTTTCTTAACGTTATTGGCACAATATTACGTAATGATTGGCGGAGTTAGGGATCAAGACAATCAGCATCATGGACGATGCGTTGTTCGTCCGTGGTAAAAAGATCGTCTTTTGGATCTTTTTCTCGGATGGTTTGCGAAAATTGAGCAGATGTCTTTTCGTCAACTTGTGCTTTTTTTAGCAGTTTTTTGAGTGCTATTGCGCTTTTTGCATCCCACCTGTCAACACCCTCGTCTTCTCTTGCGACATCGTGAAATACGCCTGCAGTGGCAAGTAAAATTGGATTTTTTACGGGCTCTTGTCCTGATTTTTCGTAGAGTCTGCGAAGGAGCTGGGTCCATAGAGCAACACGAGTTGCGTGTATGGCTCCATGGCCATCGCGTGTTTCTTCGATATTTTCTTCTACGTACTCTTGCGGTTTGTCGCTGAGTGCAACACGCTGGTTGTTTTCATTCAGATAGGTCGTTGATACAGGAGAAGGTTTTCTGTAGAGAGGTCGTGCAATTGTATGCACAATTTTGGCAATTTCAAGTTGATCTTTGGCGCTAGAGTCTTGAATAGGAGCCCATGTATAACCAGCTGTGTCGATATTTTCTATAAAATGATGGATGCTTTTTTGGTATTTCCATAAATCAACAGACTTCTTTACAAGGGTCTGGCTCTGTGCGAGATTTTGTAAGGCAAGAACAATGCCTGTTGGGGGTGATATTTTACTAATTGCATGTTATTCATATTTTGATTAACTCTTTATTATTTCTAAATAATTCAAGTATTATAATGTGTTCGTTATTTTTCAATATATAATTTAGAGTGATCTATGAATCCAATAAATACTGAGAAGAACAAGCGAGAAAGATCTCCTTCTTCAGAAAGAATAATTGAGTCGAATAAAAAATATAAAACAGAAACTAAGGAGGTGAAATTTCCTGAAGAGCTGAATGAATTTTTTGTAAAATACTCAGACAATAAGGAAAAGACGAAAGAGATGCTGAACGAATTTCAGCAAATAGTGGATCAAAAGATAGGAAAGTATCTCGAGGCTGGGCTACAGCTAGAGGCATTAGAACTAGCTCAGATGGCCGCAGAATATGTGACATTTGAATCAAGTTCTCTCAAGAATCTGAAGCAAGAGGTAGAGAGAAAAATCAACTTGCAAGTAGATAAGAGATTCGGGGCTCACTTTCATGGATTTGGAGGCTCTCTAGTAAAAAGTGGCAACATACGCGTCGACAAGCGAGATGGTGATTATTGGTTTCAGTTTAAAATAAATTATTTCGCAAGAGAGGAATTAGATCAAAGGCTCAATCTCTTGAAGCAGCTCGATACAGAAAATGTACATATAGAGACGCAGTCAATCACAAAACAATTTGGATCTACCGAGCCGCGTGTACAAAGTATTATGTTCAGAGATAAGGAAAAGAATCTTATAGCAGAAATACATATAGGAAATGACAAGCAAAATGGTGCATTTTATAACAATGTAGAGGTAAGAATCCCAGAGCATCATGAGGATGCGCAGATGTTGAAATCGCTGTATACATCTCTCACATTTCTTGGCCTTGGCATAACAGTTCTTCCACAGACTTCAGATGATGATCAAAGGTTAAAAATAACGAAATTGTTTCATCTCTATGCTCCAAAAGAATCAGCCAATATACGTAATTCAAGCAAGTTTCATCTCTTAAAACCAGCGGCCATGCAAGAAGAGTGTGAAAAGCAAAATAAATCAATTCAATCAATTTTCAAAAAATATCTCGTAGAGAATGAACATCTGATGGGAAAAGTGGAAAGCTACCCCGAAAGACTCCATTGGGCAGTTCTTGATCTAGCCGAGCAGATGAAAGAAAAGGGAGCTCTTAAGCTGATTACAAAAGTAACAGGAGAATCAAATCAAGTGCTTGATCGAGCAGTTGATTTACTCAAAACTGGATTCGTCTCCGCAGAAGATAGGTTTCGCTCGGGAATTAATTTTCGTGGAATGAGTGTTTCAAGTGATCTGGCAAATGGAAGCTATCACGTTTTTACTCGTCTCGTAACGAAGTCTTTGGTGGAAGAAATGGAATTGCAGGGAGTGACTTTTGTATTTGATTTAGATGTCTTAAATAGAGGAGGCTATGCCTATCATGAAGATGCCTATGGCATCAAAAATCCTTACAAAAATAACTATGAAGAGTATGTAGAAAGAGCTCCCTTAGTAGATTTTCCTCAGAAATTGACCAATAGTGATATTTTTAATGAGGTAATGGTTCCTCACCATATACCGACACGCTATATCAGTCATGTTGTCGGCTCTCTACCGTACATAAAGGCATTAAAAAAACAGTGTGAAGAAGCGGGCTTGCTCCAAAACGATTTTATTTACAACAAACATGTAGATGATTTTTTTATTAAAAATTCTCAGTTTCAAGAAAAAATTGCAAATGTAATTTGAGGCTGTTTCCTAGATTTTGAAAGATGGGGAGTAGCATACAAATTCATTAAAAAGGTATCATCTTCTTTTTATTCTATTTGAGGGCAGTATGAGTCGAAAAAAAATTGTTGTCACAGGCATGGGAGTAGTAAGCTGCTTTGGACAGGATGTTGATACGTATTATGAGGCGCTGCTTGCAGGAAGAAGTGGGGTGAGTGCCATCACGCGTTTTGCATGTGATGACTTCCCGACTCGCTTTGCAGCACAAGTTCATGACTTCGATCCAGGAGAGTATCTTGATAAGAAGCAAGCCCGCCGAGTCGACCCTTGTATTGCCTATGCGATGGTAGCTGGTAAAAAAGCGTTAGAGCAGGCTCAGCTGTTCCCTCATGCTGAAAATCTCGATAAAAAACGCTGCGGAATTTTGATTGGATCTGGCATGGGCGGCATGGGGGTCTTTGCAGACGGGGTGAAAACTCTTTTAGAAAAGGGCAGTCGCCGTATCACTCCATTTCTTATTCCCTACATTCTGACAAATATGTCCGGAGCTTTACTTGCTATGGATGTAGGCTTCATGGGGCCCAACTACTCCGTGTCTACAGCATGTGCTACAAGTAACTATGCCATTATACAGGCAGCGCAGCATATTAGAGATGGCATTGCGGATGTGATGATTGCAGGAGGTGTCGAAGCTCCTATTCTCCCTATTGGTTTAGGAGGATTTTGTGCGGTAAAAGCTCTATCAGAGAGAAACGACGCTCCAGAAAAGGCATCGCGTCCATGGGATAAAAATAGAGATGGCTTTGTCATGGGAGAAGGAGCTGGGGTGCTGGTTTTGGAAAGTCTGGATCATGCACTGAAGAGAGGAGCTCCTATCTTGGCAGAATATCTTGGCGGAGCGTTCAACTGTGATGCCTATCATATGACAGATCCTCGTCCTGATGGTGAAGGGGTGGCAGAGTGTGTGCGCCATGCGCTTCATGATGCACGTGTAGATGTGACATCAGTCAATTACATCAATGCTCACGCTACTTCGACTCCTGTTGGCGACTTGGCAGAAGTTGCTGCACTGAAAAAAGTATTCCATGATTCGAGCTGCATCAGCATGAATTCTACGAAGTCGATGATAGGACATAGTCTAGGAGCCGCAGGTGGACAAGAAGCTGTTGCTGTAGTCCAAGCTATTGTGACATCAAAGATTCACCCGACTATCAATTTAGAAGATCCAGAAGAAACAGGCTTTCATCTGCCTACTACCGCAGAAGAGCTTAAAGTGAAAGTAGCCATCTCAAATTCGTTTGGATTTGGCGGTCATAATGCCTCTGTTGTATTTGCGCCATATCACACAGCATAGGGCATGAAGATGAAAAAAGAAGCTTCTTACGGCGTGATTCCTATGAGGCGACAAGTCGCAGGGCTGTGGGAGGTCTTCTTAGTGCAGCATGCTGCAGGACATTGGGGTTTTCCTAAAGGCCATCCAGAAGGTCTTGAAAGCTCGCAAGAGACTGCGTGGAGGGAGTTAGAAGAAGAGACTCATCTTGTAGTCGACAAACTTATTTTTGAAGAGCCTCTCAAGGAGCAGTATCAGTTTATGAGAGATGGTGTTACGGTTCACAAATCGGTCGATTACTATCTTGCTCTTGTGATAGGCGAACCTCAAGTTCAAATGGGCGAGCTGAGAGCGGGGTGCTGGGTAGATCTGCATCACGCAGCCGAAAAAATGCGCTATCCGGAAGGCAAAGCATTGGTACAAAAAGTGATAGGGTGTGTGAACACTCTTATCACCTAAAAAATTTTTCTAGCTGTTTTTCTTTAAAAAAACACCGGATTGAGCGTAATTTGCACGCGCTTTCTTATTTAGTCGCGAACTTTTTCTAGAAGGCGTCTTGTTTTTTTTGCTTTCTCTTCTGGTTCTTCAATATTTTGATTTTGAGGAGGGAGTGGCTCGATAATAGGCGTTTTTTCTTCTTCTACCTTATTTGTAAGCGTTTCATTTTGCGAGACGTCGATGCGGGCTTGGTAGTTTTGTTGAATTTTTTCTAATTCTTCAACTAGTTCAGTAGATTCAGTTTCATCACTGTTATCTTCAAAAATTGAGACTTTTGAATTTTTAGCCTGGGGGAATATACTGCTAGACAAATTGAGAGAGAAAAAATCTGTTTTTTCATTTTCTTCATCACTCTGTTTATCTTTAAATACAGTATCTGAAGAAAATGTCACATGAGGTTTTGGCTTCTCTATAATAGGGATAGGAGGTTGCGAGTCAATTTTTGGCAGCATTATTTTTACTGTCTCAGAGAGCTTTTCCTTTTCTTTTTTTGTTTTATTAATACGTGTCACGAGATCATTAAAATTTGTGACAGCTTTTTCAATTATTTTTTGCGCTTCTTCAAATTTTCGTATATGTGAAGGAATTTGGTTGATTGCGTTCTGAATAGCCTCAGATGATTTTTCGATATTGATATCATGGATTTTTTGCATGAGTGTTTTCGCATGTGGGGTACATGATGAGGTAAGCTTTGCAACCCATCTACATAAAGACCATCTTGTACAAATTTTTCCTTTTGCCGTTATGTATTGCTTATCCCAATTTGCTTCGCCAACAGCGAGTAGCAGGCGACTTTCTAGTGCATCTTTATGCGAGTATTCACTGTTGTTTATTTCTAGTGTATTCATAATTACCTATCTCCTTCTTCACTGACGAGGTGTTTTGTTGAAGCGATTCTGGCAGGGCGCATTTTTCTAGACAACAAGATTAGACTTTTTTCTGAAACTTGAGAAAATTGTTTTTTACATATTAAGAGACTGTGTCAGAATGTTCGTATTGTTGTACACGATTTGAGGAAGTATGAAGATAAAGAAAGTAATCCTGCGCTGCCTGCTCTTTTGCATCAAGCAGCTGTGGCGAGTGCGTTATCAAGTAAGCTATCGAGGCCTAGATGAGGTATTGAGTGTAATCAAAAATACAGACAAGGGCACGCTCTTCTTACCCAACCATCCAGCTATCTTTATCGATCCACTGATCATTGCGGTCCCCTTAATCGACAGTTGTGCTGTAAGACCTTTAGTGGTCGAGTATATGTTTTATAATCCTTTATTTCACTGGGCAGTACGTCTCGTCAATGCTTTGCCAATGCCCAACTTCGCCACAGGATTTAACCCTATCAAGTTAAAACGCTCTGAGCGCATGCTGCAGAAGATGAGTGATGGTCTGAAAAATGGAGAGAATTTTTTAATTTATCCATCGGGAACAACGAAATTTGGACCTAAAGAAGTGCTTGGAGGAGCTTTTGGAGCACATAAGCTGCTTACAGAAAATCCTGATGCGAATGTAGTGCTTGTTCGTTTAACTGGTTTGTGGGGCAGTGTTTTTTCAAGAGCCCTCTTAGCGGGAGAGCTTGCAGATACAGCAGAGTGTTTGAAAAAGGCATTGTGGGATCTGT
This sequence comes from uncultured bacterium, assembly GCA_964487845.1. Taxonomy (GTDB): domain Bacteria; phylum Chlamydiota; class Chlamydiia; order Chlamydiales; family FEN-1388; genus CAZASK01. The sequence goes on from CAZASK010000021.1 coordinate 5,855, forward strand.
GCAAAAATTTCATCTTCTTCATGCCGAAGCGAGAGGTAACGTGTGAGTTCGTGCTTGCACCAAAAGACTTTCCTAAAAAAGGCTCTCTTATAGAGGTGAACCGCTATCTAGAAGAATGGTATAACAAGCCATTTTCGACGCCGCAAGGAAATCCTGGAGAGCCGCTCACTCTTGTTTCCTATTCGCGTTGGAAAAATGAGCTGCCACATGTAGTAAAAAGAGAAGAAGAGTCACTCGATCTCTCACAGGTCTCTCATGAAATCAAAAAGAAGGTTATCGCCAAGATAGCTGAGCTGGCGCGCATATCCGAAGATCAGGTTATGCCAGCACAAGATCTTTTTCATGACTTAGGGCTCGACTCACTCGATGTTGCTGACCTTGTGACATTCTTGACAGATGAGTGTAATGTAAGCGGTATCATACCGGGTGAGCTTACCACTGTTCATCGAACACTGCTTATCGCAGCACATCTTTATAAGAAAAAAGAGGTAAAAGAGCCAGAGCATGATTTGAGGCAATGGCTCAGACCTGCGAGCAATAAAAGGCTGCAAATTCCAGAGGCAAGGTCGATTCCAGAAGCATTTTTAAAGCAAGCTGACAAAAATCCAAACGCCATTGCCTGCGCTGACCCTCAAAGTGGAGCTATCACCTACTTTGAGATGAAGAAGAAGATCTTTTTGTTAGCCGAGAAGATACGTGTTCTGCCAGGAGAGCGCATTGGCGTGCTCTTGCCCGCATCTATTGGCGTGAATGTGGTGATTTTAGCCTGTCAGTGCGCTGGAAAAGTTCCTGTCATGATTAACTGGACAGTAGGGGGAAAACATCTTGATACTGTAGTGGAAGTGTCGGGTATTCAGGCAGTTCTTACCTCATGGTCATTTTTAGATAATCTTGACAATGTCGACATAAGCCGTATTGAAGAGATGCTTGTCGTCTTAGAAGAAATCCGTGCTGAAATTTCTTTATTTGATATCTTCAAAGCGCTCAAATGCGCCTATTCATCTTCAGATAGACTGCTTGGAAAAAAGAAGTATGCCCACCTACGTTCTTCCTTTTATAAGGAGGCGGTTGTGCTCTTTACGAGCGGCACAGAGGCACATCCTAAAGGGGTTCCTCTTACTCACGGAAACTTATTAGACAACCAACGTGCTATATTAGATGTAGTAGCGCTTACAAGAAATGATAAAATGCTTGCCATGCTCCCTTCGTTTCACTCTTTTGGCCTTGCAATTACTGGGATCATGCCACTCATAGCAGGAATGAAAGTGGTCTTTTATCCTAACCCTACCGACTCCAAGCGGCTTGCGAGGGCGTGCAAAATATGGCAGACGACTCTTATATGCACTGCACCTACATTTTTGAAAAATATCATGCTCCTTGCAGATGAGAGTTCGCTGCAGTCGCTTCGATTGATTGTCTCAGGTGCTGAAAAGGCGCCAGATGAGCTTTTCCGTTTGATGGAAAGGCAGTGTCCACAAGCGCAATTTTATGAAGGGTATGGCATCACCGAGTGCTCTCCTGTACTCACAGTGAATGCTGCACAAGGCCGTGAAAAAGGGGTTGGCAAGCCTCTGCCGCGTGTAGAGGTGTGTATTGTAGATCCTGATACTTATGCGCCCATCCAAGGAGATGCTGTGGGGCTTATATGTGTCAGAGGGCCTAATGTGTTCTCTGGTTACCTCAACAAAGACACAAAAGATCCATTTGTAGATATTGCAGGACATAAGTGGTACAATACTGGAGATCTGGGAAAGCTTTTAAGCGAGGGCTCTCTTGTTTTAGCAGGGCGGATGAAGCGTTTTGTAAAAATTGGAGGCGAGATGCTCTCTCTTGCTGCCATCGAAGAGATCTTTTTGCCTCTTACTGTGGCAAAGCAAGAAAGAGAGGGGCTGCCACAGCTTGCCGTGATGACAGGGCCTGAAGAGGGAGGGCGCCCAAAGCTCGTGTTATTTATCAATGCAGAGCTTGAGCTCATGCAGGCAAATCAGATGCTCAGGCAGCATGGCTTTAGCAATCTCGTAAAAATTGACAAAGTGTGTACAATTGATGCCATTCCCATTACAGGAACTGGTAAAATTGCCTATAGGCAGCTCGAAACAAAGGTGAAGTCTCTCTTAGCGTAAAGGACACTATGACAAATCTTGTACTGACAAATACAAAAACAAAAATGAAAGAGCCCGTGCCTACGCATCAAGGTGTTGTGAAATACTACACCTGTGGCCCAACGGTATATGCCTATGCGCATATCGGCAACTTTAGGACTTTTGTTGCGGAGGATCTCTTGCGTAGAGCTCTGCAGTTTTTTGGATACAAGGTTCAGCAGGTGATGAATCTCACAGATGTTGATGACAAGACAATTAAGGGCGCTATTGCACAGAAGACAACGCTCGATTCCTTTACTGCGATATACAAAAAGGCATTTTTTGAAGATGTAAGTGCGCTCAACATACAACGCGCAGAGCACTATCCTGAAGCTACTGCCTTTATTCCGCAGATGATTCAGATGATCCAAACACTGCTCGACAAAAATATGGCCTATCGAGGTGCTGACGGAAGTATCTACTACGCCATTACCCATTTTCATGACTATGGCAAGCTCTCTCATCTCAAGATGGATGAGCTGCAGGCTGGCGCTTCAGAGCGTGTTGGCTTAGATGAGTATACGAAAGATCATATAGCAGACTTTGTACTCTGGAAGAAGTATGACGAAGAGCGTGATGGCGCTGTCTTCTGGGAGAGTCCTTTTGGTAGGGGGCGTCCAGGCTGGCATATCGAATGTTCTGTAATGGCAGAGGCTATTTTAGGGGAAACGGTGGATATTCATGCAGGAGGCGTTGATCTCATTTTCCCTCACCATGAAAATGAGATTGCCCAGTCGGAGGCGTGTCATGAAAAGGAGTTTTGCAGGCTGTGGTTTCATGTAGAGCACCTGCTCGTCGATCATAAAAAAATGTCAAAGAGCCTTGGCAACTTTTATACGCTGCGTGATCTTCTCAATCAAGGATATACGGGAAGAGAAGTGCGCATGATGCTCTTGGCAACGCACTATAGAAGTCAGCTCAACTTCACGAAAGACTCTTTGCAAGGGGCAAAGGCGGCTATTGCTCGCATTGGAGACTTTATCGACCGCTTGCAGCATATAGCTCCAGCAAAAGAGTCAGCATATGATCCTCATCCTTTGATTACAAAGACGATGAGCCGCTTTACGGAAGCTTTAGCCGATGATCTCAATATTTCAGAAGCATTGGCGGCGCTGTTTGAGTGCATTCGAGAGGGAAATAGCCTTTGTGATGCAGGTTCTATCGGCTATCAGGGTGCTCAAGCGCTTCTTACCATGCTCCGTGAAATAGATGAAGTTTTGGCAATCATGCCCTTTACCCAAGATGAAATCCCTGAAGAGATCGTGCAGCTTGCAGAAGCTCGAAAAAAGGCTCGAGAGGAAAAAGAGTATGAGCGAGCAGATTTTTATCGTAAGCAGCTATTAGAAAAAGGATATCTTGTAGAGGATACAGCAGCGGGGATGCGGGTGAAAAAAATCTAAAGATAAAAAGAATAGTTTACGGTATAAAGCATAATATCCTTCATCTTCTGCCAATAAGGAATCATTATGGTGTCGAATATACCGTCAGATCTTCAATCTTTGATAGAATCGTGGAATAATACGCAGGCTGCTCAAGCTCCTAAGAAAAAGTGGTTTCAAAGACAGAAAACGTATGATGCGAAAACGAGCGGAGCTCATTCGCTTTTAAAAAAAACAGCAGAAAATACATATATTTTTGAAAACAAATTTACAGCTCGCTCCAATCTAGGCGGCCGTCTCAAACTTCAAAAAGAAAAGAAAGCATATAATTTTTTAGAGAATGCAGGAATTATAAAGGATAAATTTGAAAAATTATACGAAAGCAATTCGCTTACTAAGGAGGAGCGAGGTGCACTACAAAAGTTTGCAAATGAATATAATGAAAATTTAATTGAGGTAGTAAAAAATAAAAAGGCAGAAAAGGGCGTTCCGCTCCATTTCTTCAAAAAAATATTCCAGAAGGAAAAATACAAACAATTATTAGAAGTTGAAAAAAGCAAATACGAAGCTGTGAAGCTGCCTACAAGTTGGGAGCTGAAAAAAGACACCTCAGAACTCACAACAAACAATGAGCCACTTCTCGAACAAAATACTACTCCGCTACCAAACCCGAATCAATCGACACCTGTTCAAACATTTTCAAGCTCTGACAATTTTGTGAGGACCCAAGTGTCTCACGTTAAAAGAAAAAAGCCGCTTCCTAACAAAAGACAAACGAATCAGACTCCCACAAATCCAAAAGTAATGTTGCGTGGCAAAAAGAATCTGAATAGCCAGTCAAATACACAACATGTTTCAGAGCCTCCAAAAAAAGGATTACAGCAGCCGAAATTACAAGCTGTGTTTGGAGATAATCTGTTTCAGAAGCTACTTGAGAAGGCCGCTCAATTAAGTACAAGCTTTAAAAGTTTATTGGAAAATAGCCAGACAGCAGAGGCCTTTTTTGAAGGCTGTCCAGTAGAAGATTTAATTGGATGTAAGGAGGTGTTTTCAAATGACCAAAATATCAAACCTCTCTTCACTCAAAATGTAAAAGATAAGCTTTTGAATCAGTTGAGTAGCATTCAGATTACAGGCAATGACCCTGTCTTACAACAAAAGGAACAGTATATTGAAAAGCAGAAGAAGGCGATTCAAAACTGCACTTTTGACACAATCCAAGATATTGCTCCTACCTCCTGGGCAAGAGAAATAGAGCAAATAGAAAAGCAAGAGCAAGAGAGGATAGATCTCGAAACCTCAGATTCATTACTCGATGATTTAGAGAAAGTTCATGCTCAATTTAAGCAAGTAGAGCAGCAATCTGTTGCAGAAGAACAAGCTAAAAAATTGCTTCAACAAGCGAGTAACGCAATTTCGCCACAGAAGATCGTGCAATGGTTTAACGGGAAACAGAAGCTCTGTAGCGATATATCATCAACAACGTTGAATGCGTTGATCAACAGCTATCTGAATGCTGTAAAACAAGGGAGAGGAGCATCCTCACCGGAAGAAAAAATACAATATATCAAAGAAGCTGGAAATCTCTTTCAACAGATACAGGTAGAAGGAAAGAAAATTGATGAATGTGTCACGCAATTTTGTCAGAAAAAAGAATCTCTTATCAGTGAGCTCAAGCAAAATGTATTAAGCGCGTCTATCGTTGGCCAACAAGAAAAGGAGGAAGTGGCAAAAAACTACACCCTTCAGTATCAAAATGCGACAGGTGTAGAGTCGTTACGATCCATTCTCGAGCAGCAAAAAACAGCATTTGTGAAGATCGATCAAAAGGCAAATCAGCTGCGTCTTCAGTTTGATCAGAAAAAACAAAAGGTGCTTGAAAAATACCCTGAAAGCATAGAAATAGAAACCGAATTTTTGAGTACAGAAGACCAAGAGGAGTTCAAGCAAGCTCTTCAGAGTTATCAAGAAAATTATCAAATATTATCAAAACGTCAAATAAAAGAGCTGAAGGGAGCTACGCTGGATGAGATAGAAACACTATCTGGTATTGAGATGGATGAGATGCTTTTAGAAAAAAATCAACAATTCTTTCAGGAGATCAAAAGTAAGATAGAGCGTACGAAGCTGGCAAAGCAAAATCTGATTCAATTGATACAAGAGTACGATAAGGCGGCCCAGCAAACCCGAGAAAATTTTAAGAATATCGAAAATATCGGTGTCAATAAAGAAGCATTGAATGGCGTATTGAGGACCTTTCAGATTCCGGAAGCAGGCGATCTTTCTCTCTATGAACAAGGAATGGAAGCAGTACAGCAGGGGATGCAAAGCCTGAACAATGTAAATGAACAAATAAGTCAGGTAAGTAACCAATTCAAAACACATGTAGAATTGACTCAAAATAAAAATATTGCAGTTAAGGTGCTGCAAGAGAATTTTCAGAAAAATGGCATAGCACTGCATGAAAAAAAACAGGTTTCTGAGAAGTTGTTGCAGCAGGTACAGTCAGCGCAAGATGCAGAAGCACTCAAGAATATTATCCTATCTCAGGTAACTCAATTTTCAGACATTGAAAAACTTTTTTTGGAGAAAAAGCAGCAGTATATGCAGATGAAAGATCAGCTACAGCAGCAGTATATGCAGTATGAAAAGCAACTCACTCAGGTAAAATTGTTCTTTCAACAAAATGGAGTGCAGCAGCTTTCTACAGCGCAGCCTGTGTTGAATAAGATACAAGCGTTATCTTCGGAATATAAGCAACTTTCAAAATTTGAATTTTCGTCAAATGAAAATTTGTCTATAGAGGAATATGAGAAGCAAGCAAAAGAGCAATTACTTCTCTTAAAAAATCAGCTCGATACGCTCGCACAACCTGTAGAGTCTCTTGTAAAAGAATGTCAGCTCTTGCGGTCTGGGCTCTTGGATGCCACACAAAAGCTTCAGTCGATAACAATCGATACAAATACAAATAGAGGAAAACTACTCGTTCCACTGTGTGAGGTGATGCAGAGCTGTATACTCAACATGAAAAATAAGACATCTCAGTGGCAGGCAAGTAATGAGCTGTTTCAGAAAGTATTTGTAGTATGCCAAGCTCTTATGAACCAAAATAGCGAAGATTTTGCAAAGAACTTTCTATCTATAATGGCTATCAATGAGAAGCTCCCGAATTCATTATTCCTCAAGCGCCTTGTAGCAGATGTGTTTCAAGAGGATAAAATCGCAAATACCATTTTGCATTTTTATGCACAGCCTCAAATATTTCAAGAAATATGCACGGTGATGAATAAAGAAGTAGAGCTTCTTTTACAGATACAAGAGCAGGCTCAAGGGATTCAAAATATCAATATCTTGCCTGTAAGAGATGAACAAGCAATACAGAATATGCTGCAAAAAACACACAATATCACATCGCTTTCTCAGGAAAATATCCAAAACGTAAAGCAAGGAGTAGAGTTAGATATTTCGAATCTACAGCAATGTTTAAAGAAAGTGACTCAATTGAATGAGAGACTCCATGAAATAGCTGAGAACAAGAAGTGGTGGGGTGAGATAAGCCAACAGTTGCAGCCATATCAGCAACAATTTCCCTGGATTTCTGCGGTGAATCTTCAGGTTGGAAGGCTTTTGCAGCAACTTGATAATGCTCAAATCATCAATTACGATTTGCAGAAAGTTCTCGAAAACACTTTCATGGTGGATACGATAGAAAATATAGAAAGTCATTTGAACAAAGAAGAGCTATTGCAAAAAATCACTGCGCAGCTTGATTTTGAGCAATTAACTCTCCTTCTCGAACAAAATACTCCAATAGGACAATTTATTCAGAAAATGGAACTTGATAAAGAATTACAAAAGCCAGAGCAGCAACTCAAAGCATATGTGGTGACATTAGGAAAGCTTGAGCCTCAGTCAATGAACGCTGGATACTATAGAGGGCAGCAGCTACAGAACGCACAGCAGTCTATGCGCAATACGCAGCAACTTGACAGCGGTCAGCTGTATCTGGATTTAAAAAATAACCTTGCTCAGTATGTCCAGATTGAAGAAAGGGAGGCTACGCAAAAAAGGCTCGATGAGAAGAAAAGAAATGTCGAGACTTCCGAAGAAGTTCGTGAAACACCCACTAAACGAAGAAAGAATTAGTGGGCGTTTTTTAGGGTCTACGAAGCGGTAATCTCTTGGCAAGAGGGCTTCATCGCGGGGAAGTAGAGCACATCGCGTATTGAATGCGAATTGGTAAAGAGCATCACCATACGATCGATTCCTATGCCAAGGCCTCCTGTTGGTGGCATTCCTTGACAGATGGCTTCAATAAAGTCTTCATCGAGAGGATTTGCTTCTTCATCACCGGCAGCCTTTCTGTCGGCTTGTTGTTCCAACAGCTTGCGCTGCAGCTCAGGGTCATTTAATTCTGAGTAGGCATTGCAGATTTCTTGTCCCAAGATGAAGGTCTCAAAGCGCTCAATAAGGCCAGCCTGCTTACTCGCAGGATCTCTATGCGGCTTACAAAGTGGCGTTGTCTCAATCGGATGGTCGGTGATATGATGCGGCTGTATCAGCTTTTTCTCAACGAAGGTCTCGAAGAAATGGGCCGTCAGAAGGCCTCGTGAGGCGTGTAAGATCTCCTCAGGCTTCATACCAGCGTCTATCAAAATTTTCCGCATTGCCTCATCAGAGATGCTGTCGATGTCATAGCCTCCATATACCTTGATGCTCTCTTTCATTGTCATCCGTATCCAAGGGGCCTTGAAATCGACACGTGTGGGCTCATCATGTCCTGGTTGATGGACAGCGACAACAGTCGTCTCATGGGTAGCCATAGCTACCTTTTCGAACAGTGTCTCCACAAGTCTCATGATGTCGTTGTAGTCCCACATGGCGGCGTAAGCTTCGAGCATCGTAAATTCGGGGTTGTGGTTGCGATCTATCCCTTCATTGCGGAACACCTTGCCGATCTCAAAGACGCGGTCCATGCCGCCGACGATAAGCTTTTTCAAAGCTATCTCAAGCGCAATACGAAGATACATCGTCTGGTTGAGGGCATTGTGGTGGGTGACGAAGGGCTTTGCCTGCGCGCCTCCGTAGATAGTCTGCTGGCTAGGGGTCTCTACCTCTAAAAAGCCGCACTCTTCAAAGTGTCTGCGCGTCAAGCTGAGAATCTGTGATCTTCTTCTGAAGGTAGCCTGGACAGCGGGGTTTGTGATGAGATCGAGCCAGCGCTTTCTGTAGCGAAGCTCTACATCTTGGAGTCCGGCATGCTTTTCAGGAAGTGGCAGAAGGCTTTTACAGAGGAAGGTGAGCTTGGTGACAAAGATAGTAAGCTCGCCCTTTAGTGTATGAAAAAGGTTTCCTTCTACGCCGACGATATCGCCGAGGTCGAGTCTTTTTTCGATGAATTTCAGTGGATTTTGGCCATTGGCTTCGCTCAGGTGTGCCGGATCAAGGCCATGCAATTGTGTCGCGTCTCGGTTGAGCATGAACTGAATTTTGCCACCTCTATCTTGTAGTGTGGCAAAAGCATTTTTGCCCATTGAGCGAAAGAGCATGACTCTTCCTGCACAAGCGACATGAGGTGTCTTGCCAGCTTCTGCTTCTTCACTGCTGCCTACCTTTACGCTGCCAAAGGCGGCATGAAGGTCGTCACTCGTATGTGTGGGTGTGAATTTATGAGGGTAGGGGTCGATGCCAGCTTGTCTGAGTTCTCCTAGCTTTTTGAGCCTATTTTGAAATTCTTCTGTACTGCGGTAGTCAGGCTGCTTTGTCATGAGTGATACCTATTATTTCTTCTGATGAGATACATGTCCTACAAGATCATAGCCGATAACGTCGGTAATGACAACAGGGTATCTTGTCCCAAAGCTTTTTACCTTTCGTATGTCATTGATGATGACAGTGCCATCGATGTCTGGACACTGGCCATAGTAGCGACCTGTCATGAGGAGCTTGGAATCAGGATGGTATCCTTCGATGACGACGTCGAGGGTTTTGCCGATAAGCTGTCTTTGCCTTTTTTCTGTCATGCGCTGCTGGACGAGGCTGAGTCTATGATAGCGATCTTGCTTTACCTCCTCTGAGAGGTGACCTGGGAGCGTTGCGGCATGGCTGTTTTCTTCTTTTGAGTAGGTGAAGATGCCTACGTTGTCGAGTGGGTAATCTTGGATAAATTGCTGCAGCTCTTGAAAGTCTTCTTCAGTCTCTCCTGGGAAGCCGACGATAAAACTTGTTCTGATCACGATGTCGGGTATTTTCCCCCGAAGCATGGTGATAGTCTCGATGACCGCTTCTTTTGAAGTCGCTCGATGCATGGCCTTCAAGACCTTGTTGCTGGCATGCTGTACAGGCATGTCGATGTAGTGCAAAATGCGAGGATCGCTTTGCATGACTTCGACGAGTCCTGGGGTGATCTCGTCAGGGTAAAGATAGAGGAGTCTAAGCCAAAAGTGTTCTGGGTAGGTATTGAGCAGCGTCTTGAGCAAATCTATGAGGCCATCTGATTTTTTGAACCCTTGGTCTTTGCCGTAATCGCCAAGATCTTGCGCAATCAAGATGATCTCCTGCACTCCTTGCTTGAGGAGGATGCCGAACTCTTTGACGATCTGCTCTTTACTTTTGCTTTTGAGCGGGCCTTTAATGGTTGGAATGATGCAAAAGGCACAACGCTTTCTGCAGCCCTCTGCGATTTTGAGATAGGCGTAATGCTTTGGCGTGGAGACAACGCGAGGCACTTCTCCTACTTCGAGAAAGCTCTGCGCGGAGGTGATCTCTTCGCCTGCGATAAGAGATTCTACAGCGGCTAAAATCGAGGTGACATCGCCGGAGCCCAAGAGATAGTGTACGTCAGGGCACTCTTGCTTGATGAGATCTGAGTGGGTTTGCACCATGCAACCTGTGGCGATAACACGGCACGAGCTTTTTTTGTCTTTTAAAGATTCTTTAATGGTGTCTATAGACTCTTGTCTTGACGCTTCCAGAAATCCGCAGGTGTTGATGATAATAAAATCTGCTTCTTCGAGAGCATATGCTACCTCATATCCCGCCTGCAAAAGAATGCCGATCATCACCTCTGTGTCTACGCGGTTGCGCGGGCAGCCAAGGCTGATGAAAAACACTTTGTTTCCTGATATGGTAAAGTCAGGAGAGAGTTTCTTCTTGCTTTTACGAGCAGGTTGTTTTTTTTCAGGCTGTTTTTCTTTATCTCGGATGATGGGTAACATATGACTCCTTAATCAGTCGATCTCTCAGTTCTGGTTCATGTAATGCGGCGAAAAGTATGCAGTTTGTGTCTGATTTGACAATCTGTTTTTCGCAACGGAAGTCAATTTCTCCGAAGTTCTTCTCTTTGGGGAGTTGCAAGGTGTTTGGCTTCTCTTTGTGATTGGATTCTCAGTGTATTTTCGCTTTGGATTTGATGTGTTTCCCTGTGTGAAAGCGTTGTTTTGTATCACTTGTCCAAAATCGAAACGTTGAATGTCTAAGGCTCCCTGTTTTGAGCGCTTTGAACGCTCATGTGGAGCATTATGCGACTTTCTGAGAGAATGTCCACGGAGACTTTTTCTTTTGACAGGTTTTGTGTTGTTCTGGTCTTTATTAGTAACATTTAATTGTGAGAAAATAAAAACGAAATCATCTTCCTGTGTATTATTTAGGAATGGATTATTTATATTCATAAAAGTTTCCTTATCAAGTTATGTATTGTCCATCGATGATAACAGAGGTGTATAAAAAAATCAGCTGCAATTATTGTACTGCATCTTGTATGACATTCTCATGAATGTAAAGAGCACCACTGGATGTATCGAGTAGCAGATCTATTTAAAAAGCATGAAATACCGCTTTCTTTAACTCTCATAGCAGGAAAAGAGGGTCTCTCGCGGCAAATCACTGTCCCTGAGGCGCATAGGCCGGGCCTCAGCTTGTCAGGCTATCTAAAAGGGCACGCGAAGAAAAGGCTTCTTGTCTTAGGTCGGGTGGAGATCGATTACCTGAAAGATTTATCACCAGACGAGCGTGCGAGAAGACTTACCTCTATTCTTACAGAAGATACTCCGGCAGTGATCGTAGCAAGAAAATTTAAGCCAGTAGCTGAGCTCGTCCATTTGTGCAATCAAAATAAAATACCGCTGTTTCGAACGCCAATACCTACAATGAGCTTGCTCAGTAAGTTGACACATTTATTGGCAGAGGAGTTTGCCCCATGTGCGACCTGTCATGGGACACTTGTGGAGGTGTTTGGTGTGGGTGTGCTCATTCAGGGAGATTCTGCTGTCGGTAAAAGTGAGGCTGCATTAGGATTGATTGAGCGAGGGCATCGCCTGATTGCCGATGATGTAGTGCGTGTTACGCGAGGAGAGGCGGGGTATCTTGAAGGCTACGGCACCGAGCTGACACGTCACCACATGGAAATTCGAGGTATAGGCATTTTAAATGTGGCCTTCTTATACGGCGCAGTGTGTGTGCGTGATCGCAAAAGAATTGATATGGTAGTTTTTTTGGAAGTATGGGATGACAATCACGCTTATGACCGGGTGGGGCTTGAAGATACCACCTGTGATATCCTAGATGTTCGCGTGCCATTTCATGTGCTTCCTGTCAAACCAGGTCGTGATGTGGTGTTGCTTTTAGAAACACTTGCTTTAAATCACAGGTTGAAAGGTATGGGGCTGAACTCCGCGAAAGAATTTAGCAAGAAATTACATGAAACAATGGCTCATAAGACACGTAGGAGGAGGACATGAAACTCGTCTCTAAAATTCGTGTAAAAAATAAGCTTGGCATTCATACACGGCCGGCGACATCGATTGTCAAGCTTCTGCAAAACAGCAAGTCGGATGTGAGGTTTACTCACAAAAAAGAAACGGTCAACGCAAAAAGCATCTTGAGTATTCTTATGCTTGCCCTTCACAAAAATGCATCGGTGACTATCACTGTAGAAGGGGATGACGCTGAAGATACTATGGAGAAGCTAACGAGGGCTTTTGAAAACAACTTTGGAGAGGAGTCTCATGCAGCGACGGCAAGAAGTCCTACTTGAAGGCTGCGCCGTCTCCAAGGGGATCGCTATCGGCATTCCTTTTGTACTGGATTCGTTCGACAGTGTTGTTCCCGAATTGAACATAGAGGCGAAAGAAGTCCATAAAGAGATCAGTCGCTATCGCCTCGCTTTGCAAGACAGTCGCGCAGATTTGCTCCGCCTTCGAGAAGAGCTGCTCCGAGAGGGTATTCCAGATGGTGTAATGGTTTTAGAAGCGCATCTACAGATGATCGACGATCCGTTGCTGAACAGTAAAATCGAAGATGAAATCAAGCAGTGTAAAAAAAATGCTGAATTTATATTCCAGAGGGCGATACGCAGATTTAAGGAGAAATTTGAGTCGCTTCAAGATCCATTTTTTAAGCAGCGATTCGAAGATATCAGCGACATCTCGAAGAGAATACTCGCCTACTTACGTGAGATGAAGAGGCTTTCTTTAGAGGACGTCCCTCAAAATTCGATTATATTTACTCACAGTTTATCCCCTTCAGAGGCTGCAGAGGCAAAAAGGCAGCGGATTGGGGGCTTTGTAACGATGAGAGGTGGTGGCACATCGCATACTGCCATTGTAGCAAAAGCAAAGGGAATCCCTTATGTGGCCTCAGTAAATTACACAAAAATTCCATCTTTGCAGAAAAGCTCGATGTGCATCGTCGATGGGCTATCTGGTAAAATTATTTTAAATCCTTCTGAATCAACGCTGATTCATTACCGAAAGCTAAAGCAAGCTGCATTAAAGCAGCAAGAATATCTAGTAGCGGAAAGCAGCCTTCCCGCCGAGACGACAGATGGGACAAAAGTAGAGCTGCTCGCTAACTTAGAAGTGGGAGATGATTTCACAGAGGCCTTTGCTTTTGGTGCAGAGGGGGTAGGCCTTTTCCGCTCAGAATATATTGTACTGCAAAGAGGCGCTTTTCCATCTGAGGAAGAGCAGTTTGAGATATATAAAAATCTCGCGGAGACGATGCATGGCGTTCCTGTTGTAATTCGCGCTTTTGACATAGGCTTAGATAAGGTTGCCTGTAGCCTAAAAGGGCATGGGGAGCTCAATCCTGCATTGGGCCTTCGTGCAATTCGATTTTTGCTTCAAGAAAAGGAGCTTTTGAAGGCACAGCTGAGGGCTATCATACGTGCATCTGAATATGGTGATATCAGAGTTTTGTTTCCTATGGTGTCTGGCTTAAGTGAGCTCTTAGAAACAAAAGAGGTGATTCAAGAAGTGTACCAAGAGCTAGAAACGTTTGGATTTTCTGTCTCAAAAAAAATAAAAATAGGGTGTATGATCGAGGTTCCATCTATTGCGATGATCATCGATTTGATTGCGGAAGAATGTGACTTTATTTCCATAGGGACAAATGATCTGACGCAGTACATGCTTGCAGTAGACAGGATGAATCAGAAGGCAAGTGCTATTTACACATCAGCACATCCAGGGGTGATACGCATTTTAAAACAGATCGTAGATGTTGCCAAGAGGTCAAAAATCCCGGTGAGTGTTTGCGGGGAGATGGCGTCCGATCCTTGCATGGTGCCACTTCTCATCGGTCTTGGGATGACAACTCTTTCTGTCTCGTGTCGATATCTCCCTATTATTAGGCATGTCATTCGCTCGATCAGTAAAAAGCAAGCGGAGCAGATTGCAAAGCATGTGCTCTCGTTAAAGACTGCTGGCGAGATCTATGCATTTTTAGCAAAAGAAGCAGCCAAAAATATTGCACCAGGATCAATAGATCATCTATAACATATTTGTAAAAATCAGCTTGTTGTTTTTTTACTTCGTTTATATGCTATGACTGTTTTTTATTAATTCATAGCAAGGTCATATGAACAATATACAAGATAGTAGCGTAAATAGTCGTCTTTATAATACGAATTTTGATTCGAACACCCCTAACAAGAGTGTGCAAGTTGTCACTCTCAAGGATAAAGAAATAGAAAAAGAGCAGCAAGAAATGAGAGAGATTCTGCGAAACGCTGACTTTAGCTGTTTTCAACTGGACCTCGGTTCTACTGCAAATCCGACAGTGAATATTCCTGTACAAAAAACAGCAAAAAAGCTGAGTCGTCCAAAAACAAATCCATCGCCTTTTACATCCGTTCTGCGAAGTGAGCCTATTGTGGAGAATGTTCGCCGTCGTGGAGAGGTGGGGCATAAGTGGACGAAAGAGGATTACCAGTATATAGTGAAATTGGCCGTAAAAAATGCTATAAAAATAAACCAAGTATATACTGGATCAGCGCTTGCTCGTGACATTCTCGATGACTTTAATCGCTCAATACCAGGTGAAAATATATCTTTAAGGCAGCTGATTGCTTCATTCACAAATCGTGTAAAGGCAAAAATCCTCAGCGTTGAAGAATATAAAAACACCTTGGTGAATGTTCAAATAGAGGCACTTGAGGGGTTGAAGGGGAAAGATGCTACAGCAGTCGAGCAAGAAATGAATGATAGAATAGACCGTATATTTCAAACGGCCTTAGAGAAAAACAGGAACTAAAAAGCTGATATGACCTTTATTGTCACTGAGTCATCAACAGAACGCTCTGCTTGTGCTGTATTTGCCAATAAGGTCATGGTTGCCTCTCAAGATATGAGGGTTGGGCTGATCGAAACGCGCTTTCTTCTGTCTACTCTGGATACTCTTCTTGAAAGAGTGGGAGTGGGCTTGGATGCCTTAGAGTGTGTGGTAGCAGGAGTAGGTCCAGGATCCTTTACGGGGATTCGAGTTTCGTGTGCGCTTGCTCAAGGTATTGCACGAGGTCTTTCTATTCCAGCCGTCGGCGTCTCCTCTCTTCGAGCTTTTATTCCACAAGATGGCTTTGAAGGGCGCTTTCTTGTTGGTATCGATGCGAGGATGGGAGGAATTTTCAGTATATCAGGACATGTGCACGAAAGAAATGTCAGGTTTGTCACGAAAGAGAGGCTCTTATCTCCTGCTCAGTTTCAAGAGGAGATGAAGAGTTGCGATCTTCTCGTGACGCCATGTGCTCAGCCTATTACGCAGAGGCTAGACTGTAGTGGCATCGCTCTTTTAGAGCGAGGTCCTGATATGAATTTTTTGGGTCAAGAGGGATACCGCCTGTTTTGCTCAGGAGAAGTAGGAGAGTTGAAGCCTCTCTATCTTCGTGCGACTCAGGCAGAGATCGATTTAGGGATCTCTCCTTGCGAAATATGATCTTTTTGAGGTATTATCCTGTACTCAAAGTGTATAAGGTAAGTCGTAGCTCATCTTACGCACTTGTGATGCCAGGAGGCTTGGATTATTTTGGGTATGAGAGGTTTAAGAAAGCTTGAGGCATATCCGAAGGATATGACGAGCATTTCGAAAACCGCTCATGCTCAGAAACAAGCCTAGGCATCAAAAAGTGCGCAAGGTGAGGTCGTAAAAAGATAGACAGCATTTTTTTATGAGATGCTCGTAAATTAGGAAGTTGAGTTCATGACAAGTGTAAAAGTAAGACCTGGCGAATCAATAGATAAGGCGCTCAGAGCGCTCAAGAAAAGGCTAGATAAAGAAGGTGTGATGAAGTCTGTGAAAGCACATCGCTTTTATGCAAAGCCGTCAGTAAAAAAGCGCGCGAAGTCAAAAGCTGCCACAAAGTATAAAAAAGTGCGGTAACACGCACTCTTTTTTAAGAATGTGAAAGATGTTCTTCTTCTACATGCGTGAGAAGTCTATTCAACGGAAGGGTAGTGTCAACGAAAAGGTAGTGCAACGCCATGGCTGATTATTATGAAATCTTGGGTGTAACTCGCGGCGCAACAGCTGACGAGATCAAAAAAGCATATAGAAAAAAAGCGCTTCAATATCATCCCGACCGCAATCCTAATGATCCAGAGGCTGAGAAAAAATTCAAAGAGATCTCAGAAGCGTATGAGACGTTAAGTGATGCTCAGCAAAAAGAGATGTATGACAGATATGGCAAAGAGGGCATGCAAAACTTTGCAGGTGCCCGCGCAGGTCATGCTGGACATCATGGTTTTTCTTCTATGGAAGAGGCTTTGCGCACATTCATGGGTGCCTTTCAGGGCGATTCCATGTTCGACTCTATGTATGGAGGCATGGGCGGTGGTGGCGATCATTACCGTGAGCAGCAGGGAGCAAGTAAGCGTGTCAACATCTCCATTCGCTTTGATGAAGCGGTAAAAGGGGTAGAAAAAGAGCTTGCTATCACAAGTTATACCGTGTGCGACTCATGCCATGGCAAGAGATCGCAGTCGGCGCAGGGTGTGAAGCGCTGCAGTCGTTGTAGCGGTGCTGGGCAGATCTTTGAACAGCGCGGCTTTTTCAGCATGTCGATGACTTGTCCACAGTGTCATGGCGAGGGGCAGGTAGTTACAGATCCTTGCAAAGCGTGTTCAGGAGAGGGGCGAGTAAAGACGAAGAAACGTGTGAATGTGAAGATACCAGCGGGCGTTGACTCAGGGATGAGGCTCAGGCTTGCCGGATATGGTGACGTGGGCGTTGGCGGAGCATCTCCTGGTGATCTCTATGTCTACATCAACGTAGAACCACACGAATTTCTGGAGCGTCAAGGAAATGACATCTTGCTTGATTTACCTCTGACATATGCTGAGGCAGCACTTGGATGTAAAAAAGAGGTGCCTTCCTTCCAAGACGCCATGAACCGCATTACCATTCCCGAGGCTACACAGACGAATAAGGTCTTCCGCATCAAAGGGGGAGGGTTCCCTAATGTGCATGGCCCAGGACGCGGGGATCTTTTAGTGCGTGTGGTAGTAGAGACGCCGACAAAACTTTCTGATCGTCAAAAAGAGCTTTTGAAGGAGTTTGCAGCTTTAGAAGAGGTAGCAAATTTCCCTCGGAAAAAAGGCTTTTTAGATAAGCTGAAAGCATTTTTTTCTTAAAGCGAAAGCGATAATCGAGCAATCTCATGTTCATGTATTCACAGAAGATATGTCGTTTTATCGCTGAAATCAAGGCCTCTATTAGGCAGATCATCTCAGAAGAAGTTGGCCTCAAGGTCTTTCATGACCGCTTTTATAATAGGCTCAAGACGATCTCTTATCCAATACGGGTTGTGATCTATAACAATAAAGAGATGTTGGGCTACTTTGATGCAGACTTTTATGAGCTTGGCTTTCATGAAAAATTGATACATGTAAAAAAAGAACAGCTCATCTCGATCATCAAGCATGAAGTTGCGCACTATATCACCTTTATCGAGTATGGAGCGACACAAAAGCCTCATTCTGCAGAGTTTATAGCTATATGTCGCAGGCTTGGCTGGAATGAAGAGGTATATAGAGCGGCTCTTTCTCTACAATATGAGAATATAGGTCCAGAAGCTGCAGAGAGTGCCATCTTGAGGAAGGTGAAAAAGCTGATGGCTCTTGCAAAGAGTAGTAACCTCCATGAGGCTGAGCTTGCGATGGTAAAGTCGCAGCAGCTGCTTGTAGAGCACCAGCTTTCTTTTGATGACGCTCTCTTTGATCATGATGAGAAAATATGCCTTAAACGTATCCTCAAGCAGAAAAAAGAAAATGCCAAGATGAGAGCTATTGCGCGCATTTTGGATACTTTTTTTGTAAGCTGTGTCTATAGTAGAGGGGGAGAGTATACTTATCTGGAAATCTCTGGGAGAGTAGTGAACGTCGAAATTGCAGAATATGTCGCTCTCTTTTTGCAAACGGAGCTCGATATTTTGTGGAAGAGTGTGCAGCAAAAAGAGCGGTTGCAGGGGCTGAGAGCGAAAAATTCTTTTTTCTTAGGCCTTGCGAAGGGGTACTGTGATAAGATTCAATCTTTGAAAAGATCGTATACGCAAGATATGACTACTGCACTTATCACGATGGAGAAAAAACGAGCTGAAGAGCGAGCGATGATTTATCCACGTTTGTCTCGGGGTACAAGCTCTGCAAGCTACTGCTGCCGCTCTTTACAGCTCGGAGAGTCTATGGGCCAAAAGCTCACTATCAACCCAGCTGTCAGCGGCTCTAAGGCATTTTCTCTTTACTTGGGCCACTTATCGTAGAGGAAATAGATATGAACTGCATCGATTCACTCAAGAACATGTGTATCGATCAATTAGTAAAAAATCACGCGATTCTCAAAAAGGCGAATAATTGTGACTCGCTCAAATTTTGGAATCTGCGGAATCAATGTCTAGAGATTATTAAACACGAAGAGTCGTTTCATCATACAGTTTTTAAGAGCGCCATTAAATATTTAGATGTAGTTGAAGAAATTCACCTGGCACATCGCCATGTACCAAGTACTCTTGTCCAGGCAATCCTTGATAAATATAAGCCGATGATTAAAGTGCTCCATCTCCATCCGAAGAGTTATTCTTCTGATGTGCAATTTGGCAAAGAGCCATTTAAAAAATTGGAAGCCATTACTTTACCGCAGCTGGCTGCTGCGCAATGGGAAGCTGTAAAAACGATATTGTCTCGGCATGTAAAGACCAATCTTACTCTTTCAGACTGCACGTCGCTCGATTTTTTGAAGGGCTGGCCTCAGATGGTGACCTCTCTTACCATACAAGATATCTGGATTACTGAAGCAAAGTTGCAAAATATTACGCAGCAATTCCCTTTTATAGAGGTGCTTGATATCTCCGATTGCCGACAGATCAGCACTCTCAGCGGATGCTCTTTGAAAAAGCTCAAAGTGTTGAATGCCTCATATTCTGGTCTTACGAACAAAGGGTTGGAGGATTTGTGTAGAGTAGAAGCTCATAAAAATCTTCAACTACTCGATATCAGTGGGACGGTGATTTCATCTTTTGGTAGATGTAGGGTGTTTCCTTCTTTGAAGATTCTGCGAGCTTGTGGTTCGTCTTTAGGGGATGCTGGGCTACGGGAGGGGAGTATTGTTTTTGGCTCCCAGCTAGAAGCGCTTGACGTACGGCTGTGTGAGGGCATCTCTTCATTTCAAGAGTGTGGGCCATTCCCACGCCTCAAATATATCAATGCCTCGGGCTCAGGTCTTACGAATCCGGGATTGCAGTCACTGATCAATAAGTGTAGTCTATCTCTTGAGGTGCTGAATATCAGTGGGTGTCAACGAATTTCTTCATTGCATGGCTGTAAACCGCTGCCTTTTTTGAAAAAATTGAATGTGTATCGTGTGCAGGGTGGAAGTCATCTTTTGCGTGATATACAGAGAATCTGTGGCGATAGCCTTGAAGAGCTTGACATCACTGAATGTACAAACATCACCTCTTTCGAGGCATGTCCTCTTTTCCCTCGTCTCAATACTGTAATAGCTTATCGATCAGGAATAAATCAGCCTGGAAAGATAGAGCAATTCAAGCAAAGATATCCTTTTGTCAAAGTTCTCTACTCTTTTGATTACGGCAGGCTAGGGCGTGTCATCAATTGAGCCAAATAATGGCAGCAGCCAGGTAAATAGCGCC
>CAZASK010000022.1:0-24473 GCA_964487845.1 uncultured bacterium
CCCGGACAATTATGTTTCCTTGTTAGGGGGTCAATCTTTACCTAAATTGCCCGTATTTCTTGGGAAAATTACCGTGGAAGATACTTTTCAGCAAGATAGTTTAAATAGTGTTTGCTTGATATACTGCGAGAGGTGGTTCGCTCTACAAGCTCTGTACTTGTATACTGCCGTCCATATTGATGAATATGTGTATAATTCCACTCACGAATGAATGAAAAGTCTCCAGCTCGAACGCGGTCGGCCCAGTCAGGATGAGTCTGCTCAAATGCATAGAATAGCTCAGCACAAAACACATTTCCAAGCGTATACGTAGGGAAATAGCCAAAAGCTCCCATCGACCAATGGATGTCTTGTAAGCAGCCTTCACGATTGTTTCTTGGCGTGATCCCTAAAATGTTTTGCATTGCGCTATTCCACCTTTCTGGTAGCTCGTCAACTTGCAGTGTTCCTTCGATAAGCTCTTTTTCTATTTCAAAGCGCAGGATAACATGGAGAGGATAGGTTACTTCGTCAGCGTCAACTCGAATAAATGAGGGTTTCACCTGATTAATGTGTGAAAGAAGATCGTGTGCGCGTACAACCTCAAATCGACCAGGAAAGTGCTTTGCAAGCAGGGGGAGTAAAAATTCCCAAAATGGCAACGATCTTCCTATTCGTGTTTCCCAAAATCGAGATTGGCTTTCATGTATCCCTAAAGAAACATGTTCGCCAAGCGGGGTCCCATAGTATTCTACCGGCAATCCCATCTCATAAAATCCGTGACCTGCTTCGTGAAGAGTAGTGAGTACCGGCATGTGAAATCCAGCAGTTTCAAGACGTGTTGTGATGCGGCAGTCAGTAGGATGATATGCTCCGCAAAATGGATGCTCTGAGAGGTCGATTCTGCCACGCTCTTTATCATAGCCAATATAGTCCAATACACTATTGCAAATAAAAAGCTGTTCTTCGGCAGATAAGTGCACTGTTGGTAGCGAAGTCGTATGTTGTGTATGGCATTTCTTGACAAGAGGAGTAATTGCAGTTTTTATTTCTTGGAAAAGCTTGTCTACAGTGTGCGTTTTACATCCTGGCTCATAATCATCCAACAATGCGTCATAGGGATGATTTTCGTATCCAAGCAGATCTGCTTTTTTTTGCAGTTCAGCCACAATCTTGGTAAGATAGGGTTTAAAGAGAAGGAAATCATCATTTTGCTTTGCTTGCTGCCATACGTGTATGGCCTCTGAGGTAAGCTTTGTGAAATGTTGAACAAAGGCAATTGGAAGCTTTTTAAGCTTTAAAAAATCGCGTCTCCACGCACAGAGAGCGGCTTTTTTCCTTTCATCGACATGTGCACTGATCTCACCACTTGAAATATCTATACAATGACTCAGAGCTTTTTCAAATTGAGGGCTTGTTTTTATGCTGTGAGAAAGTTCTGCCATTATTTCTCTTTGTGAAGCGCGCAATGATGCCGCTTGCTTGGGCATGTACGTTTCTTGATCCCAGCCAAGGAGAGCAGAGATGCCATCGAGAGTATAGGCTCGCTTTGAGAGATTTTTGATAGCTTCAAAATTATGGTCATCGTTCGTCATCGGGATTCCTTATTGCTAAAGAGCTTTTGTATCGTATTGACTATCCAAAGAGAAAATTGCATGGTATATCTATGTAGTGGAGAATACATCGCCCACGCGAGCACAGACAGTGCTATGCTAAGGCTTCCTACTAATGCGTCGGAGAGCCAGTGTGCGCCTCCCACGAGACGTGGAAGAATAAAAAAAAGCGCTATGGGAGTTGCCAACAGGCCATATCTTGTCCCGCATACCGCAAAAATAAAAAGAGCCCATTGAATCAAAATTTCGGCATGATCGCCTGGAAAACAAGATCGAGATACATCCTTGACTTTCAACCATGGAATAGCATCAGAGAGCATGACGGCATCGCTGAAGTCAACTGTGGGACTATTCCTCATAAAATGGTTGTATTGGATGAATGCATCTACACCTTCTTTAGTAAAAAGAATGCCTATTTCAAACCAGATACATATAAAAATGGCATGCGCAATGCGAAGCGTGCGTTCTTTGCCAACAGGCACATCTGAAGCATATAAAGCCATGAAGAGTATCATGAAGATCGCACCTATGAGATCGACTGCGCGGACATTGCCAATAGCCCAAAAAATTTGACTTATAGGGGCATCTATAAGTGATAGATTAAGGAATTGGAAAGCGGCAACATCAAGGCTTTTCCAGTAGATAAATGACGCCGGCCACAGCCAAGTAGCGAGCAAGAATATCGAAATGGTGTGAATAAAAAGAAATGGTTTCCAGTGCATTGTGTATGAGACCTCTGAAAAATTGTACCATAAATCTGCATATTGAGGGAATCAACTACCAATCTTTTTTCCATTTTAAGCGCACTTCATGAGAAGCGTCATCGCCAACTTCTGCCTGCACACAAATGTTTTTAAATATTTTTGCTTCTATGCCTACTCGATTTACAGCGTTGATGACATCTTTACTTAACCTTACAAATACTCCGTGTGAGAGATATTTGCCGACTTGAATAGATACAGCATTCGATGTCTTTGTAGGATCTGATTGATGAGATGAATGAGCGATTTCCAAAGTGTCAATTCCAAGACTTTTTTTTATTTTTTGGAAAAAATCGTGATTGTTTTTTTGAGCATTGACAGACAACAAAATGTGTGCAAGTTGTAGAGCTTCAATAGGTGATATATCGGCTAACGGCTTATTAAAAACAACTCTTGAGAGGAGTTCTTTTTGAGGGAACGGTGGGTATGAATTGATGGCGAATAGGGGACGAGCAAGAGATCCTGATAGGGTAATATATGCCTCTATATCAGCGCTTGGCGCTACTGCCTGCAGGAGAGCTTGTGAGTGTGTAAGAATAGGGCCATTCCAGTCTATTTTCCCTTTTATAATAGGGCATTTTTTACCACCGAGAGAATAAAACCCTTTTGAGCAGTTTGCACTTCCCTCAAATGCAAGTTCATCAGGTGTTCCTGTTACTACAAGATGGCCTATCCAATCAGTATTGAGTCCAAGTCCTTTGATGATTATTGGATTGTTTGCAATTGAGATATCCAGCTTCATAAAAAAAGGTCGATCAGAAGATGTGATAGGATGAAGTTGTTGCCCTTGGAAATGATATATGACATTGAGCGGAGGAATATCAGTTGCTGGTTGCTCGTTCAAATCCACACAACCACTGTCTAGCACAAGCGCTGCTTGAAGCTGCATGTGTGTACGATTTGAAGTTAATGAGCCATTGCCAGTTGCGGCTACAGTAATTAGATCTTTTTGCAGAAGTTTCATGTTTTTAACAGTAAGATCCAGTTCAAAAGGAAATTTTTCATCTGCTTGTAGCGCTAGAATCCCTGAACCATAAAAGGACCCATTTTCGCCATCAGTCCCTTCGAAGTGATGGAGACTGATGCTGTCTTCGCGTGCCTCTGCTTGTATGTTGAGGTGAGAAAGACGACAACCGGTTTGTGGAATATCGATTGCTCCATTTTTCAACTCGATGTGCCCGGATAATTTGGGGCTATCGAAAGAGCCAAATATCTGTAAATCAAGTAAAGCAAGCCCTTCGAGCGTTTGATCTTCATCAAACAGCGATCTGATAAGAGTGAGATCGCCCTCTCCCTTAATAGATCCAGTGATAGGTTTATCTCTATAAAAATGCCACTGTGGCGGGCGAAGAGAAAGCTGGCAAGGAAGAGTGGCTTGGATTAGTAGCGGCTGCGTAGTATCTGGACTTTTGATGTTGAGAAATGCTTGGCAGATATCCTGATGGATATTTGCTTCAAAAGATGCTTGTAGAGGAATTGATTCGAGCGTATTGAGTTGATAGACAAGAGTGTTTGATGAAAGCGCGATATACAATTTTGGATTTCGTTGTGTTCCTGAGATGAGCAGTCTTCCCGAATATGAACCCACAAATGATATATCTGGAAACATAAGATGCAGCGGCCCTACAGGGCAGTGTGTGAATTGAATGTCCACATTTGTACCACGCTTATTTACGCTGCCGCTACCGCTGGCAATGACTTGAGGTTGGTCTGAGGATTCTTGCGTTACCAGCTCGAATGGCAAAAGAGTGATGCTATTGTAGTCATATTCTATTCTTAGAGGATGACTTAAAGAGGCTCTTTTTTGATTCATGGTAGCAGTGATGTCTACAAGCTCAATATAGCGATTTTTCATCTCAGAAAAGAGTGATGGAGTCTTGATTGTTCCAGTGATTCCAGTATTTACAGCTTTCATTTGAGCCATTGTTATCGACTCAAATTGAAACGGTATTTCTATGATTTCCCGTGAGAGATCAGATGATATATTACAGGTAACGGCTGGAACGTGTAGCTCTTTGATAGCGATTTTTTCTGCGTTGAAATGCACTTCAATTTTTGGTGTAGGGAAAAGTCCAGAAGCTCGTGCTGCAAGATGAGCTTTGCCGCAGCGCATCATTGGAGTAGTAGAATGATGAGAAGTTGAAGAATAGTGTGGCAATTTTGACAAAGAAAGCTCAGACCATGAAGATGTGTAGAGGCAATTTTGCTCGATAAGGTATTCATCTTTATTTTTGATCATCGGATCGAACGCAAGTGAAAAACGCCCATTTCCTGAAAGTTGTTGCTGCAAAATTTTAGAAAATAACATTGCATTGTCGATTTTCCCCTCTATGTTCCCTTTAACAAGAAAGGGGTGAAAGAAGAATTGAAGAGATCCATGTATATCAGACTCTCCAGCTTTTATAGCTAGAGCATCGAGTTCAAAAGCGCTGCAGTGGGCCGATTTTCCTTCATATTTCCACGAAGTAGCAAATGAAATTGGCAAAGGGTCATACTTGAGAAAACTGCTTTCTTCTTCGTTAGCAATATCGATAACCCGATCTAAAAAACAAGAGCCTTGAAGAGATCCAGAAAATCCTGGCTCTGCATGTTTGGTAGTAAAGACAGTATTGAATGTGCTGCATACAAATTTATCTATGACAATTCGGTCAGAGGTTGCTTCCACACGAATAGCATGATCGAGGTAGGAAAGAGTTGCTGTAATGACTCCTGTCATATCGTGCGCAACAGTGCGCTTGATATATGATGGAGAAATTTCTGCATGCGGCTTGTAGGGGAGGGTGATTCGTTCAGGCTGACTGTAGGCGAGCTTAGAATTTACAATAGTTATTGTCTGCAATGAATGGATCGCATATGTGCCTTTGGCTTGTAATGTGGTGCTTGTGTCTTTCAGAGTAGTTTCATTTTCATATAAGGTTGTCACTTCATAGCTACCCGTTGCAATATCCCCCTGAGACTCCATGTGAGAGCTTCCCCAAATGGGCTCTAAGAGTAAGGGGTGTTGTGAAGTAAAGGTGAAGGTGCTGTGTGCTTTTTTGAGTCTTGTAGCTGGTAGTAGATCAAGCAGCTCAACGCTGAATTTTCCTATAAATTCTTTAGGAGATGTATGTATGTCAAAAGAGCTTGTAATGATATTGTCTTCTCCATCTGTAGATGAAATATTGCCTTTTGATGCGAAAATTTTTGTTGTTGGATTCCAGAAGAGGGAAGTGTGTATGGAAATGCTAGGTTTCCCGGTGACGGTCATTTTTGCACATTTTACTGAATAGAGATTGACCGAGATTGGCGGAAGCTTTGAAACAAGCGCAGAGTTGATCTGATCTGTATTGAGACCAGAGGCTGCAGTGATGTCTACAGTATCGACTGAGACATAGTGAGCACCAAGGCGTCCAAATATAAGATCAGGAAGTGAAGGTATGATAAAAAGAGAAGATATATGTGTATTTTGTGTCGAAATATTTGTTGCCCAGAGACAAATAGGGAAAATAGCGGATAGGGTGTCTATCTCTATTTTTTCACCCGTTTTTTCTTGAAGAACACGTTCGATATATCGACATAATGGTTTTTGAATACAAGACAGCTGCGTAGCTAAAGAGGTCAAAATAAATAGTGTGAGCAGGATGAAGATGGGTTTTTTCATCAAAATGCATGTCCTATGCTAAAGTAAAACTGAAATCTTGAGTCTAGTTTTTTTCTTCTGTCTAGAGGAAATGCGATATCGAGTCGAAGTGGACCTATAGGTGTTGTATAGCGCCCCCCTACTCCTAATGAGCGAAGTTGTTTTGCATGTCTGTCGGGCATGTTTTGTTTATATACATTCCCAATATCGAAGAATACAACTCCCCCCATTGTTTCCGAAAATCGTATTCGCGTTTCACAAGAGCCCACCAGCAAAGAGCGGCCTCCGATAGGTTCGCGCTTTTTATTGAGAGGGGATACTGTTTGGTACTTATACCCTCGTAGCATATTTTCTGATCCACTAAAGAAACGATCAGGAAGAGGAATAGTATTTCTTCCAGCACCTATGATATTACCAAATACAGCTTTAATAGCGAGGGTTATGCGCTCGGAATATGGCGAGTAAAAAGTCGAAAATGTTGTGGTGTGAGTGATGTAACAAAAATCTTTATTTCGAAATTGATATGCGGGAGTGAGCTTTATGTGTAAGGAGCTTCCACTAGTTGGATCTGAAATGGTGTTAGTAGAGTTGTATTTATACCCAAGAGGCAGCTTTGTGATATAATAACGTTCGTTTTCCTTATGTTGTGTGGTGTGAAGGTTTTCTAGTCTTGCTCCATAGTACATATCTGTGTAGTCATTGAGTGTGGTGTCGTAGCTTACCCCAATACTTATGTTTTTGCTGGAAAATGCAGTCAGCTCTTGTCGGTTATATTCTGTGATCCAGTTGAGTGTTTCACCAGGACGAAAAAGATCTTGCTGTTGCAGTGTGGCAGAGATGGTTTGGAAGCGCTTCCATAGATCGGCTCTGAGAGAGAGCTTTTCTCCGAGTTGCCTTAGGTTTCTATCTTCCCAGTCGATAGCAATACCAGGTCCCTTCACGCTTGTGTAGCTGAGGCCTGCTCCAACTGTGTGATGAGGTGCTTCTTCAAGTATGATGATGGGGGTGATTTCGTTAGGCGCTGTTTCTTGCTCTTGGATAGAAACAAATGAAAAGAGGTGACAGTTTTCAAGAGCGAGTTTGGTTGTTTTGATTGCATTATAACTATAGACCTCTCCAGGTCTCCATGTCACACATTTGAATATTCGTTCATTTTTAATAGAACCTGTACATTGAATAACAGGTTCTTGAAAATAAAATTTGACGCCAGGATCGACGGTAACCGAGTAGTGAATAGTGTGATGTTCGATATCGGCATGGGTGATGCGGTGAATAATAGATGCTTTTTGATACCCGTTGTTTTTAAGTGCTTTGAGCAACGCTTTTTCGTGGGCGAACATGTTTTTTGTGCTAGCCACTGCGTCTGGAGTGAATGGTTTGATATATGGAGTGATAAGATCAGCATCATTGGGATTCGCTGTGAGCGCTGTAAATGTAGATAAAGAGTACAGAGGACCCGTTTCTATATGGAAGATCAGGCATGGTGGTTCTGCGGCTGTAATGGTATAGCTGATGCTAGCAGAGAAATATCCATGAAAATGAGCAGCTTGTCGCAGTCTTGTGATGTCATCTTCTGCTTGCCTTTTTAAGACCGAATATCCAGGGACAGATTTTTGAGAACGATCCGCTGTTTTTGAAATGCGCCCCATGGTTTTGAGCAGTTGCCTATCTTGTGTTCCTTTAAATTGGACGGTGTAGTCGAGTGCAGATAGGGAGGCTGCAAGCTGGATCGCAAAAAGAGAAAGGATAAAAATAAGAGTTTTCATATGCTTCATTGCTATAAACTATAAGAAATTAGGGAATTCTATGAAAACAGATCTCTCCGAGAGTACTCTTTATCAGGATATAGAGTGTGTGATGCCTGGAGGGGTGTCATCTCCTATTCGAGCTATGCGTGCAGTGGCGCCAAGACCCGTTGTGATACAGAGGGCCTATGAGGACATCCTTGTTGATATACATGGAAGAGAGTTCGTTGATTTCTGGTCAGCATGCGGATCGCTCATCTTGGGCCATGCAGCAGAGCCTGTAGTTCAGGCAGTTCGCGAGCAGCTGATGCGTGGCTCTTCTTATGGATGTGCGACACTATACGAAGCTGAATTAGCCAAGCTTATTTCTACGTGCATTCCCAGTTGCGAGCTTGTCCGCTTCTGTGCGTCTGGTACTGAGGCAACGATGACAGCAGTACGAATGGCAAGGGCTATTACCAAAAAGCGTATCATTGTTCGCTTTCAAGGCAATTATCATGGCCACTCAGATCTTCTTACTTGCCAAGATGAAGCGAGTGTTCTTCCTTTTAATGATTGCGACTCGGTGAATGAATTATTCACAAGGCGCAGTGATATTGCGTGTATTATCGTTGAACCCATTGCTGGAAATATGGGTGTTGTCCTCCCAGAAAAGGCTTTTTTAGAACTGTTACGAAAAAAAACAAATGACTGCGGTGCTCTTTTGATTTTTGATGAGGTTATTACAGGGTTTCGCGTAGCTCGCTTTTCCTGTCAGGCGCTCTATGGTATCTCCGCAGATTTGACGACATTAGGCAAGGTAGTAGGAGGGGGATTTCCTTTAGCGGCTGTTGCTGGAAAAAGAGAATATATGAGTTGCCTAGCGCCTCTTGGATCGGTGTATCACGCAGGTACTCATTCTGGCAATCCCATTTCAGTACAAGCTGGAATTGCCACTCTTAAAGAGCTGCAAAAAGAGGGCTTTTATGAAAGGTTAGAGCGTAAAACAAGGAAGCTAACAGATCCAATAACTCGCTATCTTCAGATGAATAGTTGCCAAGCATGTCTTCAAAGACAGGATTCGATGTTTACACTCTTCTTTGGACAAAAGCATGTGGATTCGTTTGATGACTTCAGGCGCTGTGATACAGATCGCTACACAGCCTTTTTTACACACATGCTCAAAAGAGGATTTTTCATTCCTCCAGCACAAGGTGAGGCGTGGTTTATTACCGCGGCGCACACAGATGAACATCTTGAGCAAGCTAGCTCTGCGGTGATTGATTTTCTGAGAGAAGCTCCTTTCTGAATTGTGTAACGCTTCTTTCTATTTCTCGATTGCTCATGGGGGAGCTACGCCAAAGAAAGCTCTTCATGAAGCTACACTTTTCGAAAAATGTTTCTGTATTTTCTTGCGAAAATAGAACGTGCAAGTGCCAGTGTGGAACTGTTTGTGCAGCATCATATCCTGACTTGTGTATCATATACACGTGTTTGATATTTGTTCTTGCTTGTAAAAAGTGAGTGATAAGTTTCTGTGCGAGTGACATAGACTCACAATATTCTTCTTTTGTTACTTCACCAAACGTTGGTCGATGTTCTTTTGGAACGATAAGAAAATGGAGTTTTTCCCCATCTCCAAATCCTATAGGAGCGTAATTAATGAGCGCGTTCACCTTTTTCCCAGTGAGCACCCACTGCTTTTCTAGGGTTTCTTTTTTGCAAAATGGATCATCGCCTTTTTCACAAGAAGAGAGCTGTGGGGTATATTCAGGAAGCTTTTCAAATAATGTTTTATGTTTATTAAAGTAGATTTTATAATTTTCTGAAGGTGTTGAAATACCTCCAAATGCCATTCTCTGCAGAACTTGTATGAGTTGGATCAGGCGACCGATAGGAGTTTGGCATGTTTGATAAGGTATAATCTCCCATGCAAAGGGGTGTGAATTTAGTGTTCCATATACTGCATACTGCTCTGCAAAGTCGCTTTTTTTCCATATATGGAGAATGCGCTGCAGATGATCATATGAGTCTTCATGGTTTTTTGTGGTCCAGTGTTCCCATGATGCCTCTGGGATTGTCACGCAAAGCGATAAATCTTGGAGTGGTTTTTCTGGGATTGTTGTGATCGGAGCTGGTTTGTTCTGCGAAAAAAGTATACTTGAAGTCGCACATGAGGAAACGAAAAAAGTAAAAAGCACTGTTAGATAGATCATGACATTGATTGTACAGCTATTTTGATTTTAGACGATAAAAAAATATATAACCATTTTTTACTATGTCTTCAGCTGCATTTGGAGTAGGATGCACTGCAGAATCATTATATTGTATGTAGTGTCCTTTGTCATTTCTTGCGTAGGTGTAATAGTGGCCAGAATCTGGTGTTTCTCCTTGATGCACAATTACTGAAGCCAACTCATATTGAGCAAATGTATTTGATGCAAGATTGCCTACGCGCATCTGGAGTTGATCAATGATTGGAATTTCATCAGAGATTTTAAGGCTTTTGTGGTTTTCTACATTGTAAGAAAATCGTTTAAGCATAACGGGCAATATTTGAGGAGGGACATTTTCTATTGCATATCTATCTTGCATGGTTTGCTGGATAGTGCCTCTGCACGGAATAGAAATGATAGGAGTGTTTTCTACTAGATATCCATTCGTTGCGAGTTCATCTTGTCGGTGTATATATGTGGGTTTGATAGAGAGGATTTCTAGAATTTTTAAGCAGGCGTTGTTGGCATCAGCAGCTGATCTTTCTTGAGCTTCCATGCCGCATTCTATACAGAGGTTGCGCAGTTTGTTGATGGTTTTTTTCTTGACAGTCTTTTTTTCTAAAATTTTTAAGGTTTTTTCAAGAGCGATTTTTGCTTTATTTTTCTTTTGAAGGAAGAGCTGTATGCGTTTAATATCTTCTTGTATTACAGGAGTATAGCCTTCGATATGTACATTGTTTTCGGCTACAGAGCACACTTCATTGAGATGGGTTTTGAGGAGGTTTGGAGAGCTATTTTCCAAAATGAATTCTAATGCACTGTCCTTGCTGTGACCAGTTGCTACTAAATATATGTATGCATCGCGGATAGGCTGTTTACTATCTCTTGAGGGGTTTTTCAAAAAATGGGTGGTTACATAATCCGTGTGCTGCGCGTTCTGAAGGCCGCAATAGCCGGCTAAGCGTATCGCTTGGAGTGAAGCGTTGAGGTAGCAAGAATTCCCGCCATTTTCGATGCCGAAACCATTCACTTGACTAGGTTTAGAATCTGTTTTCTTTGAATCCGTTTTCTTTTTTTTCTTGTTTCTTTCTTCCGCGATGGTGGTGAAATATACTTCCAGAGCTTTTCTGCTTTTTTTACCAAGCGAAATTTTTTTCTTGCCGATCTTCAAGGAAGAGTTGATTTTTACGCGTATTTTCTTCTTTTTCTGTTTGCAATGAACGAGAATGGAGCCAGATGTATTTTGAAGAGTCGATTGTAAGGTGGCAGATATTTTCTTGTCTGTATTTGTAACATCGGCAAGGAAAAATGATCGCGCTGTTTTCTTTGATGAATCAAATGTTTTTTCTACAAATGAACGAAACTCACTTTTTAGATCACTTGTGTTTGACTGTATCATTTGTTTTTATGGTGCTTTATTATGGCTTTATAGAGCTGTCGTATTTTTTGGACTGTCTCTTTCAAGTGCGGATGTGCTTTTTCGATTTTTTTTATGTTCTTTTTAGAGAAGTGAGCACTACTTGAATTACCATTATAACCATTATTATGTGAGTTAAATATGAGGATGTTGCTGTGTTCAAGTTCTTCCGCAAGGTGACCTTGTTCAGGAGCTAATGTTCCAAGGATACGCAGTTCAAAATCTTGTGGGCGCGCTTTGATCGCTTTTTGCCATGGTGCAATTTTGTTTTTGTAAATGGGGTTATTGGGGTTATTAACGAATGTCATTTCAGATGATACACGCTGTTTTAGCGCAGTAATCGTTTTCCCAATATAGTGTTTTTTTGTTTTCGTGTCGTAATAATCGTAAATTACATTCTTAGTATTTGGGCTTCTTGGATGGTTGGAATAATCAGGCTTTACTTCACCCCTATGATTGACAAAAAAGCGGATCGGCTTTTTATTCATATGCGCGTCATGCGTATTATTTTTTAAATTCTCGTATGCCTTTTGTGTTATTTCTAAAATAGTATAATAATCTTGCTCAGAGAATGGTTTTTTTTCTGCTCCACCGCCACCCCCAGCTCTTCTATTCAAAAGCCGGTGCAGTTTATTTTGTTTGGCAAGCTTGTACTTTTTTAGTGCAATGGTAAACTTTTCCACCTTTGCTAATAATTTTTTTGGAACACCGAGGTAAATAAAGCCGTATTTGACGGGTTTATTTTCAGCAAAAGCAATTTCTAGCTTCTGATTTAAAGGCGTTTTTTCTTTTCTTCTGTATTTTCCTGCGTAGGCGTTGCATTCAGCTCCTAGTTTGCCGTCTTTACCAATATACGTATGATCATCTGCTTGTATGTTATAAACATTGGATTGATTGTTTTCTTGCAGCTGAGAGAGTAGAGGATCTGTTTCACTTTGCTTGTTTACACTTTTTCTGAGCTTTTTTAGCTTTTTTGCCCGCTCATGTTTTTCGAATGATTGCAGTAGAGTGGTCGACTTATCAGGCGGTGTTGTTATATATTCGTGAAGACGCATATAAGCTTTTGCGCCGATATCTGTTGGTGTATCCTTTTCGCCAATTTTAACAGGTGATGGAGTTTCTACCTTGTTTTTTGCTGTTTTTTTTGCTGATATTGGAGTCGTCACTTCTGCAGCAATATTGCTCTTAGTTCGCTGTATTTCTTGTGGAGCGCTTTGCGGTGCTTTCATAATGAGCGACTGAGATCGGTCGAATAACGGCGTGTTCTCAAAAAAATCAGGTCTTGGTATTGAATTCATAATTTTATTTTTAGTTATTTTTATAACGATTCTATCACATTTGTCTCATTAATGTCATTGTTAATAGTCTTTGTTTAGTAGTTTTTTTATTCGAATTACTAGGCCCTTTTCATATTTTACAGATATCGGTATAGTCACAGTTAATGAAAACAAAGCTCGTACTACTATTCATTTTTTTCTTGAATATAACAGCTCTCCTTAAGGCGAGTAGCTCTGTATTGGATTCTTCTTTTGAGTCCCGATTGCAAAAGATGTTGCAACAAAGCGACAATAATCATGTAGGCAGGCTCTTGATCGATGATAGGCAAAATGGCATTAGTCAAGCTACGTGGCTCTACGTGAATGCGGCCTTGAATCATTACAAAAAAACCAAGCCTGTATGTATCGTTCTCGAGCTGAATACTCCAGGTGGAGAGGTGTTTGCAGCACAACGTATCTCAGATGCGCTCAAAGAAATGGACACACAGTATGAATGTCCTGTGATTGCCTATATTAATAATTGGGCGATATCTGCCGGTGCTATGCTTGCCTATTCGTGTAGATTTATCGTGATCGCAAAAGATGCGAGCATGGGTGCTGCAGAGCCAGTGCAGGTGAATCCAGCAGACGGAGCAATGGAGGCAGCATCGGAAAAGGTGAATTCAGCACTCCGTACTGATTTTGCAAATCGCGCAGCCTATTTTGGAAGAAATCCAGATATCGCAGAAGCCATGGTAGATAAAGATGTCATTTTAGTAAGAAGGCATGGCTCGATTCTCAAATTGCACTCAGAAGATGAAATTATACGGCAAGGACATTCGCCAGATGAGATTATTTCTACAAAAGGAAAGCTGCTGACACTCACGGCAGAGCAAATGATCCAGCTTGGAGTGGCTGATAAGATGCTTCAGCCAATACCTCACCAAATGCTTTCTGATACAGAAGAGCAATCAGGGCAATATCCTTTAGACAAAACAGCACTTGCGCAAATAGAACCACTGAATGCTCTTGTTGGATGTGTTATAGAAACATATCAGATGAATTGGCAAACCCATTTTTTTGCATATCTGGCAACACCTGCAGTATCATCGATTCTTTTTTTAGCGATGCTGGTCGGTTTTTATGTAGAGATAAGTAGTGGTGGTTTTGGCGTTGCTGGTGTTGTGGCAGTTACAAGTCTATTTCTCATTCTCTTGTCTAGCTTTGCCATGGAAGCCATACATTGGCTAGAACCATTGTTATTATTGTTTGGCATGATCTTAATAGCTCTTGAAGTCTTCTTTTTTCCTACTTTAGGTTTATTAGGAGTGCTAGGAGCTCTATTTTTGATAGTCGGTTTGATGGGAATGATGCTTCCAGGGGTGGGTGCGGTTCAATTTGATGGAGCATCACTCAATGCGGCTGGTGAATATGTGCTTACGCGATTAGGTTGGCTGTCGGCCTCACTTCTTCTTGCTTGCGTGATCATCGCGCTCTTGAGTCGGTATATGATGCCGCAGTTTCACTTGTTTAAGCGATTCATTCTTGAGGATACACCACGCGTACAGGGTAATCAACCGGAGAAGATGCCAAAAATAGGAGCAGCTGCTATTGTACTTGCCACTCTGCGCCCAGCAGGCACTATTGTCATTGACTCGTGTATGTATGATGCCATGAGCTCTGGTAGTTTTATAGAAAGTGGTAAGGCTGTTCGCATTGTTAGAATTGAAGGTGCAAAAATTGTAGTAGAAGAAAGTGTATGATACCGTTTATTTTTTTATTAGTTGGTGTGGTTTTGCTCTTTTTAGAGTTTTATACTCCAGGAGGGCTTCTTGCCACAGCTGGAGTAGTCTCTGTTGTTCTTTCTGTTGTAACATTTGTGACAACGAGTGATTCACTTGTGCATATCATCCTTTTTATTCTATTTGCGGCATCTCTTGTAGGCGCTTCTATCTGGTTTGCTCTTTATAGAATTAAGCGATCTGCAAAAGATAACACGTTTTACTTAGCGGCTGATCAGGAGGGGTATTGTGCCGCCTCTTTTAATCAAGCACTTGTTGGGAAGACAGCAGAAGCGCTGACTGACCTTGGCCCTTCAGGGTTCATTCTCGTAGATGGCGTGCGATATCAAGCCAGATCACGAGGTGGCTATGTCGATCGTGGACAGAGGGTGGAAATCATCGGTGGCGACGGCGCTCACATCATTGTTCGAACTATTAAGTTGAGGTAGGTGTATGACGAATTATGCTCTTATAGCAGAGGTCTCTGGAGAATTTTCACTTTTGCTTGTGTTGCTCGCAATATGCGCGCTGATTATGTTGGCAATCATGGGGAAATTTATCAGCCTATGGTTTCAGGCCTTTGTATCAGGCACTCCCATTTCATTATTCAATATTATAGGAATGAGTCTGAGAAAAATTCCACCGCGCATCATTGTCAACGCAAGAATTAACTCATATAAAGCAGGACTCAAGCTTATCACAGTAGCAGACTTAGAAACACATTATCTAGCTGGCGGACGTGTGCTTGATGTGGTCGCCGCTTTGATAGCAGCGGAAAAAGCAAATATTTCTCTCGATTGGAAAAGGGCTACTGCGATCGATCTTGCAGGAAGAGAAATACTCGATGCTGTAAAAACATCCGTAAATCCAAAGGTAATTGACTGTCCAGATCACGCACGAGGTGATTATATTACTGGCGTTGCAAAAGATGGGGTGCAACTGCGCTGTCGTGCTCGTGTGACTGTACGTACAAATATTGCTCAGCTCGTAGGTGGAGCGACGGAAGAGACAATCATTGCACGAGTCGGGGAGGGAATTATTGGCGCCATCGGCGCTGCCGAAACGCATCTTATTGTGCTGGAAAATCCACAGCTAATTTCAAAGCGTGTGCTTGAAAAGGGATTGGATGCACAAACTGCATTTGAAATCTTATCAATCGATATTGCTGATATTGTGATTGGAGAAAACATTGGTGCCAAGTTGCGTGCTGACAAAGCTGAATCAGATAAGCGGATTGCGCAGGCAAAAGCTGAGGAAAGAAGAACAATGGCAGTTGCGATGGAGCAGGAAAATAGCGCTGAAGTAAAGAAGATGGAAGCGAAATATATCGAAGCACAGGCTACTGTGCCCATGGCAATGGCTGAAGCATTTCGCTCAGGAAAGTTAGGAGTCATGGATTATTTTCGTATGGAAAATATCCAGTCAGATACAAAAATGCGCAAATCATTTGCAAATGAACAATCTACTCCATAATAGGAGAAGCTAATGATGAGCATGTTTATAGCGATAGCGGTCGTCGGATATGTTGTGTGGACTGTCGTGTACGATATTTTCTTTAAGAAAATGAACTTTCCTCAGCATGAATCAGATCTATCGAAGCGCACCGTGCGTAGATATGAAGAGGAGGAAGATTATGAAACATCTGCTCCTTCTTCTCTTGATGAATTATCAAACGATAGAATTTCTACTCATCCGGATGAAAAATTTGTATTTCAGGCAACTCTTGATACTTTTGCACAGAAAACAGCTATTGAAGATCGTAGCCTAGATATTCATCTCACTGCGCCTGATGAGCATTTTTTTTCACATAAGAAGAAAAGAGCGATGCATCCACTAATAGGTCAATATAGATCGAAGCGGTCATTGATTATCGCAAAAGAAATTATTGATCCTCCTTTGAGTTTGCGAGAGGGATATGGGAACTATCGCTAATGCTTTAAAAGAGATACAAAAGAGTATCGAAGAGCACAGTGTAGATCATACAGCGCGTCTTGTATGCGTATCTAAAAAACAGTCCGTTCAAGATATCATGGAGGTGTATGCTGCAGGAGTTCGGGATTTCGGAGAAAGTCGTGTGCAAGAACTTGTGGAAAAACAAACGCAGCTTCCTGGGGATATTCGCTGGCATTTTATAGGATCGCTTCAAACCAATAAAGTGAGAAAAATTATTGGCCATGTCCATCTGATTCATTCTGTAGATTCTCAGGCGCTTTTAGAAAAAATTGCTGCTGTCAGCTGCGAAATGGATGTTGTCACTTCAGTGCTGCTACAAGTCAATACTTCACATGAACAATCCAAGCATGGTTTTTTTGAAGATGAATTAATGGAGCTCTTTCCCACTCTTTTCAGGAAAAGCCATATCAAAATAATTGGGTTGATGACGATGGCAGCAGAACGCAAGGTGGTTGGAGATGATGCAGTTCGATTATCGTTTCAAAAGCTAGCCCTTCTACGAAAAAAGCTGGAGACATATTTTTCTATTACGCTCCCAGAGCTTTCCATGGGCATGTCACAAGATTATCTATTAGCGATACAAGAAGATGCAACGCTCCTTCGTATTGGCTCTTCCATTTTCAGAAAATAGTTGTGTACATTTACCACACAAGAGTTGAGAATCGCCTGGCAGATTGCACACTGTTATGTGAAGGTTGTGTAATTACAGAAATTCGGAGTTAAATGAGGAGCAAAATATGTTTTCTATGATGAAAAATTGTCTCAGTAAATGTGTGATGGCGGTCGTGTGTTTTTCTATAGTCAGCTTAAGCTGTATCTATGCTGATATACAATGGCCGCAGGTAAGAATTGATGCGAATGGAAATCAAATTG
Source organism: uncultured bacterium (assembly GCA_964487845.1). Lineage (GTDB taxonomy): Bacteria > Chlamydiota > Chlamydiia > Chlamydiales > FEN-1388 > CAZASK01. The sequence goes on from CAZASK010000022.1 coordinate 17,193, forward strand.
CGATATGGGATACTGAAGATGTATACACTCGATTCATTCAAGTATCGACAAAACCACTCAATGGAGATTGGTCAGCTCCAACTACCATTTCTACTCCGAACGTATATTCGTACTATCCATTTATTGAGATGAATAAGCGAGGAGACTGTCTAATAGCGTGGTTAGTCATCGACCCTCTATGGGGAATAACAGCAGTAGTGGGATCTACAAAAGCACATGATAGCTCTACATGGTCTACGCCGCAAATGCTGTCAAGTGGCTATGAGCTTGTTGATCAAGAGCTATCTCTTACGATCAATGATGCGGGAGAAGTTGGAGTAGGTTGGAAGACATATAACTTATATACGGGACAGAACTACGGTGTATGTCGTCTAGGAAGTATAGAGTCTGGATGGGATGCTGAGAACCAAATTTCTGATCTTTATTAGTATGTTTGCTTTCTGCCACTTCTTAGGATGGAAAGAGGTGGTAGAAGAATATCTTCATACCTCCTTGCATTTAAAACAATTTTTTTATAAAATATTTATTAATATTATTTAAAGATAGAGGGTGCATGTCCTACGTGGGAGCAGAGACAGCTGTCAATTTTCAAGACAAGCAGATATCGCAAAGCATTGTGATACAAGGAGCATCTCCCTCGGGTCAGGCGGTGAGTTCAAGTTATGGGCAAATCAGGCTTCCTGAAGGAAGGGTGGTTCATGTGCTTCCACGTCACGATGCGCGGCCTTCTCAATTTATAAGGCTTCCAGTGGGCTTTTTGTTCGCGTCTACAATTAGCGCTATGCTTCAGTCAAGGCCCAATTTTTCACATGCTATAGCACCTCATATTGCACGAGCTTTTAAATTGCGTAATTCGAAAATAGCAGCCGTTGATTGGATTCAAGGCAGGCAGCCACAGGATCAGTCTGGAAAGCAGCGTAATAATGGCAAAAAGCAGAAAAAGAAAAAGAAGGCAACATCACGCGATGTGTCTGATATCTTCAACGATGCGCTTTTCCATGAGGCTATTCAGTCGTTTCTTGAAAGAGAAACGAATAGCGAACATCATATCCTACACAAACAAGACGAGCACCCCACTGCTGAGGTGCCACGTATACAATCCATATTTACAGCTACTGACAAGACTCGCACGTAGGGTCAAGCAGTGAGCAAGCTTTTGGAGCTTGTTTGAGCGTGACATCTTGTAGTTCTTGTGTTTTTCGCTTGATATCCAAAGATGCATCTTCGATATCAGTAACCGATTTATTCTTGAGATAGTAGGTGGTTTTGAGCCCCATCTTCCATGCCTGCAGATAAATCTTCGACATCATTTTCTCATCAGCCTTGTCTAGGAATAGATTACATGACTGCGCCTGATCAATCCACTTTTGTCTGCGTGCGGTTGCCTTGATCATCAAAATCGGATCTACCTTAAAAGCAGTTTTAAATTGTCGCTGAATATGGGCTGGAATTTGCTCCATATTATCGATTTCACCTTTATTGTATTTGAGATCTTCTAAAATCTCTTTATTCCACAGTTTTTCTTTCTTGAGGGCCTCTACCAGTAGGGGAGTGATGCTTATAAATTCACCAGATAAATTCGACTTGCTGTAGATATGTCTATAGTCTGGTTCAATACAAGCAGAACATCCAAAGATATTTGAGATCGTCGCCGTAGGTGCAATTGCAAGCACATTAGAATTTCTCATTCCGTGCTTTTGAATTTTTTTACGTAGCTCATCCCATGGCATCTTGCTGCCTTTTGCCACATCTACAGGAACGCCTCGTTCTTGTTCGAGCAATTCCAAAGTGTCAAGCGGCATCAATCCACGATCCCACTTTGATCCTTTGAATGTAGAATAGCTGCCCTTTTCTTTGGCAAGCAGAGTCGAAGCTGTATAGGCATGATAGGCGATAAATTCCATGATTTCATCAGCAAATTCCACCATCTGTTCTGAGTCAAACGGAATGGAAGAAAGATGCAGCGCATCTTGCCATCCCATCAGACCAAGGCCAATAGGACGATGACGCAGGTTTGAATTTTCTGCAGGGATGGTAGGGTAGAAGTTAATATCAATTACGTTGTCGAGCATGCGGACTGCGATCTGAATCGTCTTCGCAAGGTCATCTCGATTGACTGTCCCGTCTGGCAAGATAAAGCTGCTTAAATTGATAGAACCTAAGTTACAGACAAAATGTTCATCATCAGAGTCATTTAAAATGATCTCCGTGCAAAGATTTGAATTATGAACCACGCCTACATGATCTTGTGGAGATCGGATGTTTGATGGATCTTTGAAGGTAATCCATGGATGACCTGTTTCATACAGAGCACTGAGCATCTTTTTCCATAACACAGCGGCACGTACTTTCTTGCCCCAGATCTTTCCTTCTTCGGCGAGTTTTTCATAGCGCTCGTAGACATCTTTAAACGCAGCTCCATATGTTTCATGGAGTTCTGGGACATCGTTCGATCGAAAGAGCGTCCACTCCTGACCACGTATGGCACGTATGAGGAAGAGATCAGGAATCCAGTTTGCGGTGTGCATGTCATGCGTGCGTCTTCGATCATCACCTGTATTTTTACGAAGCTCTAAAAACTCTTCGATGTCATTGTGCCATGTTTCAAGATAACAGCAGACAACACCACGACGTTTTCCGCCTTGGTTTACAGCGACAGCTGTGTCGTTCATGATTTTGAGGAAGGGGACGATACCCAGGCTTTCTCCATTGGTTCCTTTGATATGAGAGCCCATCCCTCGTACAGCGGTAAAGTCAACTCCAAGCCCTCCTGCATATTTCGATAGCTGTGCACAGTTCATATAGGTGCCAAATATGCCGACAGGATAGGTTCTTCCTTGTTCATCTGCTTTAATTGCGCTAATTTCATCGCCCGTTGTCAAGCCATAGCATGAAGAAAGCTGGGGGCGCTTTGTCCCTGAGTTAAATAAAGTAGGTGTCGACGAACAAAATTTCTTGCTCGTATACAAATTGTAGAATGTAATAGCAGCTTCTTCCTTTTCCTTTTCGAGATAGCTTAAGCCTAAAGCAACGCGCATCCACATATATTGAGGTACTTCAATACGTTTTTTCCCTCGCTTATCTACAATGAGGGTATGTGAGTCATGTGTCTCTTCACGCTCATGGAGTAGGTATCGATCGTAGAGAGTCATGATTCCTAAAAAGTCGAACTTTAAGTCGGCCATTGGGTTTATTTTTTGAGAAATAGACTTGAGATCAAATTTTTTGAGTTCCGTGCTCAATAATCCGATTTCAATACCACGGTCAATATAGCGTATAAAACCCTCTTGATGAGCTTTCTTCAGCTTTGCAATGCCATCTTCGATTTTCCAGTTCAATACCTCTTCGTAAATATATGTGAGGAGAATGCGAGCTGCAAAAAAGCGAAAACCAGGATCGAGTTCAATGAGTGACCTGGCGTTCATGAGAATAGTAGTCATTTTCTCTTTTTCAGTAAGTCCTACACTCATTGAGATAATGAGTTTTTTCGCAATTTCTTCTCGTGTCATGCCTAGATCGAGATCGATCATTGCAAAGTCAATGCGCGCCAGTAAGTTCGCGGTGACAAGCTCTGGTAAAATGACCGTGATCTGCTCTTCTTCGGCCTTTCGTTGACGAAGTAGGGCTCGCTCTTGTCTGTATACCATATAGCGACGCGCTGTCTCTCGATAGCCCATGTCATTCAATGACTCTTCAATGAGATCTTGAATTTCTTCGATTAACACAACCTCACGTCCTGAGTCGACGATGTCATGTATTACTTTTTGCGTTACAAGATGGGCTCTATCGAAAGCAATTTTTTGCTCAGCCTCTGTGGCTTCATCTTGCTCGCTTTCAATATACTCAGATAAAAATGCTTTGCAGATGGCGTGGAAAATTTTATCTGGATTCCATGGCACTCGTTTGCCGCTACGTCGTATTACCTCTAACTTCTTTGAGGTAGCACTGCGTCGTTGCTTTTGTGTGCGGAAGAGAAGATACCCTTTTGCTGCAAGAGTTTCGCCCTCTTCGAGAAGACAGTTTTCAACGATTTCATGCACTTCTTCACTGCTAATAATCTCTCTTTCTAAAGATTGCAGCTTGATGAGGACTCGATTCACTGTGCTTACGACACGAAACTTATTTTCTGCAGAGAAAATTTCATCGCTTCTTTTTTGTCCTCTGGCGAGGCGATCATCGGTGAGGGCAGCTCCAACAGCATTCAACAACTTATCTGGAAAGCACTCTAAAATACCTTTTGTACTCTGAATATTCGGCAACTCCTTTGGGATGATCAAATTGCTCTTGAGCTCTCCCCACGGAAGCTGCGGCTTTAAGGATTTTGGAGTTTCAACGAAAACACGTATATCTTGTACTGTTGGAGCCATCTCTTTTGCCTTTCTGGTTAACTTGTCTATTGGTAAGTTTTTAATTAGACCTCAATTCCTTCAAATAGTTCTTCTTCAGTACGCGCCTCCTGAAGGTTTGACAATTTACCATATTCAGTAACTGTGGTTTCAAAGAAGTTTTCATTTTTCTTCAAATAAATAATCTCTGCTGACCATGGGAATGGATTATCCATGATAATTTTACCATGCTCATCTGGGAGAGGGTCGAAGCCAAGTGCGATCATTCGTCTGTTTGCATTATAGCGCACAAATCGCTTGATTTCTTCTGGAGACAATCCAGCAATAGGCTGTGGAAGGAGATCGTCTACAAATGCAATTTCTGATTCAATCCCGAGCTTCATAAAGTCAGAAAGCTCTTTTCGGAAAGCGTCATTGAGGATATCTGGATTTTCTTCTAAGAGCGCTAAAAAGAGGCGACGGCCGAGCTCAATATGGTTGGACTCATCGCGTAGTGTATATCGGAACATCTGTCCTATACCAGGCATCTTACCATTTCTTTGAAGGTGGAGAATCGGCAAGAACAAGCCAAAAAACTGCGTTCCTTCCATAATTTGAGTAATGCCGAAGATAGTTTTGGCAAACAGTCTCTTGTTTTCGGTGATAGTTAGATCGACTTCACGTCTGAGGTGAGGCAGCTCTCGAACGATCGTGTCATTTTTCTTGATGACAGAAGGCAGTGAAAGAAATAGCGCTGACATTTCATGTGGGTTAATGCGAAGTGATGAAATCATGTAGAGAAGAGACTCTGTGTGGATATTTTCTTCTTGTACATGGCGGCCAACGGCCATCTTCAACTCAGGAGCTGTCAGGTTTTCACGTATGATCGTTTGTTGACAGTCGCCCACGATACCTTCTGCGGAGCAAAAATAGCCGATGCCGATGCGGATGATATTTTTTTCGCGGTCATTCAAAAGTCCTTCGCTGTTCCACTGCTGAATGTCATCATACATGGGCACTTCTTGCGGTAGCCAGTGGTTGGCTTCCATATCTCTGTAGAGATCGTACGCCCACTTGTATTTGAGCGGCATTACGTTAAATTCTGGGCTGTTGCGTCCATTGATGACACGTTTGGCCTCGAAGGCTTCTTTTGCTTTTGTGGCGTCAAGAAGGAACTTTCTACCACCAACTTCATATTCAAACATTTCATTCATAGAACACCTTTACTTTATGTGATTGTTGCAGATCTTAGCATATCGATTTCATTTTTTGCTAAATGAGAAAAATATATGTGTACTGCATTGAAAATCAGTTACTTACGATCACTATTTTACTTAGCTTTTCTTTGCTCGAATGCGGAAATGAAAAAGAGCACGAATAGGGCAAGTGGGAATCCTATAATCATCGATGGAATCGGCTCAAGAATGTGGTGTGTGTATAAAAATGAATTGATAGTAGGCCAGGTCATAGAAAACAGGCATCCCGTACAGATAGACCAAAAAGCACCTTTGTGGGTGAGTTTTTTAGCGTAGAGAGATCCTAAAATAACAGGAGCAAAAGAGGTTCCTAAGCCGGACCATGCAAAGTATACGGTATCCATGATAGTGCTGCTTCTTGAAAGGGCGATGAGAAATGCTAAGAAGGCGATGGCTGCCGCTGCTGTTCGAAAGGCGATGATGGCCTGTTTTTCAGTCCAATTTTTCTTAAATTGCTTAAAAATGTCTTCAGAGACTACTGACGAAGCTACTAAGAGCTGTGAATCCATCGTAGACACGGTGGCAGCAAGGAGGCCGCACAAAACAAAGCCACCAGCTAAAGGATGAAAAAGATCCTTTACTAAAGAGATGAAAATTAATTCAGGATTCACTACTTCAATAGAAAAATAGGCAAGGGCTACTAAGCCTACACTGCTTGCAGCTGCAAGTGCCAATATTTGCCAGGCAACGCCCAGATATTTTGATTTTACTAGATTTTTTGCATTGTCGATGCCCATAAATTTCGTGATGATGTGCGGCATTCCAAAGTAGCCGAATCCCCAGGCAAAAAGGGTATAGAAAATCTCTTTATAAGAGGTTGTATCACCGAGCAGTTGGAGCGAGATGTGTGCCTGCTGAGCCTTTGCTGCGATGGCGCTTATGCCATCGATTCGGGTATATGCAACTGCAGGAACGATAAGAATGGTGAGGAGCAAAAATATCGCTTGAAAGAGGTCTACCCAGGCGACGCTGACGAAGCCCCCTATAAAGATATAGCCTACCATCGCAACAGCAGCTACAAAAGTGCTGATGGTATAGTTAAGTCCAAAGAGTGAGTCTAGAAGAAGGCCGATTGAAATCAATCCGGCGGCTACATAGTAGGTAAGGAAAAAGACACAGGCGATGGTTGAGATGATTCGAATGGATCCTTTGTTGTCGTCAAATCGCTTTGCAAGATAGCTTGGCATCGTATTACAGTTGAGGTATTCCGTTTGCTCTCTAAAACGTGGAGCGACAAAATGCCAGCAGCAGAACATACCGAGAATTAAGGAAATGCTGAGCCAAAGCTGAGGAATACCTCCTACGTAGATGGACATAGGAATCGACATAAATAGCCAGCTGCTCATATCTCCTGCTTGGGCGGACAAGGCGGTGACCCAGAAATTGAGTTTTCTACCGCCTAAGACCATATCCGCGCTGGTGGCGTTTTTTTTGCGAACACTGATGCCAACTGCAAACAAGATGGTGAAATAAATGCTAAAAGCAACCCAGTAAAAATAATGCATAATCTGAGAGAGTGTATCATGGAAGAGGGATTCTCTACAACTCAAGATATGCATTTACATCGCACAATATAATAGTAACGGGCAATTTAGGTAAAGATTGACCCCCTAACAAGGAAACATAATTGTCCGGGATCTTAGTATTTCAGCAATTCCCGCCAGTGATTTTTTGCTAGGAGTAAGTAATTTTTTTTCGTA
>CAZASK010000023.1:0-24287 GCA_964487845.1 uncultured bacterium
GTTCCGAAGAATCTACAATGCTTAGGGGGTCAATCTTTACCAGTATAGTTCTGCTATACAAAAATAGTACCTTGCTTTTCGGTGAACTTTTCTCTAAACTCTTTGCCATGAATACAATTGTACATACCCATAAGCCAAAAGATTTTGCTCCAAAAGTAGAAGTCGTTGCTGTGTATGTGCAGCATGGCGGCAAAATTTTGCTCATGAAGCTCTCTTCTCATAAGCCAGAAAGTGGTTTATGGGGTGTTCCAGCGGGCAAGTTAGAAAAAAATGAAGCACCTAGTCATGGAGCCAAGCGAGAGCTCTTTGAAGAAACAGGTATTGCTATCGAATCGCAAGCCGCGGTTCAGTCATTAGGCGAGCTCTACATGCGTAAGCCTGATATGGACTACGTCTATCATCTCTTTCGTCTTCAACTCTCTCATATACCCGATCTACTTCTTTCCGAAGAACATTGTGCCTATACCTGGGCAACCGAGGAAGAGGCGAAGAAGTTGCCTCTTATGCAGGGAGCAGATCGCGCTCTCGAGCTCTATTACAACTTTAAATAGCGTCCTGTAATCGACTTTTTTTGTTTTGCGATGACTTCAGGGGGACCTTCGGCAACAATTTTTCCTCCATCACTGGCGGCTCCTGGTCCTATGTCGATAATCCAATCAGAGGCTTCGATCATGCATGTGTTGTGTTCGATTGCAATCACGCTATGGCCATCCTGCACAAGGCGCTTCATGATGGAAATCATTTTTTCTACTTCTTGCGGATGAAGCCCTGTTGTGGGCTCATCGAGGAGATAGAGAATATGCGCATGATGACGTGAGGCAAGTGCGTAGGCAAGCTTCATGCGCTGCGCTTCTCCAGCAGATAGTGTGTGCATCTCCTGGCAGAGAGGTAGATACTCCAGCCCTACTTCGATAAGGCAGAGCATCTGACGATAGATGATAGGATGAAACTGAAAGAGGGGAAGGAGCTCTTTTGCTGACATGCTTAAAATCTCTCCCATGTGTTTTTCTTGAAAGCGTACCGATAAGCTTTCTTTCTGCAAACGAAAGCCGTGGCACTCTGTGCAGGGGACATGGACGGTAGGCAAAAAGTGCAGATAGACTCTTTTATATCCCAAGCCTTGGCAGCTACGGCACATGCCGCTTCTGGTAAAATAGCTGAAATGCTTTTCTACAAGTCCCTTTGCTCTTGCTTCTGGCATCTGAGCGAAGACACCTCGGAGTGGTGTCAGCACATCAAGATAGGTGGCGACGTCGGAGCGCACGGTATGTCCAATAGGCTGCTGGTCGACGACAATCACCTTTGAGATTTTCTCATGTCCACTGATGAGGCTACTTGTCTTGGTTTTTTTCTGGATGAGGGGCAGCAACTCTTTGAGCAAGACATCAAAAATTAAAGTAGACTTGCCAGATCCAGAGACTCCCGTTACTGTCACGAAGCGATTCAGTGGAAGAGAAACAGATAGGTTGTTTAGGTTGTGAATCGTTGCATTGTGTATATGAAGAAATTTCTTACAAGTAATCCTTTTTGGAGGTTTTAAGAAGCTCTTTTTTTCGAGAAGGTAGGGAGCTGTCGCTGTGCCTCCTTTCTTTTTGAGCTCTTGTGGTGATCCTGCAAATTGCAGGTGGCCGCCCTCTTTTTTCCCAGATCCAGGCCCTAGCTCAAGAAGATAGTCTGCCTGATTGATGAGCTGCGGGTCATGCTCGACAATAAGCAGAGTGTTGCCCAGCTGCTGCAGCCGCTTTAATGCATGCGTGAGCTTGTCGATATCGAGTGGATGTAGTCCAATTGTAGGCTCATCTAAGATATAGAGCACCTGTGTGAGGCCGCTTCCAATTTGTCTTGCAAGACGCACTCTCTGCTCTTCGCCTCCACTTAACGTCTCAGCAGCTCTATCGAGGCTGAGGTAGTGAAGACCTATCTCTATCAAAAATCCAAGTCTACTTTTGAGCTCTCCAAACACCTCTACAAGAGCATGGTCATGCTTCGATGGGGCAGGGATTGTCTGAATGAAAGCAAGCAAGTCAGGCAGTGTCATGGCGCATGCATGAGAGATGGAGCGATTGTGAATCGTCACATGGCGAGCAAGTGCGTTGATGCGGCTTCCTGAACAGTCAGGGCATATTCTTGCTTCAGAAAGAGCAAGGAGCTTATTTTTTGACTCTTCTTCAACAGAAAGATATTGAAATGCAAGAGCGAAAGCATGATTTAACCCTCGCCAGCGAACACGCAAAGAGACGCTATTTACAGTGCATTTCATAGTTTCGTCTGAGCCATAGAACAGAATTTTTATATGCTCTTGGGGAAGATAGTGTAGTGGGCAGCTCGTGTCTATTGCAAAATGAGCGCATATCTTGTGGATAATGAGTTCTGATGTGTGGGTAGTTGATGATAGCGAAGTCAGCTGTTCAATGATTTCATCTACTGTGCGGTATTCGAATTGTGGCCAGGATTCAAGAGCAAATCCCACGACTTGTCCAAGGCCTTGACAGGTGTGGCACATGCCCTCTTGTGTGTTGAAGGCAAAGCTCTTTGGCGTGATCTCTGGATACGATTCACCGGTCTCTTCGACAGCAAATGAAAGGTTGAAAAATAGTTCTTTGTCATCTGCTAGAACGGCGATCTGGTTTTTTCCATAGTGGGCAGCAACTCGGCATGCTTCAAAAAGGCGAGCTTTATGAGAAGGGCTTGCATGTACGCGGTCGACGACGAGGGAGAGTCTATTTTTCTTTTTTGGGTTATATGTCGGCTTTTGTTCCTCATCGCTCAAATCGATAAAGTCTGCGTTGAGCCGCATTCTTAAAAATCCCAACTTTCGAAATTGCGCTAATTCATCATGGAGCGATGCGCTGTTTTTGATATCTACTGGCGCCATGATGACAAGCTTTGTCTTCTCAGGAAATGACAAGAGTCTATCTACCACTGTTTCCTTGCTGATAGCCTGTATTTTGTAGCCGCTTTTTGGACAGTGCGGCTGCCCTACGCGCGCGTAGAGAAGTCTGAGGTAGTCATAGATCTCTGTCATCGTGCCGACAGTGCTTCTTGGATTCGAAGCGTGAAGCCGCTGTTCGATAGCAATTGTAGGTGCCAGTCCTTCTATTTTGCCCACCTGTGGCTTGGGAAGCTGCTTGACAAATTGCCTCACATATGAAGAGAGCGACTCTACATAGCGCCTTTGCCCCTCAGCGTAGATGGTGTCGAAGGCAAGAGAGCTCTTTCCTGATCCAGAGGGGCCTATCACGCAGGTCATCTTCTCATGCTCAATAGTGCAGCAGACATTTTGTAAGTTGTTATGCGTGGCGTTCGTGACCACAAGGTGAGTATGCACTTTGTGTGGCTTGGCTGTAGTGGGTGCGGTTTCTATTTTTTCTGGATAGATTGCTGCTTTGAGAGCGATCCCAGTAGGAGTTTCGCTTGAGGCAATATCTTCAGGTGTTCCCTCTTGGACGATAGTCCCGCCTTTCTCTCCACTTTCTGGACCCATGTCGATCACCCAGTCGGCTGTCTTGACAAGGTCCATGTTATGCTCAATGACACAGACGCTATTTCCTTTTTCTACAAGCGCATGGAGTACGGCAAGGAGATTGTTGATATCATGAAAGTGCAAACCTGTTGTCGGCTCATCGAGGATATAGAGGGTCTTTCCTGTAGAGGGTCTCACAAGCTCTCTTGCCAGCTTGAGTCTTTGCGCCTCTCCACCAGACAGCGTAGTCGACGGCTGCCCAAGCTTCATGTAGTCGAGGCCTACTCTGTCCATGAGGGCAAGCTTACTGCGAATCTGTGGGACATTTTCGAAGAGGACAAGAGCTTCTTTGACATCCATTTCGAGGATGTCCTGGATGTTTTTTTCCTTGTATCGTATCTCTAAAGTCTCTTCATCAAAGCGCTTTCCTTGGCAAAGAGGGCAGATCACCGATGAGTCCTCTAGAAAGTCCATCTCTATTTTCAGCACTCCTGCTCCCTTGCACTCTGAGCATGTTCCCTCTTTGACGTTGAAGCTAAAACGACTTGCTGTAAACCCTTTTGACTTGCTTTGAGCGAGGTTGGCAAAGAGCTCTCGTATGTCGTCGAAGAGAGATATATAGGTCGCTGGATTGGACCTTGGCGTTCTTCCAATAGGGGATTGGTCGATGTCGATTACTTTGTCTATGAGCTCTAGTCCTTCGATAGTGCCGTGAGCACCTGTGGGAAGATCACCATCCATGAGGGCATTATAGAGAGCGGGATAGAGCGTTTCGAGAAAAAGTGATGACTTACCAGATCCGGAGACGCCTGTGATGGCGACGAAGCATCCGAGGGGTAGGTCTAACCGTACATTTTTCAAGTTATGATGTGTGGCATTATGTAAGGTGAGCTTTGCTGTTTTCTTGGTCACTTTTTTTCGAGGTGTAGAAACGCCTATTGTCTTTTTTCTGGAAAGGTAGGCTGCAGTGAGGGAATGTCTGTTTTTAAGTAAGCCTGCAACACTTCCTTGAAACACAATTTCACCGCCGTTGATGCCTGCTTTTGGTCCGAAGTCGACGATGTGATCGACGGCGCGGATAGTCTCCTCATCATGTTCTACGATGATGACCGTGTTTCCCTTGGATTGTAGATGCCTGAGCGATTCAATAAGCTTTTTGTTGTCGCGAGGATGAAGCCCTATCGATGGCTCATCGAGGATATAGGTGACACCGACGAGGCCGCTGCCTATCTGGGAGGCCAAGCGCACGCGCTGCGCCTCTCCTCCAGAAAGCGATGGCGCAGATCGAGAAAGCTGCAAGTAGTCCAGGCCGACGTCGAGCAGAAAGCGTAGCCTTTCTCTTATTTCTTTGACGATCTCGCTGCCGATGAGTGATTCTTCTTGTGATAACGTGACTGTGTCAAAGAAGTGGTAGGCTTGCTGGATCGTCATATTCACGACATCGTGGATTTTGACTTCATGAAAAAGGGCTGCTGCAGGGTAGGCTTTGATACGAGATCCCAGGCAGGTTGGACATGTCCCTAAGTTCATAAGTTTTTCTACTTTTCTTTTGTAGCTTTCGCTTTTTGCTGCAATATAGCGCTCATGTGCTTCTGTAAGTACCCCTCGCCACCAGATCGTGTCTACCCACACGGCTTTGGTAGTGGGGTGCACAAAATACATCTTTGTCCATTTTTTAGCTGTTCCATGTAGAAATATTTTTTGAGCATCACAGGAAAGTTCTTTCCATGGGGTGTTCACGCTGAAGTCATATATGCGAGCGAGGTTATCATAGATGTTTTTGTATCTGACTGTAGAGTATGAACTTGCGACAGAGCAGCAATCTTCAGCTATACTTTTTTCTGGATCGATTACTTTGTCATACTGAAATTCTTGTTTCATGCCCATGCCTTGACAGTCGGGGCACATGCCCTGCGGGCTGTTGAAGGAAAAATCGTGTGGCTCGAGCGATGAATAGGAAAGGCCGGATCGTGGGGAAAATGCACGTGTGGAATAGAGCTGCTCTTCTTTTGAAGTTGGGTCATAGACGATCGCTGTATTTTCAGCAAGTTGCAGAGCGACAGTGAGCGACTCTTGCAGACGCTCCTGGTGTGCGTCGTCTACTTCGAGCCTGTCGATCACGATGTCGAGATCGTGTGTGGTAGACTTTTTTAACTGCGGTTCATCAGAGAGGTGATAGAGCTCGCCATCGATTCTTGCTCTTGTGAAACCCTTTTTCGAAATCTCTTCAAGGTCATCTTGTAATGTCCCCTTTTTCCCTCGAATTGCTGGTGCTAAAATGATGACCTGGCGATGTTGAAAAGAGGTGCTTATTTCCTGTACGATATCGGATACCGTTCTTGCCTTTACTCTTTCTCCACTTACAGGACAATGTGGGATTGCAACGCGTGCATAGAGTACACGCAGGTAGTCATAGAGCTCTGTGAGTGTGCCTACAGTGGATCGGGGATTTCTTCCTGCTGTTTTTTGCTCGATGGAGATAGTTGGCGATATGCCGCTTATTGACTCTACATCTGGTTTTGGAAGATCTCCTAAAAAGCGCCTCGCGTGGGCAGAAAGAGATTCTACATAACGCCTTTGTCCTTCTACGAAGAGTGTGTCGAAGGCAAGAGAGCTTTTCCCTGATCCAGAGATGCCTGTAAAGCAGATGAGCTGATTTGCCTCTAGCTCGAGATTGACAGCTTTTAGGTTGTGCACTCGAACATGTTGCAGGCTGATGGTGTGTTTTTTTGTCAAAAGGCGATCGTCCTTTGTACTCCGTTAGAGAAAGCAGGGGGATAAATCAAGCAATTTTAGAAAAAACAGGGGGATAAATCAAGCGATTTTAGAAAAATACAGAGGTAGGGTCGACGTCAATCAGTCGCTTTATCGGAGTTTTCAGAGATGCTTCTGCCTGTTCAAGCAGTGAGACGAGCTGCGCCGTTGATTTTCCGCGGACTAAGATATGGAAGCGATAGTGATCTTTGATTTTTGGATGGCCGGAAGGGACGACAGGATGGAGGATGACCTCCTCAGGAAGAAGCCTTTGCACCGCATCATGATATTTTTCAGCCATCGCCTTGGCAGCCTCTTCTGAAGATGCGCTAAAGGCTATTTTTACAATTTTCGAGTAGGGAGGGAAGAAAAAGTTTTTTCTCAGCTCTATCTCTTCTTTATAAAAGCCCTCGAAATCATGGTTTTTGGCAAGGAGGATGGTCTCATGCTCTGGAAGCTGTGTCTGCAAAATAACCTTTCCAGGGATCTCTCCTCTTCCTGCTCTGCCTGCGACCTGAGTGATGAGCTGAAAGATAGTCTCCTGTGCGCGAAAGTCTGGAAGGTGAAGCTGCGTGTCGCAGTTGAGTACGCCCACTAAGGTGACCTCTGGGAAGTGGAGCCCCTTTGCGATCATCTGCGTGCCTATTAGGACATCTGCTTTTCCTGTTCGAAATTGATTTAAGAGAATCTCGAGGCTTCCCTTGTGCTTTGTCGCATCGCGATCGATCCTTACAACGCGGATATCCGGGAGAATAGCTTTGAGTGCGGCCTCTACCTTTTCTGTGCCGACACCTGAAAATTTGAGCATCGCCTCCTTTTTACACTGGGGGCACTTTTGAGGTGGTGCAGTCATATATCCACAGAGATGGCAGGCAAGAAAGCGATCTTTTTTGTGGAAGGTGAGTGCCGTCGAGCAGTGTGGGCATGAGACGCTCTCTCCACAAGAGAGGCACTTGAGGTTTGTGTGATAGCCGCGCCTGTTGAGAAAAAGAATCGCCTGCTCACCATTTTTTTGGCACTGTATGATCTCCTTCAAAAGAACATCTGAAAAAAGCGTCATCCCCTTTGCCTTTTCATATTCATGCTTCATGTCCACGATCTGAACGCTGGGCAAGGAAGAAGCATGGCGCGATTTCAGCTTGGTGAGTAGATACTTGCCCTGCATGGCATTGAAATAGCTTTCTAGAGAGGGCGTTGCAGAGCCGAGTATTACGGTGGCATTTCTCTTTTTTCCACGTACTACGGCGATGTCTCGTGCGCTATAGCAGGGGCTATCATCGCTTTGTTTGTAGCTAGACTCATGCTCTTCGTCAACGATGATTAAGCCAAGATTTGGCATAGGACAGAAGATGGCAGATCTTGCGCCGATGACGATAGGCGCTTTTCCTGTCATGATGTCATCCCAGGCCTCTTTTCTTTTCCCATCGCTGATTCTGTGATGGAGGACGGCTATCTTCTCGTCAAAGCGGCTTTTAAACCTTTGAATGGTCTGCTGTGTTAGCGCTATCTCAGGAACGAGCATGATGACGCCTTTGTTTTGTTTGCGCGCCTCTTGGATTGCCTGTAGATATACCTCTGTCTTTCCGCTTCCTGTGATGCCGAAGAGAAGGTGTGTTTGAAAGTGGCCCTGGCTGAGGCTTGTGATGATCTTGCCAAGAGCTTCTTGCTGATCAGGGTGCAACTTTTTTGCTTTTGTCCGCAGATACTCTTCATTTTCTAAAATATCGGCATCTGGATCTACTTTTTTGAGAGAGACGAAGCCCTTTTGTTCGAGGGCTTTGACAGAAGAGATGGTGGCCTTCGTTTTCTCAAGAAGTTTTGTGAGTAGCATGCCCTTGCGAACTAAAAGAAGCTCTTCTAAAAGTCTTGCCTGTGACTCTGCCTTGTGGAGCAAAATGGGGATCTGAAGACGAATGTCTTCTTTTGTAGCCTCGCGAGTAACAAAAAATTGCTCTTTCGTCTGTGTGTTCTTTCTCACACCTGAGGGAAGCATGGTTTTTATCACCTTGCCAAGTGCTGTTGCATAGTACTGTGCCATAAAGAGGGCGATGTCAAAGAGTTCGTCATCGAGGAGTGGATTTTCGGAAAGCACACGGCTGATAGGCATTGTTTTTGCAACAGATGCGCTTTCTTTGATGGCAACGACAAAGCCTCGTTTCATATTTCCACGAAGAGGTACCTCCACATATGATCCTCTATGGATATGCTCTACAAGGTGTTCTGGAATCGAGTAGTCGAGTGCTTTTGCAATTGCTACTTCTAAAACGATAGAGGCGAATTTCTTAGACATGCGCTGTACCAAAGATGTAGCTCAGCGCTTTCCATAATTCTGCTTTCTTGGCCTTCGACTCTGGCATCGAGTGGTCGATGACAACTTCATAGAGGGCTGTTTGAAAAAGCATGCCGGAGAAGATGAGAGGAGCTATCGCTTTCTTTTCTTCTTGTGTGACAAATGAGTGAATAGGTGCGTAGGGCTCATCATTTCTATTTGTAAAAAAGAGGCATGCTCGCGGGATTTTCGTGCTGCAGTAGGTGATGATTTCTGCCCAGTCGGACACCTCTGGTCTATTGAAAAACAGCGTTCGAGCAAGTCTTGTCTGGACAGCTGCAGAGACGTTGTCAATGAAAGGAAGAAAATGATCAGAGGTTGTGTTGAGGATGATTGCCTCTGGATAGATCGTGCTCCATGCTCGGGGGGGTGCTTTTTCTATAGGCTCTTTTCTTAAAGCAAATGCGCATGCTGGTGGGAGGGTTATTTTCTCTTCTTGATGTGGTTTTATATGAAATGGACGCGCTGCAATGCGTAGCTGCGGCGAGTGTGTGCTGGTGATTTTTTTTTGCGAAACCTCTTCTTTTGGTACTATGGCAGGTGCAGCAGCTGGTGGTGGCGGAGGCTGAATTTTCGGAGCTACTGGCTGCTTTGGAACGGGAGGAGGTTCTTTTTTTGTAAGAGGAGATGAAAAAAAAGCTTTTGTCTCTTTATTTGCAGATATCCATTTGGAAGGATAGGTGGCAAGTTGAAGAGTGGTAGCATGGACGAGGGTAAGCAGTTCTTCATGGTAATTCATGCCCCCGATGTTACACTATTTTCTATTAGATTTCAAAGAATCTGGTTCAAAGGAAGATGATTTACTTTCTTTCCTTCGAACCAGAATAGAAGCGCCTCAACAGGCTTTATATTTTAATGATTGCGAACAGATTTTCTGCGTGCTGTTTTATTCGCAATGTTTGCTTTTCTTTTTGGACTTTTTTTCTTCATCTTTTTCTCCCAATTTGTATCCCCTGTAGATAGGGGAGATTTGGATGTCTTCACCATGGAGAAAAGTGTGAGTTTTGTCAAATTAAATTTTTAATTATATCATTTAGTGTCGTCATTGCTTGTAGCGGGGTGAGGGTGTTGATATCAAGTGCTCGCAACATTTGCAGTGTGTTGAGCTCTTTTGTTGTGTGCTTACTTGGTAAGAAGAGATCAAGCTGTGGAGGAGGCAAGCTTTTTTTATTTGCCTGTTGTTCATTTTTTTTCTCAAGCTGCATGAGGAGAGTTTTGGCACGCTTGATCACTGGCTGCGGCAAGCCAGCAAGCTCAGCGACGTGGATGCCGTAGCTTTTATCTGTCTTTCCTTGGACGATCTTATGTAAAAATCGAATTTGTCCCTCATATTCGCTGACGGCGACAGAGGCGTTTTTCACTTTTGTATACTCTGTTTCCATCTCTGTAAGCTCATAGTAATGAGTAGCAAAGAGGGTTTTGGCACATTTTGCCTTTTCGGTGACGAGGTATTCGGCTACAGCCCAGGCAATGGAGATACCGTCATAGGTGCTGGTGCCTCTACCTATCTCATCGAGGATGACGAGGGATCGCGCTGTTGCTTGATGAAGGATGCTGGCAGTCTCTGTCATCTCCACCATGAAAGTAGACTGTCCTCTTGCTAAGTCATCGCTTGCGCCGATTCTTGAAAAGAGCTTGTCTATGATGCCTATGTGCGCTCTTTTTGCGGGGATAAATGAGCCTATCTGTGCCATGATGACGAGTAGCGCTATTTGCCTGATATAGGTCGACTTGCCGGCCATATTGGGGCCAGTGAGAATGATGAGGTTGTGCGATGTGCCATCAAGAAAAAGATCATTGGGGACAAAATGTGAGCCTTGGATGAGCGATTCGATGACAGGGTGCCTACCTCCTTCGATATCGAGGATAAGGGAGTCGTCCACAACAGGGCGGATGTAGCCAGAGGTTGTGGCGACAGCTGCCAAAGAAAGGAGGGCGTCTACTTGAGCGATCGCCTGCGCTGTTTTCGTGATGGCGTCTAAATGTGTTGCAATCGACTTTTTCAGCTCTTCAAATAAAGAGAGCTCGAGCTTTTGGATCCGTTCATCGGCTGACAAGATGCGGTCTTCAAAGCTCTTGAGCTCGGCAGTAAGATATCTTTCTGCGTTGACGAGTGTTTGCCTTCTCATAAAGGTAGAAGGCATCTTTTCTGCTTGCACTTTAGACACTTCGATGTAGTAGCCAAACATCCTTGTAAAGCCTACTTTCAAGGTCTTGATGCCAGTTTCTTCGCGCAATTTGTTTTGATAGTCTGCTAGCCATTCATGACTTGAATGACGGATCATGAAGAGCTCATCGAGCTCTTGGCTGTAGCCTCGCTTGAAGAGGCCTCCTTCGGATGCGCGAAATGGGGGAGCATCTACTAAAGCACGCTCGAGATGTTCATGCAGCTCAGGGAATGAGGCGATGTCATGTAGGAGCATGCGAAGAAGGTCACTCTTTCGTGTAAAGAGAGCGGCACGCACATGCGGTATTTGCGCAAGGGCAGAGCGGAGTGCTGCGCAGTCTTTAGGACCAGCACAGCCTGTCTTCAAACGGATAGAAAGTCGCTCCAGATCTTTGATGGAGCTAAGAGGGTGTTGTAAGAGCTCTTCGTTCATCAACTCTTCGATGGCGTCTTGCCTTTTGCTGATTTTTACAGCTTCGACAAGTGGATTTTTGAGCCACTCTCGCAGCATCCTGGAGCCCATCGCTGTGCGGCATCTGTCGAGCAGTGCACATAAGGAGATATTTTTTCTTTTGTCGCTTTCTGTGTCGATGACTTCTAGGTTGCCAAGCGTTTGCCTATCAAGAAGGAGTGCTTCTCGTGTCGAAAGAGGGTGCACTGTCCTCAGATGATCTACGGGAACATGGCTATCTTTTAAGTAGCTGATGAGCGCCCCTGCAGAAGCTATAGCAGCTGGCATTGCTTTTAGTCCAAAGCCATCAAGAGAGTGTACTTTGCAATGCCTTTTCAAAGCTTCTTCGGCTGTGCTGTAGTCAAAGCGCCAGCTCTCTTCAAGACGCACTTTCAATGACAAGGAGAGGGTAAGGTCGTGAAAGAGAGCGCTGTTGTCGTCATGGATCTTTTTCGAGCAGATGATCTCTTTAGGCGCTTCTTTGAAGAGCTCGCTCATGAGCTCGCGCTTTTCCTTCGTCTCGAAGGTAGCGAAAGTCCCTGTCGTGACATCTATGAGACTGAGTCCGAAGGTGTTGTTATAAAAAGAGAGGGCGGCGATGAAGTTTGGCTGCTTTTCATTGATGAGGGGGGACGCGATGACAGTCCCTGATGAGGCGATGCGTACTATTTTTCTTTTGACGAGCCCTTTTGTTGTCTTTGGGTCTTCGATTTGCTCTGCTATAGCTACTTTATGCCCGCGCATGACGAGGCGGTCGATATATCCTTCGCTTGTATGCCATGGCACACCGCACATGCGGATACCCTGGCGTTCGGTGAGGGTGAGGTCGAGTTCTTCTGCGATGATAGCCGCATCTTCGTGAAAAGCTTCATAAAAGTCTCCGAGACGAAAAAATAAGAGGGCCTCTTTTGCTTCTTCTTTACACTCGTTCCACTGAGCCATCATGGGGGTAAGCGGGGTGGTATCCGTAGTCACGCTATTTCTCTCCTTATATAAATTGCGTAGATTGTAGCGGTTTTGGAGAAATTCCTGAAATGACTGATTTTTTTCATCAACTTAAATCTTTGAAAACATGTATATCAAGAATAAATTATCACAAAAAGATGTGTAGGAAAAGATATGTCTACTATAGGGCCAAATGTTCCTCAATCAAATCCTCAGTTAAATCAACCACAGGCCAATCCGCAATTTCTGAAAATTGGCGATAAGACGTTTCGTCTGCGTATTGGAGGTGAGGTAATCACTGACCCTGTTCTTGTGGCTAAGATGCAGAAGTTGATTGATAAGGTAGGTGTAGGCAATCAGTCATTATCGGCGCATATTAAGAGCTTAGGAGAGCAGCATAGGGTGTCGCAAGGTAGCACAGGATCGCCTGTGAAAATTCATTTTGATCAAAATGGTCCTCATATCGAGCATGCAGGAGGAAAAACAGCATTAAAGCTGAGCGAACAAAAATATGCAAATAGCCCAGAAGATATCAATAAAGCTCGCCTTGAGATGAAGGTGCAAGAATTTAAATCACAAGCTGTTTTTTTTCGTAAGTATGGTACTCATCTACAAAATCAAAATAATCTTACAGAGGCCAATACGAGCTTAAAAGAGGCACTCAGAAAAGTAGGATTCGAATGGCCTCCAGGGAAAGCGATATTGAATTCAGGAGGCATTCTTACTAAAGAAGCAAAGCAACTTACCACGAAAAATGTGGGGAGTAATTCCGAACCATCCGAGGGTAGGCTGACTGCAGATCAGATACGGTTTTTAGATGGCTATCATGCGGATATGCCAGATGGCTTGGCAAAGGATGCCATCAAGCTGATTTTAGAAAGAGCCCAGAATCAAGAAAAATTAGAGAAGATGAGTGCTCCACCAATTGAAATGGAAGAGGTATCGCCTTCTCAGCAGGTTGAAATGGAAGAGGTGAAGCTTCCTCCCCAACTGCCTCCTAAACCAGAGCATTTGAAGCAAAAAAACTTTTCCCAGCAAGAGGTGGTGGAGCAAAAACCTACGGAAAAGCCTCCAGTACCACCAAAACCGAACACTCCGCTGAAACCACCGAAAAATCCACAGTCTCTAAGTTTTTCAAAGCCTCCTTTGATACAAACAGAACGAAAGCCTCCACAGCCAACACAGCAGTTGACCGCCGAGTTTACAGAGGGTAAAAAAAAGCCTTCTTATCAAACAAGCACCTCTGCTAAGCCTCTATTTACACCAAAATTTAGCATTCAAAAGCCGTCCACGATATCAAATCAACCTCCTCAAACAGAGCAGCCAGTAAAACGGGAATTTCCGAAAAAAGATTTACCCCCGATTCCTCAAAAAAGGGATTCTGTGCCTTCAAATAATCAACCATTTCCTCAAATAGAGGAGACTTCCGTTCAACCTTCTCCGACAAGTGAGTCGCCAGGGATTGAAAAGGGGGCGCAGCCTATTGACACAGAGTCTTTTGAAATTCTGGAGCAACCTCCCACTCCCCAGGAGATGGAGGAAATGGTTTCGTTGCAGGAGAACATTTTAACTAAACAAACAGAGCGTCCTGAGATGCCCTCAGCCAGCACTCCTTCCGCACCCCTACAGGAGAGGGAGAATGATGAGATAAATGCAGAGAATAATGTAAAGAAGCTAAAAGACGTGAATCAGCATCTAGAGCGGGTAGAAAATGAACAGCTGACGCCAAACAAGCTCCAAGTTCCATCGAATTTGCCACCTCCACCTACTATTCCCAAATCTCCTTCGACGATACTACAAGACATGCCGGACGTTTTACCTAGTAGTGTGATTGAGAATAAATCAAAAGCATTAAATGAATCGAAAGAAAAGTTGAACAAAATTAAAGAAGAACATACTGAATTTGTTTTTCCAGATGATTTTGAGATTTGCAAAAGTGGTACTGATGAGGAATGTAAAGCATTGGCAAAGAGATTGTCTCAGCTCACCAATTTAACAACCAAACAGCAAGACATGCTGAAGCAGATCGGCATAAAAGAAACAATAGAGGGAAGCGATAGGGAAAATTTAGAGAAATTGCTTGCGTTAGGGAAGCGAGTGGGCGATGACACTATAGGAGGATATAGAGAACAATTGAAGATTGTCAAGAGTCAAACAGAAGAATTGAAGAATCTTAAGGAGAAGCAGTCTGATCTGAGTATCAAGATGAAGAAAACAATAGAAAAAACCAATATGGGGCAGAAGGAATTAGAGACTACAAAACAACAGCAAGCTGAACTTGAAAAGCTGAATAAGCTGTCAGGTGAGGAGTTGAAAAAGGATATTTCCCAACTGAACACATCAGAAAGATCAGCACTATTAAGACGTCTAAAAGCCAATAATGAAGTGCCAATGACAGAGGAGAAAAGAAAAGAAGTAATACAGAGTATCGAGGATGTTCAATCAGGGAAAAGAACAGAACATGCTGTACAGAAACTGATGGAAGGAGATACGCAAATAAGTAAAGATCTTTGTTTTTCTGTTAGGCCTTTACTCAGTCCTAAGACGTTATTTAATGAAATTGTAAAGCAATTGAAGAGTGAAAAGATAGATCAAAAGCACAAAGAAAATTTAAATAAATTTATAAAGGACTGGGCCGAGAAAAATAGTGAGACAAAGGATTACAAGGATGTTCAAGAAATCTTGTCAAGGGCTGATGTGAAGTTGGAAGTGGTTTCGAAGAAAGAATTGAAAGTCTTCACAGAGGCAGGGAATCAGACAATAGATGATATTAGCAAGGAGTTGAAAAAATCGCGTCTGGGTAACGAAAAAAGATATAACGAAACTGTACAAAATATTACAAATGACCTGCTGCATGCTACTTCTTTTCTCTACGGGCAGTTATCTGAGGATTCATTTTCTCCAAAATGGGGAGATACTCAATCGCCTGAATTTCAAAAGATAGCACAATTCAGCAGTAAACTAGGACAATTTGTACAGAAGGCTATTCTTTCATTTGATACTGAGGAATCTATTCGGCGAGGAATCAAATTTTATATTAATCTGGCTGAGAATTCCTTGAAAAAAGGGAATATGCTTGTGACGCAGGCAATCAATGGGGCTTTGAACAGTCCTGTTATACAAGAATTTTGTAAAGAATGTGGTATTGATAAGGACAGTGATTATACTCGAAAACTTGAACAACTCAATGCTGTTGTGGGAATAGGAGAAAAACGTGTGCAGCAAATGGAGCAAACACTTCAAGACAAGCAAGTGCGATTGCCGCATCCTTTCGGTTTACAGCAATCGATCATACAGCGTATGGAAAAATTAAGTAATCAGCCACAATCTACTACAAATGATGAAGAGTTAAATTTTAACGCGCTTCATGATCTGGGACAAGTTTCTGAAAAATTTACTAGATTGATTAAAGTGCCTAATTCGTCTGAAAAGCAAACAACGAATATAGTTTTAACAATTATGAAAGAAACTATTACAGATTCTCAGTTAGATTTGGACAAAGATCTTCGCCTCGAAACGCTGAGTTTTAATGCGTTAGATGAAAAGCAGCGTGCAAAAGCTGATAAGTTAAGTAACGGTGAGTTAGGGTCAACGCAGCAGAAGCCAGTATTAGAATATCTCGTTAGAAAAACAAAAAGTGAGCGAACTCAAGTGCTGCACAATGAAAAGCCGATATTGGCAGACATGAAGCAAAACAAGAATATGATTCGAGACTATGTGGTCCAACAGCTCGTTAAAACTGCACAGGAGCAGGGATTTCAGACACAATCAAAAGATTCTGATGTAATTCTTGGCGAGTTGATAAAATGGGTGGCTCAAGATCTTGAAGCGAGAAAAGATTTGAAAGAGGCCGCGTCATTTGCTGGAAAAATTACAGGAATGGACGGCTCATCAACAACTCCTTCTGAAATGAAGGAAATGATGCAGTTTTTATCGAAGTATGAGGGACAAGAGGTCAAGTCATTTAAGGAGAGCATAGAGAAGCTTATTCCGCTGCGCGAGAAAACAAAGAGGGCTACTGATGCAAATACAAAATGGAAAGAGATGTTGAAGGAAGCAAAATAGTAAAGAGAACACTCCTTTGCTTCCCCAGGGTTTACTTCATTTTGTGGTGTCTGATGCGAGCTGGGGGAATATTCCAGACAACGTCTGTCGTGTGGTCTTGGTGTTTTTCATAAAAATTCTTTTTCAGCAGGTCAATTTCTTCGAGGCGGCTCTGTTCTTGTGTGTTTGAAAAAGTGTGCGCAATCTTTTTAATGAATGGGTATTCGAAATAAGAGAGTGTGGCGTCTGGAGCGCTGAGTTCTTCAAATTTCTGAAATACCTTGTCCACCATGGCACTTTCGAAGGTGTTGAGTGGCAGCCCTGATATGATGTAGTCATATTTCGTCTTCTCATGATCGAGGATAGAGCGGTGAAAAACCTTGACATTCGGAAGATGTTTGTAGCGTTCGGTGAGAATATTGCAGAATTTTTCGTTGTATTCTACGAGGTGAAGCGTGTCTTCGGGATTCATGCGCTTGATGATGCGGTCAGTAAATCCATCCGTTCCAGGCCCTACCTCGAGCAGCATACGTGGTGCGCAGTTTTCGTCATTTGGGATTGGACGCACGATAGCTTTTGCTAGGGCTCCAGAGCTCGGCAAGATAGAGCCTACGACAGTAGGATGCTGCAAAAATTCCAAGAAAAAGGAACATGCAGACTGGATTTTTTCGCATAATGAACGCGCAGGCACTGTCATCTTATTTTCACAGCGAAGCACTTTTCGATAAATAGAGCGGTCTTTGAGATAGGGGCTGATTGCCGCATGATCAGAGTTGTCTACCCAGTTATACACCATGTCCTCATTGACCCAAACGCCCTTCCAGATGTAGTGCTGGAGACGATGCGCTTGAGACACTATCTGCGAAAAAAAGTCATTTTTTTTATGGAAGAAATCTTGTATTTGTTCAGCATTGTTAATGCGAAAGTATTCTTGGATAGATGTTGTCATTATTTAGCCTCGTTTATTTTTAATATGAAGAGGATAGTATGAAACTTATTAGATGACGTCAATTTAAATAAAATAATTGATTGATCGACTGTCAGTAATAAAATTTACATAGCATTCATAGAGGAAAAAAAATATAAGATCAGTGCCAATTAAGGAGGGCAAAAGTATGGTAGCCATTTATTTTCAAAATATAGCAGAAGATATCGGATTTTTAGATAGCCGGGATTCTATGCGAAATGAGAGAGCTTCAGAGTTGCTTTTGGAGTCTGTAGTGTATCGCGTAGCAGGAGTTGCATTAGGGGTATTAGCATCTATTTGTGTTATAGAAGCTCTGAAAGCGGCATCTGTGCCAGCTTTACTGACAGCAGGAGTCTTCACTGTCCTTAGTCACGACTGTGTCGTCACAGGTGTCAACCAAAGAAATGTTGCAAGCTTCGTGTTAGGACAGGTAAATCAAAATTTCTTGAATACAATGAATAACGTCATCAATTTGGCACGCATGTTTTTAGAAAATATCGAAGATCTCAACGGCATCTATTTTCAAAATACATGGGTATTTAAAGAAGTGTATCAATTGATGTGTGGCTAGAAAGGAGCGTCAAGAGAAGCAAATGGCAAGGTGGCCCTGTTCATCGCGAAAGAGAGAAAACAGCTCCGAGTAAGAGAGCGCGCGCTCGATGAATCCCTCTGGGTAGCCTTTCCATTTTTTTGAAAAATCACGCTTCAGATAATCTACAAGTGTCTCGAAGCGATACCTCATTCCCACGTGGGGGAAATACCTCGCGGCAGCCTTCTGGATGTCCTGTAGATCGTTTGCTATCTCTGTATTTGCTGCATAGTGTGTTTTTCCAATGTGCACACAAGAAGCTTCAAACAAAAAAGAAGTTTGAAGAATTGTGCTGAGCATGGTAAGCAGCTTTTCACACTCTTGCCTGTCCAGGCCATGGCAGTGGTTCATAATACATTCTTCAATTTCAGCAGAAGATGCGATGCCATGTCTTTTTTCAAGAAAGGGGTGGATGAAGGCGCAGGCGATGTCGTGAAGAAGAGAACGTATGAGGGATCCTCTTTTTTCAATTGCTTGCTGAAGGGCATTATGGCAAAGAGATTGCCTCTGCTCTTGCGCCATCTTTTGATATTCGTTATTTTCGGCGGCAGTGAGCGAAATGAGGTGACCGAGAGCATATTGTGAGAAGAGATGATACTGCAGCGTGTGAGGCATCTGATCAAGTAGCAGCTTTGGCAAGAGGGCAATTTCAAAGGTCTGTAGAAGAAGTAGGCTGTTTTGAGAAAGATATCCGCTCATATAGCTATGATATTTTTCTACGATTTCATCGACATGTCCTTGGCCGAGTCCTCTTATTTTCCTTTGCTCAAGTGATGGCATCAGCGTCCGAAGCTCTTGTAGGGAGCTCACGCGGAGTTCGTCGAGAGCTCGTTTTGCAAAAGGTGAGAGAGCAAGAGCGCGTGTGGATTCGTGTAGTCTCAGTGTAGGAAGGGCTCTATCAAAAGATGGGCCCAGTGGAAGAGGCAGTTGCGGCACTACACAAGATGAAGTGAGCGTTTTGTTTTTCTCTTTTTTTGTGAATGGGGCGAATGTTTTCACCGTCTGTATGTCGACCGTTTCAAGGCGATAGTGCTCCTCTAGTCCATGCGAATAGGGGGATGAGGGGATGGTGCCGTTTTGCTTGTGTGTGATCAAAAAAAGTCTCATCTATTTATTCTGATGACAGGTATGATACTGAATAATGAAGAAACTAAAGTAAAGGAAATTTCTATGAAAGTTATGGCAAAGCGAATTTTTCTTTTTCTAGCGGTCAATTTCCTCGTTTTGGTCGCTGTCTCTCTTGTGTTAAATCTCCTCAACATACGGCCCTATATCCGTCAATATGGTCTTGACTACAACCAGCTGCTCATCTTTTGCTTGGTGTGGGGTATGATGGGAGCTTTCATCTCGCTTGCTCTCTCACGGGTTATGGCCAAGTGGATGCTGGGAGTAGAAGTCATCGATCCGCATTCGGCTACAGGGACAGAAGCACAGCTTGTAGATGTCGTCCATAAGCTTGCCAAGCGTGCAGGGCTCGAGGTCATGCCGGAAGTTGGTATGTATGACTCAAATGAAGTCAACGCTTTCGCTACTGGGCCTACCAAAGCGCGGTCTCTTGTCGCTGTATCTTCAGGGCTTATCAGGCGCATGAAGCCGCAGGAGCTCGAGGGAGTTCTTGGGCATGAAATTGCACACATCGCCAACGGCGACATGGTGACGATGACACTCGTGCAAGGGATTGTCAACGCCTTTGTCATGTTCTTTGCTCGCGCACTTGCTTATGCAGTTGTACAGATGGGCAAGAAGGAGGAGAATTCGAAGATGGATTCGCCCATTTTGTATTCTATTCTTGTCTTTGTATTTGAAATCGTCTTCATGCTCTTAGGAAGTATGGTGATAGCGACCTACTCGAGGTTTCGGGAATTTCGAGCAGACTCCGGAGGTGCGCGCCTAGCAGGCCGTGACAAGATGATAGCAGCCTTGCGAGCTTTGCAAAATACAGTAGAAATCCAAGATGTAAGAGCGGAAAAGCCAGCCCTACAGGCATTTAAGATATCGAGCAAGCGTGGGTTTTTGCATGTCTTTGCAACACATCCTCCACTCGAAGAGCGCATTCACCGACTCGAGATCGAAGGATAACATCCTTCGATCTTCGTATTCTTAGAGATCCTGACCCTTATGTTTTATAAAAAAGATTTACCTGATATGATCGGGTTAGGATCTCTATTGCATACAAAATGTTCGAGGAGAAATTATGAGCACTATAGAGGGTGGTGGTAGAAAATGGCAAGATCTAGAGTCAACCCAGCCCCAGGGGGGGCAACAACTTGGTGTAAAAGTCTTTGATCAAAAAACAAGCAGAACATTTACAGAGCTGTTTACCCTTGCAAAAGTAACAACATCCGGAGGAAAGACGCTCTTTGTGAACAGGCGCTCACTGAAAAAGTTTCTTGATCGGAATAAAAGTACTGAGGAAGATCTCGGCATAAAGAGATGTATGTGGACTTCCACCATTGTAGATAAGTTGACAGAGAAGTCGCAAAAGAATTTTGAGAAGAAGTTCAAGATGCTATACACAAGTAAGGATGTAGATAATCCTGAAGACGCAGTTAAACAATTTATCCGTGAATGCGGGATTGAGAAAGAGGACAGAGCTAATTTTGCAAAGGCACTAAAAAATGTTCTGAATACGTGTTCGGTAAATTCAGGTATCCTAAAGGCTTTAATACCGGAGTTAAAAAGCTGTCTTGGGATTGAGGGTAATCATAAATTTCTGTGTGGATTGAATCAGGGTGTATTTAGCGAGGTTTGCGATATTCTACAAAAGAACGGAGGTGCCGAAGCTCTATACGAAATGTTGATGGCTGTATGTAAACACGGGAGCTCACCAGAAAATCTCAAAATTGTTGCACAAAAAGTAGGTGATGTCAGTAGTCATAAAGAACCCTATACATATACTCCTTTAACATTAGCTATCAAATACAAGCAAAAAGAGGTGGTGGCTGAGCTTTTGAATGTTTACACAGTAGATCCACTTGTCCAAAAAGGGCAATGGCACAAAAATCGAGTAAATCAATGGGGGCTTCTGTTTGAGACTGTACAATCACCGTTGGTTGTAGCGCTTGAGAGCGGTGATGAAGAAATAATAGATCTTATAATGAAAAAGGAGGCGGGTCGATCCTTCAAATACTATGAAAATTTACTGGGAGTTGCTCTTACGAAGGGATGCTCGCTGTCAACTATTCAGAAGCTCTTGAATCATGATCGAGTAGAAGTGATCCAGGAATTGGATATTATGTATGCAATCACAAAAGGAGATCCCGAGATCTTGAAGTGTATGCTCGAGCATTCGAAGGCGAAAGATTTGCAGTTGGAGAACGGTCGTTTAGATGAAGCTCTTAAGAAGCTCGGGTCCTGTAATCAAAAAGACGAACAACAGTATAGAGAGATTATAAAGCTGCTTTTAGAGTGCAAAAAATTAAAGGAAGAGTCGCTACCCGATTGGGATGTTAGGATGGTAAGTAAAGATGACGCTGCCCTCATTCAAGTGTTGTGTGAAAAAGGATTTTTTAATAAACAACACCTTCAGCATGCTATAGAAAAACACGTAGATCATGAAGTGTTACTGCTATTGCAGAAATACCTAAAATAACCCTACTCGACTCTTTTTTGTTGCTGCGGGCGGCTGGCTTGGATGATCAGGGAGAAGGTCTTGTCGAAAGACAGGTGGCCATCTATTTCTTCAAGCTGGTTTTCTTTTTTGTAAAAAGCAAATACTGGCTCCATCGTTTTACTGTATTCGCCAAGTCTTCTTTTGATATTCATGGTGCTGTCATCTTCTCTTTGGGCCAAGAGTGCGCCGCAGTGATCGCATATCATCGCCTTCTTAGGAGGAGAAAGCTGCTTGTGGTACACGCGCCCGCAGCTTTGGCAAACGAGCCTACCCGATATACGATGAGCAATGGCCTCCTCGTCAGTGATGATAGACAGTGCCTTGATGCGATGGCTTGCTCCCAGCATGCGCTTGAGAGCCTCTGCCTGGGAAATATTTTTCGGCAAATTGTTGAGCAAAAAGCCACGGCTGCAGTCTACTTTTTTGATGCGCGCTAGCAAAAGATCCATCAAGAGCTCATCAGAAAGCGAGCCACTTTTGTTCAGGTGTTCCCTTACAGTGGCACCCAATTCCGTGCCCTCATTAATTGCATCTAAAATGAGGTCTGCTGTCGTGATGTGAGGGATGTTCAGTGTGTTACATACCTTGACTGCTAAGATTCCCTGTCCAGATCCAGAAGGACCAAAGAGAAGCAGTGCTAACGGTTTTTGCTGCTCGCCTGTAGTGTCAGCAGCAAGTGAGGCGAAGAAAAAAAGGGATATGATAAGAGAGTAGAAGTGATATAACATATTTTTCAATCCTTGTACTTAACATATATTGTCTATGCTACTCCTGATCAATATAAAGACCAATAGAATATATGGAGTATCATCGTCTTGTGCGAGATCGATAGCTTGTATATAAAAAATAGACTCCGAGGATGATAAGAGGGATGCTGAGGAGTTGTCCCATATGCAGCCCCTCTCCATCATGAGCTGCCTGCGGCAGCTTGAGATACTCGATACAAAAGCGAAAGCCAAATATCAGCACGCATAAGAGGCCAAAGCTTGCCCCCTCAGGAAGCTGTTTGCGAAGGCGGTATAATACGAAGCCTACTGCTAAGTAAAAAATAGCTTCATAGAGCTGTACGGGGTGACATGGCTCATACATCATGTCAGCAGGATGGCAGAAAGTGATTGCCCAAGGAAGAGAGGTTGCCGTTCCAAGGATTTCTTGATTCATGAAATTGCCAATGCGTATGGTGCATGCGATCACAGTACTTGCCCTTGCCAAGCTGTCTAAGAGCTCTCGGAAAGTAAGGAGTCGAGGTGTGAGCTTGTAAAATAGGGCAAGTGCTGCAAAGGTACCGAAGACAGCGCCATGGCTCGCCAGCCCACGTAGAGGCAGTGCGAAAATCTCATCTAAATGACGTGAGAAATATCCCCAGTCGTAGAAGAAAACATGGCCAAGGCGAGCGCCCAGCAAAACACCAAAAAAGATATAGAGTGCTAGTTTGTCCGTGTATTGTAGAGCTGATTTTTTTCTCAGATCTGTTGCCATGTTTGCCTGGGTAACAGTGAGGCGCGCTTGTATATCTTTCAAAACAAGAAAGTAGGCAGCAAGAAAGCCTGCTCCAAAAAAAAGGCTATACCAATAGATGTCTAGTTGAATAAAGGGAACGGTAAAGGCCTTTGGATCTGGATCCCAAAATAACATCAGCTCTTCACCGTAGTAGTAAAATAAAATATTCGGAGCAGAGGGATTCGAACCCCCGACCTACTGCTCCCAAAGCAGCCGCGCTAGCCAAGCTGCGCTATGCTCCGAATGTGGAAAGATTCTAACAGAGAAGGGAGATTTTCTGCAAACGAAATAATACAGAAACATCTCTCTTCGGATTCTACTTTTTGCTATCGAGGATTTCGGTTACAGGATAGGAAAATTGATTCGGTTTGTATATTCCCGCAACTTTTGCTCCTACATAGTTAAGGGGAGCCATTCTTTTTTGAATCTCCTCGATTTCTATTTTTTCTTTTTCCGTTTTTTCTTGCTTCTTCTTTTCATAACGTTCTAATTGACAATCATCGAGCAGATAGTAATGCATTTTAGGAATAGCAGACGCGGTTTTTGCATATTTTTGGACCTCATCCTGGAAAAAGGCTTCATCTTCTTCGCGTATCGATGGCAAAAATCGATCGAAATTCCCAAATGGAACACGTGGTGAAGAATAAAATGATTTGAACTCGGTATCGATAAAGTAAATGTCAGTTTTTGTTAGTATAAAGTTCCCTGGCATTTCGTTTTTTTTATTTAATGGGGCTAGGTCAGTAAAATGTGCATGAGCTATAAGTTGCACTAACTCACTGATTTCTTCTCTTGTAAGCTTACGATTTACATGCTCAATTTCTTCTGCATACACAGCTATCTGTTTTGAATTAAAGTCATAGCAATATTGGTCGCATCCATCCTGTCCAGTGATAGTGAGCGTTTCTCCATCTTTGAGCACTGCAACTTTTTCAGGGACTTTAATATGTTGAAGTTTTAGCTCATTGATTTTTTTTGTAAGATGGTTCGCTCCTAAAAGTCGGCTGATTTCTGATTTTTCACACCATTTTTTGTCGCCTTTTACTGTTTCAAATTCTTTTTCTGTGAGAAGCTGCTTATTTTGTCTTAATTCCTGCAGAGAGGCAAGAATAGTGTCATGTTTTGTTGCAATATCCATATAGCTTGAAATTACTCCAGGTTTATTCACCTGTGGTATTTCAGGCTTCATTCCTATTTCATTCAGCTTTCTTACTAAATCGATATTATTCTCTTCATTCGCTTGTTGATAGAGAGTCGTTTTTTCAACAGTGTCTAATCTCCTGAGCTCTTCGAGTGAAGAATGTGCATATGTGGATATATTCATAAAACCTTTTTTATATTATTGTCTTCATATTATAAAGAGGTGTGATTTTTTTTGTATATAATTATATTTGTAATTGTCGCGCCAATTTTAAAATTTCCTCTTTTTGATAGGAGTACTTCCATACAGGAGGTGCTTGATATG
>CAZASK010000024.1:0-23879 GCA_964487845.1 uncultured bacterium
AGTTGCTAGCCAAGCTGGATTGTCATATTACGTAATGATTGGCGGAGTTAGGGATCAAAAATTTGTGCTGCCTTCTTGTCAGTTTATGAATTTATTTTTTTGGAATGGTATAAAATCGCCTCGTGTGTTTGCTTAGCAAGAAGTTCTTGTCCTTGGCGTCCCTCTTGGCTCAAGAAAATAGGAGAGCCAAAGTGGCAAGCTGTCTTTGCGCCAAAGAGTCGAGGCAGACGCTGGCCTCTCGGCCAAGCATCAGAGGCTCCGTGGATATAGGTCGGTATGATCGGGCAGTGTGCCTTTTCGGCTAGCAGCCCGAGCCCCCGCTTAAAGGGAGCAATAGTATTGTCATGAGATCTTGTCCCCTCAGGGAAAATAACAACTTTCTTTCCATCTTTTAAGAGAGCGCAAATAGTGCGAAGTGTCGCTATATCAGAAGCATTCTTGCTGACAGGATGGGCGTTGAGGCTTGTAATCAACGTACGAAAAAACGGATTGGTAAAGAGATAGTTATTCGCTAAGAAAAACACCTCTTCTTGGAGTGATGCCGCGATTAATGGTGGGTCGAGAAAAGAGGTGTGGTTCGCTGCGATAAGAGCTGCATGAGGATATATGCCTTCAGTTGGCATGATGGCCGTGTGCTTATACAAAAGCGAAAAGGCGCCCTGCAGAAATGAACGTGATATCTTATAAAAAATAGCCATAGCGTGGACGATTATAGCATACGGTATACATTATGAGCCACATTCCCAAGAGAGGCCGAGGACAGCATCGATGACTTCATCAAGCGTCATATGTGAGGTGTCAATGATATGAGCATCAGAAGCTGGTTTGAGCGGTGCTATCGCTCGATTTTGATCGCGGTCATCTCTTTGCTCGATTTCTTTTTGTATAGTTGTGAGCGATAGATTTGGCTGTGTGTGAGTGATCTCCTTATGACGCCTCTTTGCGCGAGTATGAGAGTCTGCAGTAAGATAAATTTTTAAATCAGCATTTGGAAAGACAACAGTTCCCATATCACGACCGCAAAAAATGGCATGATGTTCTTTTGCAAAGCTTCTCTGTAATGAAAGTAAAACGGCACGTACTTCTGCAAGAGTTGATATTTGAGAGGCCATCTGAGCTACAACGCTATCACGAAGAAAGTCTGTGACATCTTCATCTCCTAGTATGCATCGCTTGTGCAACGCATCACCGATAAGCTGAAGAGGGGTTGTGCGCACATATGAAATGATCGCGTCAGTGTCAGCGATGGTGAGGTGTCGCTTCAGGATACCATAGGCAAAGGCGCGAAACATCGCCCCAGTGTCTACATAGGTAAAGCCAAGGAGTTCAGCTATTTTGTGAGCTACACTACTTTTCCCAGTGCCTGACGGACCATCAATAGTAATAATCATATAAGCGCCTTGGAAAGAAGGTACATATAGAGCACAGGAGCTGTAAAGAGCGTGGAGTCACAGATGTCGAGAACGCCGCCTAGTCCTGGGATACTACTGCTGTCTTTTACGTTTGCGTCTCTTTTGAGCAGGGACTCAGCCAGGTCTCCAAAGGCAGAGGCTATGCCCACAATCATAGAAAGCAGCATAAGCTCTAGTAGGGATATATGCATATGGGAGGGAAGATAGGGATAAAAAAGCATGCCGCCAATAGTGGCGCCCAAAAATCCACCGATGGCTCCTGCTCTTGTCTTCTTAGGTGATATCGATGCCATAAATGGCGTCGTTCCCAACTTTTTGCCACATATATAGGCCCACACGTCTGTCATTTTTGTAACGGTCATCAAGAAAAAGATCCACACAGGCGTTGTCATCTGTGTGATTGGATCTTTGATGTAGTTGATATCTAGAAGAAGGCTGAGAGGAAATGAAACATAGCAGAAGCCAAAACAGGTGATAGCAAGGGTTGCTATTGCCATATTTTGACGACGAAACAGCCTACCAAAGCAGATAACAGAAGACAGCAAAAGCACAATGACAGGTGCATGTTCGAAATTGGGATATTCAATAGAAAGGTAGCGAGCACAAAAATAGGCCGATGAGGCGGCAATAGCAGTGCGGGAGAGTGCCTCTAGTCCCTTTTTTTTGCATATTATAAAGAATTCCCAAAGAGCAAGTGCCTGTATACAAACGAGCATTATTAAGAACAAAGGCTTGAGAGCTGGCCGTTGAGAGTAGGCGGTGATGATGACAATACAGGCCGTCGTTGAAAGACCAATCAGCAGGCGTTGCTGAAAATTACTAAGTGTTTTGACTATTTTCATACATATTATTTGGGTTGTACAGTCTTTTATCCTCCTCCGCGCCTTCTTTCTCTTTTTTGATACTCAAGTATCGCATTGAGGAGATGTTTCGGGGAAAAGCTAGGCCAATTTACTTCTTCTGTGTAGAGCTCAGCATAAGAGATTTGCCATAACAGAAAATTACTGATTCTCCTTTCTCCGCTCGTTCGGATGATAAGATCTGGGTCGGGCCAAGGGGCGGTATCGAGGTATTTTCCTATTGTATTTTCCTTGAGATCATCAAGGGATATATTTCCTTTGGCATATTCGAGAGCAATTTTAGAGATTGCACGCTTGATTTCATCGCGGCTGCCATAGTTCATAGCAAGTACAAGATCAAAATCACTGCAGTGGCCTGTCACCTTCTTTGACTCTTCGATGACATCAATAAGACGCTGTGGCATTTTTTCTATATTGCCGATAACGTGCAGACGCACCCCCATATCTACCATGAGCATCTGGCATTTTTTTAAGTAATCAGAGATGACCGTTAAGAGGATGTCTATTTCTTGTGGAGGGCGGTTCCAATTTTCTGTAGAAAAGGAAAATGCAGTGAGCGTTTTCACCCCGAGTTCTTTTGCTGCCTTGACAGTCGTGATAAGTACCTCAGCGCCCTCTTGATAACCAGCACTTATCTCCTTCATGCAACCCTTTGCCCAACGTCGATTCCCATCCGGGATGACGGCAATATGAGCTGGGATATTTGTCTTATCCAGCTGAGCAAGCTCCGTTGAGGTAAATAATGAAGGCTCTATTTTTATTGCTGTCACGTAAGTCTCCTGCAGATGTGCTAGACGATACTGAAATAGGCGATTATATCAAAGGCGAAAAAGGCTCCTTTATGCGCTGTCTAATTTGAGAACTTGCATGAAGGCGCTTTGTGGAATATTGACTTTACCAAATTCCTTCATGCGTTTTTTTCCTTCTTTTTGCTTTTCCCACAGCTTGCGTTTACGGGTAATATCTCCGCCGTAGCATTTGGCAGTGACGTTTTTCGTAAGTGCCTTGATCGTCTCTCTTGCCACTACCTTGCCACCGATCGCTGCTTGAATAGGTACTTTAAAAAGTTGCATAGGGATGACATCTCGTAATTTCTCACAGAGAAGACGTCCTCTTGTCTCAGCTTTGTCTCTATGAATCAATACGCTAAATGCGTCGACAGGCTCTTCATTGACTCTAATTTCGAGTTTAATGATATCTCCCTCATGATACCCTTCAAATTCATAGTCGAATGAAGCATACCCTTTTGTAATGGATTTGAGCCTATCTGCAAAATCGGTCACAATCTCATTAAGTGGCATGTGGTAGGTGATCAGCAGCCGTTTTGCATCAAGAGTCTCCATTTTCGAGCAGCTGCCGCGCTTTTCCATAGTGAGATTCATGACTGCACCTAAAAAATCTCCTGGGGTGATGATATGACAGGTGACATAGGGTTCTTCTACCCAGGCAATAGTAGATGGATCGGGATAGTGAGCTGGATTGTCGACCTCTAACACATCATCGCTGTTGAGTACAATCCTATAGACGACGCTTGGCGCTGTCGTAATGATATCGACATTGAATTCACGGTGGATGCGCTCGACAACGATTTCTAAATGAAGAAGTCCTAGAAATCCACAGCGAAATCCAAATCCAAGAGCAGTAGAGCTCTCTTGCTCAAGATGCAGTGCAGAGTCATTAATTTGCAGCTTTTGCAATGCGTCACGCAGGCTTTCAAAGTCCTGAGAGTCCATGGGGTAAATGCCAGCGAAGACTACAGGGTTGATGAGTTTAAAACCAGGGAGAGGATTTTTTGTGGGCCTTTTTTGCAGAGTAACAGTATCGCCAATTTTTACATCACGGGTGTCTTTGATGTTCGCAACAAAATAGCCTACTTCACCTGCTTTCAAAGAGTCTTGAGGCTTTTCATGAGGAGCGAAAACGCCTACTTCAAGAACTTCATAGCTCTTATCAGTAGCACACATTTTAATGCATGATCCCTTGCTGATTTCTCCATCCAATATCCTAATGTAGACCATGATGCCGCGATAGGTGTTGTAGTGAGAGTCAAAGACAAGGGCCCTAAGAGTATCTTCAGTAGAGGGTTGTGGAGGGGGGATGTCAGTGACGACGCGCTCTAGGATTTCGATGATGCCCACACCAGTCTTTGCAGAACAGGGGATTGCTTTTTCTTTCTCTATATGTACTGCATCTTCTATTTGCTGTCTTACCCCTTCTACATCTGCACTCGGTAGATCAATTTTATTGATGACAGGGATGATGGTAAGTCCGCGCTCATTTGCTAAATGCACATTGGCCAAACTTTGTGCCTGAATTCCCTGCCCTGCGTCAACGACTAAAAGTGCTCCTTCGCAAGCGGACAAGGATCGTGATACTTCATAGGTGAAGTCGACATGGCCTGGCGTGTCAATGAGGTTCATTTGGTAGACATTGCCGTCTTTGGCAGGATAGTACATGGTGACAGGATGCGCCTTGATGGTTATGCCGCGCTCGCGCTCCAAATCCATGGCGTCAAGCACCTGTGCTTGCATATCTCTTTTTGAGATGGTGGCTGTGCTCTCTAAAAGACGATCAGCAAGAGTCGACTTGCCGTGGTCGATGTGAGCGATGATAGAAAAATTGCGAATAAATTTTGGATCGTACGTAAACATAATGGGAGATCATAAAGTAACAGGGAGTAGTTTTCAATAAATTCGAAACATTACGCCGAAAATACAATTATCTGTTTGACACCATTAGAGTAAAAGAGGTAGGACATTAAGTGTGTATTTATTATTTTAATTGAGGTGTTTATGACTTTTGTTGATATGATTCCTTCTGCGAAAACAAGTTTTGTAGGAGAATTTTTAGCATGGATGGCCTGTGAAGCTGATCCTTCGCAAACGATTCAAAAAGTGGTAGCGCAAGTAACGCAAAGAGTCGCTTTGCCTGTTTTTGCTTTGATTGACGCAACTTATCATTTAACATGTGCCCTTATTAAGCTTCCGTTTATGTTATTTAAGGCAACCGTAGCTTCTGCTTTTGGCTTTAGTGGTGTTATTCCAGATACGTTGGGGGGTGCTGATGAGTGGGTGGAGCACGCAAAGAAGACGGCAGCTGCTGCTCTTGCTGTCATTTCTGGATGCACGCTAGGGCTTGTTTCTCCAGATATGGTTATTGATTTATGCGATAAGATGGGATTGAAATATATATGGTTATCATTCAGTGATTTTAATAATCTGCCCCAAACACAGCAAAACAACTACAATATTCGGATATATGAGAACTAGAAAATTGCGTATAGTGTGATGCGGCCAAGAAGACTCGAACTTCCACCGAGTTGCCTCGACTAGTACCTGAAACTAGCGCGTCTACCAATTCCGCCATGGCCGCATAT
The DNA here is from genome assembly GCA_964487845.1 of uncultured bacterium. Lineage (GTDB taxonomy): Bacteria > Chlamydiota > Chlamydiia > Chlamydiales > FEN-1388 > CAZASK01. Next base: position 5,649 of record CAZASK010000024.1, read on the forward strand.
ATGGATAGCGTACTTGAACATGTTCAGTACGCTATTTTGTGCTGCACATTATCACTAAAACGGTATATGATTGAAAGATAAAAATGCACCACTTTTAATTATATGAATTCTCCTTCATTCAAAGGTCCACTCTCATTTGTATGGCGATTTGTGAAAAAGCAATGCCTTGCTTTTCTCTTTATCGCGCTTGTCTCCTTTGTTTGGTCTATGGACGCTACGCTATGGCCTTATATTTTCCGCCTTTTTATTGATGGGATGAACCAGCATGAAATGAATCGCTCCGAGGTGTGGCAGGCCATTCAGCTGCCGATTATATATGGGCTTGTGCTTTGGGTAACAATTGAATGTGGCTTTCGTTGTCAGGGGTTTTTGATAGCGAAAATTTTTCCGAAAATCGAGTCCGATATCCGTGTCGCTATGTTTGATCATATTCAAAAGCATTCGCCTCACTATTTCCAAGATCGACTTGCCGGCAGCTTGGCGAATAAGATGTCGGATATGACTTCCAATGTATCCATGGTATTGCAAACTTTGCTTACTATGTTTCTTCCAGCACTGGCTACAGCTATTATCAGCACTTCATTCTTTTTTGCGCTGCAACCTGTGTTTTCTGGAATACTAGGGCTATGGATTGTTCTGCATTCTGCTGTCTGTATTTTCAGCGCAAAAAAATGTGTTGAGTATGAGCACATACACGCCGAATCGAGAAGTACGCTTATTGGCAAGATGGTAGATAGCTTGCAAAATCATTTTTCTGTGAATCTTTTTTTTCGTTTTAAAGACGAACTTCGGCAGCTAGGGCCAAATGTAGCGCAAGAGCTCAAGACACATCGTGCATCAAGGCGGTTTGTGGAAAAGGTGCGTATTGTGCTTGGAGCCATCTGCTTTATTGTGGGATGTCTGAGCTTGTATGGGGCGATGATATATTTCTGGATTGAAGGGAAGATTTCTACTGGAGAAGTGGCGCAAATATTTACCACATCGTGGAATGTGATGATGATTATGTGGCTTGTTGGAACGACGATCCCGACATTTGTGCAGTCCTATGGAGTCATGAAACAAGCTTTTGCGGTGATGTGTGATCCCCAAGATATTAATGATGTGCAAGGGGCAAAACCACTTGTGGTAACGCAAGGAGATATTACGTTTGAGAATGTGTCATTTTATTATGGTGATAGGCAGCTTTTCTCTAATAAAAGTATCCATATTCCAGGAGGTCAAAAAGTAGGGCTTGTGGGCTATTCTGGGGCGGGGAAATCGACTTTCGTTAATCTTATATTGAGGTTTCACTCTGTCAAAGAGGGAAAGATTTCTATAGATGGGCAGAATATTCATGAAGTAACATTGGAGTCTCTACGCAAACAGGTGGCATTGATCCCGCAGGATCCTCAACTGTTTCATCGAAGCATCCGAGAAAATATTGCTTTTGGTAGAATTGCAGCTCAAGATGCAGAGATTATTCATGCTGCCAAGCAGGCGCATGCGCATGAATTTATTTCAGCTCTTCCATCAGAGTATGATGCTGTTGTAGGAGAACGAGGTACCAAGTTGTCTGGCGGAGAAAGGCAGCGCATTGCGATAGCGCGTGCTATCCTTGCACAAGCTCCCATTTTGATTCTTGATGAAGCAACATCAGCATTAGACTCTGTGACAGAAAGATACATACAAGATGCCTTAGAGCATCTGATGGCAGAAAAAACAGTGATAGCAGTAGCTCATCGGTTGTCAACGCTTGTAAAAATGGACAGACTGTTGGTGTTTTCAGATGGTAAAATCATAGAAGACGGTACACACGCCGAGCTTCTTGCTAAAAAAGGTCATTACGCTCACATGTGGCAGATGCAAGCAGGTGGATTTATCCCTGATCATGATATCGAGAAAGTTGGTACCGTATAAGTAATCGATATCCGATGCCAAATAATGTTTTAAAAATGGGCAGCGTATAGCACAAGGAGAGCATCGGATAGTCACAGCGTATATAGATCTCTCGGAAAGCATCAAGGCCATGTAAAATCGCCCCTCTTGCATTGATTACATGCACAGTCTGCATGGTGTCTTGCGGTGAAATATTGTGGTAGCTTTCGTTTTGATAGCTTTCTAAGGAAGTGTCAATAAATACAACCGTATCAGCATTTCGTTGTTTCAAATGATTGGCATGAGTGTGAAAGAGAGAATGAGCTCCATTATATAAAACTGTGATTGGCTGGCTTATGCGAGATGAGTCGAACAGCTCAAGGATTGCCTTTGCCGCAATTTTATTTAAAAAATACAGGATAATGAGAAATATCATCCAACAAAAAAAGATGAAGAGATAAGGATGATCCCATTCTATTGAAAACCTGAGTCCATCAATGCGCGCAGTAAAACGATAACTCAAGCTTGCAAGCGCTGCAATTACAGGAATAGAGAGGATTGGTTTTTTATTGAAAAATGAGCTGAGGGCATGATTCAAAATGAGTGAAAAAACTGGATACAGCATACTTATCCAAGCAGGTGGGAGATGATTCCACAGGCTATTAACTGTAGCGTATTTAAAAATGCCCAGCGTCAAGAATAGGGTTTCCATGAGAAATCCGAACAAAAACGCATAGATGGCGAGTGCGATGTCGAGGCAATAAGCGGCGACGCTTGTTTTTCTTACATGTATGAGTTGCAAGGTAATAGAAATCAGAGAAAAAAGAACCGGGAAGAAGGTTACTTTTGCAGTGCCAAGCAGAATGCACCATACCCATCCAAAGAAGAACATCAAACTATTAGCAATTGTAAAATTCATGGGCCCATCTCCTGTAGGCACCTTGTATCATATTAGATATATTTTTACACCACATAGAGATTTTGAGAAGGGCATGATAAAGCAATACCGGCCTCTTGTAGTGTGCGTAAAATAGTAAGATGTACTTGTCCTTGTACGGCTGCATGTACATGTGTATGTGCCGAAAGGATGAAATAGACTACTTCATATTCAAGGCCCGCTAAAGCAAATGTTGTAAGATGCGTGCGATCGAATTGTGTGTGATCGATAGATGAGATTGCTTTTTTTATGAGATCAGGTACTGATTCGAGTTCTGCTTGTGTCGTTTTATACGAAATCCAAAGAGGGAGTATAACGCGCTTTTTTTGCATGCGGGTATAATTACGAATATGTGATGAGGTAAGAGAGGAATTAGGGAGGATGACCTGCTCTCCTGTTTGAGAGAGAATGCGAGTCGTTTTGATGCCAACATCTGCAATTGTGCCTTTAATATCGCCTACTTGAATTGTATCTCCTACTTCGAACGGACTGTCGAAGAAGATGACAAAGTAATTGAAAAGATCTCCTAAGATGTTTTGTGCCGCAAGCGCAATTGCGATACCTCCAATTCCAAGTCCTGCCATTATCGCTGAAATATTGAAGCCGAAATTGTGGAGTAAAAACAAAATCATGATGCTCCAGACAACAAAGCGAAATGCTTTTATGAGAGTCCGCTGTAGGAGTGGTTTTTTGTCGCTTGTTGTCAGCTTTTGTTCAAGAACAATGCTTCCCCATTGTAAGATGCACACAGTAGTTTGAAGGGTGAGTATGAAGATAATGGCCTTTTCAAAAAGTTGGTCAAGCAGTTGTGGAAGGTGGACAAACTGAGTCGCTCCATAGACGGCTGCCAAAATGTAGAGAGTAGTGAGGCATTTCATCGTAGACTGGACGTGAGAGGTTGTGCTTTTTTGGTATGACAAGCCAGCGAATTGCTTTTCGATTATCTTATAGAGATGTGGTTTTATGAGGCGGAGCAGAAGTGCTGCTCCGAAAAAAATGAAAGCAAGAGTAAGATAGTGGCCTATCTCATTGCCGCATACATTATATGATAAAAATTGTTCCATTTTGTGTATTCCCATCTGAATTCATATTCTGAGCTTCAGAGTGTACAAAATGCAGAGAAAATGAGCCACACAGAGTTTCTTGATTTATGAGTGGTTCAGGAGAATCGCTCTTTTCTTTCTCCATGTTGCCCATATTGAGTTTTTTCTTGCAGGATGGATGCAGGCGTGGTTCCTTTGAAAGATGTTCGAAGTAGTGATGCAGCGCATTTTTTGCTCTGAAAATGATCTTTTCTTTTTGTGGAATAGATAAATCGGAAGAGGGGTTTTCATAGATAGTTTGAAAAATACAAGGAGCTATTTGTTTTAATTTATGCACTTGTAAGACATTTTGGCTGAGACTCGTGTGTTGTGGTTGAAGTGATAAGTCATCTATGCGATTGATGAGGGAGTCAACACTGGGGTTATCTATTTTTTGGATATCGAAATTTTTGTCGATATAAAGATTCTTTCATGCAGTGACTTTTGAAATAGCATGAATTTTTTCTTCTAAAGGGGTATACGAAATCTCCTTCTTGATCTTGAAGAAAGGGCGTTCTTGTGATACGCAATGTTCTGGAAACAGATGAAAAGAGCTATAAGCGATAATATTAAATGTATTCATTTTAACCTAAATTTTTGTTTATAAAATACAACAGACAATTTCATGTAATATGTGTATTTATATCAATAATATAAAAATTCATATTGTCAAATGAGTCAAAGACAAAGGCTTGATAATCTTTGTGGGTTTCGTGCATACTGCGGAATATGGTAACTGGTAATAGTGAACAGGAGCTCAAACTTTCAAAGCAGAGCGGATTTTTCGATTCAAGTCGGACGATTCGAATCTGTATCGGACTGTTATTTAGCTTAGGTTTGTTTCTTTTTCTCCATTTTAGAGAGATAAGAGTCGAATTTTTGGAGCTGAATTCAACAGCTCCTCGATATGTCGTTGCAGAAATTGATTTCTCTTTCCCAGATGAAGAGGCGACGGCAGTTTTAAAACAAGAAGCTCTGCTTGATGTAGGGAAGATTTTTGCACTCGATGTTGACGGGGTGAAAAAACGAAGACTCGAATTTGAGAATTTTCTTATCTATGATCAAGAATGGAGAGATAAAGCTCGTCTTAGTACATTTGATGAAATGTATAAGGCAGTACAGAAGCTCGAACGTGTGCTTATAGAGCTTCGATTTTCAGATGCTCGTACCATTGAGAAAATGCAAAAAATCAATTTCCCCTGTCACAACTATATAGAAGTGGCTCCATTCGATATGAGACAGGGAGCCTATTTTCCAGAAAAAGTATGGGATCAGATTGAAGCGCGTACCTTTGGGGGACAGCATTTTCACGATGGAACAGGACTGTTTATTATCAATTATTTCAAAAAGAAAATATGGGTTTTACAAGAAGATATTCAAGCAGAAAGAAAGCTTCGTAAAAAAATTCATGATTATGTTCCTCTCCAATATACAGAAGTAGTAGCAGGAAGTAGAATCATCGATCAGGGAGAAAAAGTCACGAGTCGAACACTCGCTATGATACAAGCTATGAAGCAAGCTTTAAACGAGAAAAGAAACTTGTTCAGTCTAGGTACGGTTTGCGGCAGCTTCATTATCACGTGTCTTATTACTCTTGCTTGCGGGGCCTTTTTTAAAAGTCAATTCCCAGATATTTTGTCATCGAACAGACAGCTTCTTTTACTCGTAGTGATTGCTCTATTTGGCATGGGACTTGCGAAAATAACAGAATTTTTGCTGCTCCGAAATGGTAGTAGTTTTTTTGAACTTGTGCGTTACCCACTTCTCACACCGTTTGTGGCTATCCTCACTTGCTCACTTGTGAATCCAGGCGTTGCTATTTTTGCTGTAGCGACTATGACGGCTTTATTAGATGCGATTTTAGCATTTGAGCGTCATGGGTTTATGATTACAAATTTAGTGGTCGCACTTTTTGCTATCCTCTACACAAGAAATTTACGAAGGCGCACAGAAATTTTTATCGTTTGCGCGAAATCTTGGATGATATCTGCGCTTTTAATTTGCGGGCTGTATTTCTATGACGCAGCAAAATCGGGAAGTACGGTCGCACTCGATATTGCCAGCTCAGGGGCATTTATGCTCATTACAGCGGTTCTTGTAGTAGGGCTTTTACCTCTTTTCGAATCTGTGTTTCGCATTTTATCAGATATTACATTGATGGAGTATATGGATCCCAACCATGAGCTCTTGCGTAGGCTGACGATAGAGGCTCCTGGGACATATCAGCACTCCCTCATCATGGGTAACATTGCAGAAGGGGCGGCACGGGCAATAGGGGCAAACGGCCTTTTTTGCCGCGTGGCGACACTCTATCACGATATTGGTAAAATGACCATCGCACAGTACTTTACCGAAAACCAGCAGCTTGGAGTGAACATTCATCAGCTACTCACCCCTGTGGAGTCAGCACAAGTGATTATGTCACATGTGCCCGAGGGAGTAGCGCTTGCAAGAAAGGCAGGACTTCCTGAGCAGTTTATCGATATCATTAAAGAGCATCATGGCACAAGTTTGGTTTACTATTTTTATCATAAGCAACTTGAGAGTGTCCAAGGAAATAGAGATCTCGTAGACGAAAAAGAATTTCGTTATCAAGGGCCAAAACCAAGAACAAAAGAGTCAGTGATTATCATGATTTCTGATTGTATCGAAGCCGCTTCTCGCTCATTGGATGAAGTGAATGAAGAAACGGTCACAAAATTGGTGGACTTGATTGTAAAAGAAAAACTAGAAGATGGGCAATTTGATGATTCACTTTTAACTTTTGAAGAACTTTCTCGTGTAAAAAAAGCAGTAGTGAAAAATTTACTTGCCGTCGGCCACCTTCGAATTAAATACCCAGCTCGAGTGAAAAGAGCATCCTAAATTTTTTTTGGAGTTTATCATGGATACCACTGCTTGCTCAAGTACATTTGCTCTTCGCCTGTCATTTACAGATTTATTTAGGGAAGATTACGAATGTCCCCAAGAGATATCTCAGACAGCTGCAACGAGGGCGGAAAAATTAGATAATTTTTTTTCTACAAAGAAAATCAGCAAACAATCATATCGATATTTTTCGCATATCATTGAATTTATTTACGAGAAATATGCACAAACCGATTCTGTTTATTTGAAAACAAATCCCTGGCTACCCTGCTCTGTATGGGTGTTTCCAAAAAAAAAATGGTGTGTTTTTAATGGGAAAAAGATAGCAAAGGGACAAGAAAAAAGTTGCAAAATGGCGTGGATGCTCGATGACTCTATGCAGAAAATAATATGCATAGCAAAGCTTGTCAATATAGGTAAAAAATCCATTTCTCAAAAAGAGATAGAGATTTCAAAAAAATATTCTGGAATGCAAGGTTTTCCGAAATATATTACAGATATCGCGTATCAGAAAAAAATAAATGGAGAACTATGTGATAAAACAGCGATTTTTTGTGAAAAGTTTTCGATGGATTTATTTGATTTTATAGTACAAGCGCGGCGCGGGAAAGTGCAAGATAATGAGGTGTTATTTGTGATGAAAAATGTGTCGTCCGCTGTATGCATGCTCCATAAAGATAAGCTTGTGCATGGAGATATAAAATTAGAAAATATTTTAGTAGAATTACAGCAAGGATCTAACAAAAATGGTGAATTACAAGCATTGCTATCTGCTGTCCTGGCTGATTATGGTCATCTTGAATCAGTGGATAAACTGGTAGATAAGAAAGCATATATTTATGGTTCTTACATGTCATTTGCTCCGGAAGTATGGCGCCAATTTGTTCAGAGTTCATCACAGAAAATTGATGTATTCAAATGCGATGTGTACGCTCTTGGTGTTGCATTAGCCTTTTTAATGGGTTGCTTTGATAAGAAGATGGAAAATAAAATAGATTTTATCGCAGACAGCCTACAGAATAATACAATCGATACTTTGTTTACCCATGTCGTTAAACTCATTCACTGGCAGATGAAAATCAAGCCTGTTTTTAAAGAGATTGTTGAAAAAGTGAAAAATAAAGAAGGCTCTTTACGAGAGTGCCTTATAGAATTATCAGCTTGTATGAGGCATGGTGATCCTAGTGAAAGGCCCACCATACAGCAGGTTAAAGATCTGCTCGAGATGATGTAGGGTATGTATGAGACTCCTTTCAAAAGAAATCTATTGTAGATCTCCCTCATATATATGAGGGAGATCGGTGCTGTTTATAGATTCACAGCAGTTCTAAAAAGTCGCCATTCTTGGTTAGTAACCCAGTCATTCACAGCCGCTACCATCATATCAGTATCATCATCAGTGATCATACCAAATTGAATGGTTTGATCACCTGGATTATAGTAGACGCAGAAATGAATCTCTTTTTCACCATCATTCCAGTTTGTATCGGCAATATGGATGATGGGGAGCTTCTTTTTCATATCGATTGAGAGGCCATCCTGGACAATATAGGTGTCAATATACTGTGCCATCTCTGTGAGTGTAGAAGAGCGAGGATTCATGCAAGTTTGAATTATGCTCAATATATTACTACGAAACTGTCTGATAGTAAGATTTGAACCCATTTTTTGAACAAGTGTATTGAACTGTGATATCGCCCAGTCAGGTATAAGAGTATTTCTTATTCGGTTGAGCACAGCTGTGCGATATTGATCTATGATCACACTATTTGCTATTTCGACTCCAGGGTTGATCATACGCTCTGTAATCCATGAATCTGGAGATCCCATAGATTGAACGGCGGGGATGATGGAGGGGTGCTCCGCCAGTGCAGAGAATGCATGGGTTGGAGTATCGCATGGAAAGACTTGATCGGGTGTTTCGTCATCAAGATACTTATATGTAGCTTGCTGTTCTTTGAAGAATCCAATCAGTTTACTCAGCAAATCTTGAGGATTTTTTGGAGTGAATCGAACTGTTGTGATTGGTTGTTTATTTTCAAGATAGACATCCATTACTTCTCTATTGTCATTACCAGTTTTATCTACCCAAGGTGTGTGTTCAAGCTGTGTCCAATTTTTGAGTGGATCTTTGACTTGTCTATTTCCATTGTCATAGTTGGTAAGACAAAGTTGCAAAAATGTAGAGTCCTTTTTGATAAACGATTGAATTTTTTTAATAGTCTCGATCATTGTTTTACGATCACTGCTCGAGGATATCTGGTTGGTTAATGTTTGATTTGTAATGGTAAATTGATCCCATACAAAATCTCTAAATTTTTCTGGGGTATCAATTTTATCCGTTGTCGAAGATGTCGCTGTGCTACTTTCTTTAAAAGGTATAAACGCCCCTTCAGTAGAATGACCATCGCCAGAGACGCTCTGGGTCGAGACAGAGGGGTCAAATCGCACAGTCATATTTTTTTGTAGAGTCTGGTTGAATACTTGTTGGATTTTTTGAATGATCGGCCGATCTCCAGACCTACTTGGAGTCATTGGTTTGAGAAGAGCTCCTTGAACACAGCTCATAATTTGGCTTCTCACAAGACTTTCTGGTCGAGCTTCTGCCATTGAGGCAATGCAGCTTTCCCATGCTCTTAAAAGAGGGCAATTTGTTTGTGCGCTAAATGCTATTTTCCCAGTGTCTACAAGGTTCTGTTTTATATTTTTCGGGTCGATAATGGACGCCATCGCTTGGATGATAGCCTCTGGAGAAGTTTGTATAGACTGGGCCTTTAAGGCAAGATTGGAAATAGCCTTTTGAATAATTTGTTTTACATCAGTTCCTCCCATTTGTTGGCAGGCAGAACGTATTCCTGGTGATGACCAGAGGGGGATATTCCCTACTAGAGCATCTTTTGTTACTGTTATTTGTGAGCGAATATCATCATCGCTAATATGTAGGACATAGTCAAAGTCTCTTTTTTCACCATCGACAAAGCGTGATAGCTCATCATTTTTTAAAATAGCAGCAAAATCTGAAATTGCTTTGTCAAGTCTCAATTCTAAAATTTCTATTCCGAAATAGGTGGCAAAGCAGGATCCTACGGGACCTTGTCGTAGGTTTGACATGAGCGCTCCTAGTGCGACCTTTCTAGCGTGTACATCAGTGATGACTTCATTTGGTGCTAGACCAAGTGTTGCACGAATCAAGATATTCGAAAAATAGGTAGGATCGCTTGGCTTTGATATGAGCATGAAATTTGTTTGCAAATCTTGTGATTGAGAGAATGTGTCGATGACTCGGCAAATATCTTTTTCATATTCTTCTGAATAGTCACCATCAAACAGATAGTCAGCAATTGTATGGCCGATTGCAAGGTTGAGCTGCCCTGTGGAAGTGATGAGAAGATTTGCTACTTGCTGCGGAGTTTGAATGCTTGCGCTGATGATATCAGATTGCAGCTGTGATACAATATGTTCTTTTTTTTGTGAAACCAATTGATTTTTTACACTAGACAGTTTGTTTTCGAATGTAATGTGTATCTGTTTTCCGGCTTCTTCAACACTCAGTTGGCTTATAAGAGAAGCTGTATTTTTTAAATCCATGTCTGCCAAAAAAATCAGCTTTCCTACTACTTGTGCTGCATGAAAAATCACAGGTTGAGAGCCATCTTTTCTTGCATTTTGAAAGGAGGATTCACAAAACTTTTGAATTATTTGGCTATCTGTTGTACTGCCCCATGCCTTCATGAGCGAGTTTAAGGTTGTAAGCTGGCCTTGAAAATGGTCTATTTGACTTTGTGATACAGTAGGTGTGCTAGATTTGAGCTCTCTTTGAATAATATGATGCAGCTGCATCTTCCGTTCAGTAGCTGTCATGTCTTTTGTTGAGATTTTATCTATTCTTTTCCCATGAACAAAGAGTTGAAAAAGACCATCTAAAAATTTTGATGTATGTCTGATTGCTCCAGTATGCATAGAATTACCTCACGTTACATGTGTTGTATTATAGGGAAGCCTTCTCAGATATCCTGAGATGGGGCTACAACCTATTTCGCAATTTTTTTGCGACGTTGGCACTCTATAATATAAACTTGAGAAATTGCAAGATGTTTTGTTGAGTAGTTATATAAACACGCTCATAGTGTGCTTACCAGTGACCTTGTGCAAAGGATCTATATTACATGTCAAGTGTTGTTCATTTTCTTGACCAAGACAGTTGGGGAAATTGCTATAGGAAATTCTATATTAAATCTTTGATCTAAACGCTCCTGTAGTGCAGAAGTTTTATTGAATTTTTCAATAAATGCGTTTCGTTGTGTAGTTTCGTTGGGGACGGGTAATGTATGAGAATCAAACAGCCAAAATTCATCATTACTTTGAACAATGACCGCTACAGTCATTCCGGAAGCTGTTACAGTGATAGCAAAGGGAAATTCTTGATTTGTATATGTCTTAGCGTGATCCAACAGGAGAGCAAACCAGTTTTGTGTATTAGTAGTTATCGGATTTTGATAGAGGAATAGATCCATTTTTGTAAGCGAGTCGCCTGCATATGTTAAAGATCCTTCATATGTGCTAGAACCAATAACTTCTATAACATCAAAACCATCTTCATGCGATAGTCGCTGTTTCTCAGAGCGCCAATTCTGAGCGCCTGCGTTCACATAACTATCGATATCGCTACTTTGTATATCTTGAAATCTCTTTTTTTCGAGCAATCCTTCAGCTGCCTTGACGGAAGTAAATGAACACGCGGAATTACCGTTTACCATATATTGTGAAATCGTACCTCGTACTAAAGATGCGCGATTGTGGCTACGCGCTTCATTTACCCATAGCTGCACCTGCGTGAAAGCAGTCTGACGCTCGGTTTCAGTAAGTTGAGTGAGGACTGGTGTGAACCGCTTATCGAAGATCTCTTGAGCTGTATCATTTTGATAGCGGGATGCATGGTTTTTGATTTGCGTCTCCGCACGCTTATTCACCCATTCAGGAACAGGCCTTTTTTGTGTAGGCTTTGAGTCATTGATAGTTAACAAAATCTTCATAATCGTGTTATCCGAAGAGGCGCCAAACCATAGAAATCCTTTAGTTAGCTTTTCAGCGGGACGCTGTGTGTTGAGATAATCGATCAGGGAGCCACGGTTCAGCGTATAGGACTGACCTCGAGAATCTCGAATTGTAATGGCCCGCCCAACAGTCGTTCAAAAAATGTAGCTTCTTTGATGTGACCATTTCTTCCGTGAAGTCCACTTTGCTGAGAACATGCTTTAAAAGACCAGCTATTCTCCGATCGTTCTATCCGAAAGCGCACCATATGTGCCTCCTATTTTCCAAAAGCCATTCACTCATATACTGTAATCGGGATTACAGTATATGTGAGATATTCGTGCAAGTGTTAAAAAAGTCAATAGAGACAGTTTTTAGGAATGCTCTTTACTTCGTTTGAAAAGAGAGATGAGATCTTTGGCAGAAGTAAGCCATGCAAAAAGAGATAGAAAGCTTATAAAAATCAATGTTGGGTAGGCAAATGCTTCGATTTGTAATGGAGCTATTGTAGGGAGCATGTCTGCATAATCAGTTCCAAAGCTAAAGAAAGAAGCTGGGATCATAAAATAAGATTGGAAATAGTAAGCCACAAACCCAGCTGTAATGCTTACCCCAATTACTTTACAGGTTTCTCGTATCCCATCTTCTGAAAAAGTGTGTCCTGTATGTGTTTGTAAGTAGCGATAGAGGAAAAGAACATTGAGCCATGAGCTAATGCTCGTTGCCAATGCAACGCTCATTGCATTCCAGTGAAGTCCAAATACCAAAATGGTGTTGATAATGAGGTTTGCAACTAAAGAGATAATGGCTCCAATGGTAGGTGTGCGAAAATCTTTGTGTGCATAGAATGCAGGCGCTAATACAATAATTAATCCCATTGGCAACAATCCCAAGGCATATCCATGAAGGCAGCTCGTTGAAGTGTAGATAGAGTGCGCTTGGAAGTCTCCGCGACCATAGATCATGTTCATAATAGGTGTTCCCAGAGCATAGAGAGCAACAGTACATGGAATTAAAAGGGCAGCAACGCGTCTTAAGGCAAAATTCAAGAAGCGAAGATACTCTTCTTTTTTGCCAGCTTGGATAGCTCTCGACATCGGAGGAAGCAGTGCTCCAGAGATGGCAATTCCAAAGAGCGCAAGAGGAAGCTGCATGAGCCTGAGGCCATACCAGAGCTGTGCAGGACCTTCTGGATCGGCATGGCGGGCAAATAGGGCGTCAACAGCGTTGTTGATTTGAGATGCTCCGACGCCAAGAAGTCCTAATGCGAGCGGTCTTCCTAGTCGTTTGATGTCTTTACTAAAGAGATGAAGCGATGCAAAAATATTGAACCCAAGGTGTGCTTTTATGTGCTTGATGACAGGCAAGAAAGAGACAAACCACTGCATGGCACACGCAAGGACTATAGAGACCGCAAGGTATGGCATCGCATCAGATGGGCGCTGTCCGGAAAGAAAGTAAGCTCCAATGGCAATGATAATGTTGAAAAAGGCAGGGGCAATGCCAGCTGTAAAATAATGCTTTTGACATTGAAGCAAAGCGCTATTAATGCCAAAAAGACAGATGGGGATCAAACTAGGCATCAAAATGATCATTAAGGTAACAATTTCTTCATTGCCAGGATTCCAGCCGACAAGAGAATAGGAGAGGCCAAGGCCGATCATAGTCAAAGCTACAAAGCCTGTTAAGAAGAGGGTAAGCAAAACGCTCAGGTCTCGGAAAAAACGAAACGCACGATCGGGAGCTTCTGTCCGCAGCTCTTCGAATACTGGAATAAAAGCAGATTGTAGAGCCCCCTCTCCAAACAGACGTCTGCAGACATGCGAAAGGCGAAAAGCAACAAAGAGGGCGGCAATGGCTTCGTTGGTTCCAAAGGCATAGGCAAGGACCATATCGCGTAGGAGGCCAGTAACGCGGCTCAGTGCAGTTCCAGAGAGAAATCGTAGCGCGCTTCTTTTGATAGAGGTGATGGAGTCTTTGATGATGTGAAGATGGGAGGTATCGGTAATTGTTTTTTCATGAGTAGATGAACTTGCATCGGTTGCAGGCAGCTCTGGCGAATGGGGCGGAAACTGCTTTGTCACAAGAACCTCAAGTAAAAAATAATTCTGGGACCCTATGATATTCTTTTAATTGATTCTTGCGAAAGGAAAATATTCGAGAAATAGAGAAACGTGTTATGTTATATACAATGAGAAGGGAGAAATTACTATGATTTCAGATAATATACCGCCTGCCCACCCTCATAGCAATATGGCCCCATCAATTTTAAAAAATCAGCAAGAAAAAGACGTGACTATTCACACTATTAAGAATATTTCAGTAGATTTTGGGCAATATGACTCTGTTTCACTTCCTCAAAAAAGAATAAAAGCCAATCAATCAGACCTTACAAATGGATTGCACCGCGCAAAAGAGACAGAGGAAAAAGAGGTCTTCAATGCTCTTTTGAACGCAGTGCATGAGGTGGGATTTAAAGAGACACCTCGAGTGCCTGATCAAAAAGAACAACATGCCTTTCTTGTCAAACAGGTAAACGTTATTGAACGGCGCCACGCTCTTCGTACAAAAGAGAGTGCACTTGTGCAAAATGAGCGAAAGAAATTAGACAAACTTGCTGGTTCTCACTCTTTTCAACGAGACTATAAGCAGCTTGTTCAGCTTCTCACTGAAATCAAGCAGCTAGTGAGCAAGTTACCGAAAGATGTAGGAGCATGCAATTATACAATACTTTTACTGATGCGCAAAGCTCTATCAAATTCTGCCTATCAGCTGATGAAATGCGATGAGAGTGAGCCTCTTGTAAAAATGATTCATGGGCTTTGCTTGGCTTCATATGCAAAGCCGAAGCTCATGTCTGCTTTTCATGAGATAGGGGCTCGACTTGACAAGGTTTTGTCTGAGGAAAAGCGCAAGGAATCTGTCGATATCCACGATAAAATGCATGAGTCAAGGCAAGCGGGTCACAGGCATGGTCTTATACGAGACTGTTTCTCACTTGAGTATATAACGGGTTATTTTAAGCAAGTGATTGGCGCTCTTTCGAGCGTAAAAATTATAGGCAGCGTGTGTAGTTTTTTGGGATTCAAGTATGACCCTCACGGGACGTTTCGTAATAATAGCGGTGCCTTGTACGACGAGGTGTTAGAGATTGACGGCAAGAAAACAACAGTAAAAACTGTCTATTCTCCATCTCCTACAATCAATGATACTGTATCTCCAGAAGCACGTGGGATGCTACAAGCTATGGAAAATAGAGCGCTCATGAAAGAAGAGGATTTGAAAAATGATCCCTATCCGTATGTCATCTGGAACTACACCAACTTACAAGATATTTGTTCACGTAATGAGGGAGCTCGCTCGGTAAACATCATGCGGCTTAATGAAGAATTCCCTTTTTCATTTCGAGGCATGTGTATGACCGTTGACTCGCCTTTTTACGTAGCTGGAATCCACGGTGACGATGATAATGCGATTGAAAGGATGACACAAGATGCAACTCCACTCAACCGAGAATATGCCAACAGTCAAATTCAAGAGCTTCAGCATGATGACAACTTCACTCTTGCAAAACGAGACAGTAAGAAGGGTGGACACTATTATTTCCCTGTGAAAAACGAAAATGAAAAAACCCAGTGGAAAGAGGTGTGTAAAAATGTTGTAGAGCGTGCATTTAAATTAACGAGTAAATCAACGCGTCCAGAATCCATGTCAGAAGAAAAATGGAATTGGTATCAGAAGGCTGCATTTCGAGAACTTGTGCTGCTTGGCTTGATCAAAGTGCGTCAAGAGATGGCAGGGGTTGAAGCGAGCAAAAATGGAGGTGGAGTGCTTGCAACAAATGCCTGTAAGGAAAATATCGATCGTGGCGGGAAAACAAATGCGTGTCTTTTGTGGGCTTTAGGTGGCAGTAATGAGGATGTCTTTTCTGCTTTTCATGGCAGAGCCTTATTGAGTCGGTTTCGCCTCGCTTTAGCGGACCGCATTACTCCCTTGTATGCTTTGACTACAGTAATCAAACAAGAAGAGGCTAAAAAATTTTTAACTCGATTTTAACTCAATTCGTGCTTGTTTGACTATTGAGAACCTGTTACGCTTCCATATATGGAAGATATACTCATCGGTGCTCACACTTCAGCAGCTGGCGGCGTTCATAATGCTCTTTACGAGGGGCAGGCGATAGGCGCTACCACCATTCAATTGTTTACTGCGAATCAGCGGCAGTGGAAATCACGTTCTCTTTCCCAAGATGAAATTCATCTCTGGCAAAAAGCATTAGATGTAACAGGCCTCAAGAAGATCATGAGCCATGACAGCTATCTTATTAATTTAGGCTCACCAGATCCAGAAGTTCTTGCAAGAAGTCGCCATGCGTTTAGAGAAGAGATTATCAGATCGATGCAGCTGAATATTGCCTATGTCAACTTTCATCCAGGAGCGGCTCTGCAGGATTCCAAAGAAGCATGCCTCAATCGTATTATAGAAAGTGTTTTAGAAATGAGGGATCTCTTTTCTCATCATTCCTCTTTGAAATTATTGATTGAGGCGACAGCAGGGCAGGGTTCTACCGTGGGTTCTCGATTTGAAGAGCTTGATTATTTAATAGAGCAGCTCTCTGAAAAAGTGCCTATTGGCGTCTGCATTGACACCTGTCATATTTTTGCAGCAGGTTATGATTTGAGAACAAAAGAAGCTGTGGATGCAACAATACAAGAATTTGACAAAGTTGTCGGCTTAGAGCATCTGTGTGCCCTGCATGTCAACGATTCGCAAAAAGATTTGGGATCTCGTGTGGATAGGCATGCTGAACTTGGAAAGGGGATGATTGGGCTTGAGGGCATGAAAGCTCTTATGCAGCATCCTAAGCTTCGTTCGTTGCCTAAGTATCTCGAGACACCAGGAGGTCCCGATCTTTGGAAAAAAGAAATCACTCTCCTGAGAAGCTTTCTTTAAACGGGTTATTTCGATATAGTGCTATTTTGATATTGTGGATTCAAGATTATGCGAATAAAGATTAAAGAGTTGTTGTCGCTCGATCATCAGGCAATTGTAGGGAAAACAGAGACTGTCAAAGGATGGGTAAAAACCCTCAGACATCAAAAGAATCTTGTATTTGTAGAGCTCAACGATGGCTCTATCTTCTCAAATTTGCAGATCGTCATTGAACCGCAAGTCGCGGGTTATGATACGCTGATTACACGGATCGCAACGGGAGCCTCGCTTTCTGTTACTGGGACACTCGCTGAAAGTCCAGGTCAGAACCAAAAACTTGAAATGCATGCAACAGAAGTGACAGTGCTTGGTGCAGCAGATCCTGAAAATTATCCACTGCAAAAAAAGCGTCATTCTTTTGAGTTTTTAAGGACTATTGCTCACTTGAGACCTCGCACAAATACATTTGGTTCTGTAGCTCGAGTTCGCAATGCCCTTGCTTTTGCAACGCACAAGTTTTTTCAGGAAAAAGGTTTTTTATATCTTCACACACCCATTATCACTGCCGCTGACTGTGAAGGAGCTGGAGCGATGTTTCAGGTCACAACACTTGATGCAAATAACCCTCCTCGAATCGAGAAATGTCAAGTAGATTATTCAAAAGACTTTTTCTCAAAGCCCTCTTTTCTGACAGTTTCGGGACAGTTGAATGCTGAAGCCTATGCATGTGGGCTGTCTGATGTCTACACTTTTGGCCCAACATTTCGTGCGGAAAATTCCAATACATCGCGCCATTTGGCTGAATTTTGGATGATAGAGCCAGAGATGGCTTTTGCAGACATTGGCGATAACATGGATTGTGCGGAAAGCTATATCAAGTACCTTGTCCAGTATGTTTTAGACATGCTGCCTGAAGATATGGCCTTCTTCAACCAGTATATTGAGCCTGGTATCATCGAGCGTTTGAAAAAAGTGGTGGAGCAGCCATTTGAGCGTTCTACGTATACCTATGCTGTGCGCGTGCTGCAAAAATCTGGCAAAAGTTTCCAGTTTCCAGTCGAATGGGGAGTGGATTTACAGTCTGAGCATGAGCGTTATTTGACAGAAGAGTTTTTTCAAAAGCCTGTGATTTTGACAGACTACCCACGCAAGATAAAGGCATTTTATATGCGCGATAATCAAGATGGGAAGACGGTGGCTGCTATGGACGTCTTGGTGCCAAAAATTGGAGAGATCATCGGCGGCAGTCAAAGAGAAGAGCGCCTGCCTGTTCTCGAGCGTAAGTTAGAAGAATTTGGACTCAAAAAAGAGGCTTATTGGTGGTATTTGGAGCTGAGAAAATATGGTTCCGTGCCTCACGCAGGCTTTGGAGCAGGTTTCGAGCGGCTCGTTCAGTTTGTCACAGGGCTTGATAACATCCGCGATGTGATTCCATTCCCGCGTTATCCAGGAAGCTGCGATTTCTAGTCTTTTTTAACGCGAGTCTCCTATTAACCAAATAAATATTTGAGAAATTTTTAGATA
>CAZASK010000025.1:0-23229 GCA_964487845.1 uncultured bacterium
TTTACGAAAAAAAATTACTTACTCCTAGCAAAAAATCACTGGCGGGAATTGCTGAGAAAGAAGTGTGTGTAAAGCGGTATTACAAATATTGATATTTAATGACATAGTTGCATATTGGTTTAATTATGATATTTAATTATATAACAATTTGTTAGTTTATTTCAATATAGATGTGTTCAGGCAATTCGGTGAAGATAGCATGTTATGAGCGCCATTCAGGCTACGTGGCTGTCGATTCGCTATCTTCTTTTTTGGGATGGGCGTGTGGTGTGGCAAGGCCTATCGCGTGAAACTTATGGCCGAGTGAGCGGACAGCGATGATCCATATGCTGATGACTATAACTGCGACAATGGCAACATAGGGAGTGCTGCCTGAAAGAGTAGAAAAGATGAGCAATAAGCCTTGATGTAAGAACGAGCTGCCCGATTTACCAAGACGTGATCCGATGCCGTCAATGGCCGCCTTTCCTTTCAGCTTTAAATCAGAAGAAAGGGGGATGAATGCCATCTCTTTTGTTGTATCGAAAAGTGAGTACTTAGCGGCTTTTGAAAAGCAGTTTTGGGCAGTTCCGAAAAATACAGCCATGGCGATAGGTGTTGTTCCAAAGAGAGCAAGAGAAAGCGGCGTGAGGAGATCTTTTGTGAGGATACAGCCAAAGAAAGCCACCGTTGTAGCAAGCATGATGAGCGGCGTGAGAAGCGCAGTCTTTGTCCAGCCGAGCTTTCGGATAATCCCCACCATGAGAAGTGATGCGGTGGTGGAGATAACCCCCATGGCACTTGTGAGGTTGTTCATGTAGATGTTGTACTGCTGCGGGTTGGGATAGAGGTCGCGAACTTGGTTTTTCCAGATTACCTCTACTAGGTTGATGACGAGGTTATAGGAGATGACCATGGCAGCTATCGAGAGCAGATATTTGGAGTGAGCTA
Source organism: uncultured bacterium (assembly GCA_964487845.1). Classification (GTDB taxonomy): domain Bacteria; phylum Chlamydiota; class Chlamydiia; order Chlamydiales; family FEN-1388; genus CAZASK01. The sequence continues at coordinate 931 of CAZASK010000025.1, forward strand.
GGTAATGGAGGCTCTCCATGAATGAGAGCTTCTTTTTTTTCTTCTTGCTGCCTATAGATTCTGCTTCGTCAGCGGGCAAAAATTCTGGGTTGTTGAGTACATTTTTTGTCATCCAGTGGAAGGTGATGCAGATGGCAATGCCTGAGCAGATGACGACGCTCACGAGTTTGCAAAGAGTCTGTTCCCAGGCGTCGCCACCAAAAAAGCCTGCTGTTGTAGATTCTTGCGAGAAGGCGACAGCAATTTGGCCTGCAATGATTGCTGCTGTATTTGAGCCGATGCTTAGTACGCTGTAGAAGCGAGTAGCCTCCGAGAGTCTCGTGATTTCGTTGATAAATCCCCAGAACAAAACTGTGAGCACAATGCTTCCCCATAGCTCACTGACAACATAAAAACAGGTAAGAGACCAGTTGCGAAACATCGAGACAAGCCCACGAGCGCCTTCTGGAAGAATTTGCGCTAAAAAGTCAGCGACACAATTCGATCCTGCCGCATCGCGCATGGGGTAGATCACGAAGGCGAATGTGGCAAAGTAAATCAGAAACGAAGAGAGGATGATATAAAAGACCGCACGCCTTGAAAAATGGTTCGACAAGTAGGTGAAAATTATCGTAGTGATGATAGCGGCAGGGAGGATGACCCACACTTTTATGAAGGGGATTACTTCGGCTCCAGAGGCCTCTGCAGTGACGATAAGTGCATCTTTGAGGTTTCTGAGGATGCTGTAGTTAAAGCATACACAAATTTGCATGATAAGCATTGGCAAAAACTTTCGCAGCTCATGCCTTGAAATTGGCCACACATAGGACCTAATTTTTCCAAATGTCGCCTCTTTGTGTTTCATGAAAACCTCTGGTAAAGAGAAGTAGTCTACCACAAACCGCATTTCGGTGGAAGATGCCATCCAGGCGGATGTATTATTTTATTTTAAAATATGACATCTCTGGATAAACGAGTAAGAAAAGGAGTCTCTATGTCAGTCGAGCCGCCGAAAGAGCGAATATTGCAAGAGCTTGGAAATAATCAGAATGATAAGCAAGGCATTCGTGCTATTCCGCGTGAGAAGGCCACGAATTTTCAGAAGTTTGTGGGTAAACTGCTCGGGACTGCTGTCACCTATAATGACAAAGAATATATTTTAAAATTTTCTAGTGTGCAGAAGTTCCGTGCTAATCATAAAGAGCATAAAGCATTGTTTGTTCGTGGCTTTGTTAAAAATGTCATGAATTTTTCTACTGAGGCTAAAAGCTATTCTCAAAAGGTTTTGTCACAAGGAAAGTGCAACTATGGGGAGCTTTTTCTACAATTAGGCTATCATGAAAGTAGCATAGAAGGTGCGGGGCAGGTCAGTCCAGTCAACAATGAAAATCCAATAACATGGCTAAAAAGCAAGCTGGAGAAAGATAGTAAGACGATGCCAAAAGCAAAGCAATTTCTGGATGTTTTGAAGCAACAGCAGGAGCAACACATCTTACAAGCAGCTGAAAAATTAGATGTACAAGGCAAGATGAATCAGAATGAACTTACAGATTTAGCTAGGCTTTTAGAGATATCGGATGAGGAACGTGATACGCTCATTAGCGCATGCCGGGAGAATAACAACCATCTGCGCGATGAGAAAATTTACACATTGCTGGAGGGTGATAAGAATACTGGGCATGCGGACAGAATTACGAACGTCTTCCGATTTGGTGTTAAAAAGCACGGTTTTGAGTTCGAAGAGATCTTTGATGCCTATGTTGGAAAGAGCGATGCCGAGAAAGAGACTCTTAGACAGTTAAGCAAGCTTGACAATCGCTTTTTGCTGAGTAATCCATCGACCCACCCTGTATCGTCTGCAGTGGGTGTTGCGCAGGATGAATTCGATTTTAACAGTGCATTTAAATTAGAGCAGTATACAGGCAATTGCCTGGTCACGATCCACCATCAACTGTCTCGATTAGAGCAAAAATATCCTAACAATGTTGATATAAAGAAAAAAATTGCAGAGCTGAAGAAAAAATGTGAAGACATACAAGGAAATATTGAAAGTTTGGTCACTGTGCTGAATAGCAAGAATCAAAATATTTCAAAAGATTCATTGGGCAAGTTGCTCCACGCTCTGGGAATAGAAGAAAAAGGTCGTACATCAGCCTTGCAAGCGTGGGATGAGAACAAAGCCCCCGCTGATCAAAAAGAGCAGTTTATTGAGATACTTAAGAAGATTCAAGGATGGGAAAATACCCTCATTGGAGTAATGACAATTCAGGCGTTGTCTTTGCAAAACAAATAGCAATTTTTGTTATGAGCGCGTGGCTGTAGCGGGTATGGGGCTGCTTGGACTTTGCACGCCTGAATCGCCAGCTTCTCCTCGATGTGCTGACATTTCCTGGAATCTGCGGCCTAGGCTGCGGACAGAAAGTATCCAGACAGCGATGATGGCAAAGAGGATGGCGGCGACATAGGGGACGCATGCAGAGATCGTCGAGAAGGCAAGGAGCAGTGCCTGGTAGATGACAGAGCCGCCAGACTTTCCAAGGCGGTTACATATGCCGTCAATCGCAGCTTTACCTTTGATTTTATCCGCTGTTGGCAGAGGAACAAAGGCCATCTCTTTCGTAGCATCAAAGACTGTGTACTTGGCAGCACGGCTCGTGCAGTTCTGCATTGTGCCGAATAATACCACCATGGCAAGTGGTGAGAGGCTTCCTAAGGAAGCCAAAATGTCGGCATGACCTTTTAAGAAGAAAAATCCAAAAAATCCAAGACTCGTCAGCAAGAGGATCACCGGCGTAATCATCGCCGTAAATGTCCAGCCAAATTTTCTGATAGCATTGCCAGAGATGAAAAGAGAGGTCAGGGTCGCCAAAATGCCAGTGATGATGGTGACCTCATTCATGTAGGTGTTGTAGGCAAGGGGATCTGGATACAGCTCGCGAACCTCCTGTTTCCACAGCACCTCTACGAGGTTGATGATGATATTGTAGGCAATGACGATCGCTGTCAGGCAGATGATATATTTGGATGTGAACAAATATTTGATATTTTCCCGCATCGAGAGCTTTGCTTTCTCTTCTTTCTTCATCTCGCCATCTTTAGGAACAAGGAGTTGGTCTTTCATTGCAACGCTGTGCAAATAGTAGAAGACAGCCATTGCGAGGAGCCCTGCCCCTATCACGAGGGTAATCAGCTGCGTCAGCGACGTCTGCCACGGATCATGTGCTGCGACTTCTGGAGAAAATGAGAGGTTGGCGATCATAATAGAGGCTTGGCCGGCAGCGATACCAGAAAAGTTGGTCCCTACGCCAAATAGCCCATAAAAGCGCTTTGCCTCATCGAGCTTGGTAATCTGGTTTGCAAAGCCCCAGAAAAGGAGAAAGAGTACGATATTTCCCCAAAGCTCGCTCATCACATAAAAACTGGTAAAAGTCCAGTAGCGATACATGGCGATAAAGCCCTTGCAGCCAGCAGGAAGCAAAAGCTGCAGCGCATTAGCAGAGGCATCCTGGTGTAAGCTATCTTTCATCGGATAAATAACGAAGGCAAAGACAAAAAAATAGAGTAAGAAGGCAGAGAGCATCGTGTAAAATACCGTCTCTCTAGAAAAACGATTCGACAGGCGGATAAAGATGTATGTCATGAGTACGGAAGTGGGGAACATCACCCAAACTTTAATGAAAGGGATCACCTCAGCGCCAGAGTCTTTGGCAGTGATGACGAGGGTGTCTTTCAAGCATCTGAGAATGTTGTAGTCAAAGGAAAGTAAAAAGAAGATCAGAAGCATCGGGATCAATTTTTTCAGCTCAAAGCGGTGAACCGGCCATAAAAAGGTCCGTAATGGGCTGAATTCTGCTTTCATGACCCTCCTCTTGTATGTTCTTTAAGCAAAGAATGAAGAAAAAGGCCTTGCGTCGTTGTTTTATGGAATGGATGGGAGTGGCTAGGCCGTCTCATCATAGAATGCAAAGTGGCTACACTTATAAATTTTGCAAAGATTATAACATGAAAGGCGCATTGAAAGCAAGAGATTATGTATGCGACAACGCATCAACGCCTGGGAGTGAGCCAAATTCGATGTATTCGAGTGAGGCGCCTCCTCCTGTCGAGATGTGGGTGATACGGCTGGCACATCCAGCTGCCTGCACGGCTGATGCCGAATCGCCTCCTCCAATGATGGTGATTGCGTTGTGAAGATTTGCCATGCCGTTGGCAATGGCAAAGGTGGCTTGAGCAAATCGGGCATCTTCAAAGATCCCTAATGGGCCATTCCATAAAATTGTCTTTGCCTTCTTCAGCTCCTGCAGCCAGTGGTCAGTAGTTTTGGCGCCTATGTCGACGCCTTGAAGATCTGCTGGCACGCCCGCAGAGGTGGCGACTGTTGAGATATTGGCATCAGATTTAAGAGAGGTGGTGCAGACGATATCTTCTGGAAGAAAGAGAGGGATGTTTTTTTCTTTTGCAAGCTGAAGGATGGCTTTTGCCTTTCCGACCATCGCTTCCTCACACAGCGACTTTCCTACAGATATTCCCTGTGCTTGCAAGAAGGTATAGGCCATGGCTCCTCCTATAAAGAGGGCATCTACTTTGTGAATAAGAGACGAGAGGACGCCGAGCTTTGTCGAAATTTTAGCTCCTCCGATGATCCCATAAAAGGGGCGTCTAGGAGAGGCAAGGGTAGAACCCAGAAACTCGATTTCTTTTTCCATTAAAAAGCCAGAGGCTGCGTGGTGAGGGAAATAGCGGGCTACATCTACTGTCGAGGAATGGGTGCGATGTGCAGATCCAAAGGCGTCATTTATGTATACATCAGCAAGTTTTGCAAGGTTTTTTGCAAAGCTGGGATCTTTTTCGGGCTGTTCTTCTGCTTCATAAAAGCGTACATTTTCGAGTAGGACGACAGATCCAGGTGTGAGTGAATGACAGATCTTCTCCACCTCATCGCCGATGGTGTCGGGAGCCATGATGACTTTTTTGTGAATGAGTTTTGAGAGTGCTTCAGCACATGGGGCAAGTGAAAACTGGGGGCTTTTGCCCTTGGGGCGGCCTAGATGGCTCATCAAAATACAAGAGCCTCCGGAATTGAGGACATATTGAATGGTAGGCAACGATGCTACAATGCGAGTGTCATCGGTAATACGTCCATCATCTGTCATGGGGACGTTGAAGTCGACACGTATTAAAGCTTTTTTCCCTTCAAGATCTAAGTCTTTGACAGATAACGTTTTCTCCATATGTCCTCACTCTTGCCCTTACTCTAGTATGGCCACAGACTAAGGAGTCCACGTAATTATGTCAAAGGTCCAGTTGAGAAAAGGGGTTCGTAGCCTGGGTAAATTGGTTGCCACCCTTTCTGCGGTTCACCTCAGTGCGCAGAGAAAAGAGCAGGTCTTGGTCAAAGTCTTGACGTGCCGCCCAGAGAAGATAAGGGAGAGGAAGCTCTTTCATCGCGCGTCCCTTATGTTTGCCAAGAGGCATATTTTTCAGCTGGATAGGCTTTGAAAGTCGCTGCTTGATTTCCTTCAGAGAGTCAAAGCCAAAGGTCAGCTTTTTAAACACTTGAATGTTGACAAGGACATCGTTCATAGCACGATGAGCGCCCTCTTCTTCGATGGCAAAGTGCTTTCTGAGCTGCTCGAGAGAGTTTGTTGGGCTTTCACCATACAGACGAGCAAGTCGTAGCGTGTCCACAGATTCATTTTTGTCGATATCACAAGCAATTCCACAGCGCTTAGCGTGGTTGATGATCAAGTCGATGTCAAATTGGATGCCATGGCCGATGATGGGGTGTTTGCCGATGATTTTGAGAATTTGAGGCAGAACGATGTCGATTTTTGGCTGGTTGGCGACCATCTCATCCGTGATGTGATGCACGGCGATGACCTCTTGCGGGATAACGCATCCTGGGTTGATCAAGCTTTCACATTGATCTATCACTCCCTGAAAAGTAAATGTCGCACACGCTATCTCTACAATCTGATCTTTTTTTGGATCGAGGCCTGTAGACTCGCAGTCGATACAGACAAATATTTGCTCTTTTAAGCGTGACATAAGAGCTCCTTCGATATGTGAGATCGTAGCATTTTCCTTCCCTCATGCGTCATTATTGAATAATGAATCACTTCAAGTGGCTTGTAACGCAATGCATAGAGGATCTCAAGGCTGTTTTTTTTATTTTCTTGCAGCGTCACCTTGTCTGTCTTTGTAAGCACTAAGGTGACTTTTTTATTATTGTGATGTGCCCACTCCATCATCTGTAGATCCTCATCAGAGGGGCGTCTTCGTATGTCTATGAGAAGGAGGAGGAGAAAAAGAGTATTTCTAGAGGAAAAATAATTTTCCAGCGCTTCTGCCCACTCTTTTTTCAGTGCTGCAGGTACCTTTGCAAAGCCATATCCTGGCAAATCGACGAGAGTGAGCCGATCTGCTACATTGAAGAAGTTGATGAGCTGTGTTTTACCAGGAGTGTTGCTGACACGAGCAAGTGTCTTTTGCTCACAGAGGTCGTTGAGGAGGCTTGATTTTCCAGAATTTGATCTGCCACATAGCGCAATTTCTGGCAGCTCAAAGCCGCGTGGTCCTTTTATAAGAGGAAGGTTTTTCCCCATCCCACTTTTGAGATAGGCCGCTTTTTTCCAGGCTATTTCCATGAGGGTAGACTGATCTCCACTTTTCGTAAGTTTTCTCCCAAGTGTGAGATCGTGATCTTCGTCGCGTGTGAGGGGATGATGTCTGCAATTTTTTCTGCCCACTCGATGCAGGTGATGCCCTCTTTGAAGAAAAATTCATCGAAGCCGGAGTGGACAAAGTCCTCAGCTGATCGCAATCTATAAAGATCGAAATGGTAGAGAGGAAGTCTCCCTTGGTAGATGTTGAGATACTGGAAAGTCGGGCTGTTGACGAGCTGATCTGATATGCCGAGGCCATCAGCGAGGGCTTTGATGAAGGTGGTTTTCCCAGCACCAAGGTCTCCAAAAAAGCAGAGGACAGCTCCTGGTCTGAGTGACTCTGCGATCGTCTTAGCAAGCTGTGCCATCTCTTCTGGACTTGAAGGGTAGTAGGTCAACATATATACAAGCTACTCTGCTTGCTGAAGCCATCTCTCAACAGTAGCTGCAAATTCTGGCTCCTCAGCAAGTGTTTCTACAAAGGCCGCAATCTTGTCGTCTGCAAGCTGTTGCTGGATAAATGTCATGAAGCTTACATCGATTTGAAAACGACTTTGATTTTGAACTTCTGGCAGTGAGATGCGCTTGACATAGTTTTCTGTAAAGTCTTCAATGACAGATTCCTTCGAGTGAAAAAGCTTGCCGTTGATAGCTGATGAAAAGACGACTTTCGTGATAGGCGCCTTTGGTTTGCACTTCAAGGCATATTCCTTGATGACTTCAGGATCTTCTGAGATGAAAAAACGCTTCGAGCGCACGCCGCCAGCACGTTCTGTGTTCTCTTTGCACTTCGAAACCCAGTCGTAGATCGCATCTTGAGGATTCGGGTTTGTGTTGTCAGCAAAGACCTTGCCAGAGAAGGGGCAGATGTAGATTTTTTTGGTCTGGTCGTTGACAGCCGCTGTTTCATAGCCGATCTTGATCTCAGTTTCACGCCACAGCTTCCCCTCTTTTTCGAGGATGGCAATCGCGCTTTCTAAGCTTTGAAAGACGATCTTCTCTTGGGCAAATACAACAGGCTTCAGAGAATATCTTTGCTCTACGTAGTAGAGATACGTTTCAATGAGCTCAGGGTGCTTGTGCTGGCTGATATAGCGTTTTAGGACTTGCTTGTGAGCGTCAGAGATAGCCAATTTTGTCATAGTGCCTCAAAAACAAATTATCGATTTTTCCTCCGCTCTGTGATGTCGCACACTTGTCTTTTGCGAAAGAATTCAAGCGCCTTGCATCGCGAGTGCGTAGGTAATTATAAAAGGAGTAACTCTATCATGTGTGCGCGTTATGGTTCAAGAGCTATTTACATCTTCTCGAGAGTGTGGATGCCAAGCAGCTGTAGCCCTGTCGCCAATGTTTTCCCCGTCGCCTCGCAAAGAGCTAGTCGTGATAGCATAGCCTCCGAGCCCTCAACACGGCAGTCTCTGAAGAAGAGATTGAAAGTCTCTGCAAGAGAGAAGAGGTAGTCAGTAAGGCGGTTCGGCAGAAGATCTTGCGCGACAGATTCCAGTGCTTCAGAAAATTGGCATAAGCGCAGGGCTAGCTCTATTTCAGACGGGTGTTCGAGTGTGATTGGAGCCGATTGTATTGCGGTGGTGATCTCTAAGCCAATCTTTCGTTTGATGCCTTGCACGCGGACATATGAGTATAAGATGAATGCTGCCGTATTGCCCTCAAAGCGCAGCATGCGCTCATAGCTGAAGGTGTAGTCGCTGATGCGATTGCAGCAGAGGTCAGCATATTTGACAGCTCCGATGCCGAGGACTTTTGCAGTATGCTCAAGAGCAAGTGGGTCGCTGTCGGGGTTTTTCTGCAGAAGAATCTCTTGTGCTTTTGTGATGGCAGCAGTAAGTAAGTCGAGTAGGCGCTCCGTATCGCCAGAGCGCGTTTTGAATTTCTTTCCATCGCTTCCCAAAACGAGGCCGAAGGGGACATGGTCGAGACGTACCTTCTGTGGGTCAAGATATCCTGCCTTTTCAGCTGCCTTGAAGATCATCTGAAAATGCACCGCTTGCCCAGCATCGGTTACATAAATGATGCGATCTGCATGCTCTGTATGGACGCGCTGGTAGATAGCCGCCATGTCTGTGGTGTCGTAGTTATAGCCACCATCTGATTTTTGCACCATGAGCGGCAGCGTGTTTCCTTCTCGATTCGTAAAGCCTTCGAGGAAGACGCATTTTGCTCCTTCACAGAGCGTGACAAGCCCTTTTTTTTCTAGATCTGAAACAATGTCAGGAAGCATGGGATTGTAAAACGACTCGCCTCGCTCTTGGAGGGTGACACCGAGGATGTCATAGATTTCTTGGTAGGCGATGCGTGATGTATTGCAGATCGCAGTCCAGTAGGCAAGGGTAGTTTTTTCTCCAGCTTGGAGGCTCACGACTTCAGCTTGCGCCCTTTTTTTAAAGGCTTCATCTTCATCAAATTTTTTCTTTGCAAGCTTGTAATAGCTGACAAGTTCTGGAAGGCTACATTCTGGCTTGAGATTATGCTCTTTTATATAGGCAATAAGCATGCCAAATGAGGTGCCCCAGTCTCCGATATGGTTGAGTCTCAAGACATCTTGCCCTAAAAACTCGAAGATGCGCGCAAGACAATCGCCAATAATGGTTGATCTGAGGTGGCCTACATGCATCTCTTTTGCGGTGTTTGGAGATGAAAAGTCGATGACGATGCGTTGGCTTTTTTCAGTTCGGATGGCCAGATGCGGGTCTTGAAGACTGAGATGCACCATCTCAGCTAAGTATGATGGATGGATGGTGATGTTGATAAATCCATTGCCAGCGATCTCTACTTTGCTGATGAGAGTTTTATATTCTATCTTTTGGGCGATGAGTTCGGCGATAGCCTTCGGCGCTTTTTGTACTATCTTCGCAAGCTTCATGGCGCTATTGCATTGGTAATGGCCAAACTGCGCGTGTGTGCTGACGGTGACCTCTGCTGCCTTCAACTTTTCAGGAATATCGGGGAAAAGAGAAGAGATCGCTGCAGAGCAGGCGGCGGCAACATGGGTTTGCAGAGTGTGGGCGATATAACGCATGATGAAGAGTGCTCCTCTTATATAATAGGCACAAATCATCTCTTAAAATTGAATTTAGGACAACGTCTTATGTGTCTTAATCGTTTGACTTCTTCTTGTCCAAAGTATCGAGTATTAAATGATCCAAAATTTTAAGATCAGTATTGTATGGATTGTTTTTCATCACCGTTTGAACATGTTTTCTCATTCGAATGAGTTCATTGGTGGGTATGTTCTTTGCTTGTATTTTAAATTGAGGCAAAGATTTCTTTGCTTTTTCAGGGTTTGATATCCACTTCGATACCATTTTTTTGAAGGCGGCCATTTCATCGCTGCCGCGAATAATCGAGCTTACACAGGCAATGCAGCCAAATGCAGGGGCTGCTAAGAGAGCTCCTGCTATGAGTAGGTTTTCGTTTTCAAATCGGCGTCCCTTGCCTTCGAAAAATGTATCCTCGCCTGTCATTATTCCTTCATTCATTTCTCCTATCTTTCCCAGATGGAATAACACCCCTCCAGTAATGGTAAAAGGCAGCAATCCAATAGAAAGTGCTCCGAGAAATAGCGCGCCAAGAGCAACGCCTGCCGTTTTCAACCCAGAAAGAAAAGCATCGCCCCATTTGGGCCGGGTAAGAGCTGTGATCTTCTCGGATGAAAACTCTCTACTCGATGTTGGAAGAATGTGTAGTTGGTCAGAGAGCCCGCGATTTTTGAGATGTGGGTTGTTCTTTGTCAGATTTTCAATGATCGATGGGTCTATATTCATTGGCTAGGTATCTCCAGCTATAAGATATCATCTTCGTTTATAGAAAGGGCATGGCCTGCAAAAAATGGTTTCTTCTGCGCAAAAAGATCACCCTGAATGCACTCATCACGTGGTATGTTTTTTTCTTGTGCGACACGTCTAATATCCGCACCAAGAGTCTCCAGCTTGTGTACGAGCTTTTCATAGCCGCGGTCGATAAAGTGAAGTCCTGATATAGAGCTTTCTTCCGGGGTCGTGAGCGCTGCCATGACGTAGGCAAAGCCTGCTCGTAAGTCGGGGATGTGAATCGCCTTTCCAGAAAGTGGGGTCGGGCCCTTTACTGCGATGCTATGATAAAAGCTGTGAGATGCAAAGCGACAGCTCTTTCCTCCAAGACACTGTTTGAATGGGAAGATATCGGCTCCCATCTCTTTTAAAGCCTCAGTAAATCCAAAACGATTTTCATATACTGTTTCATGAACAATAGAGACCCCAGAGGCTTGTGTGAGTAGAACACAAAAAGGAGGTTGCCAATCTGTCATAAAGCCTGGGTGGACATCTGTTTCAAGATGCAGGCCGCCTTGGAGTGGTCCATCATAGTAAAATTCGATGCCATCTTTTTTCACAGAAAAGCCGCCGCCAAGCTCTCGTAGCTTATTTAAAAAGGTGATCATATCACCATGGCGAGCTCCTTTTACAAAGATGCGTCCTTTTGTTCCTATAGCTGCCATTCCAAAAGAGGCCGACTCGATACGATCAGGCAATACGGTGTGTTCTACCTCATGAAAATGGCGCACTCCCTGAATGCGTATTGTTCTGTCAACGTCTAGTGAGATGTTGGCTCCTAGCTTTTGAAGAAACAAGATGAGGTCTACAATTTCGGGCTCTATGGCTGCATTTTTGATAACCGTACTTCCACGTGCGGTGACAGCAGCCATAATGCTATTTTCAGTAGCGCCAATAGATGGATAGGGCAACTCTATAAGAGCTCCACGAAGACCTGTATGAGCATGAGCAAAGTAGGCGCTCTCTCGCTTCATCTCTCTGAGTTCGATGGTTGCACCAAGTTGCCGTAAGGCATCGAGGTGGAATTCCACAGATCGCATGCCGATCTTACAGCCGCCCACAGTAGGCACGATGATATCTTCTTCTGTGCGGCCAAGTAAAGCGCCAATCATCAAGATGGGAATTCGATTTGATCCAGAAAAGCGCTGAGGGATATAGGAAGTTTTCAGCTCTTTGGTCTCTATTTGTAAGATGCCTTCATCCTTATTCCAGTGCACCTGTGAGCCCATTTCTTGACAGAGCGCTACAGTGACTTCAACATCGCCAATATCGGGAACGTTGTGAAATGTGCACTTTTTGTCAGAAAGGAGTGAGGCCACCAACAACTTGGTGATTGCATTTTTTGCGCCAGCTGCTTTTACTTCTCCTATTAAGGGTGTGCCGCCCCTAATTTGAAGAATTTCTAATGTGTTGTTTTTCTTCATGTTTTGTATCGCAAATAATAAATCAAGATTCTTTACCTTTTGTAACGACTTTCAAGCTTTAAGGCAATTTAGAAATTAAAAAATCTTAACTCATTGAAAACGAGTGGGTTATGAATAATTGAGAATAATTTATATAAAATTTCATCATTCAATCCTTGCTATTTAGAATCAAAACTATTAGATTTTTATATTCGCTCATGTTTTGAGTGTGTATAAAAAGCGAGCGAGAAAAGTTTTTCGAAAACTAACCAAACGCGTGCACAGCTGATAAAAAGCGTTCGCTTTTTTCATATGTGCAGCAATTAAACGGAGTTGCTATGGCACAAGACGTAACCAAAGATTTTAGCAGGTGGCGTGCCTTTTTTTGGCCGGTACATGCATTTGAACTGAAGAAAATTTTGCCGATGTTTTTCATGTTCTTTTTTATTTCATTTAACTACACGATCTTAAGAGATACAAAAGATACTTTGATCGTAACTTCAGCAGGTGCGGAAGCGATTCCCTTCTTGAAGGTGTATGGTGTGGTTCCAGCAGCGATTATCTTCATGATCATCTATGCAAAGTTAAGTAACATGCTTTCTAAAGAGCATCTGTTTTACACAACAATTATTCCGTTCTTAGTGTTTTTCGGCTTGTTTGCGACAGTTATCTATCCAAACAATGCTCTTCTTCGTCCAGATGCGCTCTGCGATTCATGGAAGACAATTCTTCCAGCAGGTCTTGGCGGTCTTGTCGAGTGCATCAGAAACTGGCCTTACTCTTTGTTTTACATCTTAGCTGAACTGTGGGGAAGCGTTGTTCTTTCTCTGCTCTTCTGGGGTTTTGCAAACGATATTACAAAAGTTGGCGAAGCAAAGCGCTTTTACAGCTTGTTTGGTCTAGGTGCAAACCTGGCTCTTCTCTTCTCAGGTCCTGCCATCGTATACGTATCTGACATCAGAAAGTATCTTCCTGTTGGTGTAGATGCATGGCAAGTTTCTTTGAACTATCTCATGGGTATGGTTGTTATTGCAGGTCTCTGCGTGATTCTATCCTACTACTGGATCAATAAGAATGTGCTCACCGACCCTCGATTCTATAATCCAGATGAGCTCGTGAAGAAGAAGAAAGATAAGCCAAAAATGTCGGTCGGCCAGAGCTTTAAGTATCTTCTCACATCTCCCTATATCCTATGCCTAGCGCTTCTCGTTATCGCATATGGTATCTGCATCAACCTCGTTGAAGTAACATGGAAGAGCCAGTTGAAATTGCAATATCCAGATGCGAATGACTACAGCACATTCATGGGCTACTTCTCAACAATTATCGGAGCTGTTACTATTGTCATGATGCTTTTCGTTGGCGGTAACGCTATTCGTAAAGGCTGGGGTTTTGCTGCAATGATCACACCTGTTGTATTGCTTATCACAGGAACTGGATTTTTTGCCTTCGTGCTATTCAGAGACCAACTCGCTGGATATATTGCCATGATGGGGACATCACCTCTTATGCTTGCAGTTATCTTCGGTGCTGCTCAAAATATCATGAGCAAATCTGCAAAGTACTCACTCTTTGATCCAACGAAAGAGATGGCTTATATTCCTCTTGATCAGGAAGCAAAGGTGAAAGGAAAGGCAGCAATCGACGTTGTAGGTGCACGGCTTGGTAAATCTGGCGGTTCATTTGTACAACAAGGTCTTCTGCTGACATTTGGATCTTTAGCTGCTATCACTCCATACATTGCTGTCATCCTCTTTGTGATTATTGCAATATGGATCGTTGCAGTGCGAGTCCTGAACAAGAAGTTTGTGCAGCTTACAGCTGAGAAGTCATCTGCAAAAGGTGGCTAAGCGTCTGTAGTTCGCATTTTGCTTATTCAACCCGCAAGTGAAACTCTTTAGGGATCACTTGCGGGTTTTTTTGATTAGACTTTTTCCCAAACAAAGCGAATTTCGAAAGAAGTCTATTGTAGAGATCGAAAAGAACTGGTAGTCTCTCACCAAATTTTGTATGAAGACAAAGGCATTTTCAAGATGGAAAAACAAAAACGATGGCAATTTGCTGTCATACTGACAGTCCTTATCCTCACCTTATATAACATTCTTCCAACGATCATTTTTTATATGAAGCCGCTCAGAGATCCGATTACGGAGCCTCGAGCTGTGGCAATTACAGAAGAAATTGCAGAGCGTGTAAATAGTCTTGAAAAAGATGCTGTAGAGTGGATTCATGCTTTCTGTGACCTCATTCAAATAAGCCCCAAGGCGGTCAAGTTTCAAGAGTCTGATCCTTCCGTAATCCATGTAACATGCTCTACCAAAGAAGATGCCAAGCGTTTTCGTCAACTCCTTCCTCGCGCTGGCTTAGAAATTGCATTTGTGCCTGCACAACTCGCTCTTGCAGATCATGATGCTGATGAGGCTGTTGATATTACCGTTTTACGAAGACAGGGCTTTCATTTTAACAAAGAAGATCTCAAAAAGCTCTTTCACTTCTCGATGAAGTATACACAAGATAAAGAGGTTGCCTCGCTTTATTACGAACTTGTTCGCGATAGAGCAGTAGCACTCGTAGAAGCTGCTGTAATCCAGCCTTTGTATCAAAAGTGGCAGTTGAGCGAAGGCTCTGATGAAGAGAGCTCTCGTGAGTTGCAGTCACTTGCAGACGATATCGTATTATGTGCAGAGGTGTTTCAAGCGAAATCGCCATTCACAACGCGTTATATGCGCAGTATGGCCGTATCAGAGGCTGATGACCGCTTTGATGTGCGTGCTCTGATGACAAAATTTGATAACGAAAAGAAAAAAATTTCTGCTCGTATCCAGGCTATTACTCAAGAAAACAAAGCATTAGCTGCGAAAAACGAGCTTATCAGTCAAGATCAGCTGGAGCTTTCTCAATACCTTACAACACGCGTTGCAACTCTCGATCGTGCTAAAGAAATTATAGCGGCAAACGTGGAGTCGATGGCAGCTGTTATTTATCCAGATAGCACAGCTATTCGAAAAGAATTGGATGATCAAAGAAAAAAGAGCAAGCAGATTGATCAGACATACAAACTTGCAGTAGGGCAGTATAACCCATTTATTGAAGAGATCGTTATCGACTGGGCAAATGACAGTGTGAATATCAAGTTGCATGCTGATTTGAATTTGGTGATGGCAGTGCAGGCGGACTCAGAGCAAGCACATTTACAGTCAGAAGCTTGTAATCGCCTTGTGATGAATGAGATTGCGCGGCTAGGGCAGCTGACTCAGGAAAAGATCTCTTCACATCAAGGTGAATTTCAGATAGCACTTTCTCGAATTTCAGGCGCGAAGAGCTTTTTAACACTTCCTCTCTCTGAGGTAGGGAAGCGACTCTCTGAGCAGACGATGACTCTTATTAAATCAGAGTGGACGCCGCAGCATCAAGATTTGGCAGAGCCTCAATTCCCGCGTGTGAGCGCAGAAGAGATGGCACAGCTAGGTGTTCGTGAGAAAAAGTTATGTCTCGTTGTTCTCGCCCCTTGCTTTGAAGACAGCAAAGAGCAGGCAAGTGAGCATGTATTCAGCGAACTCAGACATGGATCTATCTATGTGATTTTGCGCGGTGTAAAGAGCATTATGGATCAGTATCAAAAAGCTCCTGAAAGTGCCGAAGCGAAAATGTTCGCTGATGATTTTTCAGTGCTTACTTCTCTTCTTCAAAAACGAGGTTTCATAGGATATCCTGGAAACTCTCTTGGGTTGTCAAAAGAGCTGCAGTCAGATTATATCTTTGAGCTTGCAGACTACTATAGCATGCTTCTGAAAGCAACAAGAGAGGACTTTACTGTTCTTGGTAGTAAAAAAGATGCGGTCCTCGAGTTTTCTGACGTAGAGCAGCGCCTGCTGACACGCAATAAAATTGAAGATACGATTCAGGAAGATTTGCTGCGCTGGAAAGAGGCCTATAATACAGCTCAAGTAGATCTCAACGCTTCTCGTCATTATACCATTCCTAAGCCTACAAAGAATGCCTTTTTTGAAAATATCAAACTCTCTACTCGAAAATACTTCCGAGGAGACGATAGAAAGATTCTTCGTTGGGGACTTGATCTTTCAGGTGGTAAAAGTGTGCGTATAGCCCTTGTAGATCATGCAGGCAGGTATGTCGAAAAGCCAGAGCAGCTCAAGCAAGCAGTAAATGAACTCTATACCCGTATTAACAAAATGGGGGTATCTGAGAGGACAATACGTATTGAAAATGCAACTGTGCTCCTTGATTTCCCAGGATCCCAAGCATTGTCCGCACAAGAGCTTGTAAAAGCATCTGCCATGTATTTTCATGTGGTCAATGAACAGTTTGGAGTGCTCAACAAGTCTCTTGCAAAAGAGGTAAATCACTTTTTGCAAGAAATTTGGAATGAAGCTGTTGTCACCAATAGAAAAGATGCAGAAGGGATAAATGAAATTGCCTTCCAAAAGCTTGCTCTCGCAGCAAAAGAAGAAGCAGTAATTGGCGGAAAATCAGCCGGCCGGATCCTCTATGAGCATGGACTGAGACTTGCGAATCCAAAAGAAGATATAGCTTCTTCGAGCTTTAATGACACAATGTCGATGATTGCGCGATTTTCTGTAGATGATGCAACAGAGTGGGCCAATCAAGCGCATCCACTCATGATTGTGTATCATAACTATGCCTTAGAAGGCTCTAGCCTCGAAAACATACATACAAGCTACGATCCATCGAAAGGAAATACGCTTGTGTTTGGGGTGAGAAGTTCTTATGCACAAGATGTCATGAGTCTCGAAACTGTCAAGCGAGGTAGTAATCCAAGAGATGATTTTTACTCGTGGACAGCGCCTTTTTCTGAAGAGAAAATTTTGGGGACAGCACGAGAGGCGTATAGCCAAGGGCGTGGCTGGCGTATGGCCGTCATTCTCAATGGCAGCGTTGTAAGTGCTCCTAGCTTGAATTCTCCACTTCGTGATCATGCGATGATCACAGGACACTTTTCGCAAAGAGAGGTGTCGAAGTTGGCGACAGACTTGAGCGCTGGCTCGCTTACATTTACTCCAAAGATCTTATCTGAGCAAAATGTCAGCCCTGAGTTAGGACATGCAGAACGAAATCAGAGTATCGTAGCAGCTTTTATCGCTGTAGCGATCGTTGTTGGGATGATGTGTGGATATTATAACTTTGCAGGTCTTGTAGCCAGTGTTGCTGTTTTATTCAACATCCTTGTCATCTGGGCAGTGATGCAAAATATCGATGCCGTTTTGACGCTTCCTGGCATTGCTGGTATGGTTCTCACTGTCGGTATGGCAGTAGATGCTAACGTGCTCGTGTTTGAGCGGATTCGAGAAGAGTTCAAGTTGTCAGGACGTATTGCATCCTCGATTCAGGCAGGATATAAGAAAGCCTTTTCAGCGATCTTTGACTCGAATATCACAACGATTTTAGTGGCTCTGATTTTGCTGCAATTTGACTGCGGTCCGATACGAGGCTTTGCGATGACCTTGATTATTGGTATCGCTGCATCGATGTTTACAGCGCTCTTCATGACTCGCTATTATTTCGCAGGGTGGGTACAAAATCCACGCAATAAAGTACTTCACATGCGTGAGTGGATTCGCTCTCATAACTTTGACTTTTTAAAATTCACAAAGCCGGTAGTTCTTGCTTCGCTTGGAGTCTTTGTTGTTGGGCTATTGGCATTTTTGATGAACTACAAGTCGATGATTGGAATGGATTTTACAGGCGGCTATTCTCTTGTCATGGAGCTTGATACAAAAGCAAGCATAAACACAAGAGATGCTGTCACAGAGGCTCTCATCTCCTCTGGTTTGTCAAGCCAGGAATTTCAGGTCAGAGAGTTGGGTCGGGAAAATCTTCTTCGTATCCAGCTAGCGACAAGTCTTGAAGAAGCTAGCAGACCATTTCATGGCATGGCTGATGAACTGCAAGAGGGAGTCTTTGCCTATTCATACGAGAAAAATCCGAGAATTGTATGGATTGTAGACGCTCTCGAACACAAGGGACTCTCGCTCAGACCAAGCAGCATGGATACACTTGCTAACAGCTGGACAGTCATGAGTGGCCAGTTCTCTGATGTGATGAGAAATAATGCAATACTGGCGCTTATTTGTGCACTTGTTGGCGTCTTAGTATACATTGCCTTTAGGTTTGAGTGGAAATATGCTGTCAGCTCACTCTTAGCGCTTTTACACGATGTGCTGCTTACACTAGCAGTAGCATGTGTAGCCCATCAACTTGGTGCTCCTATACAGATTAACCTTGAGTTGGTCGGCGCTATCATGATGATCATCGGGTATTCATTGAACGATACTATCATTGTATTCGACCGTATACGGGAAGATATTCGCCTGTATCGGAAGCTTACGTTCTCTGAAATTATCAATTTGGCGCTTAATTTAACTCTCAGTAGAACCATTTTGACTTCAAGTACTACATGTATGGTGCTCGTAGCCTTGGTTCTCTTTGGAAGCTCCTCTATCTTCGGTTTTGCTTTTGTGATGATGACGGGTGTTTTCTTAGGAACACTATCATCGTTATTTATCGCTTGCCCTATCCTCTTATATTTGCATAATCGTGATCAAATCGGTCGTGCAAGAGAGTAAGCGGTGGAGTTTGGAGAACAAGTAAATGTAGTTAAAGGCGCTGTCCTTCCATTGAGGGAATTTTTCCCTATGGAAGGGCATTTGCTTTGGGTCTATCCCAAAAAGGAAAGTGAGCTAGTTGATACAATATCGACTGAGTTTCATCTCCATCCTGTTATCGCGCGCATCTTAGTATCTCGAGGTATCACGTCGACAAAAGATATCCATGATTTCCTCTATGCCAAGCTTCCCGACTTACATGATCCATTTTTGTTTAAGGAGATGCCGCAAGCCGTTGAAAGGATCGCAAAGGCAATCAAAAATCAAGAACATATCCTTGTGTATGGCGATAATGACGTAGATGGGATGACAGGGACTGCGCTTCTTGCAGAGTTCCTTCATTTTGTTGGTGCAAATGTCCATTATTATGTGTCAAATCGTACCGCCCTTCTCAGACAAAGCATGATTATGGATGCCTTAGAGTTTGCTCTGAGGAATCACTGTACGTTATTAATTACAGTAGACTGCGGTATTACAGCGGCAGAGCATATTGAAGAGGCTTTTCGTCAAAAAATTGATGTGATTATTACCGACCATCACGAGCCGACTGATCGAATTCCCAATTGCGTGGCGACGCTTAATCCGAAATTAGTCTCTTCTGAATATCCCAACAGAGAGTTAACGGGATGCGGGGTAGCATTTAAGCTTGCATGTGCTCTGACGCAGCATCTTGTTGACGAAGGGTTGATTCCACAAAAAAAGGTAAACCTAAAGCGCTATCTAGACCTTGTAGCTATTGGCACAGTGTCAGATATGGGAGTACTCCGTGGAGAAAATCGTGTGCTCGTCAGCTATGGACTCGAGCAATTAAGAAAGACGAAAAGAGAGGGGCTTTCAAAGCTGCTTTCGATTTGTGAAACGGATGTAAAAGATATCAGCACCATCATCATCGCATCAAAAATAGCGCCTCGCCTCAATAGCCTAGGGCGTATTGCAGAGCCTGCGAATGGAGTAAAATTACTACTTGTGCGCAATGCAATAAGTGCTGAAAAGCTGGCGATCGAATTGAATTTATATAATATAGAACGCCAGAAAATTGAAAAGATGATGAACAAGGATATTGAGCGCATTTTAAAAGAAAGTCCCGAAATTCTTCAGCATAATGCCATCGTCTTGTCGTCGAAGAAATGGCATCCTGGGATTATCGCGATTTCTGCCATGCGTATTTCAAAGCAGTATAATAGGCCTACCGTCATCTTATCTATAGATGGACAAGTAGGGAAAGGATCTATTCGATCGATTCCAGAATTTCCTGTGCTACCAGTGCTGAAAGAGCTATCAGATATCCTATTAAACTTTGGCGGCCACGATGCTGCTGCAGGATTTACCCTGCGGGAGGGCGCTATTGAGGAATTCACGCGCCGTTTTGTGGCCATCGCAGACCAGCGTTTAGAAAAACTGCATGTCACACATAAATTATTGATTGATGCAGAAGTTCCCTTTTCCGAACTGAGTTTTGATCTGATGGAATCGTTGAAGCTTTTAGAGCCTCATGGCCATGGCAATGCACTCCCTGTACTGTGCACCTCTGCAGTTCAGGTAGCAGAGCCCAAGGTCGTAGGGCGTCATCATCTCAAATTTTACCTTGAGCAAGATGGGCGCATGATTGAAGGCATTGGTGTTGGCATGGCTTATCGCTTGCAGGAGCTTACCAAAAAATCAGCTACAAAATTACTTATTGCCTATACACCGCAGGTGAATACCTCCAGTATTCAGCTTCTTATTCGAGATTTTCAAGTCATCAATGGTTAATGTAGGCGATACAATACAAGCAGTCGTAGAAAAGCTGGTCACGACAGGCAAGGGGCTGATTCGTTACCAAGGCTGGGTAATCTTTGTAGATGGAGTGATTTCTCAAGAGACTGTCTTAGTTGAAATTATAGCAAAAAAGAAATCCTATTGTGTCGCACGACTCGTTGACGTAGTGATTCCGAGTCCAGAGCGAGTCAAGCCTGTGTGCCCTCATTTTGCTGTTTGCGGAGGCTGTCAGCTACAGCATATGAAATATGCCGAGCAGCTTACATCTAAAGGTCTCTGGGCTCAAGATGCGCTCAGGCATATGGCAAAGCTTGATATTCCACCTATTGAAGTAAAACCATCACATATTGAGTATGGATATCGCCAAAAAATTACGCTTCACTTTTCCTCTTCTCAAGGCAATATTACGGTAGGATATATTGAACGCGATAATACCACTGTATTACAAATTGCCACCTGTCCCATCTTTCATACTGATGACGAGAAGTTATTTGATGATATTAGAAAAGCTGCTGCACATCTTTTTAAGAAAAGTGAAAATAAGGGAAGAATCACCGTCATCAAGTATCAAGATGGCTATATTCTTCATTTCCACTGCGCTTTTTCTTTGGCTACAAATACAAAAAATCTTTTGAATGCAATGGAATCCAAACGATGGAAGAAAGTGGTTGTTGAAAGTGCTAAAGAGCGATTTGAGACAAATCAAAGCGACTGTAGCTTTGATAGTAATGGTTTGAACATCTACTTCTCCTCAAAAGTATTCGTCCAGAACCATAAGACACAAAGTGCTGCTCTCTATCAAGATGTAGTCTCTCTTATCCAAAAATATGATCCACAAGCTGCTATCGTAGATTTGTATGCTGGGGTATGTGTGTTATCTCAGATGCTGGCGCAGCTGGGACACGTAGTTGTGGCTGTTGAAGCGAATAAGGAAGCAATCGTACTAGCAGAAAAAAGCGCGCTTAAAAACAAACTACAAGGGGTCACTTTTTATGCAAGTCGTGTAGAGACAAGTCGCCGCCACTGGCCGAAAGAAGCGATATTCATTCTCAATCCACCCCGTACAGGCCTGTCACAAGAAGCATTGAATGGAGTCATCAAGCATCGGCCTAAGCTGTGTGTCTATATATCGTGTATGCCTACAACCCTTGCAAGAGATCTTGCTCAGATGAGTGCGCAAGGGTACAAAGTTCAGTCGGTTACAGTCTATGATATGTTTCCGCAGACTGCGCACCTTGAAACAATGGTGGTGTTATCGCATCTGTAGGCTCCCAGAGAGAGCCTACAAGGTGACTGAATTAGCCATTTTGAGCTTTTTGTTTTTTTGGGATGATCTTTGTCAATTTTTTCGCAAGATAGGTTTCTTGATAGCCTTTCATATCATCAGCATGAATAACCCATGCAGCACCTTTGCGAGAAGCTTTGAGATAGCCGGCGCGTGTTGCATAGTAGAGTTTTTGTGCTGGGACATTGAGCATTTTCGCTACTTGGTTTACAGAATAGTAGCCTTTGTGGTTGTCAAATAAAAGCTCACCTTCGAATGTAGAACGTGATCTTGAATATTTTTCTTTACGGTAGTCAAGTAAGTCTTGTACATTGATCAACCATCGGCTGGCTTCTTTTGTTGCTTTCAGTTTTTTGAGTTTAATCGCGACGTATATTGCCTGTCTTGTCACTCTGTTGAGTTGAGCAGCTTCTGTAATAGAAACAATTTTCTTTGCCAAAAGCGCATCGAGTGCTTTGCTGTTTCTCTTTCTTTTTTTCATGAAAACTTCCCTTTCTGTTTTCTTTTTATTTTTATCACTGTCTTTTGCTTGTAGACACATCTAGGAATGCGTTTTTAGATTCACATAACCTATTTGTATATTCAGCTTAGGACTTTTTTTGTAAATTTAATCAATTATTATACAGTAAAAATAGTTTGTATCAACATATTTTTTTTAAGGAATATAGTTCGCGAGAAATGTGGCGGGCAATTTAGGTAAAGATTGACCCCCTAACAAGGAAACATAATTGTCCGGGA
>CAZASK010000026.1:0-21541 GCA_964487845.1 uncultured bacterium
TCTGCTGTTCTTGTGCTTGTTTTTTACCGAAAAGACGACTCAGGAAAGAGGGCTTCTTAGGTTCAGCAGTCACCTCTTCATTCTCAGCTTTATTTTCAGCCTTCTTCTTGCTAAATAGACGCTTAAAGAATGAGGGCTTCTCCTCAGACTCTGCCTCTGCTACTATCTGCTGTTCTTGTGCTTGTTTTTTACCGAAAAGACGACTCAGGAAAGAGGGCTTTTTAGATGGAGGCTGTTTTTCGACTTCTGGCTCTTTATCCGCAAATAATTGACGAACAAGAGACTCTTTATTTGCTTTATCTTCGGCCGGCTCCTCCTCTTCATAGCCAATGACTTCTTCTTGCACTTTCGTATCTGTTAAAAAGGCCTCTAGCTCGGCAACCGACATAAGCGCAGCAGGTATGCTCATCAAATCATCTTCTTGCTCTCCTTCATGAGCAGCAGCATCATTTTCCAAAAGGGAAATTGTCTGAACAGTTTTTTCCTCTGGTGGTTGTTTTGTGTTTGTATCTTCTGGATTGGATTTTTCTTTTACTGATCCTTCTTCGCCAGAAGGAGTTCCCTGAAGATGGCTATCAAATAAACGATCAAGCTCTTCTTCCGATTTTTCTTTCCAGGCAGGAGCTACTTGAGGTGTCTGTTGCGTAGCTTTTTGCGATGTATCAATCATCTCCCCTTGTTCATTTTCTTCAGGCATGCTTTCTGGCATCTCAACGGGAAATGATGTATCATGAATAACTTTTGCTTGAGGTTCTATCAGAACAGGCTCTTCTGTCCTTAAATAGTTCCAGTCCTCTAAGAGCAATTTCTGATCAGATCCAGGTCCTGATACGTCGATCTGAACGGGATATATGCGCATATCTGGCTGCACCTTCGCCGACGCAAGCGCTTTCTTCAGCTTTTCTTCCAATACCTGGCCCGGGATCGGAGCCCCATCTTGCAAAAAGAGAATATCTCTGTATTTTTCACGAAATTGTTGAGTTCCTGTAGAGAAATAAGGGGACATTGTAAAAGTAGTGTAGGTAATCTCCCCACGATCTAATACGATAGACTTAATGCCTGTAGTTGCATTGGCACTTCTTGAAAGATAGCTATCACACTGTATTTCTAGGCGTAGATTTTGTGCGCAGAAATGATCTCCTACAAAAACATGCTGCTTATGTAAGAGGGGATCTTGATCTAGGCGCTCAAGCAATTGCTGCGTCAGCAACATAACAAGCGCCCGCGCATCTTTTAAAGTCATTGGTCGATAGTAAGTGTATGACAAATGAATGGCGCTCAGATGCTGCCAGCCATACTCAGCCTTCGCTTGTACAAGAGTCATTCCTCGATCACGGAAAAGCTCTGCCGAATATGTGTGCAGCAGATGATCAATATATCGTTTATCCTGAGGCTGTACGAATCCCACACAAAAAAGTGCGGCGCAAGATAGAGCAAGAAAAGGGCGATAAAACTGGTTCATGCAGACATTCCCACCAAAAAACTTTCTTTATGTCAGCCTATGGGTTACAATCTTTTTTGTCTACAAAAGCTATCAATTCATTTCTTGTTGAAACCAACTCATAAACTTCTCCATTCCCTCAGCCAAAGAAATTTTTGGATCATAGCCTAATACCTCACGAGATTTCGAAATATCGGCATAGGTGATCTCGATTTCGCCAGGCTGCATGGCAAGCATGTTCATGCGCGCTTTTTTCCCCAGTCCCGACTCTATCAATTCAATTAAATACAAAAGAGGTTCTGGCTTTTCATTGCCTAAATTAAATATCGAATGACCTCCTCGTACTGACAATGCTGCAACGATGCCTTGGACAATGTCATCAATATAGGTAAAATCACGCTTCATTTTCCCATGATTATAGACATCAATTACACGATCATCGCGAATTGCTTTGGCAAAATGATAATATGCCATATCAGGACGCCCCCACGGTCCATACACAGTAAAAAAGCGTAAGCCCACAGCTGATAGACGAAACAGATGGTTGTATGTAGCAGCTAACAACTCATTTGTCTTTTTTGTGGCTCCATAGACATTTGCAGGGCAATCTGTTCTATCGTCAACAGAAAACGGCACTTTTTTATTGAGTCCATAGACAGAGGAGCTTGATGCATAGACAAGGTGCGTATGAGGACAGTGCTTGAGAGCCTCCAGCAATTGTAAAAACCCATCTATATTCGAATGAATATACGCTTCTGGATGACTGATGGAATAACGCACTCCAGCTTGCGCTGCAAGATGAATGACATCTGTTATTTTTTCACGGATCAAAATATCCCGTAGCACATGAGGCTCTGCAATATCGTTTTCATATATGCACACCTTGTTTTGCAAAAGCAGCTCTGCTCGCTTTCGCTTGAGTAGAGAAGGATAATATTCATTAAAATTATCGATTCCTATAACTGTATCTCCATGTGCCACTAGATACTGAGACACATGAAAGCCAATAAAACCAGCAGCACCAGTAACAAGAATTCGACGGTTTGTCATTATAAGATCCTTCAGAAAGGCAAGTTCAGGATTATACTGCTCAGAATTTATACTTCACAAAATGTATACGAAGGTGAGATTCTTACCACAATATATTCATTCATTTTTTTATAAATATACCTGAAATGGTAAAGCCTGAAAAGGTAAGATTGTATATGGGTACTCACATGCTCCACACAACAGATTCAGATATACATCAAGTGCTCCAACGTCTACTTGATGAAAAGCAACGTGTAAAAAAACTTGAGCAAGAACTCTCGTCTCTCAAATGTGAAGCGCCTCTCACTACAAAAATAGACTCACTGCCATCACAAACGCAAAGTAATAGTGACTCTCCAGAAAATCACGTTACCCACGAAAAACAAATTCAGATACTAAAGAAGATCATCGACGAGTTGTTACAAAAAATTGAAGAACTACAAAAACGACCAGAAGCACTAGCCAAAGACACTTCAGAGCCTCAGACTCACACAAAGTTAAGACAAGAGCTCTATACTGCTCAAACAGAACTTCGCGAGGCCAAAGAGCGCGTATCATATCTTGAAGAAGAGACAAATCGCTTGCGCACTTTTAGACATACCATGCTCCAGGAGAAACGAGAACTTGGTGCAAAAGCAAGTGAAAAGACAAATGAAAGCGAGCAAATCAAAAAAGAGCTCACTCTCACACAGCAGCGATGTACTGCTGCAGAAAATATGCTAGAAGCCCTCAAGAAAGAAAGCACTTCTTGGAAAACAGCTGAAGAAGAATTGAAAAATGAAAAAATTCAAGATGAACTTCTCATCCAAGGCCTCAGGCGTGAAATAGAGACACTGAAACAATCTATCCTTCATAAAGAAGAGCAGCTTACAACAAAAAAACAAGACGATACACAAAGCACGGATAAGCGGGTAGAAATACTTGAGGCAACATTAGAAGACCAGAAATTAATTGTCCACGAGCTCCATACTCATAACAAGGCGCTAGAAAAAAAGATTGCACTGCTTACTCAATCCCATAAAAACATTTCCAGCAGTCAAGAATCTGCTTTTGAATTGACCATTCTTCAATTAAAACAAGAAAACGACCTGCGCATACAAGAGCTACTTATTGCAAAACAAACTATTGAAAACCTCGATGGTCTTGTAAAAAAAGAGCGTGAGCAATCACAGCAGCATGAACTCAATGGTCACGAGCTGAAAAAGTTACTTCTTTTAGCAGAGTCCGATCTTGAAGTTTTACGTAAAGAAAAAGCTCATGAAGAACATGAACTCAAATCAATTAGACAAGAACATGAACTCAAAGAACAAGAGCTACAAGAAAACAAAGAGCGAATTTCTCTACTTGAGCACCATCTCGCTAGACGTGTAAAAGAGTGCGCGCTCCTTTCAAAAACACAAGACGAACAGGCGATTGCCATCGTAGAGCTCAACAACAAAATTACTCAACAAGAGCTTCTCGTCCAGAACTTGAATGAAAGCATACAAGAAAAAGAAAAAGCTCTCGAACAACAAAAGCTTACATATACACACGATCTTCGACTGCGCGAAGAGCGTTTACAACAGCTCGAACAAGAAAGACACAAGCTTATGCTTGACAGTCGTGAGAAAAGTCAAGAAATTGCACGCCTTGCTCCTCTAGAGGAGAAGTTTCATCAGGTAAGTCAGCTACTACAACACTTTGAAGCGCCTGTAAAACCTGCCTATACGAGCTCAGCACCGCAGGCGAAGGCCGCTCCTATTCAGGAGACACTTTTTCAAGCGACAACTCGAGCACATACTCCTATAAAACATGATCTTTTCGAATAGCAGTGAGGTATATGTATGCCAAAGATAATTATTGGCATCGACCCGGGCACACAAGTCACCGGCTATGGTGTCATTTCAGTCGATCGATCCAGCATTACCACACTCGATTTTGGTTGCATACGCCCGCCTCAGAAAGCAAAGCTCAGCGATCGCTATTATATTATTTTTCAAGCACTGCGTACGCTCTTGAAAAAATATTCCCCAGAAGAGATGGCTATCGAAGATCAATTTTTTTCAATCAACGTACAAAGCATGTTAAAACTTGGTATCGCTAAAGGAGTTGCAATCATCGCTGCTAAAGAAGAAGCGATCGCCATCTATAGCTACTCACCACGAGAAGTAAAATGCGCGACCGTTGGCACAGGAAAAGCAACAAAAGAGCAAGTACAGCGCTCTGTTGCAAGAAGGCTGGGGCTTAAAACAATCCCTGAGCCCTACGATGCAGCAGATGCACTGGCAATAGCTATTTGCCATACCATCTCTTCTACGCAGTCCCTACACCAAACAAACAAAGAGATATAACGTGTACGACTACATCATTGGAAAAGTTTGTTCATTGGCGCTCGATGAAGTGACTATAGAGACAAACGGCATAGGCTACCGCATCAGCACCACATCTCGTGTCATCGCTGATCTACAAGGAAGAGACCATCTTGTAAAACTATACTTGGCTTTCGTTATCCGGGAGTTTTCACACTCTTTCTTTGGCTTTCTCTCTCAAGAAGAACGCGATCTTTTTACAGCTCTTTTAAATGTGTCAGGCGTTGGCCCAAAAATGGCTCTTTCTTTAATGAACCATGGCCCTCTGTCTGAACTTGTCGAAACCGTCTTAAGAAAAGACATTTCTTCTCTTTGTAAAATTCCTGGGATTGGGAAAAAGACAGCTGAAAGATTGCTGGTGGAGTTAAAAGATGTTCTCGCCCCATTCCAGATGCAAGAAATTCGCCCTCAACATGGCTCACACGCTATAAGGGACGCCATCAGCGCGTTGATCAACTTAGGCTACAGCCAATTTGCAGCTCAACAAGCTGTTAAAAAGGCTGTAGACCATTACGGAGAAGCCTCCGAAACTACATTACTGATTTCGCAAGCTCTGAAGGAAGTGAACTAAATCTTCGCTCTGCTCTGCACGATAATCGTGAAGTGATTTTGGAACATTTGTATATCCACTTGAATCCTCATCAGGGAACACTACGTTAGTATAAGGAGTATTTTTTTCCCAAGGAGCTGCAACAGGGAAATAATATTCCAAGAACTGGCTTAATAATACATTATAATACTCATCTTCTGTAGGCTGGCTGTCTTCAATGCAAAACGTTTTATGCCGCTTTTTTACAATATCTAAAAATTCAGCTACATTACGCTTAAAATTAGCCCCAAACCAAACCGTTTTATTCGCGATGTCAGCTGCGACACCTCTTCCTGTATACATAGCAAAGTAGGGGATAAGTCCATTCGTTAACGTGTAATCTGTGGCCATACGAAATTTATGGCTAGACACATTCTGAAATATCTCTGGGAACCACCGCACACACGAGTTAATTAATGATTTTTTGAATACTTGTGGAGTATGAAGCAAGTGATAGCGAACCTCTTCACAAAATGTATTATTGAGAAGCGCATTGGTATTTTTCCATGCACTGTGGTAGGTAAGTTCACCAGGCTTTATTGCACCAGTTGGGGCTGCTTTTGTCCCTAAAAATACCTTGATTTGTCCATCTGGCGTGTAAAAATCATCAGCAGTAACTCTGTCTCCTAAAAATACATCATCATTAAAATAGATAAATTTTTCAGAAAGATTTGGGATATGATGCAAATTAGCTTCTATAGCCTGCGAATTAAACGTTGGGAGATCATCTTTATTTGGGAAAATCTCTTCATGGCTTATTACTGTGATTTTTGGATGAGGCCTCAGCCATTCTGGGATCTGCCCGCATGTCACGATATATATATGGTTTACAAAAGGCGCATACATATATACCGACCGGAGAGAATACCGTAATTCATCACGGCTGCGAAAACGATTCAAAGCATTCGCATCATTCGGTGTCATACCCTTTCCATACATCCTCGCATACTTAGCCTTTTGCAGCTGCCAATCAATATCCGAGCCATCTACCCACGTATAGACCAGATCAATTGGATCCGATGTTTCTTGAGCTTCTACCGCTCCTTGTGCCCACATCGTGAACATCAACACGCCTATCCAGATTACCGCTTTCCATGTCGTATACATTTTTTTCATATCTTTTCCGTCCTTCTTTTGCGTAGTTTAATACCAATTACATTCCCTCATTACTCACCCTACCGAGTGTCTTATGCGGATATTACGTTTCCCATGGCGCCTTTTTAGGAAATTTTTTTTCTAATGCATCGACTACTTGTTGATCAATTTTATTAGACCCCTCAATGACTTCATCCTCCACACAGATCATTTTTACTTTCGGAAGATACATCCTATCGAGACGAATAAAATTTCTTTCATAGTCATCTTTAATATAGAGAATTTTTGAGTGAATCGACCCAGCTGCTGCCATATTATGATAGAGTGCGAAATAGGGAATAACGCCATTCGTCAATGTATAGTCATCACTCGATCGAAATGGATGCGAAGATGTCACTTGTAATATGTCTGGATATTGAGATTCAAACTTGTGAACAATGCTTTTTTTCATGACATAAGGAGCATGCTTCATATGAAAGACGACTTGCTTACCGAATTGTTGATTGACCCACTCAGCTGTCCGCAACATGCTCACATGATACGCAGTTAAAGGCTTACCGTCTTCTCGTGCTACATATGGCACTACTTCTGATTTATCAAAAAAAACTTTAGGCTTCCCATCCCTTGTAAAAAAATCACGAGGCTCAACACGGGAAGTAAAGATAAAATCATCATTGAGATAGAGATAATGCTCTTGAAGATTTGGAATCCGATGCAGATGTGCCTCTATAGCCTGTGAATTGAACGTAGGAAGATGTTGTGGATCTGTAAAAATGTCTTCATGAGACACAAATGTAATTTTTGGATGATCCTGTATCCAAGCTGGCTTTTGTCCACAGGTCACTATATAGATGTGGTTGACAAATGGCGCATACTCGTGGAGAGCTCTCAGCGAATATTTCAGCTCATCTCGATTGCGATATCGATTTGCACTATTTGCGTCATAGGTCACGATTTCTCGATGACACTCACGTGCTCTTGCATTTTTCTTCTCTTGCCACACGGGATCTGACCCATCAACCCAGGTATAGACAACATCAATTTTCTGGTGACACGACGTTTTAAAATAGAAGAGCGCGCCTCCTAATAGGAGGAGTACGACTGCAATAACCCATTTTTTCATTTGAAGATACTTGAACATCTCATTTCCTTTCGGTAGTATGGTTGCTATGCATAACTTATTTCATTCTCACTCTATTTCCACACTGTGTGTTCGTATGCCAAACTGGCTTGGAGATGCCGTCATGGCCCTTCCAGCGCTTGCTATGCTGCGTGCGCGTCATCCTAGCATAACAATTATTTCTCTTGCTACTTCCAGTATCACAAAATTGCTTCAACACAATCCTTCTATTGACAAACATATCACATTTTCTAGCAAGCAAGAGCGCCCGGCGGTCATACAACAACTACGTGATGCCAAATGCGATCTTGGCATTCTCTTTACCAATTCATTTTCATCAGCTCTTTGGTTGTATCAAGCTGGCATTCCTCTTCGTGTTGGCTATGCCATGCACTATAGAAGTCCTCTTCTTACCCATGCCATTGCATACCCCAAGACTCATGCTACACAACATTTGGTCACAACCTACAAACAGCTCCTTCACTCAGTTGGCATCGCCGATCTCGAAATCGCACCCCACATTTTTGTTTCATCGCAGGAGAAGGCGCAGGCTATACAGTTGCTGCAACAATCCTCTATCTACGAGAATCACACAATCATCGGCATCAACCCCACTGCTGCATATGGAGCGGCAAAATGCTGGCCGATTGAATCGTTCAAGCAACTTACAAAAAAATTGATTTCCTATCCACATATTCGCGTACTCTTTTTTGGGGACACACATGGAAAAGCTACAATTGATGAGATCTGTAAAGGCCTTCCACCTCGAGTAGTGAACCTCGCCGGGAAAACCTCATTACGGGAATTAATAGCCCTAATTGCAGAGTGCCATCTTTTTATTACGAATGACAGTGGCCCTATGCATATTGCCGCGGCGGTAAAAACTCCATTACTTGCTATTTTCGGGTCTACAAATAGTCAAGCAACAGGCCCTTATGGAGAAGGATCGATTCTACGAAAAGAAGTAGCTTGTTCTCCTTGTTATTTACGCTCTTGTCCTATAGATTTTCGGTGCATGAATACGATTACTACACAAGAGGTCTTTCATGAAGCTGCATCCATTTTACATCGCCATAACCATCCTTTCATGCACCCTTCTGACACAAGTATTTGCCATGCCGAATAAATCCATTCCACTTTCCACCCTCCAAAAGCTTGTGCAAGAACAAGAGCAACCTTGTGAACCTTTTACACCGATCTCCGCAGAAAAAATGGCCATAAAAAAATCAACAGCTGCTCGCCTAGTAGGAGAGCAGATTCTCAGAGAGGGAAAAGTTGGTGTCATTGTCATGGCTGGCGGGTCAGGAACAAGACTTGGCTGGCATGGCCCCAAAGGAACATTCCCCCTTACGCGCATAAAAAATAAAAGCCCATTTCAGCTTCTTTCTGAAAAGGCCTCCTTTGCTGCAAATGCCTATGGAGCCACTCTCCCTATTGCCTACATGACATCCGATGATAATGAAGATGAAACGAAGGCCTATTTTCAAAAACATAATTATTTCGGCCTTTCTCAAAACCTGGTTTCATTTTTTTCTCAAAGCTCACTTCCCCTTTTAGACACCTCTGGGAATATATTATCTGCAAAAGATGGCACCCCCCTTACAGGCCCTGATGGGAATGGAAGAGCTCTCTTTCATTTTTACGAGAGCGGGATTTATGACAGATGGAAAAAAACTGGTATCGAATATGTCTCTCTCATGGTTGTCGACAATGCCCTTGCAGATCCATTTGATGCAGAACTGATTGGACATCATATTCTTCAAAAACAAGATATCACTATGGAGGCAATTGCACGAAAAGATCCTTACGAAAGACTCGGTGTTATCGTAGAACAAAATGAACATCTTTCTGTCATCGAGTATTCTGAAATATCGGACCAAGAACGACAGGCTCGATCAGCAGATGGATCTTTGCTACACCCTGTTGGCAACATCTCTTTTTTTATCATCAGCATGGATTTTATCGAGAAAGCGGTGGATCACATACGCTCTCTTCCACTACATAAAGCATTCAAACAGATCCCTGAAGAAATACGCATAGCACACGCGCTGCCAGAGCAAAAAATATGGAAATTTGAATATTTCATCTTTGATATTCTTGCACTAACAAAAAAAGCTCAGGTTGTCATCGCCCCAAGAGAAGAGTGTTTCGCGCCGCTTAAAAATAAAGAGGGGAGTGACTCTAAAGAAACGGTACAGGAGCTTCTATTACAAAGAGAGAGAAAGCTCTTGGAAGAAGTAGCTCATGTGCCCACCCACAATCTTGTTTTTGAGCTATCACCTGCTTTTTATTACCCCACCGCTCTTCTTCAAGAAAAATGGCAAGGGAAGCTCCCCGAGACAGACTATATCGACTAGAAACCCTCTTTCACGTATGGTAAAGGAATAGACTCACAATGCGGAAGGGAAGGATATGAAAGTTGGCTATCTAGGCGCGGGAACATGGGGATTTTGCCTCGCAAGACTGCTTGCGATGAAGGGCCACGAGGTCGTATCATGGTCGATTTCTCCAGAGTTGGTAGGCCAGCTCAATCAAGGGAAAGAACACCCTCATCTTGCAGGGCGTGCTCCTGCCGGCAACATGCACTTTACTGTCGATATCGAAGAAGCCATACATAATGCTGATATCATCATAGAATCGGTCACCTCGCAAGGAATACGAGAAGTTTTTCGCATCTTACGAGATCTTGACATCCCTGAAAACATCCCTATTTGCCTCACATCAAAAGGCATCGAACAAAATACAGGGCTTATTTTATCAGACGTTGTACAAGAGCTGCTCGGTGAGGAAACAAAAGATCAAGTGGCCTGTTTGAGTGGTCCAAGTTTCGCTGCAGAAGTGAGCAGACAGCTTCCAACGGCTGTCGTCGTGGCAGCATACAATGCGCAGATGTCTGCTATCGTAGCCGACTGCTTTACTACTCCTTATTTTAGAGTCTATTCAAATAGTGATGTAAAGGGAGTTGCATTCGGGGGAGCTTTAAAAAATATCATCGCAATTGCCTGCGGCGTCTCTGATGGCCTCAACCTGGGAACAGGAGCTCGAGCTGCGTTGATGACACGAGGCTTGCATGAAATTGTTCGTCTGGCAAAAGCATATGGCTGCAAGCAAGAGACTCTCTACGGCCTGTCAGGGATGGGAGATCTTTTTCTCACCTGTTCATCCTCACATTCAAGGAATTGGAACTTTGGCAAGATGATCAGCGAAGGGAAAACCGCAGATGGAGCAAAAAAGACAATCGACATGGTGGTAGAAGGCGCCTACACTTGCATCTCGGCACTTCAGCTCAGTAAAAAAATAGGTATAGAAATGCCTATAGCAGAAGCAGTTGCCTCACTCATGAGTGGAAAATCGACAGCTCAAGAGGCAGTTATCTCCTTGATGAATAGGACGACAAAAGAAGAGAGTCTCTAATTATGCGGCAAATTGTGACACCTCAACAGATGCGTCTCGTTGAAGAAAGAGCAATTCGATCCGGCATCACCCAAGAAGAACTCATGAATCGAGCAGGCATCGCATGCGCTCACTCTATTTCCTCTCATTTGAAAGAAAATCAACCCATCCTTGTTGTCTGCGGAAAAGGAAATAATGGAGGAGATGGATATAGGACAGCACAAGAGCTTCTTCGTCAAGGACGCCATATTACTGTATGGCAAATCCCCTCCAATACCCCAACACCCCTTCTTCTTCTCCAAAAAAATCGTTTTCAGCAGATGGGCGGCACCATTATCGAGCTGGATGATGGCGCTCTTCCATCAATCCCTGATAACGCCTACATTATAGATGCTATTTTCGGCATTGGATTTCAGGGAGCCCCTGAGGGGATTGTTTCACGGGTTATTCAAGCCATCAATCATTCAGGATGCTCGATCATTTCCATTGATATCCCATCTGGATTAGACGCAGAGACAGGCAAAATACCAGGAGTTGCCATACATGCCCATTTCGTTCTGGCAATTGAACATGCAAAACTTGGCTTTTTCTTACGAGATGGCTGGAATGTATCAGGGACAATCTTGTGCCTACCTATAGGCTTGGCTCCATATGGATCAGAGTCTGTTGCCAGCTGCGTAGAAATCAGCGATCTTCCTCCGCTCCTGCCTCGCATCATCAGAAATAGACACAAATATCAAACAGGACATGTAGTTGGCATTGCAGGATCCTCTGGCATGATGGGAGCTGCACTCCTCGCCTCGTATGCCTCTTTACGAGCCGGCTGCGGAATATGCCACCTTCTCTATCCTGAGGAGGCGTTGCATGAAAGAGGCTCTCACTACCTTGAAGTAATTGCACGAACATATCCAAAAACCGATCTCACAGCTGTTATTGAATGGATGAAAAAGGCAGACGCCTGTTTTATAGGTCCTGGTATGGGAGCTACTGCCAACGACATCATGAAAGTCATCTGGCCTCATCTTACTATGAAAACGGTAGTCGATGCCGATGCACTCAATTGGCTATCACACAACATCTCTTCCTGCGGCTTGCTTCCCCACGCTATTCTCACTCCTCATACAGGTGAAGTCAGCAGGCTACTTGCCTACTCTTCTACACAGCCTATCTCATTCGAGCTTCTGCAGCAGTGTCAAAAATTTGTAGATGATCATAAGACCCATCTTGTGCTGAAAGGAGGGCCTTCTTTTCTCTTCTCCCATGACACGAAAGTATGCGTCATGCCTTTTGGGGATCCAGGCATGGCGACTGCCGGAGCAGGCGATGTCTTAACAGGTATTTTAGCAGCTCTTTTAGCTCAAGGGCTTTCACCTCATGATGCTATGACACTCGGATCTTCGCTGCATGGATTAGCTGGCATGCAAGCCGCATGTGCCGAAAGCTCCTACTGCATAACAGCTTCCTCATTGCTTGAATATTTGCCTCAGACTTTCTTGTCTATCCAAGAACAAATAGGGCATTTTTCAACCACATGAGCGCGTGCAGGGCAGTACGTTCTGCCATAATAGATCATTTGTAAATGAATTTTTATCCACGCCTTCTGTGGAAATGCCCTTTTAAGATCTCTTTCTACTGCAGCAGGACATTTTGCCTTTGACAAACCCCAACGTCTTGCTAGACGCAAAATATGTGTATCTACAGGAAATGCCGGAGTGCAAAATGCCTGTGCCATCACAACAGATGCCGTTTTATGACCTAATCCTGGAAGACTTTCTAGAGCCATAAAATCGTTTGGGACAACTCCATTATATTTTTCAACGAGTATCTGCGATAAATGAACTATAGCCTCTGCTTTTCTCTCTGAAAGCCCACATCGCCGTATAATCGCCTGAACATCTTCTCTGTTTTGTAGTGCCATCTTCTTGGCTGTATCTGCCAATACAAACAAGTGCGGCGTCACTTGGTTTACTCTTGCATCTGTACAGCGAGCAGACAACAAAACCGCTATTAACAAAGTAAATGGATCTTTATGAAAAAGAGGAATGGGAGGTTCTGGGAAAAGTTCTTCTAGAATGTTTTGTATTTTTTTCGTCTTCGTTGTCATTTACCAATACAAAAAGTAGAGAAAATCGCTGTCAATATATCTTCTGTAACATCTGTTCCAATAATCGCTCCTAGCTCGTGAAGGCTCGCTCTCATATCGAGCGCGACAAATTCAGCGGAGCTCACCTCTTGAAGCCCCCTAATCACCTTCTCAATATATGCGATGGATCGACTGAGCGCCTCGGCATGTCGCACACTCGTGATGACAAGCTCATCTTGCCCTGATACACCCTGCGTCAAGACGCAATCGATTGCCTGATGCAGTGCCTGCAAGCCCTCCTGGGTCGCACATGAAATCTCAACTACAGAAGAAAATGGAAGCTCAGGAAGAGGTCTTGCATGAGGCAGGTCGACCTTGTTCCACACAGCGATTGTGCTATCTCGCGGCAAGGTCTCTAGTAATTCCCAGCTCTCAGGGCAGTCAGGCCTCGTTACATCGAGAACTACCAAAATTAAGTCTGAGCGAGTAATCGCCTTTCTCGACCTGCGAATTCCTTCTTCTTCAACAACTTCTTCTGTTCTTCGAATCCCTGCCGTGTCGAGCAAGCGAATATGATACCCATTCAATCGAAGATCATCTTCTACAATATCGCGCGTTGTACCTGCCTGCGTTGACACAATCGATCGATCTTTACCAAGCAAGGCATTCATGAGTGATGATTTGCCCACGTTAGGGCTTCCTACAAGAGAAACATGCAACCCTTCATGAATCATCTTTCCCTGGTGAAAGGTCCTCTGGAGATCAATCATGCTTTCTTGTATCTTTCGTAATTTTTCAATCACCTCTGAAAATGGAGCAAATTCAAGATCTTCTTCTGGGAAATCTACCCAAGCTTCAATGACTGCTGCCACATAACTCAGCTCTTTTTGGAAAAAGCCTATTTTTTTCGATAGCTGCCCTTCTAGTTGTTTTTCTGCGGATGCCAAGGCACGCTCACTTTTTGCTCCAATAAGCGATTGAATTGCCTCTGCTTGAGCTAAATCTATCTTTTTATTCATATACGCCTGAAAGCTAAATTCCCCAGGAAGTGCAGCTCTTGCTCCTGCCTCAAGGCACGCTTCTAAAACACGCCTTGTGACAAGGGAGCCTCCATGACAGTGAATTTCGACAACATGGTATCCTGTAAAGGATCGTGGCGCATGCATACAAATCAAGATGACATCGTCTATTTTTTGACCATCCACAGAAGAGAGCTTCCCGTAATAGGCCGTATGACTGATAAGCTTTTTAACATCTTTCGAAAATATTTTTGCAGCTACATCAAGAGCTGCATCTCCAGAAATACGTACAATAGCGATACCCCCTTCACCAGGAGCGGTTGCTACTGCGGCAATAGTTTCTTGTAAAGAATAGGATCGGTGCATAGGATAGAGGATTATATCAAAACATACTGTTGTTTTGACAAGAAAAAATTCTCTCTGATAAAATCTTCTCTTTTTTGAGGAAAATATGTTACGCAATACGTGTATATACATCTTGACTTTTCTCTACTGCATGACTCTTCAAGCTGCTGCCAACGAAGCTGAAATAGAACTTGTACAAGACGAAGTCAAGCAAGTAGAGTCACTCATCCTAGCCACCCAAGAATCTCTTATAAAACTGAACAACTTGAAAAAACTGATCGTCAACGTAAAGACATTGGAAAGCGCCTGTATGAAACGCCCTAATGACGCCGCTTTGCTGTTTCAGTTAGCTCAAGCTGGACAAGCAGCTTACCTTGCGATTCAAGAAGCGAACTTAGAGGATTTTTTCCAAACAAGCTACATCACGGAACTTAAAAAATTACACGCCGTAGCAAGCAAAAAAACGATCCCTCCAGCTAGGTAAAAACAAAATTTTTTAGTTCAAGAGGCTTGTGGCATCAGTACTATATAAAGATCGCATTACTGGAAAAGTAGTGCCAGAAAAAGTGTATGGAGAAAAGCTGATACAGCTTATCTATGGAAATGGATGCTTTGCCCAAACTATTGGCAAGCTGTTACTCCATCTTTTTAAGTGGCCATGTGTCAGCCATCTTTTCGGATATCTGCAAAGTCTGCCCAACTCAAAGAAAAAAATTGCGCCATTCATCAAAGAGTATGATCTCGATCCTCATGAATTTGAAAAGATCCCTGAAGATTTCACCTCTTTTAACGACTTTTTTATCCGCCATCTGAAAAAGGGAGCTCGCAGCATCGCTCATGGAGTAGGTGTTGCTATTATTCCCGCTGATGGCCGATATCTCGCGTATGAAAACCTCTCAAAAAGCGCTCTTTTTTCTATGAAAGGATGCTCGTATACTATTCAGCAATTCTTACAAACCGCTGACAGCAGCCGCTATCACGATGGCACCCTTGTACTCGCAAGGCTCTGTCCGATTGATTGCCATCGCTTCTTTTTCCCCATTGACGGCACGCCAAGCGAAAGCCATCTGATTAACGGAAAACTTTTTTCAGTAAATCCCGTGGCTGTACGTAAATATCCCTGGATCTTCTTTGAAAACAAACGCTCTGTCACACATATAGAAAGCCCTCTTTTCGGCAAAATCGCATTCGTAGAGATCGGTGCCACAAACGTAGGTTCCATTCATCAAACATATGAACCCTATCAGCCTTACTTAAAAGGTGATGAAAAAGGCTATTTTTCTTTTGGAGGCTCAGCGCTCGCGATGTTTTTTGAAAAAGGAGCCATCACAATCGACGCTGACCTTCTTGAGGCGACAGCTGCTGGCCTTGAGATGCGCTGCCTTATCGGCCAGTCACTCGGGCGTGTTAGTTCATGAAAAAGAGAGCTCAAGCTCCTCATAAAAGCGCATTTCGTCACGCGCTTGTGCTGCTTCTTCAAATTGAAGATCTTTTGCAGCACGCTTCATTTTACTTTCTGCCTCTTTCAAGCGCTTTCGAATCTCTGCTAAAGAAAGAACCTCGCCACTCTCTTGCTCTCGTTTCTTTGGAGGAGCAAGCTCCAGAACGTCTTCTTCCATCATAGGCAAGAGGGCAATCTCTCTTCGAACAGTCTTTGGTATGATCCCATGCTGCTCGTTATATTTTTGCTGCACCTTACGTCTATTTTCAGTTGTCTCTATCGTCTTTTTCATCGACTGTGTGATCTGATCTCCATACATGATCACACGGCCTTGATCGTTACGAGCCGCTCGTCCACACGTTTGAATAAGCGATGTTGTACTTCGTAAAAATCCCTCTTTGTCAGCGTCTAGGATAGCGACTAAAGAAACCTCTGGGAGATCAAGCCCCTCTCTCAATAAATTAATCCCTACTAAGACATCAAAAACACCTCTTCTGAGATTCGCCAAAATTTCAACACGCTCTAATGTATCGATATCCGAATGCAAATACTCAGCTTTGATACCCAGATCTTTCAGATAACGCGTGAGCTCTTCAGACAATTTTTTTGTAAGAGTGGTCACTAGTACGCGGGAGCCCTTTTTCACTTCTGCATGAATCTCATGGAGACAGTCGTCGACCTGATGTGATGCTTTGCGCACTTCGATAATAGGGTCGAGAAGACCTGTTGGTCGGATCACCTGCTCCACTACCTGCCCATGAGCCTCTTCTATTTCAAAGACATCAGGAGTTGCCGAGACATAGACCACCTGGCGCATCTTCTGATACATCTCATCAAAGGCAAGAGGCCTGTTATCATAAGCGGAGGGGAGTCTAAATCCAAATTCGACAAGTGATCTTTTCCGCGCTTTATCCCCATGATACATAGCTCTCATCTGAGGCACAGTCTGATGTGATTCATCGATAATCATGAGAAAATCAGAAGGGAAATAATCGAGAAGACAAGGAGGAGGTTCTCCCTCATTTCTCTGACTAAAATGACGAGAGTAGTTTTCTATGCCTTTACAAAAGCCCATTTCCTTTATCATCTCGATGTCATACATGACACGCTCGCGAATCCGTTGCTGCTCGATAAGCTTATTTTCTTTTTCAAAATAGGCCATTCTTTCATGCAGCTCTTGCCGGATGGTGTCGATAGCCGCATTGCGGACATCCTCTGGAGTTACATAGTGAGAGCTTGGATAAATAGTTACCTCGTCAAGACGACGCTTTGTCTTCCCAGTCAAGGGATCAAATTCACTCAGCCTATCCACCTCATCACCGAAAAACTCTACGCGAATAGCCCTATCTTCTTCATAGGCGGGGAAAATATCTAATACATCGCCTCGAACACGAAAGCAAGATCTCGAAAAGTCGATGTCATTTCTCTTATACTGCATATCTACAAGATGCATCAGCACCTCTTCTCGCTTTTTTTCTTGCCTGACTGCAATATGCAAATTCATGTTCTTGTAATATTCAGGAGAGCCAAGGCCATAGATACAAGACACAGACGCTACAATAATGACATCTTCTCTTTCTAAAAGCGATCTTGTTGCTGAAAGACGCATCTTATCGATCTTATCGTTGATAGCGAAATCTTTTTCGATATAGGTGTCAGTACGCGCAATATAAGCCTCTGGCTGATAGTAGTCATAGTACGATACAAAATATTCAACCGCGTTATTTGGAAAAAAACTTCGAAACTCCTGATACAGCTGAGCTGCGAGTGTCTTATTATGCGCTAAGATAAGCGTCGGCTTTTTTGCCCGTGCAATGACATTGGCCATTGTAAAAGTTTTTCCAGACCCAGTAACACCAAGCAGCACCTGCGCTCGTTTTTTTTCTTGAATCCCCTGTACCAAGGCATCGATTGCCTGAGGCTGATCTCCGCATGGTGTGTAGGACGTCACAAGGTCAAACATGAGCTTTTCTATCTCTTGCTATACGCGATATTTTATTCCAGGTCCCTGATAGTCCCATCGCGCTTCTTACCTCTTTGATAATGTCTTGAGCAATATCTTGCATCTTCACCGTTCCATCATAGAGGATCTCTTCGACAAATCCCTTATCTTGCTCTACCTCTTTTCTTCTTTCACGAATAGGCTTCAGAAATTTCTCGAGCGCATAGATAAGACGTTCTTTTACTTCTACATCGCTTACTGTTCCTTGTCTGTAGCGTGTTTTGAGAGCCTCTACAACAGCGCTATCTGTGTCAAAGGCATCGAGATAGGAAAAGACAGGATTCCCCTCCACTTTTCCTGGAATATCTGCGTGGATACGGTTAGGGTCGGTATACATCCCACGCACTTTCTTCTCTACCGTCTTTGCATCGTCTGAGAGCATGATGGTATTGCCGGCACTTTTACTCATCTTGCCCTGGCCATCTGTTCCAACCAATGTGGGTGTAGTACTTAAAATCACCTGTGGCTCTGGGAATAGCTCTCCATACAGCTGATTAAAGCGTCTTGCCACATCACGCGCCAGCTCTACATGCGCTTCGTTGTCTTTACCTACAGGCACTACATGCGCTTTTGTGAGCAAGATATCAGCCGACTGAAGAACAGGATATCCGAGCAGTCCAAACGGGATCGTCTCCACATCCATGCGCGCATTACGTGCCATCTCTTTAATACTAGGAAGCGTATGGAGACGGTTGACATTTACGAGCATCTCAAAAATGAGGTTAAGTTCATAGATGGCAGGAATCGCTGACTGTAAATAGATCGTGGCTTTTTTGGGATCAATGCCACAGCTGATATAATCGATCATCATCTCTTTGATATTTTCACGAGAAGCTATGATGTCTGACTTTTCTTTTTTCGTAGTGAGCATATGAAGGTCTACAATAAAAAAGTAACAGTCATACTGATCTTGCAGAAGCACGCGATTGTGAATAGAGCCTACATAATGACCTATATGCAGCCTTCCTGTGGGGCGATCTCCTGTTGCTAAACGCTTTTTTTCCATATGTAGACTCCTTATATTCTTACCGCTACCTCAACCGCTATAATCAATACAGCGATCGCCATGAAAATGACTAACAGCGGCTTGCCACCAGGCACTTGATAGCTCGATTGTAGATGTAGATGATATCGTTTTCTCCAGCACATCATCAATGGCAAAAGAGCAAGCAGGATAATCACCCCAAAAGCACCTGCCGTCTCTAACGCTGTAAAAAAAATGCGTGGATAGCTGAGAGCGAAATAAAGCGGGGGCACAAAAGTGATGAAAAAGAGCTTCCACTTGCCTTGTGCTTTTTTTTCTACTTTCATTCCGTCTGCCAAGCAGTCAAATAAACTAATCGACACACCAAGAAATGAGGTCACAATAGCACAGATAGCAAAGATCTCCGCTATGCTTGCTACAAGAGCACTCCCGGTGGCCATAGTGATGAGTTGTGCTCCATTTTTCCCATGGGCGTAGGCCCAGGCGATGCTATGATCTCCATCAAGAGGCGCACTTGCTAAAGTAACACATTGCCAAACAAGATAGCCTACAAATGGCAACGTACTGCCGATCCAGATTGCTTTCTTAAGGCTTGGTACACTTCCACGAAGATACTCAACTAAACTTGGAATGATCACATGAAAACCAAAAGCTGTGACTACAACAGAAAGAGAGGGCAGTACATAGCTCATATCTGTCTCAGCGAGCCTCTGCCACTGCATATGAGGCACCGCCACCACAACAAGCAGACAAAAAGAGGCAAGCAACACTGTCATGAAGACACGGTTGATATAGTCAACAACTTGCATGCCGCGATGAAGTAATAGCCCAAAGAGAGTGAGAAGGGGTAGCACACACAGTCCCTGCGGCACATCGACTCCACATACTCGAAGTATCATATCTTGCACGACAGATGACGTTGCGGCAATGTAGGCTGTATTGAGTGCATAGAGCAAAAAAAGATAGGCGCTCCAACTCACTATTTTCCCAAAGCGCCCCAAAGTATGCGAGGCCATGGTAATAATATTTCCCTTCTGCGGGAATGCTAAATTGACTTCAAGAAAGTAGAGCGCTGCCATCACAAGATAGAGCCATGTACAGGCCATGACGCCAAGCGATGGGAAGAAGCCAGCACGCCCTGTAGATACAGGGATAGCAAGCATAGCAGCACCTATCGTCGTACCGGCAACAAGAAGTACAGCGCCAAACAGTCGAGCTTGTGATCGCATGATTATAATACTCCTATTTCATGACCTATTTGAATACCAATGATGAGCATTGTACACACGATAATGACAACAAGAAGTGGCGCTTTTGCAATATGAAAATGATCAGGATATATTTTCTTCCGCTGCATCACCATGAGTGCCGGCAGTAGTCCAAAGAGCAGTACCGCACAGACGCCACCTGCATAATTCAAGGCTGTCAAAAAAAGATGAGGTGCAGACAAGGCAATACATAATGGAGGTATCACCACAAGTAAGGATGGTCCTATTCTCTTAGAGGTAGCGAACGCATCTTTTAAAAAATCAACACAACTTAAAGCCACAGGAAGGAGCGAGGTAATGATGGCAAAGAAGGCAAAGGTACGCGCTAGGTGTATAACAAGCTCTGAATGGCATGCCTTTGCAAGCACTTCTGTTACAATGCTTCCCTCATCTTGCGCACTCCTCCAGAGCGCTACATCTTCTGCATGCACCAAACCAAGCACCACAAATTCCCAGACCAGGTATATCACGAGCGGAAGCAGGCTGCCTATAAGAAGAGCCCGCACCATCGCCTTTTTGTTCCCATAGAGATAGCTAGCAATCGAGGGCACGAGGTTATGAAAGCCAAATGAGAGAATCATAATAGGAAGGGCAACCCAAGCACTCTGAAAATGACTCGTAGCAAGATGCGTCATATCGACATGCGGAAGACTCCAGATAAGGAGAGCTGTATACGACACAGCCAATCCAGACATCACCACACGGTTGAAATAGTCAACAAACCGAATCCCCCTCACTACCGTCATGAAAAGAGCTGCTGCAACAAACCAGGCTACTTGGGCAAAAGAAAGTTCAATCCCCGCTGTGAGCTGCACCCCATCTCTGATGAGCACAGAGCCTGCAATAAAGTAGGCCACCATGATGGCATAAAATAGAAAAATAAAAAGAAAAAAGGCGAGCCATTTTGCCTTTTTACCAAGTGTTTGCTCAGCCATCGTCATGAGGTTGACCGAGGCTTTCTGAAACGACAGTACAAGCTCAAGCAGCACAAGTCCCGTTGCTGCCATATATGCCCATGCGAGTACAAAAAACAATGTTGCCGGGAGAAATCCAAAGGCTCCTGTCATCACTGGAATTCCCAGCATGCCGGCTCCAATACAACAGCCCGCAATCAACAGTATTGCACCTATATTTTTATTCATTGCTTCTTTTTCCTGTGGGGGTAGTGTAACAATAATCGATTATACTTTAAGATAGTGGAGATTGGCTTAGACACGCCAAAAAAGAAAGAACAAAGTACAAGCGTTCTGCTTCACGATGAAACCTTATTAATAAGCCCCTAGTGTAGCAATATTTTTCTATTTTGCTCAATCACGTTTTGAACAAGGAGCAGAACTATACTGGTAAAGATTGACCCCCTAAGCATTGTAGATTCTTCGGAAC
>CAZASK010000027.1:0-21237 GCA_964487845.1 uncultured bacterium
TTCTTCTTGAGGTGCTTTGGTTTTTTCATGCTAATGCCTTTCAGTGATGTGTAAATCATTAATTTATGAAAAAACTCTTTGTGGCACCTCTTTTTTTTTACTTTCTGGCGGCAGCAATCCATTTGAGTTTAGTATGTCGAATACTATCTCCGGAGAAATTTAAAGTGAAAATCACCTCTTAGCGCCTCTACAAAGATCTTTTAGGACTTTCCAAACACCCTCTTAGAAATCAACCGATTTTAGTACAGTTGGCACAGCAGTCAAAGGGCCATTCTCAAGCACTTCAAGAGCTGGTAGGCAAACTAAATGACTTACTGGATAAGCGTGTTAAAGACCAGATCGATCAGATTCAATTTCAGCGGGCCTGCAAAACTGTTAGAAAAAATATTCAAAAGCTTTTTAGCGAAAATATAAAAAATGGGTGGGCCACCGATAAAGGCACCTATGTGGAAATTCTCAATACTATTGCTAAGTGCGATTATATCCTCTTTTCTACGTGTTTAGACGAACTACGAAAATCTGATTTTCCAGAAGAGAATCGTGTTCTAGAATATAGAGAGCACGATAAGTGTTTTATGCCAAAAGATAAAAAATATGATGTAGGAGTGCTGACAGCAGAATCGGAGTCTGCAAACAAATTGATAGCGTTGAGCGAAAAAGAGAAAGA
This sequence comes from uncultured bacterium, assembly GCA_964487845.1. Classification (GTDB taxonomy): domain Bacteria; phylum Chlamydiota; class Chlamydiia; order Chlamydiales; family FEN-1388; genus CAZASK01. The sequence goes on from CAZASK010000027.1 coordinate 668, forward strand.
TCCTGTGTGGGAAAGCATGGACAAATCTGAACTGTCCGACTATGTGAAAGAAAATATGGATGCTATCATCCAGTCAGATATAGATAAGATCGGGCTTCTCATCGAAAAGATGGATCGTGAGAAAGTTGACTTTGGAATATGTGACAGTTCGGGATCTACTCTCTTGATGAAGCTTTTGGCCAAGCCTATTTCAGGCACAGTTGAATCAAAATTTCCTGCAGTTATCGATCGATTAATATATCCGATGACACCCGAGCAGCTTGCTATTCAACAAAATGGAAAACATGCACTGCAATTATTAATGGAAAATGAAAATAAATCGATGAACAATTTTTCATACCTCGTCAATGCTTTGATGAGAAAACTGCCACTTCAGGCACTTGTTTCCATAACAGATGAGCAAATAGACCAGGCAGCTTCTGCCTATGATAAGCAACATAGTGACCTTCTGAAGCTGCGCGTACATGGGAAAATACTCGAGCTTGGTGGTACAGTCTTTTTGGAAAAATTACTTATGCTTGCGGTTAATAATTTTGAATCGCACGAAAGCGAATGTCATCCTATTATAAAAACTATTTTATCCCGATCTGTGAAGATTACGAGCTCAATGCTATCTCAGCTGGAAAAAGATTCTGATTTTTTTAAGACAATTTTGAAAAAAATGTCTAAAGAGGAAGTTCAGGACTATCTAAAGAACAATCTCGGTCGTCTATTTACGCTCAGCGAATGGCATCGCAAGGCGATATTTGAGCAGATGGAGAAGCACAATCTTGATGTGCACACATTTCAAGATGTGAATGGAAATACCTGTCTTATGCTGGCGATTACATCCGATATGAAGAATGAGTCATCTCTATCTGGGAATTTTACAAAAAGGGAATTGCTGAACAAGCTTTCAGAAAAAAATAGTGACATTTCTATCAAAAATAAGGAAGGGAAGACGGCGCTTCAGATGTTATGCGAGCGACAAGAGCCCGACGAACATACTTTCTATAGACTCATAGGAAAATTGCGTACACAAGAGCTGTATGAGATGCGTGACAAGGTGCCGAAGAAGTTCAAGGGGAAAGTTGATGTTTTTTTAGGATCATATTTGAAAGAGGGAACGCCGCTTGAGATCGTGAAGTCACTTCTGCCTTTTATGTCTATTGCTCAGGAAAACAAGCTTCCGGGGCAACCGGTAGATTTTTTTGAGCGAATTCAAGAGAGGCTCAACAAGGAGATACGGGCTGCTGGGGAAAATGAAATTGGTGATGTTATTGAGAGGCTAAAGCAGGTCAAAGAAAAGAATAAAGAGTCAAATTGGATTAATGAAATGCTAGAGCTTGCCAACAAACGTTGGCAAGAGCTCAATACAAAATAGCCATCTCCTACAGCATCATCCGCTTTGAGAAAAAAGAGGCTTCATGTAGGATCGACATATATGGCTTTATCTAGAAGAGGGTAAATATGGAAAAAAGCAGTGTCGCCGTTCTCTCGCATACAGCTTCTCCAAAAATCGCAAGCTCGGTTTTTGAGTGGGTAGATGCAAGGCGTCTTTCGATAGCCCCTGTGCTGACGAGCCTTCTTTCGCTTCTCTACTTTTCCCAGGCTCCATCACATGACGCACTTCTTTTTTCTGCAGTCGCCTTTACAGGTGTCGCCTTGAGTACTCAGTTCTCTCGTGTTGGTATGGCTATTTCCATCCTCTTTCAACTTGCCTTTTTCGCCTCTAGTGTCTTTCATGGGCAAGCTTTTGAAGTGGCCCCACTATTCTTTTCTACTGCGGCGATATTAGCTGCTTACATCGGCTACTTAGTCGCTGAAGTAGACAGGCCGGCTGTAGACAACTCTGCAGCAGATGCTTCAGCGCACACAGCTAAGTTGATTGAACGAGTAGAAGCGCAAGAAAGTGAGGCACTGCAGTTTCATCAGCAGATACAGAGTATCCTTGAACGGACAACAGCAGTAGCAGAAGAGCGCGAAGCTCTCTTGATAGAAAAAAAGGCTCTGCAAGCACGGTATGACACAGAGCAGAGGCAAAATCAGCTGCTGTCACACAAGCTCCATGAGCTGCATAATGAGCTTGCTGCGCAAAATGTAGAGATTGCAATGCTGCGACCACTCGAAGCAAAGGTGGCTCATCAAGAGCAAGAGCTGCAAGGTGTGCGACATGCGCTTTCTTGTGTTCAAGCGGAGGCTTCTTGCGCAGAACCTCTCAAGGCAAAAGCAGAGGCGCTCGAGCTTCTTTTAAAAGAGAGCGTGGAAGTCATTGACGCCATGCAAAAGGAAAGAGAGCAGCTCATAGCACGTGATGACGAGATGCGAAAGGAGCTTTCTGACTATGAGTGCAAGCTCACTGCGCTTCTGCAAAGAGAAAAAGCTGTTTTAGAAGAGTATGTCCCAGAAGAGTGTGGAGAAGATGCTGCCAAGTACAAGCAGCTGAGGCAGCAGTTCGCTGAAAAATCTGAAGTCCTTGACAGCACAAGAAAGCAGCTTTTCCAAGCAGAGCAGCAAGTCGTCTTATTACAAAAGCAGCTCGCGGAGCCAGCCGAAGATAGCGTGCTTCTTACAAAAGAGATAGCCGTGCTCGAAGAGTGCCAGCATCAGATGGAAAAACTCTATAAAAAAGAGATCGAGGCTTATGAACAGCTTGTCGAGGTGCTCTTTCAGCAGATTAATGCATCCACGGCGTCAGTATCTCATGACCATCAGGCGTGACAAGTATAGTATGCTCCCACTGTGCTGACGCTTTCTGATCACGTGTCCTCGCTGTCCAGTGGTCGCTTTTATCCACTACAGCATCTGGCACTCCGGCGTTGATCATCGGCTCAATAGTAAAGGTCATCCCTGCTACGAGTGGAATGTCAACGCTATTTTTATAGTGAGGGATATGTGGAGGCTCATGAAAGCGCACTCCTACTCCATGGCCTACATATTGCGTCACGACGCTACATGAGTAAGATTCTGCGACAGCTTGAATGACAGCGCCAATGTCTGATACAAGAGCTCCAGGCTTTACTACCTCTATCGACTCCATCAAGCAGGCAAAGGAGGCATCGACGACACGCTGTCTCTCTTCGCTCACGGCACCTATCACTACCATCTTGCTGCAGTCGCCATAGTAGCCATCTACTATGCTCGTTACATCGATATTGAGAATATCTCCTTCTTCAAGAGGCCTTGCATCGGGGATGCCATGGCAGATAACTTCATTCAGAGATGTGCATATGCTTTTTGGAAAAGGAGGGTTTCCATAGCCGAGTGGGGCGGGGGTGGCACCCTGTTCTGTATGCAGCTGTCGCGACAAGATATCTAGCTCTTCTGTCGTCGTGCCCTTCTTGGCCGCTTTGCACAGAGTGTCCAATATCGCTGCTGCAACGTGGCCAGCTCTACGTATTCCGGCAATCTCTTCTTCGGTTTTCATGAGAATGCCATACTGCTGCAGATAGTGCTCACGCGTGTGAGTCTTTGATCCTGTGCTGGCATGGGCTACAGGGAAGTGGCATTTTTTCCACTTTTGTCCGCTCCCGCACCAGCAGAGGTCGTTACGACCTATCATAGATGTATCTTTCTCGGCTTTGCACTTTCGCCATACTTGCCGGCGATATATTCTTTTGCCATCTGCTCTAAGGTGACATATGGCACATGAGGCGCATGGCCTGCCTGGCCAAACTGCTGCATCCTCTCTTCGCACACCTTTTGCATGGCAGCTCGTGCCTCTTTCATATAGGCGCGCAAGTCAAACTCAGCAGGCTTTTCTGTGAGCACTTTGCGGATAGCTCCTGTCATCGCAAGTCTGTTGTCGGTGTCTACGTTGATTTTACGAACGCCAGCTTGGATGCCGCGCTGTATTTCCTCGACAGGGACGCCGTAAGTTTCTGGTATCTTGCCGCCATATTGGTTGATGATAGCAAGGAGCGACTGCGGCACTGAGCTGCTGCCATGCATCACGATATGGCAGTGGGGGATTTTTTTGTGGATTTCCAAAATGCGCTCGATGACAAGTACCTGGCCTGTCGGCTTCTTACTAAATTTATAGGCGCCATGGCTTGTCCCTATAGCTACTGCCAAAGCGTCGACACCTGTTCTTTGTACAAAGTCTACCGCCTGATCAGGATCTGTCAAGAGCTGCTCCAAGGTAAGCTTGCCCTCAGCACCATGGCCATCTTCTTTATCTCCAGAGAGCTTTTCCAAAGAGCCCAGGCAGCCAAGCTCGCCTTCTACGGAGACGCCGACAGCGTGCGCGATGTCCACTACGTGGCGCGTCACAGCGACATTATATTCGTAGCTACTTGGTGTTTTGCCATCTTCGTTTAAGGAGCCGTCCATCATCACGCTTGTAAAGCCCTGTTTGATGGCGCTGATGCAGGTCTCTGGTCCGTTGCCATGGTCTTGGTGCATGACGACAGGGATTTCAGGGTAGAGCTCTGCTGCTGCTATCATCAGATGGCGTAAAAAGGCATCATTGGTGTACTGCCTTGCACCTCGGCTAGCCTGGACGATGACAGGACTTTTTGTCGCCCGTGCTGCCTCCATGATAGCCTGGATTTGCTCCATGTTGTTGACATTCAGCGCGCAGACGCCAAAGGTGTGCTGGGCTGCATAATCGAGCAAAGGACGCATAGGGATAAGTGCCATGTCTACATTCTCCTCTTTTTAGTTGACTCCTTATAACAATAGAGTCTAGTTTTTGGATAGTAGAGGAAATTGCAAAACTTGCGTTTGGGGCCAAATCTGCCCTTTTTTCGTCGGATTCAGATTTTTCGTAAATCGCCTATGGCCAAGAGGATATGTCGATTTGCGAAAAACCGAACCGACAAAAAAATCATCGAATTTGGCCTCCAGAGCGAGTTTTGCAATTCCCTCAGTAGTAAACGGGATTGTGCTGATGAGTGAAAAAGAGTTTTCAAACAGGCTCTCTAAGGAAAAGTCGCCCTATCTGCTCCAGCACGCCTATAATCCAGTAGACTGGTATCCTTGGGGAGAAGAGGCCTTTCAAGCAGCACGAGATCGTGATATCCCTATATTTTTGTCGATAGGCTATGCCACCTGTCATTGGTGCCATGTCATGGAGCGAGAGTCCTTTGAAGATCTTGAAGTAGCCATGGCACTGAATCAACATTTTATCTGTATAAAGGTAGATCGTGAGGAGATGCCTGATGTCGACTCTCTCTATATGGAATTTGCACAAACGATGCTTATAGGAGTAGCTGGCTGGCCGCTCAATCTCATGCTTACTCCGGATCTCAAGCCATTTTTCGCTTCTACCTATATTCCCAAGCACTCCTCAGCAGGTATGGTAGGGATATTAGAGCTGATACAAAAAATTCATGAGCTGTGGACGAGTGAGGCAAGGCAGCGGCTTACTCTGCAGTCTGAAAAGATAGTCGAAATTCTGAGACATCATGTCCACATGAAAGGAAAGACGCTCCCTCTTTCGACTACCGTAGAGCAGGCGCAAGAAATATTGTTCAAGATTGCAGATCCTGTCTATGGAGGTATGCGAGGTGCTCCCAAATTTCCACTCGGTTATCAAGCAAATTTTTTATTAAGAAGCTATCTTACTACTAAAGATGCAAGGGCGCTCTTTCTTGTCGAAAAAACGCTCGATATGATGCATCGCGGTGGCATCTATGATCATTTAGGTGGTGGATTTTCACGCTACAGCACAGATGAAAAGTGGCTCGTGCCACACTTTGAGAAGATGCTCTATGACAATGCGCTGCTTGCTCTTGGCTATCTAGAGGCGTGGCGAATTACACGAAGAACATGGTATCGCACGATAACAGATGAAATCTTGGGCTATGTCATGCGAGAGATGACAGATACTGATGGTGGGTTTTATAGTGCTGAAGATGCGGAAAGTGATGGCGTAGAAGGGCATTATTACACGTGGACGAAAGATGAGTTGATGACGATTGTGGGCGCCGAATCAGGAGAGCTTATCTTAGAGTATTTTGGTGTCGATGAGTATGGCAACTTTGCAGATCGCTCGGTGCTTTCTACCTATCGCACACAAGAAGAATTTGCTCAGATGCATGGACTTGATGAAAAAGAGTGGTCACTCATTCTGCAAGAGGCGAAAAAAAAGCTGTTTCATGAAAGGCAGAAGAGAACACATCCATTCAAAGATAAAAAAATTCTCACTGGCTGGAATGGGATGATGATACGCGCCTTTGCTGAGGCAGGCCATTTCTTCTTCGATGAGAAGTATATTGAGGTAGCTACGAAGGCTGCTTGCTGTATTCGACAATCTTTATGGAAGAATGGAGAGCTCAAACGTCGCCTCATGGATGGCGAGGTGGCTCATCATGCAGTCCTTGATGATTATGCATACCTTATCAGCGGCCTTCTGAGCCTTTTTGAAGCAACAGGAGATGGCGACTGGATAGCGTGGGCGATGCAGCTTGCAGAAGTGCTCGAGCGTGATTTTAAAGAACTCGATGGGGCATTTTTTCAAAGTGGTGGAAAAGATACGCATCTTCTCATCAGAAAATGTCAATTTTCTGATGGCGCAGAGCCCTCTGGAAATGCGGTTCATGCAGAAAACTTGCTCAGACTCTATCAGCTCACAGCGGATCGTCAGTATCTTGCGCAAGCAGAAGACATCTTTCGCGCGGTGAAGCAATATGTAGAGACCTATTCGCTTGGATATTGCTACCATCTCACTGCCTTATTGCGATACTATGACAAGAAAAAAGCAATGCTTGTTATCGTGCCTGGAGAAAATAAAGAGCTTGTGGTCTATATACAAGCGCTGATCACAAAGCATGCTCTACTCCATCATATGAGCGTGCAACCCAAAAATAAAGATGCGCTATGTCATATTCCTCTCATTGCCAATAAAGTGGCGAAAGACAACAAAACGACTTTGTACATATGTCGTGAAGGTTTTTGTTCAGAGCCTCTTACAGATATAGAGTCCATCGAAGAAGCAATGCGTCTTTTATAGACGATACTCGTCTGTAAAAATTTCTATTGCAGAAAAAAATATTTATCTTTACAAGTCACAACCTTGATTCAAATTCTTTAGGTTGTGTATGTGGTCGACATTGCGCTTTGGTATACTTTCTTTTTCAGTTTTCTTCTTTACTCTCGTAGGAGCATTTGCTTTTGATGCAGAACCTACTCCTTTGGTAAATCAGCTTTCTACGCCAAACTCTGTCGTCAACCAAACCGTGAGTGTTATCACAGGTGATTTCGTCTATTCATCTCGCGACTATGAGTTGACAGGTCCTGACGCATATGTGTTGGGCCATTCTTACTCAAGCTCAAACAAAAATTCATCCAATCTTGGCAAAGGATGGAACTTTCATCATGCCATAAAATTTCAAGTGTACCAGCCATGCGGCATCCACTTTACAAAAGATACAGCAGACCAAGACTTTTGGAGTTCGCTGATTCAACATGATGAAGAGGAAGCTCTTATTGATGACGAAGAGTCGGAGGAAGAGCTTGTCGATGAAATCAATGACCTTGATCCGGAGCTGCTGGCTGTAGAAGAGGCGTTTATCGATGGCTTCTTTGATAGGGAAGAAAAAGGTCCTCCTTCACCGCTCCGAAGCCCCTATACGATTGCAACGGTTGCGGAATCTGGAGGTGGGCAGCTGCTCTTTAAAGGCAAGGGGAGTGTCCATTCGTTTAAGCCTGTCATGAAGAAGACGGGGTGGACAAATGCTGCTGCAGGATACATATGCGGTCAGACAAACATCAAAAACATGTGGGTTCATTTTGATAAAAAGCATGATCGCTGGCTCGTACGTGATGGTGATGGCACAACACGTGTGTATGCAAGAAAGCAAAGTCAGAGAAAACATTGTCATGTCGAAACACACTACAACCATTGCTACCGCGACTATTTGCTAAGAGAGGTGCGTAATCCGAGTGGTAATAGAGTCACCTATACCTACAACAAGCGCTACCATCTCAAGAAGGTGACGACATACGATCGCTATAAAAAAAAGGTGCTCAGCTGGATCTCATTCAATCATATGAACAGCAAAGAGTGGCAAAAAAGTCCAAGCCTGCCTATAGAGACGAGTGATGGCAGATCATTCCTCTTTCAGCATCGCTGGATGAAAGATAAAAAATATGGCATCAAGTCAATTATTAGCCCGATAGCTCCTTTAGAAACAATCCTCTATTCGAAAAAAGAACGAGTTCGCAAGATCCTGCAACAGGGTCATTTTATTGAAAATTATTATTACGGTCTTGATCCCGCGCATCCATGTCGAAAATCAAATAAAGGAAAAGTGGTCTTGCAAAGAGCGCCAGCAGGGCTTGCAGGCAAGGCGATATCGACACATCGTTATTGGTATGAAGATGGCCATACTGCCGTGGCTGATGCTCATGGGAATAAGAATCACTATTTTTACAACAAGTATAAGCGTCTCACACGTGTTGAGAAAAGAGATCGTGCTGGGCATCTTCTCACGGCAGAAGAGTATCGCTGGGGCGAGGATGAAGATGAAGGCAACTTGACAGTACATACTGTCTTCAATGAAAAGAACAAGCCTGTCTTTGCGAAAGTATATCACTACGACGACAGACATAATGTCATCAAAGAAGAGCATTATGGCTCATTTTCTGGATCAGGAGCTCCTCTTCAGCTCAAAAATGGCAAGCCAATAGGCGAGAAGATAACCCATTATTCAACCTATTCTGACACAAGCTTCAATCTCAAAAAGTCACAGAAAGACCCGAATGGAAATCGCACTGTCTATGTGTATAAAAAGCGCACCAATCTCCTTACGGCAGCGCTAACGTATGAAGGAAAGGAAATCCGCAAAAGACAATTCTTTGCCTACAATACAGCAGGCGTTGTTATCGAAGAGATACAAGATGATGGAAGATCTCCTGATAAAAATGATCTTTCTTGTGTCACTCAAAGAAAAATCAAAAAAGTTGTTCTGAGAGAAGCATATCCTCATTATGGCAAGCCTGAAGTCATCGAAGAGTGGGCCTATGATCCTGCAGCACAAGTAGAAGTCAAATTGAAAACGATCGTCCATGCATTTGATGTAAGAGGGCTTGTCATCTCCAAAAAAACCTATGATCAAAATGGAGATTTCGAAGCAGAGACCATTTTTGGATATGACGACAAGGAGAGGCTCGCCTATACCAAAGATCCACTCGGACAGGAGATCTTCTGTACGTATGACGACTTTGGGAAGATGGTATCGCAAAGAGGCCCTCGCCAGGATGTGGAGACACGCTTTACATATGACGTGATGGGAAGGCTTGTCCGATCAGAAGAGCAGTTCGGCTCAACTACTTTGGCAACCACATTTCAATATAACGACCTCGGTCAAAAAATTGCCTCCACAGATCCTCAAGGCAATACCACATCATATGAATATGATGCGTTAGGCCGCATGACAAAAATTACTTTGCCTTCTGTTGCAGACGAAGAGGGGCGTCTTGTTGTGAGTAGCCAAAGCTTTGCCTATCACAACATGGGACTTGAAGTTGTCAACACAGACGAGTTTGGCCGTGTGACAACGCGCATCATGAATAGCCGTGGCCAGCCACTCAAAGAGACCTTCGCCGACAACACAACAAAGTCATACCGCTATGACGCAAGTGGCAATCTGATAACAGAGGTGGCAACGAATGGCCTTGTCACGAACTATCGCTACGACTATCAAAATCGCGTCATCGAAGTTGTGCAAGAATTAGGATCGTTTCACTCTAGAAAGACGATGCGCTACGATGCGAACAACCTTCTTGAAGAGGTCTCTCCGACAGGTGAGAAGATCAACTATGAGTATGACTTTGCAGGAAGAAAAATAGCCTCTACGGTGAGCTCTCCAGATGATCTTTTGTCGAAGAAGACAACTTTTCACTATGACGCCTCTGGCAGGCTGAAAGAAGAACGTAGCCTTCAAGATGGAGGCTTTCTTGCCAAGGTCTATGGCTATGACGTCCTCGATCGTGTCATCTCTGAAGAAGTTCTCGATGACAAAGGCACTCTCTACAGCGTCCGCTACCAAAGCTATGATGCCGCTGGCAATGTCTCTTCGAGTACGACCTCTGTGAATGGCAAGCTCTCCACAACTACCACAACCTACGATGGCCATGGCGTCCCTGTCGTGATCTCTGATGCTTTTGGAAACAGCGCCACTACCTCTATCGACTATTTTTATCCTCTCACGACAGGACAGCATGTCATCAAAAAGAGGATGCAAGATCCATTAGGCACGGTGACAGAGGAGATCTTGAATCCGCAGGGCAACATTGCAGAGGTGATACGCTTCGATCCTTTCGGTAAAAAAATCGCTCATAAAAAGCTCTACTATGACGCCTCTGGAAACAATGTAAAAATAATCGAGTTTGCGATCTCTGATACCTCTGAAAAAGAGATCGTAACAGAGCTTGTCTATGGTCCGATGCGAAGAATAGAGAGCATTACTTTAGCAGCAGGCACTCCTGAGGCAAAGAAGACCTCTCTTTTTTATAACGTCCTTGGCCAGCATGCTTCTACTCTTCATCCCAGCGGAAGCTGGATAGAGACTGTGTATGATGAGAAGGGAAGAGTAGCTCGCAGCTCTGGCACAGGCTTCGACTACAGCTTTCGCTATGATGCCAAAGATCGCGTGACAGAAGCGAAAAATGAGCTGACAGGTCGGGCTACAGCGCGCTCCTATAACGGCCTTGGGCAGCTGACAGAAGAGACTTTGGAGACTGGGCTTGCCATGCGCTATCAGTATGATACGAGTTGCCGCCTCAGCGGCATTCTCTTGCCTGATGACTCGCAGATTGCCTATTCCTACACGCCTGCTCATCTTGCGAAGGTGAGGCGCCTCTCTTCTGATCTTCAGGAGCGCTACAGCTATGAAATCCAGTCGCGAGATCTCTCTGGCTTTGTCCAGTCGGTGCGCCTGCCCAATAACAGCATCCTCTCTTGCCAAAGAGATGCTGCTTCTCGTCTGACGTCTCTTGCCCACCCACATCTGAGTCAGCATCTTGAGGCGTATGACCCTGTTGGGAATCTACTTTCTGTGCGTAGTGAAGATCAAGAAGGCATGCTCCAGGAGAGCTTTACCTATGATGCCTTGTCGCAGCTCACCTCCGAGCCTTCCCACACCTATCGCTACGACTCTTTGCACAATCGTCTTCAAAAAGATGACAACGCCTATCAAGTCAACAGCTTGCATTCTCTCTTATCATCTGGTGTTGCTACCTTCACCTATGATGCCTCTGGTAATCGTACAGTCAAAGAAACAGATGGCAGTAAAACCCTCTATCACTATGACGCCCTGGATCGGCTGACCTCTGTCACAACAGAGCAGGGGAGTGTTACCTATAGCTACGACGCCTTCCATAGGCGTATCAAAAGTGTAAGCGATACAGGGGCATCTCTCTACCTATATCAACAGGATAATGAGATTGGGTGTGTTGACACCTCTGGAGTCATCCGTGAGCTGCGCGTGTTAGCGGAAGGATTCGGTGCTGAAATCGGGGCCTCTATTGCCTTTGAGTTGGATGGCACGCCCTATGTTCCTGTCCATGACTACAGAGGAAATGTGGCTCTTCTCACGAATATGGACAACGAGCCTGTGGAGTGGTATCGCTATACGGCTTTTGGAGAAGAGACGCGTTATGGAGAGAAAACTGCAAACCCATGGCGCTTTTCTTCAAAAAGAGTGGACGAGGAGACGAAGCTCGTTTACTTCGGCAGGCGCTACTATGATCCTGACATTGGCAAGTGGCTGACACAAGATCCTCTTGGGCTTAAAGCAGGTCCCAACCTCTACGCCTATGTGTGTAATGCTCCGTTAACGCACTTCGACCTCTATGGCTTGGAGGCGGTGGCAGCGACGCAGGAAAGAGGATTCATTGGCAGATGCGGTGATGCGATTCGCACTGCATATTCATACGTAAGAGATGCTGTCAGCAGCTTCACCTCCTATGTAGGCCGGTCTGTTTGTTCCTTTATTGAGTCTACCATTCACCATTTCATTCCTCATGAAATGGGAGGTGCGAAAGCATATGTGTCGGATAAGTTGAGTGATCTTGCAGGAAAGCCGCATCGCCCTCGTGATCCTTCGCAGGTAAAATCTATTTACAGAAATCCAAACCCGGAAAATCTCAAGGGAAAAGAATCCTATCAGATCCTTGCAAATGGGATCTTGACAGAGCTGGATGAATTTGTTGAAGCTTGCCTCGCAGAGATAACAGAGGAAGATCGTGCCACGTATACGGAAATTGTGGTTGCTTATGGATCTACGCATGGATTATTGGCCGATATTCTTGAGACCATTGGAAACAAGTTAGGAATTCAGACAAGCTCATCAAAGGTGGTAACAGAGTATATGCAGGGAGTTGATGAAGAGTGTAGTGCCAGAGGGGTAAGCTATAAAATAGATGGCATTGGCCATAGTCAAGGAGGTGCAATCATGTATCAAGGACTACAGAATGCAGGTGCAAGCGTTCAAATGAATACTACCTTGTATTTGATAGGATCTGCTACAAATGGAAGGATGCAATGCGGAGAAAGTCCAGTCTATAATTTCATGAGCACAATGGATTGGGTGCCGTGGTGTGCTGACCCTATAGGGACGTTGTTTGGAACGTTGAGGGGGTCGATTAGTTATCATGGGAATTTCAATCACATCCCATTTTCAACTCATTCTTTTGGTGGTGAAGATTATATAGATGCTAGAAGAACTATTTCTGGTTTAATAAGAGGTAATAAATAACATGAAGCAATTTATCATAAAAATCATGAGCCTTATTTTTAGTTTTTTGTGTATCTGTTCTTGTCTGGATATTGAGACGCAGCCTCATATGCGCACTTTATACCGAATTATTAAGCAGCAAGATAAGAAATTTCAAAAAAAAGGATTTTCGCTTATTGCACACGGAGGGCAATGGTATTCTACAGTTCATAAAATTTTCATGGAATATAGGACGACGCAATATCGATTTCAAACAATTGACGAACTAAGAAGATTTTTTGTCCCTCTCTTTGAAGAGTATTTGCAGCCATTTAACGAAGAGCCATCGATTCGGCCCTATTTGAGTAATTTCCCATTAGACGCTAGAAATTTAGAGATTGGAATATCTTTTTATGATGAAAAGAATACATGTGTGTACATGCCATGGTTCTGTCGTGTGGCTACCAGCAAAGGGCGAATTGTATATCTTGGGCTTACAACACCCAAGCAAGGGGTAAAATTATTGCATGCTGAAACGTTTGAAGAGGCGAAACGAATTCTTGCAGAACAGGATAAAGAAAAACAAATAAATCCATGAAAGTGACAGTCTGTTAGCCGAACTTCGCGCTGTTCCTTCGCTTTTTATGCGTTCGCTCGTATTGCAAGTAACTAATGAAAGAGGTCTTCTAGTAGATAGAGAAAAGTCGATGAATACAAGCGGTTTTACGGTGAAAATAATGACCTTTATTGTGAGTCTTTTGTGCGTGTCCTCTTGTCTGGATATTGAGACGCAGCCTCATATGCGCATTTTATATCGAATTATTAAGCAGCAAGATAAGAAATTTCAAAAAAAAGGATTTTCGCTTATTGCACACGGAGGGCAGTGGCCTTCTGTAATTAATAAAATTAATATGGAGTATAGAACAACCCAATATCGATTTCAAACAATTGATGAGCTAAGAAGATTTTTTATTCCTCTCTACGAAGAGTATTTACAGCCATTTAATGACGAACCATCGATTCGACCCTATTTGAGTAATTTCCCATTAGACACAAGAAATTTACAGCTTGGAATATCTTTTTATAATGAAAAGAATACAACTGTGTGCATGCCGTGGTTCTGCCGAGTAGCTAGTAGCGAAGGGAGAATTGTATATCTTGGACTCACATCACTCAAGCAAGGGATACAATTATTGCATGCTGAAACGTTTGAAGAAGCAAAACGAATCCTTGCAGAACAGGATAAAGAAAAACAAATAAGCCCATGAAATCGGTGAAGATAAGCAGTTTTGCGATGAAAATAATGACCTTTGTTTTGTGTTTGATATGTGTGAGCTCATGCTTTGATATTGAGACGCAGCCTCATATGCGCACTTTATACCGACTTATTAAGCAGCAAGATAAGAAATTTCAAAAAAAAGGATTTAAACTTTTGGCGTATGGAGGGCAATGGCCTTCTGTAATTAATAAAATTAATATGGAATACACAACGACGCAATATCGATTTCAAACAATTGACGAGCTAAGAAGATTTTTTATTCCTCTCTTTGAAGAGTATCTGAAGCCATTTAATGAAGAGCCATCAATTCGACCTTATTTGAGTAATTTCCCATTAGACGCAAGAAATTTACAACTCGGAATTTCATTCCTTGATGAGAATAATAGTAGTGTGCGAATGCCTTGGTTGTGTTATGTAGGCACCGCTAAAGGTAAAATTGTATATTTCGGATTTGAATCAAGAAAACAAGGGTCAAAATTATTGCATTCCGAAACATTTGAAGAAGCAAAGAATATACTTAACAGAACAAGGTAAAGGAAGTAGGCCTATGAAAACGATATGTATTTTAGCAGCATTGTGCATGGTTGCCCTCTTTATGTATTCACCTTCCTTGCAGGCAGGACGAGTTGAAGACAAGCGGGTGAGGGAAGCTTTAGCAGAGTATGGTAGAGATTCAGCAAGGCTGTTTGGATTGAAATTTCTCTTAGTTGGAAACCCAATTCCAGAGAAAACATTTTTTTATGCGATTTTATATACGAGCGATATGACCCTACAGTTAAATCAAGGACGTCGCTTAGCAGCGCCTGTAGCCTTTAAATATGTTAGCATGAATTGCGAAAATGAAGTGATGAAAAAGAGAATACTTTCTGAGTTTGATCGCAGGAAAATATCCCATTCTGGAACACTTACTCCTGATATGGCGCTTCAGTATATTTCATTTCGCATCGCGTTCTGGGACAAAAATAACAATCGGCCTGCTGCTCCATATTTGTCAGAGATCCATTTTTTTGATGGGATTTTTCACTACTACGAAGCAGATCCAAAAACGCAAGCACTGAAACTTGTATTTGAGGAATCATACGAAGAGGGATTGAAATTTTGGGATGATCATCGAGGATAGAGACTTGGTATCACTTAGCAATCCATGAAAGAAGCGATGCCTCTTTTGTAATGTTCTATAAGCGCTCAAAGTGTTACCATATCTGCCATACTAGATAGGGGAAATATGGGTCATCAAGAGTCGTTGCAAGAAGCCGTACAGAAAAGAAGAACGTTTGCTATCATCAGCCATCCAGATGCAGGAAAAACGACGCTGACAGAAAAGCTTCTGCTCTATTCTGGGATGATTCTTACAGCCGGGATGGTAAAAGGCCGCAAGGGCAGAAAAGCAGCGACATCAGATTGGATGGCTATGGAGCAAGAAAGGGGTATCTCCATCACCTCTTCTGTGATGCAGTTTTCCTATAAAGATACTGTCATCAACGTCCTCGACACCCCAGGTCACGAAGACTTTTCCGAAGACACCTATCGCACCCTTACCGCGGCTGACTCAGTGATCATGGTGATCGATGCTGCCAAAGGCGTCGAAAAGCAGACGAGAAAGCTTTTCGAAGTGTGCCGCCTGAGAAAGATTCCCGTGCTCACCTTCATCAACAAGATGGATATGCCTGGTAGAGATCCTCTCGACCTCATGCATGAAGTAGAAGAGGTCTTGCAGATACACTCAAGCGCCTGCAACTGGCCTATCGGCTGCGGAAAGCAATTTCAAGGAGTTGTCAACCCCCAAACAAAAGAGTGTCTCTTCTTTACAAAGATGTCTACAGGAGGCGCTCAAAAGGCTGCCATCACACGCCATGCCCTCAGTGACCCAGAAGCAAAAGAGAAGATGGGAGATGAGCTCTACCATCAGATTATATCAGAGCTTGAGCTCCTAGAAGCCGCCGGGAATCCCTTTTCACAAAGCGACTTTTTACAAGGAAAAGTAACGCCAGTCTTCTTTGGATCTGCGCTCACGAACTTCGGCATCGAGCCTTTTTTCGATACCTTCATTCACATGGCCCCATGCCCACATAGCCGACTAGCCAACAAGCTAGACGGTGAAGAGATAGAAGTAGACCCCGTCACCATGCCATTCAGTGGCTACGTATTTAAGCTACAAGCAAACATGGATAGAAGGCATCGGGATAGCATGGCATTCATTCGCATCTGCTCGGGACTCTTCGAAAAAGATATCATGGTAAAGCACCCGCGATTGAAAAGAGAGGTCCGTCTATCTAGGCCGCACGGCATGGTAGCAGGGGAGAGGACAACAGTTGACGTAGCCTATCCAGGGGATATCATCGGAGTTATCAACCCATCACTCTTTGCAATAGGAGACACCGTATCTTTAACAGGGGATCTTCAGTATAAGCCTCTGCCGCAGTTTCAGCCAGAAATCTTTGCACGGCTCGATCCTCAAGATGTAAGTAAGCGAAAGGCCTTTGACAAGGGCGTCTTGCAGCTCTCAGCAGAGGGCGCCATCCAGATGCTCTATCCATATCAAAGTGAGGGGAAGCCTATCTTCGCTGTAGTCGGCAGACTCCAGTTTGAAGTCATGCAGTATCGCTTAAAAGATGAATATGGTGTTGAGACAACGCTGACACCACTTCCATATCAATGCAGTGCGTGGATTATTGGAGACATGGCCACCTTTACAAAGCCAACAAGCGCTGCCATCATGCAAGACAAGCATGGCAACCCCATGGTGCTCTTTTCAGGTCAGTGGGAAAAGCAGTACTGTATGAAGCGAAATCCTGATCATGAACTTGTAGATGTTCACGTATAGTTAGCACGCTCTCGCGACAAGCGCAAGAAAGAGTGGGATCTCCTTTCTTGCGCGGTTTTCCATCCGCGCCTTGCCGCCCGTGCTTACCTTGTCAGAGCACCATTCTTCGATGGATTCGATCACAAACCCAGAGTCCTTAAGCCAGCGGCTATAGGAGGATAGCGGATGATGAAATGACCATGTCGTCTCCGCCTGTTGCCCTTTACTTGGATGAGTGTGAATAGGTATTTTTTGCTCAGACATGTATACATCGATGCGGCGATACTGTGTTTTACTGGCTTCGTCTATACCCCAGTGGCTCTGCCTTGGAATACGAAAGCAAGGGTGGTTCATCACGATAACAAAGCGAGCGTTTTTCTGAAGATGAGGCCTGATATGAGCAAATACCTTCTGAGGTTGATCGATGTTTTGCAGTGCCAAAATGATGGTAGCGTGCGTAAATAGCTTTTCTTTTGGTAGGGGAAGTGGCTTTGTGATGTCTGCTACTATAAATTGCTGGGAGGAGCTCTTTTTCTTTATCGCCTGAGCAATAAGACCTTTTGCTGCGTCGATGCCCACATATGTCATCTTCTGGGGTAGCACTTGAGTCAAAACGCCCTGCCCACAGGCAAGGTCGAGAAGAGTTGAATTGTCTTGAAGATCAAGGAGCTCTCTCATCTTGGGTAGAATGATCGACTGATGATAATAGTGTCCTGTTGGCCCCACAAGATCTGCATACCACTCATGTACTTTTTGCCATGATGTGGGTTGTTTTTGTTTATTTTGCTCTTTCATGCACAAAGTGTAACAAAAAATAGCGCTTCTTGCCAATAGCGCTTCTTGCATTGAATAGCTGCGGGCCGCTATCATGAGTACTATGACAGATGCAGAGAAAACACAAGATCCTTCAGCCGCTACACAAAAGCTGCTCGAGGAAATTTTAGCCTCGAAGACCTTTGATAAGTTGGACACCTTCGCTGACACATCACGAATAGAAACGCTGTCTAGTAAAGAAAAAGAAATACTTGCTGAAATATTCATCGCTCAAGCCGATTCCTTTTGCCGCGAAAAAAAAGGGCAAGAAGCCTTTATTGCTATGCAATCTTCTCTAGAAAGAGCAATGAAGCTATGTCCGCACTCAGCACGTCTATGGTGGAAGCAAGGGGTACTACTCGCCCGTTTCGACCATGACGAAGCTCTCGCTCTAGCTTCACTTTCGTTTGAAATGGCCACCTCTATCCACTCGGCCTATTTTGAAGCTTTCACCGCGTGGGCAGACGTTTTATTAAAGCGCGCGCTCTTGCTCCAAGATAATGATTTGATGCAGTTGGCAGAAGAAAAATGTGCGATCGCAGAGCCGCTACTTGAAAAAAATCACTATTCTGACGATGTGCGCCACAGCTTTTACTGGAGATGGGGACTCGTTCTATTTATACTCTACCGGCACTCAGGAGAGGCTCATGAGCTCAATTGTGCTATCGACTGCTATAAAAAAGCTGACGCCCTGCAGATAAAACGAGATGCCTTTTATAACGACATGGGCAATGCTCTTGTTGAATTTTCTACCCTCATAGGCAGAATAGAGCTTCTCATGGAAGCAATCGATTGCTATGCCCAGTCATTTGCATCTATCGACCCAGCACATCCTCCATCTCAGCAAGAGCTCGCTATACGCTATCTGAATATAGGCTGCTGCTATCAGTATCTCTTTGAAGAACAGCTGCAGCAACTACATTTCGCTCAAGCGAAAGAATGCTTTATGAAAGCATACGCGGCGGATGAAAACCTAACACAGGCTCTCGTAAAGCTAGGAAGTTTGCTTTTGTTAGGAGCGAAACTGTGGGCAGATTCATTTTTGCATGAAGAGAGCGTTCATATTTTAGAGCAGGCGTGGAAAAAAACTGATTCACTCACAAGTTTACTTTTATATATTGAAGCGTTGATTTATCACGCGAGGTATACGGAAAATATAAACTTTTTGCAGCAGGCTAAATTATGCATCGATGATGCTCTCCCAAAGCATCCTCATCTTGTGGATTTTCATATTGTACAAGGTTTTGCCTTGCTCGAATTTGCGAGATATTTTTATGATGTCGGCTACTGTAATCAGGCTATAACAGTGCTCGAAAAGGCAAAAGAGAGCGAACCTACACACGCAAAGCTCTTATATTATCTTGCACAGGCGCATGCGTATCATGGCATCCTTGAGAATGACAAGTTGTCTTTTGAAGATGCTCTTGCTCTCTACTTCCTCACATCGCGAACGGAGCTTGGAAGGTATTCATATGTGTGGAATGAGTGGGGGATGACTCTTATTGCGCTATCAGATCTGGACAAGCGCACAAAATATCTTGAAGAGGCTTCTGAAAAGTTTGGAGCCGCGATACTGCTACAAGATGCTGTGCATCCACTTTGGCTGCTTCATTATGGTGCTGTGCTTGATATTTTGGGGGATCTGCTAGAAGACGAGACCTACTACGAACGCTCGATTCAAGTGTTGTCTACCTGTTTAAGTCTCGATCCCGCATCTGTAGATACGCATCTTCAATTAGGATTGGCGTACCTTCACCTGGCTGAAGTTACACAAGATGAAGAGTCTTTTCTACACGCGCTTGACCATTTTGAATGGCTGCTTACAGACGATCCAGAAGATGAGATTGCGTGGCATGAACGGGGACTTGTATGTATTCATCTCGCTGACAACCTCACCGCATACTCGCAGCGTGAGAAAGAGGAGTACTATACAAAAGCAGAGCATTCGCTTATGCAGGCAGCTCGGCTTGGCAACACCCACAGCTATTATACGCTTGCCTGTCTCTACTCTATCCAACAGAGGGTGGAAGAGGCTCTTTTCTATTTTGAAAAGGCAGTAAAAATCTCTGATCTACCGCCTTACCGAGATATTTTACAGGATTCCTGGTTAGAGGTCATAAGCTCTACAGATCATTTTCAAACCCTCATCAGGCAGCTTGCGCATGAAAGCGATGAGGTGGAGCTCTCAGATGATCCCTAGAGCAAAGTGTTTGGTGCTTATCTTTAATTCAATGAATAGCCATATGACTGACATAACTGTTCTATCGATCTGATTCGCATCTGAGCTGCTTGACTATCGGTGAATAGAAAGAGCAGTCGCTCAAACTCTTCACGATTGGCGTTTTTGTTTGTGAAAAATGACTTTTTAGCTGTCTTGCTAGTATCTAAATACTCGCACTCTTTTTTCATCAAGCGCTCTACAATAGAGAGTGGAATGCTGTTATTAAATGCTGCCACATCTATGGGAAGACGATATTGCTCAGATATGTGGGGTAAATAGTTATCAACTATCCGAAGAGCAATAGTATTGAGTTCTGTTTTTTCTTCTTCTCTAGAAAAAGCAGTATAAGAGTTAAAGCAAGTTGTTAAAATTGCATATGCGTAACCACTTTTTGGTATCTCTAGAGATCTACCTTCATCATAAAACGAAATCAACTTGTTAATGCTCAGTTTTTCTGTTTGAAGAATGTTCAATAAAGCTCTGCATTGTTTGAGTGGATTGTCATCGCTTTTCGTAATCAATTCCTTGAGAGATTTACATGTCAGCATACAGCTTACAAGCGCTCTACCCGCTTGGCATACTTCTCTCATTTGAGAGTCTATCTTTTCAACAGAAAGATCTGTAGCTTTTACAGGTGTTATCTTGCGAGGTCCTAAATAGCTGAGTAAATGATAAAACAGCCTAAGTGGCAGATTGTGGAAAATGGTATTATTGTTAACATTCATAGTATACTCTTGTTTTTATAAATAGCATGGCAAATTCAGCAATTCCCGCCAGTGATTTTTTGCTAGGAGTAAGTAATTTTTTTTCGTA
>CAZASK010000028.1:0-21105 GCA_964487845.1 uncultured bacterium
GGACAATTATGTTTCCTTGTTAGGGGGTCAATCTTTACCTAAATTGCCCGATTTTGGATCCTTCTGCTCGTCAGTCTTCAAGTTTGAATTTAGAAGACTTTGCATCCATCAATACAAAATTCAGCCGTTGTATAAGAAACGGGAGCATATTTTTTTCTGAGAGTGAAGACGATTTATCAAGTATGCGTAGATCTAAAATTGTTTCTAAACTTCCTCCTGGGGGAATTTATATTTTGGCTCGAAGGACAGCTCGTGAGGCCATAGGCTATGGCTACGATATGTGGAAAGGTCTTGAAGGAAGACCCGAATTTAAGTGTGTAATTTCTCTATCTCGGGTAGCGAAAGACTGGCCAAAGGGGGTAGGAAAACGAGCACTTTGGAAGGCGCCTGAAGCAAAAGAAAAATTGGTTGACTGTTATTACTTTAATGTTGGAGATAACGGGACGATTACAGATCCTCATAATCATTTAAAATTGATTATTGAAGAAAAAAAAGAGTTCGATCTGAAAAAGAGATAGAATGGGCCTACTGTCGAGAAAATTGCATGAAGAGTCGTATCAAGATTTGATTCAGATTTTGAAAAAGTCTGCTTAGGCTGTTATGTCGACTGAATCAGACGAAGCTTGTCATTGGCTTGCTTGATGACGACGTTGGCGTTATAGCTTGAGCGGACGAAGGGGCCTGCATAGACGTAGGTAATGCCAAGAGAATGGCCATAGACCTCATACTTCTTGAATGTGTCGGGATGGATATAGTCTTGTACCTGCAGCTTGCGACTGCTCGGCTTGAGATACTGCCCAATCGTTACAATATCGCAGCCAGCACGCTGGAGGTCGCCAAGGGTCTCCAGAACCTCCTCTTCACTCTCGCCAAGGCCGACCATGATGCCTGACTTGACAAGAAGGCCTTGTGATTTCATGAAGCGCAGTACAGAAAGCGAGCGGTCATAAGTGGCTTTGTGGCGAACCCTAGGACTCAAGCGCCTCACGGTCTCTATATTATGATTGAAGATGTCAGGCTTTTCATCAGCAATCAGCCGCAGCGCCTCATAGTTTTCTTGTAGATCAGAAGTCAACAGCTCAACAGTGACATCGCCTTCTCTGAGTTTTTTTACGATAGCGACCAGGTGCGCTGCTCCGCCGTCGGCAAGGTCGTCTCGCGCAACCATCGTAATAACGACATGTCTCAGCCCTAATTCCTGAACAGACTGTGCGATATGTTCAGGCTCGCGTGGGTCCAAAGGCCGCGGCGTCTTCGAGAAATCAATATCGCAAAAGCCGCACGCTCTTGTGCACTCCTTGCCCATCACTAAAAATGTAGCCGTCTTTTTAGAAAAACATTCAGTGATGTTCGGGCAGCGCGCCTCCTCGCATACCGTATGCAGGCGATGCTTGTCGATAACACGGTGCGTATTCGCAAGGGCATCTCCCTTCGGGAGCTTTCGATGCAGCCACTCAGGAAGCCGTTTTCTTGGGGCATTGTCTGCTATCGTAAGCTTGTCACTCATCGAGCCACCGGAGGGAAGTGAAGCGGCAGCTTCTGCACTAAAAACGAAGCCTCCATCCATGCTTCGGCGAGCGTGGGGTGGGCGTGGATCGTCTCCGTGATGCTATCGAGTGTAAGCTCGTTGGCGATCGCATAGGTGATAGGGGCAAGGAGGTTACTTGCCTCATAGCCCACTACTTGCGCTCCAAGAATCTGACCCGTCTTCACATCTGCCACTATCTGCGCAAAGCCGTCTGTATGTAAAGAAGCCTGTGCTTTCCCGAGAGCCTGAAAAGGATAAGCAGCCGATGAGGCAGCATAGCCACGGGCAAGCGCCTGTTTCAGGCTCAGCCCTACAGAGCCTATTTCAGGACGTGTGAAGATCACCCCAGGCACCGCGTCGTAGTTCATCTGAGAGGGGTGGCCAGCGATGGTATGTGCAGCGACAAGGCCTTGATGTGTTGCTGTGTGAGCATACATGGTTTTTGCAACTACGTCACCAATGGCATAGATGCCAGGGACGTTTGTGCGCATAGAGGCATCTACAGGGATAGATTCTCTGTCGGTAATCACGCCTGCCTTGTCGAGGCCAAGCTTTGCGCTGTTTAACTCGCGGCCAATAGCTACAAGCGCTATCTCGCCTTGAATAACAGTGCCATTTTTTAATAAGACATGTACACCATCTTTTTCTTTTGTGACCTTGTCTACGAAAGCGCTTGTATGAATGGTGATTCCTCTTTTTGTAAATGAGTCTTTCATAAAGGAGGAAATGGTTTCACATTCAAGAGGAAGCAGTCTTTCTAGAGCTTCTACGAGAGTCACCTTGCAGCCAAGTGCATGATATAAAGAGGCAAATTCGCAGCCGATAACGCCGCCTCCTACGATGACGATGCTCGAAGGTAGCGTCGCCAGGTTAAGAATGGAAGTGGACGAGTGGATATGTGTGTTATCAAAGGCAAAAGCTGCAATGTTTTTTGGCTCAGATCCAGTTGCTATGATCGTATTTTTTGTGTGGATGATACAGCTCTCTTCGCCTTTTACTTTGATTTCTTTCGGAGAGAGAAAGGAGGCAAAGCCCTTGATAATAGTCACGCCATGGCTTTTGATGAGTCCTTCGAGGCTTTTTCTGAGCTGGGCAACGACGCTGTCTTTTCTCTGTATCATGGCATCAAAATCAAAAGAGACAGGGCCTGTGTGTATGCCATATTCATGCGCATGTCGAATGGTGTGAAGAACTTCCGCATTAGAAAGAAGAGTTTTTGTAGGAATGCATCCACGGTTGAGGCATGTTCCGCCTATGTCTCCTGCTTCTACAAGCGCGACTTTTTTTCCATGCTGTGCAAGTTTGATAGCCGCTGGATATCCACCAGGGCCGCTCCCAATTACTACTACATCAAATGTTTTATTCATGCCTTACCTCAATTGGGAAGTAATTTTACCTGTTTTAATAGTAAAAAACAACCTGTGATGTGAAAATGTTTTTCAGTTTTTTTGTTATCATAGCATCTATATAATCGATCCACTAAACACAGGATAGCTCATGAATATTCAAGAGTTGTTTTATGAAAGAGGCTGGAGTCAGTTTCATCAACAAAAAGTGATATGTAAAGAGCCTCATCATTATTACACAGCTCCAGCAATTCCAAATTTTTCTCCATTCAATGGCAGATGGCTTCCTCTTTTTTTAAAAAAAAGAATTTTCATGATGGCTGGACCTCTTGCGATGAGTAATCTTTCGCTCACATGTAAGGAAATTCGAAAAATTATTCTTGAGTCGGAAAATTTTGATCCACTCTATCCAACTATTATCAAGCTCTTAAAACAAGGATATGCGTGTATACAGCAGTCTTGTAAAAAAGAGTTTTGGAAGGAGAAGCACAGCTGTTTTGTGCTTGGGGATATTGCTGTATCGTTACTTGAGTTTTTCCCAGCAGCATCTCAAAAACTTGTTCAAGAAGTGAAGGACAAGATCTTCTGTCTACAACCGGAGATGTATGTTGAAGAGGCCTGTTGGCGTATTTCGTATGTGTTCAATAACACCTTTCCAAAGGTGTCTCTTGAGCTTGCGTATAAAGTTGTCTCGCTGTGTACAAGCAATAAAGAAGTTCTCTACCACCTGAGATGTGTAGAGAGCATTTCTAAGGTTTTACCTATTTTATATCACCACGATAAGCAATATTTTGAACAAGTGTCTACTTCGGTTTGTTATGCAGCGAATAAGCTGTTTTCTGATACGAAGTGTGAAGCGTGGGCCTATATCGCCATCGCCTATCATCTCATAGATTCTAAAATGGCATTTGATTTTATCAATAAATGCCTTTCCCAATATGAAGAAAATAGTATTCCTGATGAGGAATTATTTGCCTGTGCCCCAGTCTTTGCTTATGTCTTAGCAAAGACGCATAAAGAAACGGCACTCAAGCTTATAGAAATGTTGAAACAAGCAGCAGTGCGTCACGATACCTTTTCGATTCGTCTTTCTTGTGCTGCATTGCTTGCTAATATTGACGAAGAGTCTGCAAAAGAGTTGATTTCATGGACAGTAAGCGAGGAAAAAGAAATTTATAAGAATAAAGCAGCTCTTTGTGAATGGGCAGCAGTAGTGGGGATTCTTGAACCAAGCGAGGCTATTGAGATCCTGGAGAAATGCTCATTTGACAAAGAAGAAAATAATTATGCACTCTATCAGGCGTTGGCAATGGCAGTTGCTCAGATAGCGCACGCGCTCACGCGCTTGCAGCTAGATCCTGAAAAAGCATTCGATCTGTGTATTCGACTCATGACTCTTCATGAAAAGATTCCTGTTGATCAAGAGATAGTAGAGGAAATTGCTCCTGTACTAGATTATGCAGCATCAACACTTCTACTTCATGTTGAAAGCAGAGAAATGGATACACAGCACGCATTTTTTCTGAAACACAGAGCGCTTGCTGCTAGAAAAACAGCCTACGAAATGATCAAGAAGCACCCGGTTGGATTAGTAAAAATGGCGAAGGCGTTTACAAGATTTCACATCCAGGCCCGCCATAGAGAAATAGAAGAGCCTAAAAAAATAGGATTAGCAAAAAGCAATTTTGACATGGATGAGCTTTTGTCTACCATCAATGAAATTGAGAAAACAGAGATAAAAGCTGATGCATTGATCTCTATTGGCGCTTTGCTGAATTTTCATATAAATCGTATTTGACGTAAGATGGATAATAATTGCCAAAACATTTTTTTTGTTGTACTCTCCATTTTATGTTGTATGATTAGGAGTCAGAAGTGTTTTGAGTGAGAATGATGAAAGCAGTCGAAGCAAGCCAGCAAATTATGTGTTCGCATTGTGAAGAGATGGTGCATAGATATGCAGCCCGTTGTCCCTATTGTCAGCACAATTTAATTGCTCCTGCCTCCCCCATGTCACTTGAGTCTGTAAATAGCGAGGGTGAATCAAGAAAGACAGATGCTCCGAACCCTGATATACATAAAAAAGAAGCTGGAAAGATTACACAAGTTTCTTTCCAGGATCCCTTCCAGACAGTGCTAGCTCATGAAGAAGAGGCGGGCGTTTCTCTTTTGCAAGGGCTGCTGCGGCCGCTTATTTCTCTCGTTTTTTTATTATCAGGTACTTTTTTCTTTTTCTTTGGGATATTGGTGAAGCTTTTTTCAAAAAATGGCCTCATGGTGCTTGAGTGGTCCGAGAGCTCATGGCCCTATTTTGTATTCCCTTCGCTTGTAGTTGTGATAGCTGGTCTTGTCTTTCTTTCGCAGCTTGATTCGTCTGATCCCATTTCCCAAAAATAAAGAGTGCTACTTTCAAGAGATCGTAGTATACTTTCTGCACGTATGAAAAAAATACTTTTTTTTATTTTTATTCTCTTGAGCGTGAGTGCTGTGCATGCTGCAGAGCGTAGTGTCTTGGTGAGCGTGGCTCCATATAAAAAAATAATACGCACTCTTGTTGGTCAAGATGTGGATGTCGTTCTTCTTGTTCCTCAAGGCGCGAGCTTTCATTCCTATGAACCAAGTCCTAAGCAGCTGCAAGCAGCATCTGAATGTAGCATCTGGTTTACCATTGGTGATCCCTTTGAAAAAAAGGCGCAAGTAGTGCTTACAGAACATCATCCCGACATGCATATAGTCGATCTGAGACAAGGTCTTTCTCTCATCCATAGCGGCTGCTGCCATCACCATCACGATGAGCATGAAGGTGATGACCCTCACATCTGGATGAGTCTTCGCCTTATGCAGAAGCAGATCGATACAATAGCATTCGCGCTTATTCAGCAGTTTCCAGAAAGAAAAGAACGTATCGAGAAAAAAACACTTTCTTTTAAGCAAAAGCTGCAGCAGCTCGATCAAAGAGCTGAACATGTTTTTGCACAAAAACAGCAGCGAACGCTTTTTGTCTCGCACCCAGCGTATGGCTATTTTTGTAGAGACTATGGCCTAGAAGAGATTTCTATAGAGCAAGAGGGGAAAGATCCTGGTCCCAAGCAGGTGGTCGCTCTCGTAAAAGAAGGGAAGGATAAAAAGATAAAAAAAATATTTGTACAGCCTCAATATTCCACAAAAGCGGCGTACCTCTTTTCTAAAGTGCTTTCAGCAGGCCTCGTGCTGCTTGACCCTTATTCAGAAGAGTATCTAGAAAATATAGAAGCTCTTATTACAGCAGTAGATGAGGCTTTATGAAGAAAAGTTTCATTGTGTGTGACAATGTGACTTTTGGCTACACGAAAGATCTTCCCGTTTTAAAACAAGCAAGCTTCGAAATCGAAGAGGGCGAGTTTATTGCTGTCATTGGCCCTAATGGAGGCGGTAAGACCACCTTGCTCAGGCTCTTGATGGGGTTTTGTACGCCATGGCAGGGATCGATAGAGCTTTTCGGGCAAAGCACGTCTAAACATCCTTCAGGGATTGCCTATGTACCACAAAATCTACGTTTCGACAAGCAGTTTCCTATCACTGTGCTCGAGGTAGTATTGGGAGGAAGACTCTCTTCTTTATCGTGGTTTGGAACATTTTCGCAGTATGACAAAGAATGTGCGCTGCATGCCCTAGAGCAAGTAGGCTTGCAAGAGTATGCAAAGAAAGCATTTGGCACTCTTTCTGGGGGGCAGATGCAAAGAGTGTTGATTGCAAGGGCTCTTGCACAAAAGCCCTCTACTCTCTTGCTCGATGAGCCAACAGCCAATGTCGATATAGAAGCTGAAGAGGGGCTTTACGAGCTCATCAACGAATTAAAAGGGCAGCACACAATTATTATGGTCACTCACGATATCAGGGCGATCATCAATAATGTAAAAAAGATATTATGTGTGCAAGGTCGAGTAGCCCTTATACAGCCTGAAACATTATGTGAGCACTTTGCTATGGGGCTGTATCACTATCCACTTATTGAAACGACGAAAAGCCATTTTAAAGCAGAAACATTTGTAAAAAACGCCTTTCATAACACCTCCTCATTCCTATGAATTCATTCATCGACGCCTTGCTCTCTAATCCATTTTTGCTGATGGCTCTTCTTGCGGGGTGTCTTGCCTCGATAGTGGGCGGCTTAATGGGCTCTTATGTGGTTGTCAAGAGAATTTCCTTCATATCGGGCAGTATTTCACACTCCATCTTGGCGGGCGTTGGCTTCTTTTTGTGGCTGTCTCGTGTGCATGGTCTTGCGTGGATGACGCCTCTTTTTGGAGCGATTGTGGCTGGAGTTGCCTCAGCTTTGTTGATTGGGTATGTACACAGCAGATACAAGCAACGTGAAGATTCAGTCATCGCCGCAGTCTGGTCTATTGGTATGGCAGTAGGTATTCTCTTTTTATCGCAGACCCCAGGATTTTCTGTAGAGCTTACCAATTTTTTGATTGGGAATATTTTATGGGTGTCGAGTGACGATCTCATGGTTCTTCTGATCTTAGATGCAGTGGTCGTCGTTTCTGTGCTGCTCTATCATCGCAAATTGATGCAACTTTCTTTCGACGAAGATCAAGCCTTTTTACAAGGAATTTCTGTACAGGCTCTGTCATTGTTTTTGCTCATCTTAGTCTCCATTTCCGTTGTGATTTTGATGCAGGTAGTTGGCGTTATCCTTGTGATGACGATGTTGACACTGCCCGCAGCGATTGCCAGTAACCTCACAAAAAAGCTCTCCTCTGTGATGATGGCAAGCGTTGCCTTCAGTATGCTGTTTTGTATTATCGGCACTTTTGTTGCCTTCCATCTCGACTGGCCGGTAGGCGCTACGATCGCCTTGACGGCTGGATGTACGTATGTAGGATCACTCGCCTTCTGTGAGCGTCCGTAGAAATAAATGAAACGGAAAGAGAGGGATTTGAACCCTCGGTACCCGTTTATAGGGTACACGTCCTTAGCAGGGACGCGCTTTCGGCCACTCAGCCATCTTTCCGCAACATGCCAAAGATCGTACAGTGATTGTGGTTTTCTATCAATAGACTTCTTTCGACTTCTTTCGAAATTGATCAGCTGAAGACAGAAGTAATATATGTTTCGTTGATTTGGGCAAAGCTCGAGATGCAGCAGCTCAAGTCGTGAATCAGGCCTGTGTCAAGATCATACACCCATCCATGCACACAGAGCGGCTGACTGCGTGCCCAAGCATTTTGCACAATAGTCGTATGACAGACATTCATCACCTGCTGCACGACATTCAATTCCACTAACTTTTTATGTCTGAGTCCCTTATCTTCGATGAGGTCGAGCTCTTTTTTTGATGCTGAATAGACATCGCGGATATGGCGTAGCCAATTGTCAACAAGGCCATGCTGTTGTTCTTCCATGGCAGCGATCACTCCACCGCAGCCATAATGGCCACACACGATGACATGTTCAATTCCAAGACAATTCACACCATATTCAAGCACAGACAGACAGTTGAAATCGGTATGGGGAAATAAGTTGGCAATATTTCTGTGGACAAATACCTCACCAGGCCCGAGTCCTATCACCTGATTAGCCGGAATCCTGCTATCTGAGCAACCGATCCAAAGATATTTTGGCTGCTGCTTATGAGAAAGATCCGTAAAAAAGTTGGGATCTTCAGCGAGTCGTGCATGAGCCCATACTTTATTATTACCGAATAAAAATTTTAATTTTTCCATTAAAGCACCTACTTTCTTATAGAATAATAGATTTTACTCATTTGCGGCAATTTCACTATTGAGGGAATTGCAAAACTCCATTTGTGGCCAAATCCGCGCTTTTTCCGGCGGATTCAGATTTTTCGTAAATCGCCTATGGCCAAGAGGATATGTCGATTTACGAAAAACTGAACCGACAAAAAAATCATCGAATTTGGCCTCCAAAGTGAGTTTTGCAATTCCCTCTATTTCAATAATGAAGAATCTCGGTATATTTATTGATCAAGCAACTTTGGAAGTGCATATGGTAGAAAACAAGACAAGGACGCCCCCACACTCGAAAGAGTCTGAAATGATGGTTTTAGGCTGTATGCTCACGAGCATTAACAGTTTAAATGTCGCAGCAGACGCCTTAGAGGAAGAAGATTTTTACTTTTCCGAGCATAAGCTTGTCTTTCAATCGCTCAGGCATGCCTATAAAAGTGACAAGCCGGCAGATGTCCATCTTATAGCAGAAGATCTCAAGAGAGAAAATAAACTTCAGGCAGTAGGCGGCATCGCCTATTTGACAACACTTGCTCAATATGCTGGAACGAGCGCCTACATCGAAGAGTATGCTGAGATCATCAAGAGTAAATCGATTCTACGCCGGATGATATGGGCTGCGCAGTCAGTAGAAAAAGAGGCGCTAGAAGATCCCAAAGATGTCTCTTCAAGTCTCGACGCTGCTCAACAGATGTTTTTTAAAATTGGACAAGTAGCAGGATCGCAGGCAGGTACTTCTGTTTCTGACATATTAAACGGCATTCATACCAAAGATAAAATTCCCTTTTTAAAAGAGCTGGAAGAAAGGCAAGAGCAATTTCGAGAACGAGGTCCTAACGATCCTGGAATCACGGGAATTCCAACTCATTTTATAGACCTTGATAAACTCATCAACGGCTTGGGTAATTCGCATTTGATCATTTTGGCAGCGCGGCCAGCGATGGGAAAATCAGCGCTTGCTATTAACATTGCAGAAAGCGTCTGCATGAAGAGCAACATCCCTGTCGGTGTGTTTTCTCTTGAGATGACAGCTGAGCAGCTTGTCCATAGAATGATTTGCGCCCAAGCGCAAGTGCAGGCAGACAAGATACGCACAGGCGCTCTTGATGTGGAAGAGTTTCACAGCGTGGTTGAAGCAGTAAACAAGATGCAAAAATGCAAAATGATTATCGACGATCAGCCTGGACTCAGAATCTCAGATCTTCGAGCGAGGGCGCGCCGTATGAAAGAAAGTCATGGCATTGGGTTGCTGGTGATTGACTATCTGCAGCTCTTATCTGGATCGGCAGGAGCGCGAGGTCCTGAAAGCAGGCAGGTTGAAATTTCTGAAATCTCGAGAAATCTGAAAACGCTGGCTCGTGAACTCGATATCCCCGTGCTCTGCCTTGCACAGCTTTCAAGAAAAGTAGAGGAGAGAGCGGGCAATAAACCTTTGATGAGCGATCTTCGTGAGTCAGGCTCTCTTGAGCAAGATGCTGATGTGATTTTACTTTTGCTGCGAAGAGAGTACTATGATCCTAATGATAGGCCCGGACAGGCACAGCTCTTTGTTGCAAAAAATAGACATGGCTCTGTTGGCGAAGTGCCTCTCACTTACCGCAAAGAGTACGCTCAATTTACGAACTTTACTCCTATGAGGCCTTATCAAGGATCCTCTGCAGCGATAGATCCTCCTTATCAAATGAACTCACCGTTTTCAAACGGTGATTTTTAGTTTATGAGGCTTTTCCAAAACTCGGGCTCGGCGTTTTTTGGCGCTTTTTCTGATCTTTGTCTTTCAACGTAAATCGCCTAGTGTCAACACTATGTCGATTTACGTTGAAAGAAAAATATCAAAAAAAATCGCTCAAAAATCGACTCGAGCCGGAGTTTTGTAAAAACCTCTTATCCCTTTATTTTGCATGCATGTTATAAGTCTCTCGATAAGGAGAAAGAGGGAATATGGAATTGCTGAAAATCAAAGGTGGAAGGCCGCTTCAAGGTCAAGTGCGTGCCGCTGGAGCTAAAAATGCGATCACAAAATTGCTGGTAGCATCGCTCCTCTCAGATAAAAAATGTACCTTCTACAACGTCCCAAACATTGGTGATGTCGCTGTCACCATTGAGATGTGTCAAGAGGTGGGAATGCAGGTGCAGTGGGATAAGGTGTCTGGGATCATGGAGGTGGAGACAAAAGAGCTTTCGACGACCTATATCCCGCACCGCTTTTGTGGTGCCAACCGTATTCCTATCCTCATGATCGGCGCTTTACTCGGCAGAACAGACGAAGAAATCATCGTCCCCACGGTAGGAGGAGATCGCATCGGCATGCGCCCTGTTGACTATCATGTCCAAGCTTTGCAGCAGCTCGGCGCCACCATCGAATATAGAGGCATGAAAAAAGAGGGGGCCTATTTTGCTTTCGCCCCGCAAGGCCTCAAGGGGGCTCTTATTACTCTTCCCTATCCATCTGTAGGAGCAACAGAAAATACCATTTTAGCAGCGGTCACAGCGCGCGGTACGACGACGATCAAAAATGCAGCTATCGAGCCTGAAGTCGTCGAGCTCATTTTGTTTTTACAAAAACTAGGCGCCATCATCGCAATCGACGCAGATCGTACGATACGCATCCAAGGAACAAGACATTTTCATGCAGTAGAGCATACCGTCATCGCAGATCGAATCGAAGTAGCCTCTCTTGGTATGGCAGCGATTGCCACAAAGGGGCGCGTTTTCGTAGAGGGGGTCGATCACGCTTCCATGATCACCTTTTTAAATAGACTCAGAGAGATCGGAGGCGGCTTTACTGTAAAGGCAACAGGTATTGAGTTTTTCTATGATGGACCTCTCCAAGGTGGTATTCACCTCGAAACGGACGTATATCCCGGCTTTACCACAGATTGGCAGCAGCCTTTTGTTGTCTTGCTTACCCAGGCAAAAGGCTCGTCAGTTGTTCATGAAACAGTGTATGAAAATCGCTTTGGCTACGTAGAGGCGCTCATTGATATGGGGGCTGATATTTCGCTATTTCGGCAGTGTCTTGGCGGCAGGCAGTGCCGCTTTGCTTCTCACAGCTTTCCTCATAGCATCGTCGTAAAAGGGCCAAGTGAACTCTACGGAAGGAAGATTGAAATTCCAGATCTTCGTGCTGGATTTGCCTATGTGATGGCAGCGCTCGTATCGCAGGATACGAGTATTTTGTCGGGGCTGCAGTTTCTGGATCGAGGATATGAAAATCTCACGAATAAATTGTGTGCGCTAGGAGCTGATGTAGAGCGGCTCTGTTTCGAAGGAAACCAAGAGCAATTTAATTTTCAAGAAAGAAGTCTCGTCTAAAAAACAGAAAAATAATCGACAGCACACGACTTTTGTTGATTTTTTTCTTCTCGAATAGGTATCATCATTACTTCTGATACTGCAAGGAGAAAACCCATGTCTTCTGTTAAGAAGAAGCGCCGCATGAAAATGTCAAAGCACAAGCGCAAAAAAAGAAGTCGTATGAACCGTCATAAGCCAAAATAACCTAATCGCTCACCATGAATTCTAAGGTGCAGTGGACCTATCCTCAAAGTTATGATGTCATCGTCATCGGTGGCGGCCATGCAGGCTGTGAGGCAGCGCATGCTGCCGCACAAGCCGGTGTGAGCACGCTTCTGCTTACGATGAACCTCTCAACGATAGGACAGATGAGCTGTAATCCTTCCGTTGGTGGCATAGGCAAAGGACATATCGTCCGTGAAATCGATGCTATTGGTGGCATCATGGGCAAAGTAATTGATGCAACAGGCATTCAATTCCGTATGCTCAATACAAAAAAAGGACCCGCCGTTCAGGCGCCACGTGCACAAGCAGACAAAGATCGCTATCGCCTGCATATAAAGCACCTTTTGGAGTGCACTCCAGGCCTTCAAATGAAACAGGCCACCGTAGAAGAGCTTCTTATACAAGATGGACGTGTGGTGGGGGTCGTCTCCAAAGAAGGAATCGCCTACCGAGCACAAGCTGTCATCATCACATCAGGAACGTTCATGCGTGGGCTGATGCATATTGGTGAAGTGCAGTTAGCTGGAGGAAGAGCGGGAGATCCTCCTGCTGTCGGATTGTCAAAAAGTTTAGAAGATCACGGCATTCAATTAGGAAGGCTCAAAACAGGCACTCCGGTGCGTATCCATAAAAGATCGATAGATCTTTCTTTGGTAGAAGAACAAGGTGGGGATGAGGGTGTCTTTTTCTCCTTTGATCCTATTGAACACGAGCGTCTTGAGCAAAGACCCTGCTATATCTGCCATACAAGTCTTGAGACGAAGGAGATCATCAAGCAAAATATCCACAGATCTCCTCTTTACTCAGGAAAAATTGTAGGTGTAGGGCCGCGTTATTGTCCCTCTATCGAAGATAAAGTGATTCGTTTTGCAGATAAAGAGCGTCATCAGGTATTTCTTGAGCCAGAGGGCCTCGACACGGAAGAGTTTTATGTAAATGGAGTCTCCTCATCGCTTCCTTTTGATGTGCAGTATGCATTCATTAGAAGTATACCTGCTTTGAAGCAAGCAGAGATCATGAGGCCAGGCTATGCTATCGAGTATGACTACGTAGTGAGTGGTCAGATTCAATTTTCTCTTGAGTCAAAGAAGATCTCGCATCTTTTCTTTGCAGGGCAGATTAACGGCACTACCGGCTATGAAGAGGCAGCAGCGCAGGGACTGATGGCAGGGATCAATGCCGTACTCAAAATTCAAGGAAAGGATCCTCTCGTTTTAAAAAGAAGTGAAGCCTATATCGGCGTTATGATCGATGACCTTGTCACAAAAGGTGTTGATGAGCCTTATAGGATGTTTACAAGCCGTGCTGAGCACAGGCTTTTATTGCGCCATGATACGGCAGATCTTCGTTTGAGAGAATATGGCTATGCTCTTGGTCTTATTTCAGAAGAGCAGATAAATAGATTGAGGACCAAGAAGCAGGCGCTCACACATGAGCAGGGCAGGCTTGATACGGTGTTTAAGCAATATGAAGGGAAAAACAGCTCTCTTCAGCAGCTTTTAGCACGGCCTGAGATGAGCTACAAAGCTCTGTACGATCTCTTCCCAAACGACATACAAGACTATGGCTTTGAGATCAATAATCAGATTGAGTTGGCTGTCAAATATGCGGGGTATATCAGCCGCGAGCAGCAAGAGGTAAATCGACTTGCTGATATTGAAGCTATATCGGTGCCTGAAAAAATTGATTTTCATTCAATAGAGGGGCTGCGTACAGAGGCAAAATTGAGGCTAAGTTCAGTGCGTCCTCAAACTCTTGGTCAAGCATCTCGCATTCCAGGGATTGCTCCTTCAGATATTTCTGTGTTGATGATCTCGTTTACCAGACGATCATTTTGTTGTGATGCTGTATGAGTCTCAATCTCCTCTGCTTAAATCAAGAGCCGATATTGAATCAGCTGCAGATCGAAGAGGCCCTTCTTCGGGTCGATTCAGAGAACTGGTGCATCATCAATAGAGGCTCTTCACCAGCTATTGTCATGGGGATATCAGGAAAGCCAGAGTCGCTTATCGACATTGAGCGCTATCAAAAACATCCGATTCCTGTGATTCGCAGATTTTCTGGTGGCGGAACAGTCGTTGTCGATGAGAATACGCTCTTTATCTCATTTATCTTCTCCAAAAAATCGCTTGATTTTGGGATGTCTTCTCAAGAGGTGCTTCGCTGGTCAGAAGAGTTTTATAAGCCTGTATTCTTGCCACATCCTTTCGTCTGTCAGGAAAATGACTATACGATTGCAGAAAGAAAAATTGGGGGCAATGCGCACTATTTTACAAAAGAAAGGTGGCTTCATCACACTACCTTTTTGTGGGATTATAATCCGCAATTGATGGCTCTTTTGAGGTTTCCTGAAAAGCGCCCTGAATATCGTCTTTTAAGAAGTCATGAGGAGTTCATTACACGCTTACAGCTTTACTATCCTTCGATAGAATCACTTGTCGAAACATGCATCTTCGAGCTAGGGCGCCACTTTTCAGTTACAGAACGTACAAAAGAAGAGTGTTTAGCAATTATGCACAAGCCCCATAGAAAATCATTAGAAGTAATACAACTATAAAGTCGTTTATGGAAGCATATAATACAAGCTCATCAGAAGAATCTTTCTATGTAGATGATCTTTTGGAGATGGTTTTTAAACCATATAAGCGAATTAAAATGATCAAAGATTTCGAGTGTGTGGAAATAATTGAAACGATTTGGCAAGAATTTCACACGTGTCTTCTAGAGAAAGCGCAAGGAATACAAGAAGAAGCTTGCCAGGAGGTGCGGTACAAGCTACACACGTTGATTAAATGCGATCCTTGGGATGTGAATCATCATATACAGGTCTTTATCGAAAAAGGATTGCTTACGCTCGATCAAAGTGGAAATAAAGCACCATCTCAAATAGAAGCTGTATTTTATGCTTTGACGCAAGACGTCAAGAAGATGCAGGAAATAGTCCGCTCGATCTCAGCAACGCAAATACCATTCTTTATTCATTATTTTCTTCGACTGGGGACTCTTGAGAAGATAGATGAGCTCAGAAAGCAGCTTCTGGAGCTTTCTAGATCAAAAGAAGCATTGCTACCAGCGCTTACACAGGTGCAAAATTTTGAAAAAAAACGCAATGAGATGGTGGATTATGTGAAGTATCCTCAAATATTATCGAGAAAACAGCTGACTCTTGAGTCAGTTTCTACGGATAAGCAGATTGAATCGATAAGCCAGAGGATGAGAAAATGGGACAAAATTATACAAGACTTTTTTGAAATCGCAAATGCGAAATCTACCTTAATTCCAGAGCAGAAGAAATGTCAGGTAATGGATTGTAGAACATTGGTAAGATGGGTTTCAGAGTGGGTGGAAGATACGGATAATAATGATATAAAAGATTTTTTTGATGTATATATTGCAATGGACTCCAATAAGAAAATTCAAGGGATTGCGTGTACATGTTTTTGTGATGCGAGCAAATCAGTTAAGGTGCTCTATTTGCTCTCGAATCCAAAGAATTTGAATATCAGAGCGAGCAACCACTCTATGCGAGGAGTTGGTACTGCATTGATGCAGTATGTAGCTCAAAAAGCGCTCAACCTCAAATACAGGTGTATTGAGCTCGACGCTACCGACTCAGCCAAAGACTGGTACATCAATACTCTCGGATTTGAAGAAAAGAGCAATTTATATGGCTTATCTCTAGGGCAAGAAGGGATGGAAAAGCTTGTAAAGTTATAGTCCTTCAGTCGGTTCATTTCCATTGTAGTCATTGCAGCGAATAAAATAGGCAATTTTTACTACTTTTTCATTAATCTCTACAAGGGGCACAAGCGTAGGAATAGCAGTTACCTCTGCAAAATAGTTTTTGAGGAGAAGGCGTGTGGATTGCTGTAGAGCAAATGCTCGATCGAGGGCACAATCACCATCGACGATGCCTACATAAAATCCATTTTTCCCTTTTTCACATTCTTTCATGCGCGGCCAATAAGAGAATTGATTGTTTTTCAAGTGCTTGATGTTGAAAAAGTAGGCTCTTTTCTTTTCAGGGCTATAAAATGAAAGCAAGCTTGTTGTTTGTAAGCGATCAGAAAATAAAAACTGCTCTTTTGGGTTATAGCCTACATTTGGCATACACTGCTCAAGCCGCTTCCACCCCAAGGCTCCTCTAAATGGGTTCATCCGGTAAGGGAGGGTCGCGGCGTCTGGATAATAGCGTTCTAGAATAAGAAGCGTCATCATTGCAATCACGAGCGTGCAAGACAGCGTTAATCCAGCGTAGAGCCATTTTAGTAATTGCGGGCCTCTCATTTGTATGTAAGATAGTATGAGCGCACATCCTGTGGGATAGCCAAAGACAGCGAAGTGAAGCTGGCTCTTTTTATAGCAAGAAAATAGAAGGCCACTGCATAAGCACAAGACTGTAACAGAGAAACAAAAAAGAAGCGATGGAGGAAGCTTTTTGAGAAGCGGTATATAGGCGCAGAGCGTTATCAAAAGAAGAAGCATCAAGATGGGGGATAGTAGTCCAAATTGGATAGCAAGAAATGACAGAGGCTGCGTAGAAGGAGTCCAGAACAACTCAGCCAGATCGTGAATTGTTGCTATACCATGCTGCCAATTCCATACAAGATGTGGAACAATTGCAAGCAGGGAGATGAAAATAGCTTTTAATAATTGTGAGGGGGTCATTTTTTTATAGATACAACTTATCATAGTTATGGGCAGCCACAGAATAAAAGCAGTCCAGTCAAAAAGTGCTGCAATTCCAATCAAAGCTCCTATGAGTAGAGAGCGACAGTTTTTTTTCTGCATCAAATCATCTACAAAGACACTACAAGCTAGAGTCCAAAAGAGCATGGCACCGCAATCAGGTGTTGTAAGAAATGTGGATGCGAATCCTAAAGGGGTAAGTGTAAATGTAAGTGCTGCTAAGAATGCCATTTTCTCGGGTAGGCCAGCTTTTTTGGAGAGATGGAAGATAGCAAAAGAAAGACAGCTAGATAAAAGAAATGCTCCAAAGCGCACGCCAAGCTCTGTATCCCCAAAGAAAAGACCCCCAAATGCCACTTGGTAGGCGATAGCTGCTGGAGTATTGTAGTAGCCATAAGACAAAGCTTTGCTCCAGGTCCAATACTGTGCTTCATCAGCAAAAAGACCAATATGTGAGGAAAATAAAAAAGCACTGAAGAGAAGTTTCGTCTTGATCAATACCTTAATGGCAATGACCCAGAAGATAAGCTTAGAGGCATAAGAAAAGTGTTTTTTGTCTGAATGAGATAGATTTTCCGAAGACATCATGAGTCACCTTTGAACACATTTTTTACAGCTTGTATAGTAACATCTCTTCCAATTGCTGCAATAGTATCTGTGAGAGGAAGTTTTTTTGGGCATACTTTTACGCAGTTTTGGGCATTGCCGCACTCGCTCACCCCCCCCTCTTCCATCAAGAGGTGAAGGCGGCTTTCACGCTCTCTTTTGCCAACAGGATGTGTGTTGAATAACTTTGCTTGTGCGATAGCTGCCGCTCCTATGAATTTTGAGTTTTTGTTGACTTGCGGACAAGCCTCTAAGCATGAGCCGCAGCTAAAGCAGCAAGAAAGCGTATACATGAGCTCTTGCTGTTGTGGGCTAATTTTCGGTCCGAATCCATATTCTGCATTATCATCTGCCTCTACCCATGCCTGTACTTTTTTGAGATTTTCAAACATAAGACTTCGATCGACGATTAAATCTCTGACAAGAGGAAATTTTGTAAGAGGAGCGAGAGTGATGGTATCACGCTGTGTTTCTTCAAGTACCTTTTCGATGATGGTAGAGCATGATTGGCGTGGTACTCCATTGACTAACATTGTGCAAGCTCCGCACACTTCTTCTAAGCAGCCAGACTCCCAAGCTACAGGCGTGGTCTTTTTCTGCTGTTTCGTAACAGGATTTCTTTGTATATCCATGAGCAGAGAGATGATATTCAGAGCGGGCTTTCGTTCAAACTCAAACTCCTCCCACACTTGGTAGCCAGGAGTTCCACGCAATATTTTTAAAGTAAACGTGTGCTCTGTAGCCATAATGCTCCTATAGTGCAAGAGGGATCTCTGTGGGCAAATTTTCAAAATGAGGTAGCTCTTTTTCTCGTTTTGTATAATCACGAAGCTGTGGATGCAGATGGCGCGTGTCTACTCGTGTATATGAGATTATTGGACTATCTGGACTATATGAGGCAAGTGTGGTCTTCAGCCAGGCGTCGTCATCGCGTGCAGAGAATTCTTTTTTGTAATGCGAGCCTCGCGACTCATTACGTAGAAGAGCGCCTTTTACAATGACGAGTGCGATTTCAATCATTGCTTCAAATTGGTTGGCAAACATATAGGTTTGATTAGCAAAGCGTCCTGTATCGCCAAGAGTGATATGGTGCATGCGCTCTCTGATTTTGAAAATTTCATTCATGGCATGGCTAAGGGTACTATTTTCTCGAGTGACTGTTGCTGTACTGACAAGTAAAGAAGCGAGCTCATCATGTAAAAGGTGGATATTTTCTTTTCCATTTCTTAGAAATATAGATTTTTTACGATCTTCTTCTCTCTGCACGGCATGATTTACCGTGCGCTCATCTATTTTTTGAGGAGCCATTAGCTCGAGATATCGTGGCATCTCTTTTGCTACAACAAGCCCTGCAAATATACATGAAAGAAGAGAATTGGCTCCAAGACGGTTAGCTCCATGGTAGAGGAAGTCTGCTTCTCCAATCACGAAGCAGCCTGGGATATTGCTCATATGGCGATATCTTGTCATGCGATCATGGTCATCAGCTGCTGGATAGTCGGCCCAGCCACCGCCCATTGAATAGTGGACGGCAGGGAAGATGCGCATAGCCATTTTCCTTGGGTCAAAGCCTGTAAATTTTTCATATATTTCAAGAATGGAGGCCATGCGCTTGAGCTTTTCTTGTGGAAGGTGTGATACATCAAGATATACCTGCATTTTTCCATCAACACCAAGCCCCATCTCAGTAATACGGACAATTTCACGAGCTGCGATATCGCGCGGTACGAGATTTCCGAAGGCTGGGTAAAGCTCTTCTAAAAAGTACCAAGGCTTTCCTGTAGTGCCGCATGGAATGAGACGCCCGTCAGCTGTTTGAATCGATTGTGTGCTATCGCCAGGCACCCATATACGGCCGCCTTCACCTCGTGCTGACTCCGACATGAGCCTGAGCTTGTCCTCTCCAGGAATTGCTGTCGGGTGTATCTGAATAAACTCGCCATTTGCATAGTGCATGCCCTGCATAAAAAGGCGGCCATTTGCAGCGCCTGTGCAAAAGATGGAGTTTGTAGACTTGCGAAAGAGCATGCCCAGGCCGCCTGTTGCCATGACGACAGCGTCTGCTCGCATGGCAGAGATTTTGAGGTTAAAGAGATCGTGGTAGATGATGCCGCAGGTTTTTTGGTTTTCATCAAGAATAAGGCGGAGAAATTCATGGTTTTCAAATTTTTCTACATAGCCTCTTACTTCATGTCGCCTTACTTGCTCATCTAAGGTGTAAAGAAGTTGCTGGCCTGTAGATGTGCCACAAAAGACAGTTCGATGG
This sequence comes from uncultured bacterium, assembly GCA_964487845.1. GTDB lineage: Bacteria > Chlamydiota > Chlamydiia > Chlamydiales > FEN-1388 > CAZASK01. The sequence goes on from CAZASK010000028.1 coordinate 19,693, forward strand.
TAGAGGGTTCCTCCGAATCGTCTGACGTCGACATCGCCTTCTTGGGTTCTGTTAAAGGGACATCCTAGTCTTTCCATCATGTGGATAATGCGCGGAGCTGTAAGGCACATCTCCACGATAGGAGGTTGATCTGCTAAAAAATCACCGCCTTTGATGGTTTCATAGGCGTGAATAAGTGGAGAATCACCCTCTGACTTGCTGTTGAGGGCAGCGTTGATGCCTCCCTGTGCGCAGACAGAATGAGATCTTTTAACACGAGTAATAGAAAAAAGCTTTACTTTGATATTTTGCTCGGCAAGTTTCATGGCGCACGAAAGTCCTGCTAAGCCGCCCCCTACTACGATTACCGTTCGCTGGTTCTCATTCATCTTATCTACTTCCCCAAATGCTGATGAGCCCTAATGCAATAAGCGTCATCATAACTGTATTGGCAAAAAAGCGGCATCGCCTTCTCGACTTTTCAGATAAAGTAATGCCCCATGTGATGGCAAAAGTCCAAAGACCATTACATGAATGAAAGCAAGCCGCGCATACAAAAAGTGAATAGAGAAGACACATCCAAGGTGATTGAAACGTGCTTCTGACAACCATAAAAATAGCAGCGCCAAACGATGGGGCGATGGCGACTGTTTGATCAGCATCTTGTGGTGATTTGGGTGGCGTATCTAAGAGCTGTATATTGAGCTCGCGTGCTACTGAGGGCAAGTTGTCATCTTTTGTAAGAGAGACTGTAAATGCATCGCGGCCCTCAAGATGAATTTTTTCTGGGTGGTGGATAAATCGCATGGTGAGGACATGGAGGAAAATGCCAATTACAAGAAGAACTGATGTGATGCGCTGCCATGTATACGCTTTATTGCGAGGCAGGGGAAGTGAAGGTGTCGAGCCATCGGAAGGCCCAGAGTTGTACTGTGCTGTCCGCAGATACTGTATCCCAAGGTAGCCGTGAATTAGGATAGGCATTCCAAGCAATAGGCATTCGATGGCAGGTAGATAGGGAAGTGAGTAGATGACGTTTACAGCTGTAATAAAAAGAGCTCTGTCTTGCCCAAAGAAGAGAGCGGCTTGTGAGTTTGTGAGGAGGTGTTCAAGTAAAAAGAGAACAAGGAAGCATCCAGATAGAGATTGCAAACGACGCGTGATAAATGCCGTGGGGATTTTTGTTTTCATAGAAGTTCTATACCTTTTTTTAAAAAAAGAAACAAGAGTTTCTGAATGGATATATTTTGTAGTTATCAAAGTGATGTTATTCTAATATACCTATTGTCAGAGTAAGGTTTAAAAGCGGTGTCTGTCTCGATTTGTTATGGCTATATTTTAGTGGGTGATTTTTAATTAATAAGAGGTTTTATGAATTCTGCAGCAATTCCCGCCAGAAGATTCCTAGCGCGTCAAGCCACGTCAAGCTTAGAT
>CAZASK010000029.1:0-20072 GCA_964487845.1 uncultured bacterium
TTTCTTAACGTTATTGGCACAATATTACGTAATGATTGGCGGAGTTAGGGTTTAAAATTTCCGCTTTTTACCAAGTTTAAAATTTCCGCTTTTTGATAGGAGTACTTCCATACAGGAGGTGCTTGATATGAAGGAGATTATAGGTATGACAAGGCAAGAGTTAGATAGATATAGGGTGCTAGGCCAAGTAGAGGAAAAGCAATTGAAGCAAAAAGAAGCAGCAGACCTACTTGGCATATCAGCAAGGCAGGTCAGGAACCTCCTTGTTCGATAGTAGAAAGAGCAAGTATTTGTCTCAATACTTCTATATCAGTATCTTGCTTGGAAAAATGACAGAGATTTTTTGTATGACGTCTTTTGTAAATAAGAGTATCTATTTTTTCTTGTATATCATCCTGATCGAGACAGCGGAAGTAATCACTCGCTGTTTCGAGAAGTTCAAGAAAATCGACCTCATCATCAATAAGTGAGAGTGTGTGATCACATACTTCTAGAAAGAGGTTATGATCTCCAACGTGTAGCATTGTGTCTAGGATATCAAGATTGAGTATTAACTCTGGATCGCTCTTGCTTTGCTCAAATACAAAACGAATAAGTGCGTTTGCTTGCGGTAGATTATCTTGGGCTATGATTCTTGCCCGTAGTAGATGAAACCACTTTGCGTCGATAACAAATGGAGTGAAGTGGTCGATAAGTTCTGTGGCATAGCTGAAATCATTTTTATCAAGTTGTGTACTAATAAAGTCGTAGAGAAAACGTTCAAGATCGCAGGCGAAAAATTCACATATTGCAGAAAACACTTCTTGATGTGGTATGCCTTGATCGACATTTTCTTCCAAAATATTATGAAGATCCTCGAGTCCATCTTCAATAGCCGCTTGGTTCTCATCAGGACGCTCTTCATAGTCAAAAATTTTCCAATCGAGCGCGTCAGCAAAGACGGAAAGACAGATATTTTCCGGGAGTAAACGTCTCCACAATTCAAACACAATTAAATAAATTTTATTTGATTCATCTATTTCTCGGGCTTCTCCTGTTAATAGATGTTCCATCAGCTCCTCTGGGGAATCAAACTGCTCTGCGTAGCTGATGAAGGCCATTTTATCAAAATAGAGATCGAATTCATAGAGTCTATGAAAGAGTGTGGCAGTATCTTGTTCTCTCAAATCTTCTAATTTCCAAGAGATAGAGTCATCATGCATGTGATTTCCTTCTCGAAGGAAATTCATGCGAAGAGAATTGAAAAATGTTTTGTGCGCTACGTCCATAGTATGATGATACTCTATTTAGATTATTCTTGCCTGCTCTTTAGAAACATATCCCTCTTCTCCATTTGAAGTTTTTATTTTAAGCCACAATCCATCCGGCATTATTTCCATCACCCGAACGCGTTGGCCATATAACGGATCCTTTGTTGACACAGGAGTATATTGCACTCCTGCATCTTTTTTGAGCTGAGTAGGCACTATGATAACTGCATCTATATGGCTAAACCATTGCATCCATGCAATGAGTACAAAGAAAATGACTGCTGTAAGAAGAGCAAGTATACCAAATTGTCGCAATAACGAGTGCCTTGTCCAGAGATACAAAGAAAAAAAGAGAAAGCTGGCTGCTGCCGCTCCTAGGCAACAGAGCTTTAGTTCAAGAGAAGATAGAGGAAGATAAGGCGCTTTATTTTCCAGGTGAAGGTTTATTTTCTGAGCCGTTATCTGTAGGTTTATTTGTGCTTTTTCAAATCGTGGGTTTTCATGAAGGGCGCGATAGTAATACAAAATTGCAAGTCCATACTCTCCAAGCTGTGTATAACAGTTTGCAATATTGTATTGCAGTGAGGCAGAACTATCTTGGATAGCAAGGTATTCATGAAGTGCTTTATTGAACAGAGCCTGTCTTTCATTTTGCGTATTTGCTGTTTCAGCGGCTCTATACGTTGTCAGCACTGTGTCATCATAGCCGTGCAGCAGTGTGAAAAAAAACATGAAGGCGAGTAAAAATAAGTTCATCAGCGCATCCTATAGTACAGTTCTGTTGCTTGATCAATGATAGCCGTCATTTCAATTCGTCCTACAAGACGGCCGCTAAAGCGCCTTTCATCAAGGGAGCATAGAAATTTTTTTATATCTCCTTGTAGACCATGATTTGCTAACTCCTCTGGATGTAGAAGGGGTTGAGCAATTTCTTTTGTTTCGAACAGGCGCATAAGCAAGGCTTGTTTTATAAGAAGGATAGATTTAGAAAAATGGCTTTTTTGTCTTAGGGCTTGAAGGAACAGTGATCGACTGTTTACTCCTTCAAGATTCTTTTTCCTCCTTTTATAAGCACTAAAAGCAAGTTTTTGCATAAGAAAGAGAAATAGCAGCATGAGCAAGAGAGCGGTCATGGTAGACAGCGAGGGCTCATTGAATGTTGATTGGAGTGCTACATTGCCCATTATTTCTGTGGGGAGCTTGTCAGATGTAATTTGAGTCGGAGAGATTTTTTTCGATGTATTGGGCAGCACCTGGATTGCAACTGGTTTTGTTTTTACAATGAAATAGCGTTGAAGTGCTGGATCAAAAGAGGAAAATTCGAGCGATGGAATTGTAGTAATTTTTTGAGAAATGGGGCGAAGTTCGACAATAAATCGTTTTTTATAGTTCTTTTCGGTAGCTTCTGGTGGGATGTCAGAGACGAGAAAATTACCTTGTAGCTGTTCTTTCAACCATGCTGGGTCTAAAGAGAGAGTATCCATCTCTCCTTGCCCTGCAACTGTGATTTCGATTTGCAACTTTTCTTGAACGATGATTGGGTTTGTGAGGGGGGTCACTTGATAGTAAAAAAGGCCTATGGCGCCGTTAAAGGAAGGGGGCATATCTTCTTTTGGGAAGGCCTTAATCGTAATATCAAATCCAGGAGCCACTGCTTGTAGTAGCTGCTTTCCATATATCTTTTCACCCGCGCGCGAAATAAAATAGCTGCGGCCTTCTATTAAGGAATCTCCTGAGGAAAAATGAACTGGTTGTAGAGCAACTGCTTCTTGAAGGATGATTTGTACTCTATTTTGTCCATCTTGAATCGTATCGATTTTTGGGGCTCCTATGTTTCGAAAATGTGCTAAATTCAGTAGCGGGAGCTCTTCTTTAGAAAGCTCTATATCATCTTGAAAGGTGATTTTATATTGAAAATGGACACGTTGACCAGGATAGATGGCATGATTTTCAAGTAATTTTGCCTCTAGCTTAAGAGAACTATTGAGTTCAGGACCAATCACCTCGTAGGCTACAGGAACTGAACGTATTTCTATCCCATCTACCTTTATGCTTACCTCATCGATGACATAGAGTCCCTTTTTTTGGGCAGGCAAGGTGAAGCGATAGGTAGAGACTACGAGGGCATCGGGATCTTGCACTTTGAAGAGATCTTTGGCGTTAGGATAGGTTTCTGCGATACGTTCTATATGAAGAGGCTGCTCATGATAGATCGCGCTTGAAGTTTCGATTGTCTGCTGCCTCTCGTGGATGATAGAAAGTGTGCATGCTATGGTTTTTCCTTCGAAGGCAGATCCACCATCTACAGTCACTGTTGCTTTTGCGGGCAAGACGACAGAGATCCCATACAACTGACTCCATGAAAAGAAAAGAGAAAAAATAAGTACAAGAAACATATTACCAAGGTTTTGTTGAAGAGGTTGTTTGAGTTATCTTCTTTTTTACATCAAATTCTAGATCTTGTGCATGCATTTCTTGAAGCATCTGTATAGATCTATTTTGCTCTTGAGATGAGGGAGATTTCAATAGTTGTGGTGGAGTAGTCTGTGTAGAAGAGTTGCCAGGAGCCCTCTGCTTGTTGTTCCATTCCAACAAGAGCTCTTGCAATAGAGCGAGCGTCTTTTTTTCTAAAGATAAGTTGACCTCGGGGCGAAAAGTAGACGCATCTTTTATGTAATAGGGGTATTGAAGCAGAAGAGATTGCAATATGTCATGTAGGCGCACGCTAGCAGACGCTTTCCCTGTCTTATCATTTTCTTGATAGTCGTTTATGTTTTTTAATGAGGCGAAGAGCTCCTTTTCAGAGAGAAGCGAGGGGGTAATAAAAACCGAGAGATCTTCTTTTTTTGCGCTATATGAGAGCTGCATGCGAGAGGTAAGCATTTCAAGATAAGACTGAGAGAGCTGAGAGATGTCAATCAGGTTTTGTAAAAATGTAGGATAGGAAGTTTTGTGTGCGGGTATGCGCTCTACAAGCCAGTGTAAACAAAGAGATATTGCAAACTGAGACAATGGGTTATGCTGATTTTTTGTGATGAAGTCAATCGTAGATATCCAATCCTTGGTAAAATCAGAATGTGTCCGCGCCTGAATTTCTTGAAGGATAAGGGAGAGCTGTTTTTTATCAATCCCTGTTTTCATCATGGTCGCAATTTGATAGTGAAGGCATATTCTTGGATTATATGCAAAAAAAGCGTGTGTTGTGTCAAATGGCACTCTTTGTAGCAGCTTCATCGCCTCAGAAGCCTCTTTTGTCGCTTCTAGTTGCAGAAGATCTAGTAGAGCTTGGATGGAGCCTTTTTGTGGGTCACCATTTTCAATGCATTGAATAAACAATTGAGTGATAGGCAGCTCTAATCCAAGGAAGTAGAGTAATAATTCTTTTGGCGGGAAAGTGTCGAGAGCATGAATGAGGTGTCGAGTAGCTTGTATAGTAGGTAGATGTGTATGGATGATTTGAGGCTTTGTTTCAAGAAGGTGACGTGTGTATGCGGTTCTCTTTTGTATCTGCTTAGAGGATTGATGTGGCAGTAAAGAGGCTGCGTATATCTCTTCAAAAGCCGTTTTGAGTGGGTCATGAGAGGTCTGTATTTGGAGAAGAAATCGAGCAAAGAGCAGTTCCTGAAGCAGGGTATCTGTATGTGTGCAGTCAGTGATTGCTTGAAGAGAGCGTGCATATTCATCAGGGAGAGAGTTCGAGAATATTTTTTCATACACTGAGCGTAGAAGTTGTGAGATCATTTTCCCTTGGCTTTGAATAAATATCGGATCGAAATCTTCATTTTCTGAAGCAAGGTCTCTCTCAAACGTGTGCAAGACGTGTATACAAGAAGCAATGATAGCCTCTTGAGTAGTGCCTTCAGAAGGGAGAGTCAAGAGTTCATTGGCCTCTATTTCAAGGCGTTTCATATGTCGTTCAAGATGAGGGAAAAGAGGGTCATCTTTTTTTATATGAACGAGAGTATTTTCCAATGTGGTAATTCTTTCTTTTATTTTTTGCCGGATATTGAAGGAGCGGTCTCCTCTTCTATACAAATCTATATCACGTTCTATAAGTACAAGAAGAGTGGTGATGTATGTTTGTAAGAGATTTTTTGTAAAAAATGGTTGCATGGGGTCGAGATCGATATTTTGGAGTCTTCTTTCGGCTTCATCTACATTTCCTTCATGCAAGGCTATATTTCCAAGGTTATACAAAATAGCAGATTTTTGGGTGTCGGTAAGGTTTTCGGTAAGCAGATTTTCAAGGATCTCTTTAGCAGCACCATTTTGCCCAGCAAGAGAATACTGGATGGCTTTGTTGATCTCTTCTGTTGGCCCACAATAGAGAAGAGAAGCGCTGATAAGGCATAGAGAAAGCGCTTGGATGTAGCGATGAGTCATCTTGCACTCCTGGTTTGAGGTAGCACAAGTGCTATGATGAGAAATAAAAGAGCTGTGATGACGAGGTATCCAGACATGTCGGAGTAGAGAGCTCTTTTTCCTTGTTGAGAGGGGTCTGCTATAACATCAACATATATTTCTTTGACAATTTGTGGTACTGAGATTTCTGTTTCTTCAAAAAAATGACCCCTTCCTTGTAAGGCAATCTCTCGCATCAGACCAGGCTGAAAGGAGGAGAGAACGGGTTTCCCAAGAAGCAGAATATCAGGCACTTCTTTTCCGTTTCGAGATCCAAATCCGATCGTATCAAATTGTGTAAAGCTACTTTGTGGAGCATTCACAATATGTGATGCCGCCCTTTTGTATGCACCCTTTCGCTCATCACTTGGTAAGTCGAGTAGAGTCGTATCTTCTCCATCTGAGAGAAGAATGAAGAGCGTTTTTTTTCTAGTTGGGTTTTGACCATAGCGATTTTGTAGATCGCTTGCGATTTGAGAAAAATCAGTTCCTGGAATAGGTGTGTCATTGACAAGTTGTGATTGGAGTGTAAGTCTAAAAAAAAGATAGTCCATAGTAGCGGGGCAAGTATTCATTACTGTTCCAGAAAATGTTGCAAGAGAAATAGGAATGCCGGCTAGATTTTCTACAATCGATTCGATCACTTCTTTTGCGCGATCAAAGCGCGAGATATGTGTAGCTGTATCTTGTATTGCCATTGATTGTGAGTTGTCTAAGAAAAATGCGATCTCATTAAATGAAGAAATTCGGCGTGTATCTATTTGATCTTCTTTATTTTCCACTTTTGCAGGCTGCATCAATGAACATGCAAGCAAAATCCACGAAAAAACAAGACAGCAGCTGCGAAGCCAAAAGAGTGAAGGATTCGTGGCGGTGTGAGATACAATCAACTGAAATTGTTTCTGAAGAGATGTTTTATAGAGAAAGAGTCGGTGATACAAAATCAACAAAAGAAGAGCGACCAACAAAAGAGAGCTCAGATGAGGTTGTAGATAGGAAATGTTCATTTAAGGCACGCTCCGTGCAAATATCGTTTCACTCAAACAGCCAAAGAGGAAAAAGAGCATGGCTATGGCAATAAGAATGGTATGTATAGGCACTCCAACTGTCTTATTCTTGTATTCTGTACTCTCGTGTTGTGCGCTAGGAGGGGGAAGCTTGGTGTCTAGAGAAGAGATGGCGCTATTGTCATCGATTATATAAAAAGTCCCGCCTGTTTTTTCTACTGCTTTTTGCGTTTTATAAGTATCTACAGCAAGTTCTTTGCTTTTTAAAATTGGGTCTACAGCTACATAAAAGACTTGGATGTCATTTTCTTGGCAAAATGCGAGAGCATCTTCTAGGGGCATAAAGCGATATGGGTTCGTCTTGTCATCAGGATGAGGACTTTGCAGTCCGTCGGTGAGGACTATAATAGCCTTTTTTTCTGTAGTATAGATTGGTGTTCTTTTCGACTTGTCGCGCTCTGCAAAATAGTTGGTAGCCGATATAAGATTCGCTGTTTTAAAGAGGGCATATCCGATGGCGGTTCCGTTATATGTGTCATCAGTGACTGGGGTAATAGACTGTAGGTTTATAAGGAGTTCGTTATGTGCGAGAGTGAGGGGGCAGACAATTGTTGCCGCGCGAGCAAATGCAAGAAGCCCAAGCATGTCGTGAGGGCGCTCTTGGACCAGGTGCGTGGCAATCTGTTTGGCCCAGGTAATTTTTGATTGATGTTGTGAGGTAGGAGCCGCTTCGTTCATTGAGCCTGATTTATCGATGAGAAGATAGATGCTCATGCCTTGGTATGAGGGCTCAAATGATTGCTGATTATGGGTGTTTAAAAATGAAAAACTCTCGTTGGGAAGAAGGAGGGCTGCTGCCATCAGGAAAAGTGCTAGGACAAAAGCTCTATTTCCAAGCTGATGAATATGTACGCGATAAGTTTTCTTAGAAAATATGGGATAAAACGAAAGAGGAAAAGAGGCAAGTGCTTGTGTGCGCCTTCTCAAATAGAAGAAGGATCCGAGCAAGAGTATGACGGATAAGAAGACCATGCTTACCTAAAAGCCTCTTATGGCACAAGCAGCTCGATTACTCGGTCGAGATCGTCCAATGAATAGTAGTGGATATTGATAGATCCCGAACTACCAGTTTTTGTATTGCCTGTTAGTTTTAATTCAACTTTTGTCCCAAACCTTCTTTGTAGAAGGTCTTGTAGATCACTTACATATATATCAGCTGATTGAGAATGAGTAGGATTTTTTTTATCTGTTTTAAGCAAGCGCTCGAGTTTTTGGACGGAAAGCCCCTCTTGAACAACCCGTTTGAAGAGCTGCTGTCTTTTGTGAGGGTCTATTTCTGAAAGGAGAGCTTTTGCATGAGCCACCTGTATCGTGTTATCAACAAGTGCTTGTTGCATATCGAAAGGAAGCTGCAATAATCGCAGGTAGTTGGCAACAGTCGATCGTTTTTTTCCAATTTTTTCAGCAAGCTGTTCTTGGTTAATGTCAAATTCATCGATGAGTTGTTTGCAAGAGAGGGCTACTTCTATGGGGTTTAAGTCCACACGCTGGATATTTTCTATGAGAGCAGCTTCAGCAGACTTTTGAAGATCGAGATCACATATATATACAGGTATTCGATGGAGTCCAAGCTTTTTGCATGCCAACACCCTTCTTTCGCCTGCTACGATTTCATAAAAGTCGCCTGTCTGTTGTTTCCGCACGAGGGGAGGTGCAAGAAGTCCTACATCTTGAATAGATGCAGCGAGTTGCTGCAACTCTTCATCATCAAACTGCCTTCTTGGTTGATAAGGGTTTGAAAGAAGACGAAAGATCTCTATCTCAATCAGTTTTTCTGCTGTTGTATTATGTGTCATAGTTGCACTAATCTTAGTGTATTCACTACAATTTAACAAAAAGTTTTCACACCATGCGAGGTTTAGGTAATCCAATGAAGCAGAGTAAACGAGTAAAAGAGAGCAAGCAAATACCCCATTCGATAGATACTGTTACACATACCATGAGTGAAGAGCCTTCATGTATTGAAAAGTGGCTTTCCTCACCATTTTTCGAAAAAATAGTCGATCATAAAAAACAAATTGGTTACGGGGTGGCGGCATTTTTAGGGATCTGCGTTTTTCTCCTTTACTTCAGTTCAAGAAGGCAAGAAAAGAACCTGCAGGACATGGCGCTTGCAAGGTTGTATGTACAGGAGCTAACCACACAACAAAAAATAGCAGCTGAAGAGTCTTCCTTTGATGCAAAAGAGCGCAAAGCGAAATATGAAAGAGCTATGTATGGGCTGCAAAAATTAGTAGCATCAGAGGCGTCTATAGAGGCAAGATATGGAGGTGTTTTATTACAGGCGCTCTTGCTTCAGTCTGCAGAGACGCTGCAAAAGCCTCTAGTAGCAGATGTCATACATAAGCTGTATCAAGCAGGGCTGGCAGAATATGGTGAATTTTCTGAAATAGCAGTCTGCAGTCATGAAAAGGACTATTCTCAGGCGAAACAGCGTCTTGAAACGGTGGTGCAACAGCTGAAACAAAAAAAAGATCAAAAACATGGGCTGCTACTTGCTTTTTCAATGCTCCAACAGGCCGCTTTAGCAAAAGAGGAAGGAAATAGTGATTATGCTGCTGCAGTGGTAGGGGAGCTTAAAGAATTGATTACACGTGCGGGCCCTGATGGTATTATAGCGTGCAATGATGCAGAGCAATTTATGAAGTTGATGCATGATAAAAATGCTTCTTTATTGGATTGGTTGAACAAATAAATTGGTATTAATTGCCTCAATTTTGGTTTTTTGCTACATAAGAGTAAGACGGTGTAGTAGGCGCCGTCCAGCGTAGGTCGTCATATGTGATGACTTTGCTGATGATAACCTACTCGCGATAGTGTGAGATGCCATATTTCTGTATTGAAAGAGGCAGACGACGAGCAAAAAGGAGGTGGATCGAAGTAAGGTGCCGCTCAGAACATACTAAAGTGAACAAAGGACTTTTTAGAAAATCAACCGCTTGCGTGCAAGCGGGTAACACTGAAGAAGCCATAAAATGGCTTCTCCTTCCGATGAGGAAGGTATCCAGTGAGGTATGTGTATGATGATATGTGATATTTTGACATCTTCACAAGAGTGTCAAGATGAAGAAGAGACGATGTTGTCGGTGTGTGAGCACCCAGCCTCTCTTTTTCCACTGCTGCCAAGTCAGTATAATCAAGCTGACGAGGTAGTGTGGATAGAAGGAACAATCACTGTATCCTTCTAGATTCTTCAATTCGAAGGCAGCCGAAATGGCTGCCTTCCTTTTTTCATAGCTATTCCATGGTCTGACATTTGTAATTCCCTCGCTAGTAAATTGAAAAAATCAAATTGTATTCTGCTCATATTTCAGCTACCCTCGTAGCAATTCACTAGCCGCACTTTTTGATGATGTAGGCTTGTTTTTTTGGATCACGGATTTTGAAATGATTGCTGATACGAGGGCACGTTTTTAAGCTTTTCATGGTCAAAATAATCCAAGCTTTCTAGCATCCAAGAATGTATAGGTGTGTGAAAAATAGCAATATAGTGTCCTCGGAAGAAATTTTTTTTCTATTCTCATTCAAGATAGAATAATTAAAAAATCGCCTTGTCGATCGACTATAGAGTCTATTTTTTGTTTTTAAAAAAATGGCAAATTGAAACTCCTTGAATTTTGTTATACAAAAAAATTGAAAAAAGAGAGCGTCTTATTGTATTTAATAGATTTAAGGAGATAAATTGCTGAAATGCATCATGTATACGAGTAATTTGACAGATAGAGAGATATGGGAAAATCATTGATTATAGTTGAATCTCCAACAAAAATAAAAACGTTGAAGCAGTTTTTAGGTCCTACCTTTATGTTTGAATCCTCATATGGACATATTCGAGATCTTCCTGAAAAAGGGTTTGGGATTGACATAGAAAATAATTTTGAGCCTACGTATGAAATTTTGCAAGGAAAGCAAAAGGTCATCGCGGCAATAAAAAAGGCAGCCAAGGAATGTGACGTTGTCTATTTATCTCCCGATCCAGATCGAGAAGGAGAAGCGATTGCATGGCATATTCGCGAGATTCTGCCGAAAAATACAGTGGTCAAACGAGTCACCTTTCACTCAATTACAAAAGATGCGGTTCTGGAAGGATTACGTACTCCGACTGATTTGAATCTGCCACTTGTGAATGCACAACAGGCGCGTCGTTTATTAGATCGCCTTGTTGGATATAGCATTTCTCCTCTTTTGAATAGACGTCTCAGGAGGGGTCGTGGACAGTCGGTATCGGCAGGACGAGTGCAGTCGGTTGCCTTATGGATGATAGTAGATAGAGAACGAGCCATTGAGGCTTTTATTCCGCAAGAATACTGGACAATAGAAGCCAAACTTGAACAAAGTGATCATAAACGCTCATTTACAGCAACGCTGCATTCTATTGATGGGAAACGAATTGAAAAAGAGGTTCCTGCCAATAAAAAAGAAGGCGTTGATTGTGAGCGTATTGCAACAGAAGAGAAAGCAAAAGAAATCGCGAACGAACTCAAAACATGTCAGTATACTGTCAAAACAATTGAGCGAAAAGAAAAGCGTAGAAATCCAGAGCCACCTTTTATTACCTCGACTCTGCAACAAGAGGCGAGCCGTCATTTTCGGTTTTCGCCAGCAAAGACAATGCAAATAGCACAGCAGTTATATGAAGGTATTGATTTAGGAGAGCACGGGACTGAAGGTTTGATTACCTATATGAGAACTGACTCAGTACGTGTTGCTCCTGAGGCTATCGATGAGGCAAGAGGATATATTGGTGAAACATTTGGAAAAGAATTTTTACCCGCGCAACCGCGAACATTTGTTGTAAAAAAGAGCGCACAAGATGCCCATGAAGGAATTCGGCCAACACATGTTCGCTACACCCCTGATATGGTGCAATCCTATCTGACAAGAGATCAATTTCAACTCTATTCCTTGATATGGAAGCGACTTGTCGCCTGTCAGATGATGCCAGCTGTATATGATACCGTATCTGTAGATATAGGCGCTGGCAGTCGTTACATACTTCGAGCAAGTGGCTCTATCATCAAGTTTTTAGGATTTTTGGCTCTGTATGAGGAAAAGCAAGATGATGAGAAGTCAGAAGAGGAGAAGCAAGAAGAGGGGGCAGCTGCAAAAGAGATGACCTTGCCGCCGCTTCAAGAAAATGAAATTTTGTATCTTCTGCAAGTTTTATCAACACAATCATTTACCAAACCGCCACCGCGCTTTACAGAGGCTTCGCTCATCAAAGAGTTAGAGAAATCGGGTATTGGCCGTCCATCAACGTATGCGGCTATTATGAATAAAATTCAAAATCGTGAATACACAGAGCGTCTCTCGAATCGTCTGAAGCCAACAGAACTGGGTCGACTGGTAGTAGAAATGCTTGAACGTAGCTTCCAAGATATTGTGAGCATTGGCTTTACAGCCCATATGGAAGATGAGTTGGAGCTTGTGGCTGAAAATAAGCAAGACTGGCATGCGCTTTTAAATGATTTTTGGAAGGGATTTAAGGGATCTCTTGATAGCGCTGAAGAAAGTGCTGTTGTTCCAAAAATTACAACAGATATGCCATGTCCAAAATGTGGTGCTCATCTACAGAAAATCTGGTTTAAGTCCAAATATTTTCTTGGCTGCGAGAACTATCCAACATGTGATTATAGAGCATCTCTCGAAGAGGCGACATTTAATAAAGAAGAGTATGCGGAAGATTTCCAGTGGGATCAGCCGTGTCCAAAATGTCACTCTTCTATGAAGGTTCGATTTGGACGTTTTGGACCATTTTTAGGATGCAATAACTATCCAGAATGTAAGGGAATTGTAAATATCCCTAAAAAAGGGGAGACAGCGATGAAAGAGCCTGTATCATGTCCCGCAAAAGGGTGTACAGGGCACTTGCTTCAGAAGAAGTCGCGCTTTGGAAAAATGTACTATCTCTGCTCAGAATTTCCAGCATGCGATGTCATTGGTAATGATATCGATAAGATGCAGGAAAAATTTGCAGATCGAGAAAAAACAGCTTACAGTAAACCCCAAAACAAACCCCAAAAAGAAAGGAGGCCAGCAATGGCAGTCACAAAAAAAGCAGCTCCAAAAAAGACAGCTGCTAAGAAGCCAGCTGCAAAGAAGCCAGCTGCTAAGAAACCAGCTGCAAAGAAGCCAGCTGCTAAGAAAAAGAAGTAGTAGTTTCTCTTTTTCTATCTAGTCGCGCGGCAAGTACTGAGTGCTTTTTTCAAGGCATACCGCATTGCTTGCCGCGTTTTTTTAACCATCCGTCTAGCTCAGCCCTTTTACGAGTTCTCTCATGCGATCGATATGTACTGGCGCATAGTCTGCTTTATGGCAGAGTTCCTTGAACGAGCATCCATTGCATTGCCAGCGATTTTCTGCATATGGAAAGAGAGTGGGATCAGGAGGAGGAGATCCCGGGAAAACAGCAAGACCTGTAAGAGGTTGAGACATCTCATGACAAGAGGAGACGATGGAATCTTCTATTTCAGCGAGCTTGGAGAGAGAAAGCATTTCTTTTTGCTGATAGCCGATTTTTGTATACTCATTTGAAAAGAGATAAAATGGAGAGAGGAGAATTTTATCGTATGGCACATTCCATGCTTTATGAGCAAAGAGGGCATAGCAATAGAGCTGTTCATCTGTTTTTTGACTTTTTTGTCCTGTTTTCCAGTCGAACAGAATGGATACGTCGCCATCAGCTGTTTTCCATAGGAGCGCAAAGTCTACGACTACAATGATCTTATAGGTGTTTGCAAGTTGAAAGGTGCCCATCTCTTCGATGCTACGCCACTGAGCTCTTGGGTCAAAAATCATCTTGGTGATCGCTGATGTGTGCCAATTGGTAATACATGTTGTAATTTTTTCTTTCGCTTCTCCGAGAGATGTTTCACCAATAGGCTCTTGGTAGTAATGTTCAAATAAGTTTGCATATTTTTTAGGGCTTTCTCGCCATTTACCGCTTTGTGACGCCTCAATCCCTTTTGTAAAAAGTTGCAAGGCGTGAGTGATCATCGCCTCAAGTTGAAGAGGTTTTCTCTCTCCCTTCATGAGCTCTTTCAGAAAATGTTCAATTGTTCCATGAACGCAAGAGCCAAGAAAAAGAGGAAGCCTCTGCATATTTTTGAGGGCATAAAGGTAAGAAGCGAGTGGGTCTATTGATGGGCGAGAGTCCCAAGGTGTTTTTGGCCAACCTTCCCAGGAACCATAGTAGATGTACCAATATTTTTTTTTGCATTCATGAAAGGTGCTTTGTCTTGAAAAAGACCAGCTGAATTCATTGACTAAACGACTCGATTTTGCCATAGCACTACTTTTTAATGTGCAGGATAAATCATTAGAAGAAAATTGCATAGAAATCTTCGTATCGAATACCCTTGTCATTTCAAAGTGAGACGTATCAGCAAGGAGATCTATGTTATCATTCTTCAGAAGACTATTCGGCACAGCACAAGACAGAACGATCAGCCGATTGAAAAAGATGGTTGCTGAGATCCGCACTATTGAAGAGGGGTATCAAAAGCTCTCAGATGAAGATATTCGTGGGAAGACAGCTGAATTTAAAGAAAGACTGCAGAAGGGCGAAACAACAGACGATATTTTGAAAGAAGCTTATGCTGCAGTGGTGAATGTATGTCGCCGTATGCTTGGGAATGAATTTCATGTCTCTGGCTATCATCAGCGTTGGGATATGATTCCCTTTGATGTTCAAATTGCAGGAGCTATTGCATTGCATCAGGGCTATATCACGGAGATGCAAACAGGAGAAGGAAAGACTCTTACCGCTGCGATGCCGCTTTATCTCAATGCACTTACTGGCAGGCCTGTTCATATTGTCACAGTAAACGACTACCTCGCAAATCGGGACTGCGAATGGGTGGGAAGTATCTATCGTTGGTTAGGGCTCACTACGGGGGTTTTGATGCAGGCGACTCCGTATCATGAGAGAAAGGCTGTATATGAGTGCGATATTGTCTACGGAACAGCATCTGAGTTTGGCTTCGATTACCTGCGTGATAATTCTGTAGCGACACATGCGACAGAACAGGTGCAGCGAGGTCACTACTTTTCGCTTATCGACGAAGTAGACTCTATTTTAATCGATGAAGCAAGAACTCCACTTATCATTTCAGGGCCAGCCGCCTCTACGAAGCAGCTCTATGAAGTTTTAAAGGATCCGGTGCGCACGCTTGTCGACAAGCAAAGAGAGGCGTGTAATGTGATTGCCCTAGATGCAAAGCGCGTATTAGATAAGCATCTCAAAGATAGTCCGAACGTGCAAGAAAAGAAAAAATGGAATGATCAAGAGAAAGAGGCCTTGCGTAAACTCTGGCTCGTGGGCAAGGGGATGCCGCGCAACAAGGTTGTCAAGCGTTTGAAGGAAGATCCATCTTTGCGTGCTGCAATTGATGAGTGGGATTTGTATTACTATGCCGAGCAAAACAAAGAAGAGAAAGCAGAGGCGCTTGCAGGACTCTATATGATCGTCGATGAGAAATCGAGTGAGTATGAATTAACAGATAAGGGAATTCATTGCTGGGCAGAGTGCGGTGGCAAAGAAGATGATTTTGTGATGCTTGACTTAGGGTATGAGTATCTGCAGATAGACCAAAACTTTGCGCTTTCGGAAGAAGAAAAGATGAAGCAAAAAGTTGCTGTCAGAGAGGAAGATGCGATACGTAAAGAGCGGGCTCATAACTTGCGTCAGCTGCTCAGAGCCCATCTTTTGATGGAAAAAGATGTCGATTATATCGTTCAAGAGCAAAAGGTAGTCATTATCGATGAAAATACAGGACGTCCACAGCCAGGGAGACGTTTTTCTGATGGGTTGCATCAAGCTATAGAGGCAAAAGAGATGGTGGCGATCCAACGTGAGACGCAGACATATGCTACAATCACGATTCAAAATTATTTCCGTATGTATGAGCGGTTAGCGGGAATGACAGGAACGGCTATTACAGAGGCGCATGAATTTAAGGAGATATATAAGCTTGATGTTGTGCAGGTGCCCACACATAGGCCTCTTCGTCGTAGTGATGCCAATGACGAAATGTATATGACGGAGCGTGAAAAATATAACGCTATCTTAAAAGAGGTTCGTGATACACATGCACAAGGAAGGCCTATTTTATTAGGAACAGAGTCTGTGGAGGTGTCTGAAAAGCTGTCTCGTATATTTAAGTTAAACAAGCTTGAACACACTGTCTTGAATGCTAAAAATCACAGTAAAGAAGCAGAAATCATCTCGTTGGCAGGACAAAGAGGCGCAATTACAGTTGCGACCAATATGGCAGGCCGAGGAACTGATATTAAGCTAGGAGAAGGGGTTGCTGCTCTCGGAGGACTGCATGTTGTAGGCACGACTCGTCACCAATCTCGTCGTATAGACCGTCAGCTGCGTGGGAGGAGTGGACGTCTTGGTGATCCAGGTTCCTCAAAATTCTTTGTCTCTTTAGAAGATCCACTGATGCGTCTTTTTTCGTCACCAGGCATCACACAGCTTTTGCAACGTTTTCGACCTCCTGAAGGAGAGCCTATCTCTGCAAAAATTTTGAATAAGTCGATTGAAACGGCGCAAAAGCGTATTGAGCAGAGAAACTATATGGTCCGTAAGCACACTCTTGAATATGACGATGTTATGAACAAGCAGCGCCAGGAGATTTATGCTTTTCGGCATGAGCTTTTGAATAGTCCTGATGTAACCGGACTTGCTGAAGAAGTGTTAGAAAATCTTTGCCTTCGAGGAGCTGAACGCTATTTTAGAAGTAAGTCACAAGATGGAGGCTGGGAGCCAGAGCAGTTTCGTCAGTGGTTGATGGCTCACGTGCCGGTGACCTTTGAAGAGGGCTATTTTGATGATGACTTTTCTGAAGCTGAAGAGCTTGGGAAAAAGGCATATGAAAAAGTAAAAGAGGCGTTTCAACATAAGCTTGCTCATGAGGCAAAGAAGGCAGCGCTTCTCTCAAGAAGAGCCGATTTTGATGCCTCTGGTATTATGGATGCCGCTGAACGAGGGATCATGGTGCGCACTATCGATCATTTCTGGCAGGAGCATCTGCTGTCGATGGATCATCTTCGCTCTGACGTGCATCTTCGCTCTGTTGCGCAAAAAGATCCGATTATGGAGTTCAAGCACGAAGCCTTTATTCTCTTTGAGAAGTTTACACAGCAGCTTCGAGAGGAGATGGCCCAGGCGATATTCAAATTTGAGATAGTGCCTGCTCAACCTCCTGAGATGGGGCAATTTTTGAATCAGCTGCACCTCGAGACACGTCGTTCTTTTGCTTCAGAACTAGAGGAAGAAGACGCGGAGACCCTTGATGGCGAGGCGATGGGAGCTGCTGAAGTAGAAGCCCCTGTTGAGCCTATTATGGTAGGGCCTAAAGTGGGGCGGAATGACCTGTGCCCCTGCGGCAGTGGGAAGAAATATAAAAAGTGCTGCGGAAGAGACATGGCAGACGCTGATATGAGTGATATAGCTTAAGGGAGGGGGGTCTCTTGCATAATTTTCTTGCATAATTTGCTTCATCAATTTGAAGCGATCAGGTATCATCTACCTGCTTTGCTGGAGGGATGGCCGAGCGGCTTAAGGCGCACGCTTGGAAAGCGTGTGTGCGTTAATAGCGTACCGTGAGTTCGAATCTCACTCCCTCCGCCATGTTTTTTTCAAGAGAACTTTTCTCGTATCTCATCCCAGCTACGTGATTTTCACAATACTATCGTAAGGCTTTGCTAGCTTGTATTTTCTGGCTTTATTAGAAGCGTCTACTATTTCTAGAAAACCACTTGCAACCCACTTTTTGCAAAGCGCAGCATTTGTTCTGGGTTGGAAGCCAAATAGATCTCCTATTTGCCTGGCTGTAACAACATCATATCCTTTAAATAATTCCAAGGCCTTGCGTTGTTTTGGATCTAATGTGCGTAGCAACTGCGAGTGATCTTTTTCACCCTTTTCATTGCTTGCAATCATTTGCGCGACAACTTTCTCAAAAGCAAAAGCCATGCCTTCAGTGAAATATTCGACCCAAGGGGTTATATCGCTTTCTACCCTTCCAAAGTAATAATTATGAGACGGGCCAATACTAATAGCGCGATAATATCCGAGTAAGTTTTTGGCATAATATTCCTCAAGAGAGTACAAACCTTTTAAACCATATCCTCCACGATGCAGAATTAACGTTGTGAGCAATCTGCTTGTTCGTCCATTCCCATCGTAGTAAGGGTGAATTGTTGCAAACTGGTAATGAGCAATGCTGGCAATAATGGGGCAGGGTATCTCCTCATTCTCTTTCATCCATGACACTAAATTACGCATCAGTCCAGGTACATCTTTGGCCTCTGGTGGCATGTATACGATTATCCCTGTCCCGCTATCTTTAATAACGTTTTGTCCATCTCGGTAAGGTGTTGGTTTGATATGAGCCCTTCCATCACTCATCACGAGAGCGTGCAATGTTTGAATAACTTTTTCAGTAACGGGATGATTATGTGAGGCATATTGTTCAAGCTGAGCTAGGGCGGCATAATAGCCCTTGACTTCATGCTCATCTCGTTCTCTACCAGGGAAGTGTCCTTGAAGCTGAATGACCTCTTTGACCTCATCAGGCTGGAGCTGATTACCTTCTATCATTGTGGAGTAATGTGTAGTATATAGCTTAGCCGTTTCACGTAAAGACGCTAGAACTGTAGGATTAACTGGCAGTAACGCGACTTTTTCCTTCGCAGCCTCAATTCTCATGAGGTTTTTCGCAATGCCAGGGGTTATGCTGTAGATAGGCTTAAAGTTTGTCGGCATAATACGAGCTCAATATCGGATTAAATTATATTATTCATTATGCCGATAAAAAGCGGATAAGTCAACTATTTCATGCTTCTAAAGCTTACCAGCTATGATCCTTGGACTGCGATTTTTTTCCCAGACGGCTTTTGCTCGGCCTTTTTAAACGTGACTTTCAACATTCCATCTTTGCAGGTAGCTTGAATCTCTTGCTGAGAGTCAATTTTACCAGGAACTCGTACCGTATATGAAAAGACGCTTTGTGCTTTTCTGTAATATTTTTTGTGTTTTTCCTCTTCTTTTGTCTCGGCGTGGATCGTGACATACCCATCTTCAAACTCAACGTGGATATCTTTAAAAGGAACTCCAGGAACCTGAGCTTCTACATAGACATTGTGGGTGTCTTCAGATACGGTAACGCCTGATAAAGAGCGGTCAAAAAACTCATTTCCTTCTCTAAAGATTAAAGGAAAATCTAAAAATGATTTTGGTACAAGATTGGCCATACAAACCTCCTGTTGGTACTTCCAGTTCTAATGGGTAGAGCATTTTTTTTCAATAATTGTTTCGAGATTCATTGGGGTATTTTTCAAGAAGTCCTACGAGGCGTACAGGAGCTTCTGTGCCATTTTTGATATTCATAGGCAGTATCATCACAAGGGCTCCTGCTGGAGGCATGTGATCCAAATTCGCTATATTCTCGAGTATTATTTTTCCTGCTCCTAAGAGAATTTTATGTGTGGGAAACCCATCTTCCGGTCTATCAGGAGAAAGTGTGTCGATCCCAAGTGCAGCTATTCCTTTTATAAGGAGTGTCTGAGCCGCCTCTGAAGATACGGATGGAAATATATAGTTGTTGTGATATTTTGAAGGCTCACTCCACCATTTACTCCATCCAGTCTTGACCATGACACATGATCCGCCCACGATCGCGCCATGTTTGCTTTCAAAATCAGTAATATCTTGGTTGCTGAGGCTGTAGCGTTCATGACACTTGTCTGAGATATCGATTACCACACATGGTAAAATCAACTCATTGATGTCAAAATCGTGAATGCATCTACCTCCTGGGATACAGTGACTTGGAGCATCCATGTGAGTGCCAATGCCCGCATGTATTTTGAGTTTCATCACTCGGAATTGAACTTCTCCACTACAATCCGAGTAATCCATATGCAGATCATGATGAAATCCACATTTGCCATTCCAGGCGGGGATGGTGCTTTCGAGTGTGTGGGTTAAATCAACTAATCTGTACAAAAAGCTCATACGTTCTCGTCTTTTCAAAGAGTCTCTTATATCAATTCCCAAAAATAAACACATCATCTTCCGCATCCAGGAGAGGAAATGCTTGATTTTTTAGTAAACTTGCATACAATACACATGTATACTAAAGAGGTGTGTATTCTAGTGCCTATTGTTGAAAGAATAGACGCTCTCTTTTTTGGCCATGCTACGAGAAAGGAACAGCAAAGCCTGATACACATTTTAGCTAAATTAGTAAAATCCAATGATGAGCTCAATACAAACGGAAAGTAAACTAACGCGAGTCTCCTATTAACCAATAAAATTATTGAAAACTTCTTTTATTGTCGG
>CAZASK010000030.1:0-20030 GCA_964487845.1 uncultured bacterium
GAAAATAGGAAATTTCTAAATTGGTGAAATAGGAAATTTTAAACTTGGTTTAACAGGGGAAACATAGGGAAAGCAAGCATAAGTTAGCTAGTCGTATACGCCCTCTTGTCGAAAATAGCAAGTTCCAAGTATCTTCTCTTCGATGAAACAGTTAGATATGATACCACCACTTGATCAGATTCAAACAGCCGATGAGCGCTGGATGCGTGAGGCGCTAAAAGAAGCGGTAAAAGCGTTTGAAAAGGATGAAGTGCCTGTGGGGGCTGTCCTTGTCATGGACAATACGATTATTTCACGCGGACATAACCAAGTAGAGCTACTGCGAGATGCAACAGCGCATGCGGAGATGCTCTGCATCACGACAGCAGAAAATGCGCTGGGAAATTGGAGATTGAATGAGTGCACGCTCTACTGCACGCTTGAGCCTTGTGCGATGTGTGCAGGAGCTATGCTATTGTCTCGAGTGGGCCGCCTGGTGTGGGGTGCGCGAGATGTGCGGCATGGAGCAAACGGCAGCTGGGTCGATCTTTTTGCAAAGCCGCATCCAACACATGTATTGCCTGTAGTGTCTGGGGTTTTGCAGCCATGGTGTGAAAACATCATGAAGACCTTTTTTCGAAAAAAACGTGCTACTCAAGATGAGTGACTATGGAAGTTCTTCTGCAAGAAATGATAGACGGTCAGCAGCTCAAGTTGCTTTCTGCGGCGCAAATGAAGGTGCCACATATTACGCAAGAAGATATATTACAGCCTCAAGACTACCCTGAGCTCGAGATGGATCCTGAATTTCGTTTTGAAGAGGGTCTTTTAGTGGGGCTGCAATCAGCTCTTGCAGCAATCAGAGCAAATCGTCATTAGATCACTTACGCAGCTTTTTCATAATCTTCCACTCCCAAAATATCATCGCTTTTTTAGCGGCATGTACGATGAAACGCTCTAGTGGAGCGAGTGAGGTAAATGGGCCAGATAATCCAAGAGCGATCAAGCTATATACGTAACCTGTGATAAGCGCTGTCAGATATGCTAAAGCTTGAATGTAGTCACCTCTTGCAGTATTTAAAAAAACAGTGCCGACGATGGCTAAAATAGCTATCCAGCTTGCCTGAATAGGTATTACAAAATATAGAAATACCTTCTGGTAAGGAATGAGCATAATCCATGCTACTACAACTGAAAGAATGGCAGGATATGCAGCGCTAAATATATAGGAGGTGTTGTTGTAAAAATGCATTGATGCAAGTGCTGCAGCTGCAGACAAGATCCCTCCTAAAGCATAGAGTCCAAAGAAATGAGTTCTCCCATAGGCGAATACGAGTGTCTTGCCGGCAGAGTATAAGATCACCATAGCAAAGAAAAAGTCGAGTAAAAACGAGAACGAAAGCTCAGAAGATGGAATGATGAAGAGAGAGGTAAATGGTTGCCAAAAATACAGGGAGCTCAGACAGAGGCTGTTGAGGGTAAAGATCTGAATCGCCGGGAAAAGCGTATTGAAGCTGATTGCAAGAAGAGAGGCTATCGAAATCGCGCGAACGAGTTGTTTCACGCATGCTGGTGTGTAGTCGAATGAGGTGTTGGTGGTACGTGTCATGAAATAGCATCCTTTGCGTATGGGTTCATGGATAATCGAAGCTAGACTATACAAGAAGTGAGGATTTCGAAATAGCCGTGAGAATAAAATATGTTGCCTGAAAGAGAAAAGCTGTGCATAATGCTCCATTATATTTCAGGAGTTACACATGAAAAAAGAGACCCATCCAAAATATCAAAAAGTGATGTTTGTCGATTCTTCTACGGGGCGTCGATATTTTATTAACACAACTCTCCAATCCTCAGAAAAAGAGGTGTTCGAAGGTGTGGAATATCCAGTATGTCATGTTTCGATTTCATCATCGTCACACCCATACTTTGTCGGCGGCAATCAATTTGTTGATACAGAAGGCCGAGTTGATAAATTTAACAAGAGATATCTTGCTGCACAGCAAAAAGTGGCAGCAAAGCCTCAGAAGCCAGCTGCTGACAAGGCAAAAGCAAAGGCTGCTTCTAAGAAAAAATAATCTAATGAGGGGATTTTACAATTCCCTCTAATGTATAGCGGCGTAACCATTCAGTGGTGCTGGATGGCCCCAATCTTTATTACAAGCAAAGCTTCAGCGTCAAACATAGTAGCTATTTCTTCAACGTATGGATGATAAAGTACAACCTATCTTAGAGCGACTGAGAGACGTAGAAGAAGAGCTTTCTCATGAAAGCGCTCATCTTGATCAAAAGCGATATAAAGCTCTCGCTCAGGAGCATTCATATCTCCTTGAGGTGCGTGCAGCGCATGAAGCTCTAGTTTCAATTCAGACACAATTAGCAGATAATGAAGCGCTGCTGCAGTCAGAAACAGATCTAGAATTTGTAGAAGTTCTTAAAGAGGATGTTGCAAGACTGCAAGAGGAAAAAATACATGCAGCTAAAAAGTTGCAAAATCTTCTTGTCCCTCCAAACCCCCAGGATCACGCAAATGTAATTATCGAACTGCGTGCGGGTACAGGCGGACAGGAGGCGATGCTTTTTGTTGCTGACTGCGTGCGAATGTATCAGCTCTACGCTGCGCACATGAAATGGAAGTATGAGCCGCTCTCTGCAACTGAATCGGACTTGGGCGGGTTTAAAGAATATATCATGGTGCTCTCAGGCCATAATGTGCATCGATATTTACAGTATGAAGGTGGTACGCACCGTGTTCAGCGAGTGCCAGCAACGGAAGCTCAAGGGCGTGTTCACACGTCGACCATTACTATCGCTGTTTTGTTGGAGCCAGAAGATGATGGCGATATAGAGCTGAATGAAGCCGATTTACGTATGGAGGCTACTCGATCATCAGGAGCGGGTGGTCAGCACGTCAATAAAACAGACAGTGCTGTGCGAATTACACATTTACCGACAGGCATTGCTGTCTTTTGTCAAGAAGAGCGTAGTCAGCATAAAAATAAAGATAAAGCTATGAGGCTTTTACGTGCAAAACTTGCAGAAATTGAGCGTACACGTAAAAAGCAAGAGGTGGATTCCAAGCGATCAGAACAGGTTGGGGGAGCAGAACGCGCAGAAAAAATACGCACCTATAATTACCCCCAAAATCGCGTAACGGATCATCGCGTTAATCTCACAAAGTATAACCTTGATCGTGTAATGAATGGCGATTTAGAAGAGTTCAGTGAAACACTCGTAGCTCACTACCAAGGTGTGGATGTGTCTCTTCTATGATTGCGTTGATAGAAGTTCTTCATAAGTCCTGTGATTTTCTTGCTGCACAAGGTATTGAGTCGCCAAGAAAAGATGTTGAGCGATTAATTGCCCACGTCTTGAAAATAAAACGTTTAGAAGTATATCTTCAGCACGATCGCCCGCTCCTTGAAAATGAGCTTGTATGTATACGAGAAGGTCTTCGCCGTCTTGCAAAGCATGAGCCTATACAGTATATTGAAGGGGAGGTTGCCTTCCATAACGCTCTTTTTCTTGTGAATCAAAATGTATTGATTCCCAGACCTGAAACAGAGCTTTTAGTAGAAATGGCTGTTTCGCATAAAGAAACAGGCTCTATTTTAGATATGTGTACAGGATCTGGCTGTATCGGTATCTCAGTCAAAAAGGCGCTGCCCCAAGCGCATGTGGTACTAGCAGACATTTCAAAAGCTGCACTTGATATCGCCTATAAAAATATGATCAAAAATAAAGTAAATGTTGAGATTATTGAGAGCGATCTGTTTGCAAATCTTTCTGGTAGACGTTTTGATCTTATTGTGTGTAACCCCCCCTATATTTCAACGACGGAATATGAAGCTCTCGACCCGAGTGTTATACGATATGAGCCACAACTTGCGCTGCTGAGTGGTCCAAGTGGACTGGAAGTGTATGAAAAAATAGCTGCAGAAGCAAGAAAATATATGTATCCCGAAGCTCGACTGCTACTTGAAATAGGAGCTTCTCAAGGTGAGTCTGTGCAAACACTTTTTCTCTCGATGGGCTATGCAGAAGCAGCCCTACGTACAGATTTTTCAGGTAGAGAGCGATATTTGACAATAATTGCATGAAAAAAATCCGTTGATTTGGTATCATTCTACCACTTTGACTTTGAGACAAATTTGTGAGTGAAGATGTTCCAGTCTGTAAGCGAAAAATTCCATTCCCTCTTCTCTAAGCTCTTTCGTGAGAAAAAACTCACAGAAGAGAATGTACAAGAAGCTGTTGAACAGGTGCGCCTAGCTCTTCTCGAAGCTGACGTGCAATACAGCGTTGTCAAGACGTTTATTAAGAGAGTAAAAGAGAAGGCTGTCGGTCAAGATTTAATCGCAAAAATAGAACCTGGTCAATATTTTGCCAAAATTGTTCACGATGAATTAGTCACCTTGATGGGTGAGCAAGAGAGCTCTCTACAGCTTAAAAAGCGTCCTGCCGTGATTATGCTATGTGGTCTTCAAGGGTCAGGAAAAACGACACATGCCGTGAAGCTCGCGTACTTTTTAAAGAAAAAAGGGACCTTTGCGAATCCCTGTGTGATAGCGTGTGATCTGCAGAGACCTGCTGCAATCGATCAGCTGCAAATGCTTGCAAAAGGTGCCTCTATCTCAAGTTTTTCGCTGCTAGGAGAAAAAAATCCGGTTGTGGTCGCCAAAGCGGCAATAGATCGAGCGCAGAATGAACGGTGGGATTTATTAATTTTTGACACTGCAGGTCGCCTTCATATTGATGAAGACTTGATGGGTGAGCTACAGGCAATTAAAGAATGTGTACAGCCAGAAGAGCTCTTGTTTATAGCAAATGCATCTTTGGGTCAAGATGCAGTGAAGTCTGCAGCACAATTTAATGAAAGCGTGGCTATCACCGGCTCTATTTTGACAATGCTTGATGGTACATCTCGAGCTGGTGCGGCTATTTCGATTCGTGAAGTGACGGGTAAGCCACTTCTTTTTGAGGGTATAGGTGAAAAAGTAGAGGATCTTCAGCTTTTTAATCCTCAATCTATGGCCGATCGCATTCTTGGCATGGGTGATACCATTAATTTGGTAAGAAAAGCAGAAGAGCATCTTAAAGAAGAAGATGCAAAAGATTTAGAAAAGAAAATTCGTACTGCAAGTTTTACCTATGAAGATTACTTGAAGCAGATGCAGATGATGAAAAAAATGGGTTCATTCAAAAGCCTTTTAGGTATGCTTCCAGGTATGTCGCAACTGAAAGACCTTCCTGTAGACGATGCTGAGATGGGTCGTGTAGAAGCAATCATTTTGTCGATGACACCGGAAGAGAGACAAGAGAAGAAAGATTTGAGTATAAGCAGAAGAAAACGTATCGCTAAGGGTGCTGGGATAAAGCTAGATGATGTAAATCGATTAGCAAAATCATTTCAGCATACCAAGCAATTTTTTAAGAATATTCCAAACAATAAATTATTGAAGAAGATGATCGGAGGATCAATATGGCAGTAAAAATACGCCTACGTGCTCAAGGCTGCAAGAATCGAGTGATGTATCGATTAGTAGCTGCGGATTCACGTGCACCACGTGATGGAAAGTATATCGAAAATCTCGGTTGGTATAATCCATTTGCCCACAATGAAGAACAGCAGCTGAATATCAAACCAGATCGCATTCAGTACTGGATTTCGCAAGGTGCTCAAGTATCAGATAAAGCAGTATGTCTGATTAAGAAGTTGGCGCCAGCAATAGTAACTGAGATGCGTGCTAAGTCGCAAAAGAAGCATATGAGTGTGGTAAGAGAAAGACAAGAACATCGCCACCATCGTGCTGAATTGCATAGCAAGTAGTAAGAGCCCATAATGCATGCGTATTGAGGTACTGTCACTTTTTCCTGAATATTTTCAAGGACCGTTTAGTGAGACGATGATTAAGCAAGCTCAGGAAAAGGGGCTTATTGAAATCAATCTTGTGGATATTCGATCCTATTCTACGGATAAGTTTCGAAGAGTGGATGACAGACCTTATGGGGGCGGCCCAGGGATGGTCATGATGGCAGATCCAGTGGTTGCGTGCGTGAAAGATCGCACTCGGCCTGGAGCAAAAGTTGTCTATCTATCTCCCCAAGGGGCGCCTCTTACACATGCAAAGTGTCGAGAATTGGCAGGATGTAATCATCTTGTTTTATTATGCGGGCACTACGAGGGTATAGATGAAAGGGCTATAGACGCGGTAGTGGATGAGGAGATTCGCGTTGGAGACTTCGTTTTAACGAATGGCTGCCTTGCAGCGTGTGTCTTAGTTGATGCGGTGAGTCGTTTTGTCCCTGGAGTATTAGGTGATGCTCAGGCGTGCGAGCAAGATTCATTTGAGGGTGGATTGCTCGACTGGCCACACTATACAAGACCCTTCGAATTTGAAGGAGTGATGGTTCCTGATGTGCTGCTGTCGGGAAATCATGAAGCGATCAATGTGTGGAGGCAGAAAGAGGCTCACAGGAGAACGAAAGAGCGTCGCTTTGACTTATATCTCAACTGGCTAGAGAACCATTCTCAGGCAGTTGAAACAGCTATATCATCCAAGAGCATGTGTTTAGAAAGCATAGCTATAAAGACAAGTGCGAGTGAAGAAAGTAGACGTTTTTATAAAAAGTTATTTGTAGGTGTTGATCTTCGCCATATAGCGATAGCGGATGAGTGCGCAGTGCATATTAGCCTTGAGCTTGATGAATATGTGATGTTCAAAAGGCGTGTAAAAAAGCTGACGAAGCTTATCAGTGCTGAGGCAGTGGCAGAAGAGAGATTTTCATTTAGAGATCCTGACAGCAATATATGGGTTGTCAGTTTGAGAAAAGGGTAATTAAGGAGAGTAAAGAAATGAGCAAACATCCAAAAGTAGTTGAGTTCGAGCAAGAGCATATCAAAAAAAGTATGCCTGAGTTTCGTGTAGGTGATACGATCACTATCCAATCTCGTATCGTTGAAGAAGGTGGAAAAGAGCGTCTTCAGGCGTTTACTGGCACTGTAATCGCACGCAAAGGAAGCGGAGTTTCAGAAACTGTTTCTGTACACCGAGTAGCATATGGCGAAGGTATGGAGCGAGTTTTTTATCTACACAGCCCATTAATTGCATCGGTTGAGTTGGTTCGTAGCGGTGACGTACGTAGAAACAAACTCTACTACCTCAGAGGCACATCTGGTAAAGCATCGAAAGTAAAAGCACGCTACAAAGCTGACAAAACAGCTGCTGTTCAAGTGGATGCTGAAACTTTGACAACAACGGATGCT
Organism: uncultured bacterium; assembly: GCA_964487845.1. GTDB lineage: Bacteria > Chlamydiota > Chlamydiia > Chlamydiales > FEN-1388 > CAZASK01. Next base: position 7,244 of record CAZASK010000030.1, read on the forward strand.
ACACTCTAAGCGGATCGCCTTATATGGGATCTAGTCAAATATTAGAAAAATCCTTGCGTGAGCAGGGATTTTTTCGTATTGCAGGCGTGGACGAAGCAGGACGAGGTCCTTTAGCAGGACCTGTAGTCGCCGCCTGCTGTATCCTCGCTCCTGATATTCAGCTATCAGGCATCCATGACAGCAAAGCGCTTTCTGAAAGAGAACGAGAGCGTCTCTTTGAAGAGCTTACTACTTCTCATCAGGTCGAGTGGGCAGTTTCTTTTGTCTCAGAAGGGACAATAGATGCAATCAATATCAGACAGGCGACACTTCTTGCGATGAAGCAAGCTGTTGAGAAGCTGACCATACAGCCTCATTACGTGCTTATTGACGGGCGCGATACATTGCAGATTTCTTATTCACAGAAGGCAGTAATTAAGGGTGATAGAGACTGTCTTTCTATTTCTGCAGCGTCCATAATTGCCAAGGTGTCGAGAGATCGCTATATGATGCAGCTAGCGGAGCGCTATCCAGAATATGACTTTCAGCGTCATAAGGGGTATGGCACTGCCAAGCATATAGAAGCTATTAAGCGATATGGAATAACGATCCATCATCGCAGAAGCTTTGACCCCATTAGCTCCTTAATGTCCCAGTCCAACCCAATTTTTTACGAAGAGTAGCGAAGTAGTCATGCTCATCGAGAGCTACGATGCAAAAGCGTCTTGTAGAAGGTCTAATATAGACTCCTTCTGAGCTCATCAATTGCCCAGAGTGAATGCCATCTGCGATAATGTCAATCGGCCCATAGTGGCTGAGGTACTGTATCATGACAGCAAAGCGCTTTCTGAAAGAGAACGAGAGCGTCTCTTTGAAGAGCTTACTACTTCTCATCAGGTCGAGTGGGCAGTTTCTTTTGTCTCAGAAGGGACAATAGATGCAATCAATATCAGACAGGCGACACTTCTTGCGATGAAGCAAGCTGTTGAGAAGCTGACCATACAGCCTCATTACGTGCTTATTGACGGGCGCGATACATTGCAGATTTCTTATTCACAGAAGGCAGTAATTAAGGGTGATAGAGACTGTCTTTCTATTTCTGCAGCGTCCATAATTGCCAAGGTGTCGAGAGATCGCTATATGATGCAGCTAGCGGAGCGCTATCCAGAATATGACTTTCAGCGTCATAAGGGGTATGGCACTGCCAAGCATATAGAAGCTATTAAGCGATATGGAATAACGATCCATCATCGCAGAAGCTTTGACCCCATTAGCTCCTTAATGTCCCAGTCCAACCCAATTTTTTACGAAGAGTAGCGAAGTAGTCATGCTCATCGAGAGCTACGATGCAAAAGCGTCTTGTAGAAGGTCTAATATAGACTCCTTCTGAGCTCATCAATTGCCCAGAGTGAATGCCATCTGCGATAATGTCAATCGGCCCATAGTGGCTGAGGTACTGTATGCGGATCTCCTCGCGTGGAATGAGGACGATCGGTCTATTTGAAATCGTGTGTGGGTTGATCGGGGTGATGATCACCGCATCTAGATCTGGAGTGACTATAGGGCCTCCAGCAGCAAGAGAATAGGCCGTGGATCCACTTGGGGTCGATATAATTAATCCATCTGCGGAAAAGGTGTTTACATAGCGGCCATCGACGGTGATCAGAAGGTCGATAAGAGATGGATTTTGACCTCGATGCACAACAAGATCGTTGACTGCAAAAGTGCTCTCTTTTTTTTCTGTCTCTACTTCAAGCATAAAACGCTCATCTACACTGTACTTACCTTCTAGCAATGCTTGTATGGAATGTTCTATCTGGGCAAGAGGGATGTCAGCTAAAAAGCCAAGGCTACCCAAATTGATGCCTACTATTGGTGCGCGTAGCTCAGGATGAGCATGAAGCAGTCTTAAAATAGTGCCGTCGCCACCTATGGATATAGCGAATGTAATTTTCGAGAGGTCACATTCTGTAAGAGAGGGGACTTGTAAAAACGAAGCGTTGACTGCATCAGAGGTAATTGCGATGCCTTTTGATTGAAGCAGCTCTGCTACTTCTTTTAATACAGCATGCGCCTGCGGCTTGTGAGGGTTAGCAAAAAGAGCAATAATCACTTTGTAAAATCTCTTGTTTGGGTGACAGGTTTTTGATCAGCACCTAACTGCAGATCTTGCGTGCGTGTTTTCATGAGCACTTCGATTTTCTTTTCTGCATCGATCAATTTTTTTGTGCATGTGCGCATGAGTCTATCAGCCTCTTCATAGAGTGAGAGTGATTCTTCTAGACTGACTTGTGAAGAGTTGAGTTTTTCTAATATGTGTTCAAGCCTTTGAAACGCTTGCTCAAAGGGGAGTTCTTCTTGAGTTGCTTCTTGTTTTGCCATATCTATCCTTGTTGTTGTATTGCTACTACCTGCGATGCAATTTTACCATCTTGCATCTGTATTTGGATCATATCATTTGTTTCTAGTGCTGTAACTGATGTTATAACTGAGCCATCTTTTTCATGAAAGAGGATGCTATAGCCTCTTTGTAAGAGATTTTTCGGGTTTACAGAGCTCAGATGGTCGTGTAATTTTCGAAGAGACTCTTTTTTCGATGAGATACTGTGTATGATTTGCTTAGAGATGGCTTGTGAATAGTTAGTCGTAGAGAGTAGCTTTTTTGCCGATTGTATCGAGCGAGAGATGACATTATCAAGAAGGGCTCTATTCGCTGCGACTGATGCCTGCAAGGTTGAAAGGCGTGTGTGCATGGCTCCCTGTATAGCGCGCTCAATTTCATCTATACGCTGTCTATTATGTGTAAGTTTAGCAGTAGGCCTTGCGAGCTCACACGCGCGCTTTGTCTGTGCTAATAATGCTGCTTTTTCTCTTAGCGAGTTGCTGATCGCGAAGTGGAGTCTTTCTTTGATGTCGTCGAGTTGCTGACTACAAGAGGTGAGAAGATAATCGCGTGATTGAAAGAGGGGATGGCGAAGTGAGCGTCTGAGCAGCTCTTTTTTATGCGCAAGCTGCTTACTGAGCGTATGTACAAGAGCCTGATCCATCTTGGCGAGGGAGTCGAGTAATTTTTGCTTTTCCAGGCTTATGATTTCTGCAGCAGCAGAAGGTGTCGGCGCGCGAACATCTGCAACAAAATCAGCAATGGTCATATCACTTTCATGGCCTACTGCTGAGACGACAGGTATTTTGCTTTCAAAGATCGCAGTAGCTACGCGTATATCATTAAAGCAGGAGAGCTCTTCAAAACTTCCTCCGCCGCGGCCTACAATAAGTACATCAGCGAGCTCATATTGGTTGAATTGTCTGATAGCGAGTGCAATTTCTTCAGCAGCACCTTCACCTTGTACTTTTACAGGATTGAGGATGAGGTGAAAACCCTGGATTCTGCGCGTAAGAACGTGGATGATATCTTTGATGACAGCCCCTGTCTCGCTTGTGACAACGCCTATTCTACGGGGAAGGTGTGGGAGTGCTCGTTTGCGGGCTGTGTCGAAATAACCGAGAGCTTTAAGTTTTTGCTTGAGCTCTTCGAGCTGTAGGAGCTGATCGCCTATTCCTTGAAAGTTCACCTCGCGGACGATGATTTGATACTGGCCTCTTGCCTCATAGAGAGAAAGCTCGCCTCGCACTGTGATTTTATTGCCCATTTGAAGAGGTAAAGAGAGCTTTTTGGCATCCATGGCAAACATCACGCAGCTGATCTGTGCCGCTTCGTCTTTTAAGGAAAAGTAGATATGACCAGAAGACTGTAGTTTTGCGTTGGTAACCTCTCCTTTAATCATCACGTAGCGGAACTGAGATTCTAAATGAAGCTTGATAGCTTTTGTGATCTGAGATACGGTAAAGACAATTGGAGTTGCTTTCACAGAAGTGTTCATATATATTCATCTAAAACTAATGGTATGTTTGTATGGCAAAAAAAAGTAAAAGTTCTCGCAACTGCATCATTATCGGTAACTGGAAAATGTATAAAACCATTGCCGAGACACTTCAGTGTATTGAATCACTGAATAAAGAGCTACCTTCACAACAAGAGGCAGTTCAATTTTATTTGGCTGTGCCTTTCACGGCCATTCATGCAGCAGCACAAAAACGAGATGACACACGTCTTGTCATCGGCGCACAAAATATGAATGACGTTGAAGAGGGTGCATTTACAGGAGAAGTGGCGGCAGCTATGCTCAAAGAGGCAGGAGCTCGTTTCGTACTGCTCGGCCACTCAGAGAGAAGAAAGTTGTTTTCTGAGAGTAATGCTTTTATCAACAGAAAAGTAAAAAAAGCAATTGCGACAGGATTGCAGCCTGTACTATGCATTGGCGAAACCTACGAAGAGCGAGAAGCGGGGATGACGCAGCAGATTCTTGCCTCGCAACTTCGAGAGTGCTTGGCAGATATTACTGCAGCCATGATCGATCAGCTTATAATTGCTTACGAGCCTGTCTGGGCGATTGGTACAGGGAAAGCTGCGACACCAGAGATCGTTGCTGAGGTGCATGCTGCAATTCGAAAAGAGCTTGCACAGCTGTTTGGAGCAGAAGCTGAGAAAGTGCCTGTGCTCTATGGAGGCTCTGTGACGGCACAAAACACAGCAGCGTATCTCCAAGAAAAAGAGATTGATGGCCTGCTCGTGGGTTCTGCATCTTTGTATCCAGAATCGTTTGCAAAAATCTGCCAAGTCAGCCACAATGAACGGGGATTAATGCAGGAACGTATATGAGCTTTTTTTTCTTAGCGACTTTGACTATCTTTCTTCTTTTTTGCGTCATCCTTTGCTTCCTCATCTTGATTCAAGAGGGAAAAGGCGGCGGACTGGGGGCTTCATTTGGTGGCGGAGGCGATGCCTCTGACTCTTTGTTTGGCACCTCAACTCCAGATGTTTTGAAGAAGCTGACGAGCTATCTTGCTCTTATTTTTGTAGCTTTTTGCCTTGTGTTGTCCTTTTGGACAGCATCTGTAGGTCGCAATCATCATCGTTTTTCTGGATCAGAAGCGGTCCTTGATCAGCAAGATTAATCGACAAGCACAAGTGGCGTTATGTCTGCTTGTGCTTTTGAGAAGTCGCTTTCTTCAAGCGCTCAAGTTCAGGCTCGATTTTTTTCCGTTCTTGTTTCGAGAGTCTATCTACAAAAAGTACTCCGTTGATGTGATCATTTTCATGCATGATGACGCGTGACAGCTCTTCTGAAGGAGTTTCCACATGTTCTTGTCCGTGGATATCCTGATAGGTGATGGTGATTGTTTTGGGGCGAGTGACTTCAGCCCATATTTTGGGGATTGAAAGACAGCCCTCTGTTTCGGTCGATAGTTCGTCTGATGGGTGAGAAAGCCTTGGGTTGATATATATTCGTGTATCTGGGTAATGAAGATTGCGTTCTTCATCGATCTCAGGTATCGATACAATAAAGATAGCAAAAGGTATGCCCACTTGTGGGGCCGCCAGACCTTGTCCGCGGTTAGCCTTCATTGTGTCGATCATATCTTGGATAAAGGCATGTATCTCTGGAGTGATGGCAGCGACTGGCTGGCATTTGGTCCGAAGAATTGGATTACCGTAGTAGAGGATCGGCAGCTTCATGGCATATTTCCTTTAGGGGCTTTGGTAAAAGATAGACACAAAATATATCAAACTTGAAAATAACAGCAGTAATAAATAATTGCGAGAAGATGAAAAAGACCGCTTTTGTTACCTCTGATCTCTACTTACACCATTTTACAGGATCATTTCATCCTGAGAGCCCAGCCCGGCTTCAAGCGATTATGAACCTATTGCGAGAGAGCAAGGTGATAGACGCTCTTAGCCTTCTTGCTCCCAGAATTGCAGAGCACGAGGAGTTGCTCTTGTGTCATTCCGCAGACTATATATCTCTTGTAGAGCACGAAGTCTACAAGCTAGCAGTAGATAAAATTGCCATGCTCTCTACAGGAGATGTGGTTATTTCTCCAGCTTCATACGAGGTAGCTAAGCAAGCGGTAGGCGGCTGTCTTGTTGCTGTAGATGCTGTATGCACAGCTCAAGTGGATAATGCGTTTTGTGCAGTAAGGCCTCCAGGGCATCATGCTTGTTCGCAAAGGGGGATGGGCTTTTGTCTTTTTAATAATGTTGCTATTGCCGCACGTTATGCAATGAGACGGTATGGTTTTTCTCGAGTATTGATTGTAGATTGGGATGTGCATCATGGAAATGGGACACAAGAAATTTTCGAGGATGACCCTTCTGTTTTTTACTTTAGTACACATCAAAAGGGGATATATCCAGGAACTGGAGATGAAGATGATCGAGGAGCAGAAAATACGAAGTTGAACTGCCCAATAGAGGGAGGCAAGCATTCACGAGAGGCGATCATTGAAGCTTTTACTCAGAAACTTGTGCCTGCGATGGCCCATTTTCAACCAGAATGTGTTTTTCTCTCTGCTGGATTTGATGCCCACTATTTAGACCCTATTGGAGGGTGTAATGTAACGGAAAAAGACTTTGCCTACCTTACGCGTATAGTAATGGATATAGCACAGCAATACGCAGATAATAGATTGATTTCTGTATTGGAAGGGGGCTATAACGTCAAAGCCCTTGCTTCATGCGTCCTCGCCCACATCTTGGAGTTGCAGGTGTAACTTTTTAGATACAAGATCTTTTATTTCGTTTAGTGTTTTTTTCTCTTCTTCTGTTAGTGTTTTTATGCCGATTATTTCATTCATTGGATCCTCGGTTAGGCGATTATCATGAGTTAGCTTTACTGTAGTATATTCATCGCTTGTTATTGTAGCTCCGGCCTCGAGTAATATTTCTACTTGTTCAGGCTGTATGTTTTCTATTGCATCCATTAAGACGGTATATGTTCGACGTGCATCATTCTCGTCCCTTTTGTTGATATTGGCTCCTTCAGCAATCAGCGCCTTTGTTAATAAGGGCAGATTTTCTTTCACAGCACATTGTAGTAATGTAGATTTTTTCGATGAGCGAGAGTCGCTCATTATTTCAAAGGATTTATTTATACTTGAGAACAGCCCACCTGTTTTGCAAAAACGTATTATTTTTTGCCAGTCTGCTACTTCCATAGTCTCTTTAGCTAGCATTTTTAAAAAATAAAATGTATCATGGGTGGGATCCAGATTTTTAGCTTGTGATAAAAAAGCTTTAAAAGCCGTCGAATTGTTAGATTGATAAGCAAATTTCATGCCTTTTTCGCACTCACTCCTTGTTAAGGGGGTGGGCTGTTGATTCACCCTAGTGGAAGATAAATTATCTGATGATTTTACTTGTTTATGAAATAGGCTGGTTAGGTTTTCAGTAGTCTCACCGAGTTTAGATATTTTTTTTGCTGAAGCATTGCCTATATTAAGTTTTGCGCCAATTCGTTCCAACCAGGAAAGTTGCTTCATTGTAAGCGTATCCTCCCCATCTTTCATTACTCTGACAAGTCTTGTCTGGTTCCATTTACTTACACCGGCTTTTTTTTCTAATTCGTGTATTTCCCTGTATTGAGAAAGGATTGTGTTGATAGAATTATTGCTATCCATAAACAGTACGTAAGGTGAGTGAGTTAATAAAAAATACACTATGATCTATAGATATCAATGATTATGATTAAAGCCAATTTTTTTTAAATTGTATCAAACAGAGTTTCGTATTTTACAGATGTTCCCACAAGCTGATATCGCCCTTGAGGAGTAGACGATGAAGTGCATTGGTAGGAAGTCCCGCGACATTGTAGAATGAGCCTTCAATTTGCTCGACGAGTAAGCTTGAGGCTCCCATGATCCCATAGCCTCCTGCTTTGTCTTTCCATGTTGGGGTGTCTAGATAGCGTTCGATCGAGTCTCGTGATAGTGGGTTGAATTTTACTCGAGCGATCTCGTGATCGATCCATACATGATCACCATGCACAAGAGCTAGTCCTGTCACCACTATATGCCACTGATCAGAGAAAGTAAGGAGAAATTCTCGAGCTTCATCTCTATCTTTCGGTTTCGAAAAATAATGACCATCTTTTTGCACGACTGTATCCGCTCCAAGAATCAGTGCTTCTGGGTGACGCTGCCTTAAGGATCTCGCTTTTCCCACTGCGAGTGAGGTGGCATATTTCACAGGGTCGGCAAAGACTTCTGCTGCTTCTTCATCAAAATGAGGGGACTCTTGGAGGAAGGGGATTTTAAATAAAGAGAGAATTTCTCTTCGTCGAGGAGAAGTAGAGGCTAAAATAAGTGTTTTCATGAAGTTGTGTCTCTTAATATTATATTTATACGTTTTTGTAAGACTAGGCTAGCACTACACTCATTTTTAGGAGAATAACGATGATATGGAATCTCTGTTTTGCCAATAGCTCTCAAGCGAGCGAACCAAGTTATTTTCAGTCAGATACAATCGATATTGAATTGTGGAGAGATAAGTCAGGTGAAAAGCTAAGTGCGCTTGAGTTATTCGTTAAAGATCATAAAAATGCTATCGAGAATATCAAAAAAGAATATGAGATTCAAAAAGAGGCAATCAGCGCGGAACCTATAAATGAAAAATCAGCTTCTGAATTGCTGAGACAGGCTGCTGAGAGCGTCCAAGATCGTCTTCAACAAATTGAAAAGATGATTACATACAGAAAAAAATGTAGAGATGCTGGATTAGACGAGCGGGTCGCAACTTATGATCCTGAATGCGCTGCTTTTATTTTCGACACTGGGTCAATTTTCCATATGCAAGCTCATGAAAACAGCTTTGGAACGCCTGTTGTGCAAATAGAAAATGGCACCCCACATATGCTTGTAGAAGGGAAGTTGATGTCATGGGATTCTATAAAAGAAATGCTCGTATATGACAAAAAACAGTGGACCTATGTTTCAAAAAACAATCTAGAAGAGAGATGGAACTATCTTTCACCAGATGGCTTCGTGAAAAAAGATCGCCTTGTCTACGATGCGCTGTATCCAGTGGGTGTACTACAAGAAAATGAACGAAAGGCTCTTGTGGAGTTTGCAAATACCCATGGTGAAGATCACAAGGATGCTGTTATTCAAATCTTTACAAGCAAATATCGCTCGAGCTTGTCTCGAAATTGGCTTACAGAAAATTATATCGATGAGTATCCCTATCACGTGGGGCTTCGTCTGGTTGATAATAAAGGACAGGTCTATTCTTTCGGTCTCGAGATTGAAAGCGAAGGGTTTGAAAAATTACATAATGACCCATTTTCGACTTTTATGACAACAGATGCTCATATTTCAGCCTCCGACTTTGATGAGCGTAAAAAATTTATCTCTCGTACTGTGACAACGCTTCCTCTGAGCCAAGAGAAAGTGGATGAGCTGCTCTGCTATGTCAGAGATGTGAATAAAGCGGGTCTTCGTTACAACTTATTTAAACAAAATTGCACCGGTTTTGCGGCAGCCGTTATGGATAAAGCGGGTTATCCCATTCATACGAGGATAAAATTTTTTACAGGACTTGGCAAGATCATGCCAACGTTTTCAAAAATTCCATATATTGGAGCGCCTTTGTCGTCGCTTGCTTCGAGTATCAAAAATGCCGTGGCTCCGATTTTTTCTACTCTTGCGTTATACACGCCCGCATGCGTTTCATCAGCGATTAGCTGGGTTAGCTCGGCCGGAAAGACAGCCATAGAAAAAATCAGCAATGTCTGCGCAAATCTCTTTTTTATTGTCTTTGGTGCCCTTCGTGCCACTCCATTTAATGACAAAGAAGATGACGATATTGACAAGATGCCAATATCTCGTTTTTCAAGGATGCTGCGCTCTCCTTATGATCTGTTTGCTGATCCTGTGCTCCATTTCTCAGGGGAAGTGGAGAAATGGCAACGTGAATATGCTCAAAAAACGACAAAAGAGTATGCCTATACTACCCCTCAATTTTATGGCCTCAGACAGCTGATTTAAAATTCGTGCTTGAGCAATTCGTCGATTTGAGTTAATTATTATAAAAAGATAAATTGACGAGGTTGCTCATGTCTTATTTTGGTGGCAGACGTGCTCTTTTTATAACCGCGGTGCTGTTGGGGACATCTTGTGTGTGTACGCTCGGTATCGGCTATTCTTCGCTTACGAAACAAAAAAATGAATTGACGCAAGATTGGGCAGCTATTCAAAGACAATTTGAGGCGCGTTATTGCTTAGTGCCTTCACTCGTAAAGAACACAAGAGGGCTGATTGCAAAAGAAAGAAGAACATATGAGCAGTTAGCAGAGGCCAGGAAAGGATGTATGCGTGCTTCTACGTCTCATGAAGAATCGTATGCTCAGCTGCAATTCGACAATGCAGTAAATAGGGTAGTTGCTTTAGCTTCAGAAAATCCTGTAATCTCGAAAAAGGAATCATATAAAGCAGTCGCGAGTGAGCTTCAGCGGGCAAGAGTTCAGATGTGTTACCTCGCCGAGCGCTATAATGAAAAAGCAGATGTATTCAATCATAAATTGAAAAAGTTTCCTTACAATATAGCAAGCGCCTTGTTTGCCATTACGGCAGTTCCTTATGCTCTTATTACAGATGATTAGAAAGGTGCTCAGATTTTTCATTCACATAAGAGTGGTTAGTATATGTGAGTAAATAAAAATGCCAAGTTATATTTAGTTGATGTAATTTCATTTTGCGGATAGAATTCCTCTTCTTTTTAACGAAAAAATAGGAATTTCTGAATGAATAATTCTTTGCCGCTCAATGAAGTCAATATGTACTTTACAAAATTTCAAGACAGATTAGAGCAAGAGCGTATTCACTTGCAGAACTCCGAGTTTGAATCAAAAAGCAAGTTAGCAATGATTACTTATAATTTGGCCCAGCGAGTTGATTTACTCTCGAAACTTCGTTGCAGTAATGAGTCGCTTTCTTGTTCATATGAAAAGATCGACTATACGAATCAAAAAACTCAAGACTACCTAAACAGCTATGCACAGATTGTAAATAGTCAAAAACATGAGAATGGAGAGACTTTCTCTCAAGTCGGGAATGATATGCTGATAAATGACACATGTTGGAAGAATTTTAATAATATACGCGATCAAGTAAATCAAGAATTAATACAAGCAAGAAGACGTCTTGCAGCATTAATGAATTACAGTGAATCAAAATTTCCATTAGGCAAGCAAATGCAAGATTGGGAAGAGGAGTTACGTAGGTTAGATGTAGTTTCGGATAAAAAATGTCAATTGGAAACACTAGATAATTTACATAACCGTGCCACAAGACAAGTGTATGTGCTTGCAACTGCAGAGCGAGTGATTCCGACCCTTCCTCAGAGGACGTATCCATTTATGACAATTGCTAATTTTCCTCAGAAGTCTTTTATTGACCTGGAAATTATTCACCTTACGGAAAATAGAAAAAATCTGGATAATTTTCTTCAACGAATCAATGAAAAGCGTCGCAGTTTGATAGAAAAGAAAAACACCTTGCAGCCTACGATTTCACTGAGTAAAGACGATACTGTTTTTGGGCCACGTACGCTCACTGTGCAGGAAAAAAACATGACGGGCAGTGATTTTTACCGATCAGTAGTTTTTAACAAGAAACTAGAAATAAATTTCCAGAACAAGAAAATTACTATACTGCGAAATAACAAGTAAACTAGTTTAAAAACTGCTTGATAGTAAATCTATGAGAACTATCCTAGCAAATGTTCACCTCTCTCCTTCTTTGGGAGGTGAACATTTACTTGTCTTCAATGTGGGTAGGCTCCTGATCGTTTTGTGTTACCCATTTTCAGCCCCTTTTGAACCATGCCGAAATTTCCTTAAAAAGTCTCTAGATTCGACAATGTTTGTATCAGCTGCTTGCTTTTTTCGCTGAGATTAGGTAAATGCCTAAAGTCATTAAGATGTAGCTTGTTATACAACGAGTTCATGGATATTTTCAGCGCCGACTGTTCGTCTTTACACAACTCTGCTAAATCGAAGTCAATTAACAACATATCTTCGCATTTCGGTGCATCTTCTCGTGTTCTCTTTTTGCTATTATTAGTATTGTTGCAAGAAGTTGATGTTTCTTCTTTAGAGAACACAGGTATGATATTGCCTACGTGGCTATCTCCCCAAGAAATATTATGCTTTGCTAGTTGCTGGATTTTGCTAAATAAAGAGTAGTAAAAGGTTTCTTGATTGCCAAATAATTTTTCAACAGCCGTTGCGGTTGATGCCGTCTCTTTTTGCGGAATAATTGTAATCTTAACTGGATCGTTCTTCATTAGTTGTTTTATTAGCTCTAAGTGTTTTTGTTTCATGAGCTCTTTTTCAGACATAGTATGAGAAACCACATGAGCTTGATCATTGTTGTGAGTAGTTGTTTCCTCTTCATCTAATTTTTTTTCGATTTTGGTTTCATGTTCAGTAGAAATCTTTTGTTCAATCTCATTTCTTTTGTTGCTTATGTTCTCGTCAGCAAGATCTTCCATTAATTTGCCCAAAGACTTTCCTGCATTATCCATCTCAATTACTATATAGTTTTCATCGCGTGATTCACATAAAAAAGCCTGATGAAATTTTGGAGCAATCCCGATACCGCTAGCGATTTCGGAAATTCGAATTTCATCACCATTTTTAAACAAATTCTCATGAATAATCTTGAAAATTCTAGCTTGCTGTGAATCTGTACCTCGCACTTCGTAAATTTTTGCTATATTGCCTTTAGTGATTTCAGGCCCCAAACGCTTATTCATGATTTCAGGGGACGTTACAGGGAGTGAAATAGAATTTCGTACTCCAACAAGCTTTGATCGTTCTGTCATACACTGATGCATATCAGATGTAATGGATGGTCAGCAATTCCCGCCAGAAGATTCCTAGCGCGTCAAGCCACGTCAAGCTTAGAT
>CAZASK010000031.1:0-18746 GCA_964487845.1 uncultured bacterium
AAAGAGGAAATTTTAAACTTGGTAAAAAGCGGAAATTTTAAAATTGGTGCGACATAGAGGAAAAATAAAAGTTAATTATTTATTGAAAAAATGATAGAATAATAGCAAATTAATATATTTATAATCGGGAAAATAAATGAATACAACTAATTGCCGTTTTAGTTCTCTATTGCAAGCTGTAAAAGAAGGTGCTTCCATATCGATTGATAGACAAGAGGGCACATGGCAGAGACGGTCCAAAATTGCGCAGATATTTCGCTGGATATTTGGGTTAGAAAATCAAGACAACCTCGAACTTGCCTCTTTTGTAAAAAGATATGTAAAAACACATGAAATATCTCCTCTTTACATAACAAAAGGCCTGTATGCAGATCGAGATGTCTCAGAGCAAGACATTCAAGAGGCAGTCCATGCTGTCAAAGCTCGATTACAGCATGGTAGATCGAATGCAAATAAAACAAAAATTCTGAAATTGGAAAGACATGCCTATGCATTACAGACTCGCAGTAACTGTGTGCCTCCGGATGATAAAGAACAGATCCTAGAAGCTGATCGTATCTGGCTCTACAACACGCTCACTGACTGGAAAGGAGTTCAATTTCCAAGCTTACCTCATAACATCTCTTCTGAAGACAAGAAGAAATTAGATACTATCCTTCAATATAAGGGCCTTATCCCACTTCTTCAAAACGATGAAGTCTATCGCAAGCATTTCTTCAAATTTGTGTTTAACAGCTCATCTGATAGCTGCCCTGATGTTGTTCATATAGCAGTGCAGTTTCCACAACTTGCAAAACGCCTCACTCACTCATTTCTCAACAAGAGGATCAATCGCATAGTTCATACGCCTGGGCTTATTTTTTGCGAGAAAATACTTCCAGATGGACAAATTGTAAAAGACGTACGTATGCGCATGAAGGTGATAAAAGACCACACTCGTGCACAGTCAACATATAAATCTCTACGCGATTTGTCGAAGCCTATTGCCTTATATAACAATAGCCATCCAACTATTCCTTCATATATGACAGTAGACACTATCTTTCGAGAATTTGAAGAGAAAAACAAGGTCAAAATGGGCAATCTCGAATATACAGAAGAAGGGGTAGGAGTGTATAACCCATCCAAATGCCCGCTCGACTTCGAAAAAAGCGAATGGTGGAAAGATCTTCCCGCTCTTGAAAGATTGACACCGCAGCAAATTCAAGAACGTTATGGTATAGACATCACACAACATCACAGCTTACTTCTTGTAAATGCCACACGCAGTAAGGTAAAAAATTCAGCGGAAGGCAATCATGCTTGGATTACTGTTTTCATTCCACAAGCCGATGGGACATTCACTACCCATGCGATTGGAAAGTATGTCCCCTCATACCCTCAAACAACGTTAGAAAAGCTAGCCTTTACTTGCCAGACAGCGGAAGCTACCATGTCTGTAATCGACGAAAATGAATTTTATTTACATAGAGAGCGTTGCACGATTCCAAAAGAATTATCATCAAAACAGTTCCACTCCCTAATGGATACCCTCAAGGTCGATCTAAAAGCTGCTCAGGATAGAAAGATGCTATTTCAACATCAAGGAGATAACTGTGCTGCCTGGGTACAACAGACACTCGATACTGTATTTGGAAAAGCGAACCTCCCACGACTATTTGAAATGTCGATTTTTGATGTGGCCACTCCATTTCCTGTGAATTTTGTACTAAGAAGTTTTAAGTGGCTTAATGACCATGTATCAGAAACAGTAGCACGCATTGTGCGAATTGCATTCACGGGCATCTGTGGCCAAGAGTTGTCACTCATGCGCAACAAATTGTGGTACGACGGGATTCTGCAAGTACCTGGAAAGCTATTTGAGCGAAAAGAAGTCGTTCGCTCAGCGTTGAAGAGGCTAAGCTAGCGTAGCCTCTTGGCCCATACAAAGAGAAAGATAGCAAAAAGCAGCAATATGGTGATGATGACTGGTTTAGAGAGCAAAGCGTTGCACATTGTGATCGCAACGCTTTGCTCTACATCACAGCTGGCATAGAGTGGTATTTTTTCCGCATAGATACCATCTACAAGTAGCATCACCTCACCCACTTTGCTTCCTGCAGCAATAGGCAGCTGCACTGGATCCCACTGTAACTGGCAGCGAATTTCTGGCATCTCCTGCGGAAAATAACGCAGTATAAGTGGCTTTTGTAGCTTTGTCTTCAAGCTGTGAAACGCCCCCGGTACCCTTCGGGAAAATGATTGATCCCCTGCGGCGAGAACCACCTTTTCTACTGGCTTTTGCTTAAACGCTTCCTCAAATACAACTTTTGCCTCCTGAAACTTAATCCCCCTTTCTGGACAGCGCATATAGACGGCAATCAGTAATCGCCCGTCTTTTTCAGCAGCACACGTCAGAGTGTGCTTTGCCTTCGATATATAGCCTGTTTTTATGCCGACTGCATATTTATAATAGTAAGGAGAACCGGGGCAGATCAACTTATTCGTCTGAGCAAACATTGTCTTTTGTTGCATATTTGTCTGAGGACGTTCATAGCGCACTGTCTTCACAATCTCGCGAAAGAGCTCATTTTTCATCGCATGCCTCGCTAAATTTGCAATATCGGCACATGTCGTCGTATGGTGCGGATGATGTAATCCATGAGGATTGACAAAGTAAGTATTGGAACAGCCAAGCTGCTGCAGATAGCTATTGAGATTTTTCACAAACTGCGGGATGGACCCTCCACCTGCATATTCTGCTAACACATTTGCAGCATCATCTCCAGATGCGAGCATCAACCCATACAAAAGATCCAGAACTGAGAGAGATTCCCCTCGTTTTAATCCGATATGTGACGCTCCCGTTTCCATCCAATGAGATGGATAGCGATTGTAGTTATCGCGCGCTTTTTCAGTCTCCGACACCCAGCCTAACGCTTCTTGGGATGCTGTGAGCATTTTTTGCATATCTTGAGGATATTTTTCGATCATGTAAATAGCAGTTGCTATTTTTGTGATACTAGCTGGGTAGTATTTATGATGCGCATTTTTCTCATAAATCACCTTTCCTGTCCTGCCGTTGATGACAATAGCACTTTCAGATTGAATCGGAATAGGGAAGGGTGCTCCATGGAGGGAAGAGCATACAAAGAAAAAACAAAAGAGAGCTCCGATACTCTTTGCAAAAAATTCAGCCATGACAATCCTTGTGAGAGAAGTATCCTACAATGAGCTTATTTTTGATGGTAGCATTTTTCGTTGTTAGCGAGTCTTCTCTAGTCGAGAGATGAGCTCTTCATTTTCTTGAATATCTGCGAGTAGCTTTTCTATGACACGGAGGACTGTGCGCGATGTGTTATATACTCCTGCTGCCATAAAAGCTGTTTCAAGGTGAATGGATGGTCCCTCCTTACAGTCAGCTTGTGAGGGATGAGCAATTCCGAGGAGTACAAGCGTCACAGACTCTTCTTGATTCCTTTCTGGGACAATCCACACCACAAACTGGTCATTAAATAATGTAACCTTGTCTTTTGTCTCTACCACATGGAAAAATCGAGTAAGCCGTGCAGATGTGTGAGCTTGCTCTTCATGAAGAAGATGCAAGCGACTGAGAAATGTTAGGTTCACATCTTGAATACCATCAGGAACATATTGATTCAGATGTTTTATAAACTCTTCATACGAGCTATCGAGCTGGCTTATCTTGTCCATCAGTCCTCTTTCAAATCACCCTTCTTGTATCTTTTTTCGTATGGGAAGTCAAGTAATAGAAAACTTCTGATAACTGACACTACCAGCAAGATACTGATAGTGTGCATGAAGGTGTGCTACAATTATTTATTATTCGGACAGATTTTATTCGCAAATAACATGATTTTCTCAAAATCTGTGCTATTAGCAAATGCACAATGCGGTCCTTGAACGACCAGATAATTCGTATCAAATAATTCTTGATGCGTGAGAGGATAGCGCATTTTAAAAAGATCTAAAGCGAAATTTCCCTCATTTTTTCCCATGAGAATATCTTCGCTTGCTTCTATACAAAAGAGCTCAACATCACTTTTTTGTAAAGACTCTGCTTTTACCAGATTATTCAATCCATCGCTCATATTGTACCCATCAGTTTCGCCACGTGGCACAGCAGATTGTCCTATCAGCCTTCCAATATCCCCTAATCCCGCTATTTTATCTCCCACATTTGAAGATACAGCGCCAGCTGTTGTAAACGTCTGATCTGCGACAATAAACTTTACTTTTATTGTTGGATTGTTGTTTTCTGCACCATATTTTTTCGCTGCCTGAAAAGCCTTGGCGCCGCCGATTGACAAGCCATGAACGCCCACTTCTTTTACGCCCTTAGACTCCAACCACTTCATCTCTGCATCTACATCGGCATACATCGTAAGCTCCGAAGTAGAGATCTCTTGATTGTTTTTACACTCTTGAATCTGCTGGTATTGCTTGCCGCCCAATGTAGTCGCGAGCACATTAAATCCAGCTTTGTGATATTTATAGGCATAGTTATACATATCATAGAGTGTCATACCATTACCATGATACAGCACCACTGTACGATCTGTCTCTTTACAACCTTCCCCCAACACCCACACGCCTTCAATCTCACGATTTCCATTGCTTACCGGTAAAATCACTCTCTGACCATGTATTACATTCCAAAGCCCACTATTCCAACCTACCTCTTGTCCTGGGAATAAAATGGTCGATGCTATCGGTTCACTCGGTAAAGATTCTTCTATCATCACACTCAGAAAGCCACATCCTTCTGATTTATACCCCCTATCCTGTGCAACCAATGAGGCTCCAATAAATGGAGTCATCGCTTTTTTCCCTAGCTCTCGTGACTCTTGCTGTACTTGTAGTTTTTTCTGGGCAATGTCTTTCATCCTTTCAAGCTCTTGAATCTCAGATACATTTTCAGAAGAAATTGTCTTGAGGGCTGTATTTTCATTACCTTCGGATTGCAGTGGCTGCCGTAATTTTTCGATTTGCGTTGTGATTTTTTGTATTTCTTGCTCTGTCTGACAAATTTGTTTGTTCATCTTTACGATTTTACTATAGCCATAGGTTTGGCTAGATCCAGTGCTCGCAATAACTCCAATAACTTTATCAACTCCTTCTACAAAGGCTTTCCCAATATTTCCAAAAAAATTCCCAATATGTTGCATATTTCCTCTGATTTATTATACATTTGGCAAAGAAGCTCCAAAGCGCATAATTCGCTTTCCTCGCTCACTATTACACTTATCGACGAACATGCTAATCGCATCTTCTTTTATCTGTCGAGAAGTTTGATGGCAAAAGAGGTCATAGGCTACAGATCCTGCAGGCACGAATCCATGAAGCACCACTCCTACTTTTCTATAACGCTCTCCTTGGCAAAAAAGTAAGCTCAACATGTTTTTTGCAGCTGTAATGCAATCGGGAGTAAAATGGGTAGGCTGCGGAAATGTATAAGAGAGCTGCGACTGCTCGAAATCGCTTTTTTGAAGCGATATCGTAATAGCTGATGCTTTGGAAGATTGACTGCGCATCTCTTCTGTCACCTCTTCAACATATTGTGAAAGCACCTGCGCAATAGAAAGATAGTCGTAAAGTGGATGAGGAAATACCCTCGCAGTGCTTATCGACTTTTTTTTACTGCGTTCTTCGTGCAATCGAGATACTGGCTGCCCTCGTAGCTCATAGGCAAGCCGCACTCCTACCACGCTCAATTTTTTCTGAAGATAGCTATCTTCTTGCTGCGCTAGTGCATATGCTGTATATATACCATCTCGTCTCAAAGTCGCCGCTATGCGGTTGCCTATGCCCCACACATCTTCAACAGCTATTGTCTCTAATACAGCTGGGATATTTTCAAGAAGACAGTGCACGCCTGTAGATCCACTTTTGGCGATGTGGGTCGCGATCTTTGCCAATGTCTTTGTCCAGGAAAGTCCTACAGAGACAGGAATTTTTGTCTTTTCCATAATCTTCTCTCTGAGATGCACACACACTCCGTAGCCATCTTCTAGCTGATCAATGGTAAAAAATGCTTCATCTATGGAGTAGACTTCGACACAAAACAGCTCCGATTTCAAAAGCTCCATTACCTGCTGTGATATTTCTGAATATCGTGCAAAAGAGCTATGCACACAGATGACATTATGCTTTTTGAAAAATGGATTCCACTCGAAGGCAATTGCTCCCATGGGCACACCAAGAGATTTAGCCTCTTGAGAACGGGCGACGACAACACCATTTTGATTAGAGAGAACAACGACTGGTTTATTGCATAGCTTCGGTTGAAATAAGCGCTCACACGAAACGAAGAAATTGTTACAGTCAACAAGTCCGATAGCAGGAATAGTACGCGATCTATCTGATAACCAATCACCTGCTAGCGCATGAGATGTTATATTTTCCATAGATCATACCGACTATACGCTCGCTAACTTATCAGCGAATTCTACCCACTCTACATACGAAAGCTGATCTGGTCTACTGTTCGGATTCATCCCCTCAAAGGCGTATGCCAGCTTGTCGTCACCATATTCTTCTCGAAGCACTCCCTTCATCATCTTTCTTCTTTGAGAAAAACAAGTAGTCATCAGCCTTAGTAAAAGAGCTTCATTACGGGCAGGATGTCTTTTTTTTATATCGAAGTGTACCACTGCAGAGCCTACCTTAGGAGCAGGATAAAAGCAGCTCTTCTTTACATGAAAGCCAAAATGAGGCTCTGAAAAATAACTGGTGAGAAGCGACAGACGATCATATTGATCATCACAAGGCTTTGCAATCACCCTTTCCGCCACATCTTCCTGCACTAGCAACGTGGC
Source organism: uncultured bacterium (assembly GCA_964487845.1). Lineage (GTDB taxonomy): Bacteria > Chlamydiota > Chlamydiia > Chlamydiales > FEN-1388 > CAZASK01. The sequence goes on from CAZASK010000031.1 coordinate 6,819, forward strand.
ATGTGCAAGTTTTTCACAAAACAGGATTTTCTCGATGATTTCTGAGGTGATATGATAAGGAATATTGGCGATGACTATCGCCTTTTTCTCAATGAGCGCATCAAAGTTTACCTGAAGAACATCCGCTTCTATGACCTGTAGCTTGCCTCCCTTTTCTTGCAGGCGCAAAAGAGCATGTGCAAACACATTATCCTTCTCAATAGCAATCACACTACAGCCCATCTCAAGAAGCTGCTCAGTGAGCACTCCAGGACCTGGTCCTATTTCAATAATAGGACAATTAGGTTCAGGCTTAGCAAGCTGCAAAATCTTTTTTACGATATTGCCGTCGATTAAAAAATTTTGTGAAAGCGTTTTTTTTGGTGACACACCAAGTGTATTCAAAAACGACATCAACTCTGAAGGTCTATATAAAGCCATTACTTGAGCTCAAATGGGGTAAAGGTATCTGGAAGCGTTGCTAAAATATCGCTTGCACTAACATCATAATGCTTTCTGAGATGAGTAAAATATCGCTCGCTTTCTTTGGCAACAGCTTCTTGAACAAGAGCTTCTCGAATAGACTCTTCTACCTCATGAAAAAGAGGAGGAATGGTTTGCTCTTTTTTTTCTAAAAAGTAGAGTCTTACTCCATTTTTTTGTACTACTGGATCAGAGCAGCGCCCTTCTGTAAGCTGTGCCAACTGCGCATAGACCTGAGGCGCGAATTCGTTTTTCTTTTGAGTAAAGCTCTGCGACACGGTGAATGTGATTTCATCATTCAAAACTCCAGCTTCGGTAAGATGCTGTGGCAGCTCTTCGATTGCGACTGAATCACCATACAAAGAAGCGACAGCTTCTTGAGCAAACTGCTGTGCTTTTTGTATATCGGTATGCTTTATAGAGAGAATACGAAATGTCCACATCTCCTGATATTTGGTTTCTTTGTCATGGTTATATGCTGCAACAACCATCTCTGGAGTAATCTTTTTCATCGCCTTGAAATTCACAGCATACGTTAACATTCTTCGAATAATGATATCTTCTCGAATCATCTTGAGAGCATCTTCATATGTCAGCCCTGCTTCTTCTAGATTCATGAGAACATCGGGTCCAAAAATTTCTTCTATCTCTTCTCTGACATCGCCTGGAGAAACCACCATATGCTGCTCTTCAGCATCTTGCATCACAAGCTCTCTATCAATCATATTCTGCAGAACTTCTTTCCAATTGAGCTTATAAAATTGCAAACGAGCTTGGACTGAGTGAAGATGTTCTGGATGCTCTCGATAAAACATCAAATCCATTTTTTTCATGACATCGATTAAAGAAATCGGATGAGCGTTGATAGTCGTTATAACGCGGTTGTTGACGACGATATGTCTTTGCACGGGTGCTGCATGCATCGACGCTGTCATAAGACACATAAAAATGAAAAGATAATATTTCATACAGCCCTGCCTTCGTCTACACCTTGTTTTGTACATTTGCTAGCTGAAACACACACGCGAAGAAGCCATCTGGACCACCTTTTGCAGGCACAGTCTTTAACGACTCTCCCGAGCACTCTACTGGATAGTGTTTTAAAAAATATTCCACCTGCTGCTCATTTTCTTCTGCTAAAATACTACAGGTTGCATACACAATTTTCCCTTTTGGAGTAAGGTAGCGAAGAGCTTCTTTAAAAATGGCCCTTTGCTCCTGCACTAACCTCTCTACCATCGCGTCTGAATATTTCCACTTCATATCAGGATTTCTACGGAGCGTTCCTGTTCCTGAGCAGGGGGCATCCACAAAGACCCAATTCATGCGTCCTTCAAGTAATTTGAGTTTTTTTTCCTCTGAGGCGTGAAGACATTGTCCATTTTGAATTCCCGCTCTTTTCAGCCGTTTTTTAGCCTGTATAAGAGCGCTTTTTCGAATATCATGCAAATGAATTTGTCCTTTTCCTTGAAGTTGCGGGGCAATAGCCAGAGCCTTGCCTCCTGATCCCGAGCAAAAGTCCAATATTTCATCGCCGGGCTTTGCCTTGACGAGGAGCGCTGCACATTGCGACGCCTCATCTTGCACTTCAAAGTAGCCTTGCGTAAACTCCTCTAACGAGAAAAAATTTATTTTCTGCTGAAACACAATCCCACATGGAGACTGTGTGCAAGCAAGCACGTTATACCCTGCCTCCGTCCACTTCTTTAAAAGCGCGTCTCTCGATATTTTTAAGGTGTTGACGCGCACAGTGGTGGGAGCTCGCTCATTCAAGGCAAGCGCTAACGCCTTATCGGACCCTATTCGTATAAACAGATCCTCAGGAAAGCTCACTTGAATATGAGGAGGGATATCTGCATTTGCCACATAGCTTTCAAGAGGCTTTTCAAAAAAGAGCTGAACTCTATTTTCCCAGCTGCAGCTCTTCGGTTGCTGCTTCAGCAGATAGTCAAGTAATCCGATCCAACGAATAAGGCTATAGACGGTCTCGCTGATGAATGCGCGATCTTTCGATCCTATTGCTTTATGAGCTCGAAAATAGAGACTCATAAAAAGATCAAGAGGACAGCTCTCCTGATCATACAACGCGAGAAGCTTTAAAAGGTGTGTTTTACGAAATGGGTTCATAGACCAAAGAGTGTAGCGGAAAAGCTATTTCTTGAATATGTAGTTACTCAGTTCTAGAAGGTTAATCGCTTTTTTGAGATCATAGAGGCATGAATATTGTTCTTGTTATAAGCTCACTTTTGATCACCGCCTTCGGGCAGCCTGCAATGTCTGCTCCACTGAGCTTTTTGGCAAGCATCATAGGTGTCGGCCTCTTCTTCTTTGCTCTCTCTGCCTACCCGGCGAAAAAAAGATTTTGGTACGGCACTGCTTGGTATGCGGTTATCTCTTTTATTCAACTGCGGTGGTTTGTTTCTCAACCCTATTTCTACATCTGGATTGCCCTTGCCTTACTGAGCTGTCTATTAGGCTTACAATTTGGGATTATCTGCCTGTTTTCTTCAAAAAAAGATCATACATCGAAGTTATCTCTTTTTATACTACCAGCTCTTTGGACATTATTTGAATGGAGTCGCCTTTTTCTCCTCTCTGGATACACCTTTAATCCGATGGGCCTCACCCTGACATGGAGCACACACGCGCTTTTGTGCGCACAGTTTTTTGGCATATATGGCCTTAGCTTTTGGGTGATGCTTACCAACACCCTATTTTCAAGAATGCTCTCCTGCAAAACAGCGCAAGCTCTATCGCTGTGGTTAGCATGCGCTAGCATTCCATTTTTCTGCGGCACAACTCTTCTCTCGTATCATAAAGAGAAGATGACCGCTCATGATGCCCTTCACCCTCCGATTGCAGCGCTTCTTGTAGACATTCAGAAACTACCAGAAGAGCTTGCAAGCATCTCTGCGGCGCCTAGAAAAAACCCAGTCGATGAGGCTCATTACCTGTGGAATGAACTTACGGCTGCGCTTTCTCCCTACGAAAAGCAAAAGATCGACCTCATCGTATTTCCTGAGGTCACCATCCCCATTCCTGCCACAAGGCCTATTTTTTCAAACGTTTTTTTTGCAGAGCTTTTTGGCGAAACCCACCCTCATCTCATCCACCAATATTCTCACTCCACTCAGGAAATTGCTCAAAAAATTGCTCGCCGCTTTCATGCTACTGTCGTCATGGGTTTAGAAGGAGAGGTGTATAATCCTCTTTTAAAAAGATATCAATCAACTAATTCAGCATTTGTTTTTTCTACAGATAATGATCTTGCATATCATAAGCAGGTGCTGGTTCCTCTTGGAGAATATATTCCCTGCGCTTGGATCAAACCCCTCGCTGAAGAGTATGGCCTCTATGATTCATGGCTACAAGGTTTAGGCCCATCACTCTATTCATTTTCGAAAGGAGTTCTCTCCCCTTCGATTTGCTATGAAGAAACGTTTTGTACTATCATGCGTCACAATGCAAAGGGGGCAACCCTGCTCGTCAACCTTACCAACGATGGCTGGTTCCCTGACTCCTCCCTTGCCCGCCAGCATCTCGAACATGCGCGACCGAGAACCTGTGAGAATGGCGTACCTCTTATTCGCGCTTGCAACTATGGAGTGTCATGCGCAATAGACAGCCTGGGACGAACTATCACAGAAATTCCTTCTATTCCTGGAATCAGCTGCGCTGTCGCCCATGTATCCAGCTACACCTATAGCACTCTCTATCAAAAATGGGGCGACACTCCGCTCCTCACTGTGGCGACTGTGTCTGCTGTATATGGTCTCGCCAGAAGGCGAAAAGATCGAAAATGCGTCTCTTCGTCTCAGACAGAACACAAGTAAGCCCTGGCTTTATACCCCTTTCAGACAGCTCGAACGCTTTCATCGTATTACAGATACGGCCATCAAGGCGAACTCCTATCCCCTTCACTCCTGCCATGTTGCCGTAGTCACCAAACATCTCTAATGTCATCTCGCATGCGGTGATGAGAAATACAATCTCCTTACCGGGATGAGCTTCTATTGCTTCAAAGATTTTTCTTCCCACATAATGAATGGTAGGGATGATGATCACCTCTGTTCGTGTTTCTGGGAGTGTATGGATCGCTTTGCCGATCGAACATTGGCGGCACACAGAATGTTGCTCATCATGGATACACTCATCGCTGAATCTCCCAGACGGACATTCAAAAGGCTTTTCACAATAAGAAAACCCTACGAGGAAGATACTATTTTCTTTTGTGAGCAATTCCTTGCAGCCATCCTCTGATGTGATCCCATAGTAATAAAAGTCTCCTTCTCTCACATATGGTTTTTTACCAAGTAGTGAGCGAAGATAACGTACAAGATGCGTAAAAGGACGTTTCATGATATGTCGAAATACTTTTCCACCCTCATCATGGGTGATCATCCACCGTAAGCTTTTCCACTTCAGGTTGGTGGCTGTATCCTTCGTTATGCCAGGCATTGAAGGCGTTACACCGAGCTGTTTGATGGGATGCTCGCTTCTCGCATGCGCTGCTTGCTCATCCCACTTGCGCTCTGCTTCTTGCCAGGTCGAATATCGATTCCACCAGCGTGATTTACGCATGCATACTCCTCATACAATAGAAAATTTTATCTTGAGCGTGTCATCAATTTTCCTTCAGATTTCGGATTGCTGTCTAGACTTTTTCTTTTTGCAGGCTCGCAACTATTTCGCCCCTACTAGATGCCCGCCACCACACAACCACCTCACCTTTCGAAGTCACTCCGCTCTGCTCATGCAACGGTTAATAGAAGTATTAACATTTGTGGTTGAAGCTATATTATGCAACAAGGCCCTTGTTGGTGCAAAAAAGCCCTCAAACAACGGGTATAGTATAATGAAAATAAAAAATTTTAAACTTAGTTTAACATTTAAAATTTTCAGAAAATAGATATACTGCATACTTATATACCCCGAAGTCACCTGGATAAAGCGCATGCAATTTTGTCTTGATATTGTTCGCTCTCAGCAAGAAGGTGTCTGCACGCTTACACTCATGGATGACACTACAAAAGCTACCCATACAGTCGATGAAAACCACCCTCATCCGCTGGTTAAACAGCTGATAGCAGAAGAAAAAAAATACTCCGCGCAAAAAAAGAAATTTGATTTTTTTAGACTGCGCCCCAATCACACCCTCTCGTTCATCACACAGCTTGCTGGAGCAGGTCTTTTGTATATTGGAGGCAAACGAGCTGTGCTCGATCTTTTTTCGAAAATTACAGTACATGTAGACGCACTCATCGAAGGTGATGAAGTCGTCCTCAGCCCCTCTTTTTCTTACAATAACGAGCTGTATAGCCTAAGCGATTTTCAGTCGATTCTCAAATGTCAGCCACACATCGCGATCAAAGCTCCCTTTATTCTCTTCTTTGATGACTCAATCGACTGGGATGACATCATTATTTTACAAAAGGGCTACCTTACCAGGTCAGAGTATAGAGAATGGAAGAAGCACACTCTACTTGCATGCAATGCAGTAGAGCAAGAGCTCGCCCCCCCTCAACCAAAACTTATTCTCCAAGATGTAAGAGGTCTATTTGCAGATATCGAACTATGCAATGGCGCAAAATTCAACAGATATGAACACAGCCACATCGAACAACAGCTACTAGACGCAGGCTATCAATATAAGCCAGTCGGCACCTCTTGCTATTTCTGCAGCCAAGAAAAAATCGTACCTGCTCTGAAAACGCTCATCACGCGAGGATGGCATCTCCAAGATAGAAATAAAAAATCGATTTTACTTCTTACACACTGCGATCTGAGTTATGAGATGAAGCACGATGTCATCGAAATTCAAGCGAATATTTCCACCTCAAATGCTCATGGAAAAGTCCAAGACTATATACACGCTCTCAGAAACAGATGCCCCCTCATGCCCATGAGTGATGGCTCATTAGGCCTGATTACATCTTCCATATCTCCATCTCTCTTAGATGCTATCGAATTTATCTCAGATCGTCCTACCATCCAGAAGAAATTGATAGGACTGCTTGAAGAAATCACCCCTCATGCCGCGCTTTCAATCCCAGAGATCTCGTTGCCAAATAGCTTCTCAGGATCTTTGCGATTTTACCAGCAAGAGGGCGTACAGTGGCTTATAAGCCTTGCAAAAAATGGCTTTGGAGGGATCCTCGCCGATGATATGGGACTTGGGAAAACCATACAGGCAATTGCCTTTTTAGCATCTCTGCCAGCAAACTCTCTTTCTCTTGTCGTAGCGCCAACTTCTCTTCTCATCAACTGGCAGCGCGAAATAGATCGCTTTTTCCCAAATTGTCCCATCTACTGCCACCATGGAATAGAGAGAAATACCAATCAGTGGCCTATAAGCGGCATTGTCATCTCTTCTTATGGAACGATCCGACAAGATATCGATGATCTGCTGCGCTACGACTTTACAGCCTGCATCCTCGATGAAGCGCAGATGATCAAAAATGAATCCAGCATCACCGCTCAGGCGATATACAAACTGAAGCGCTCCTGCACTATCGCCATGACAGGAACGCCTATCGAAAATAGCCCTAAAGAGCTCTTTAGCCAGCTCAGAGCAACTACACCAGGGCTTTTAGAAAAAAGTGAGTTACACGCTTATAGCGACCCTGCAGTATTGCGAACGATACAAAAGAAGATTCGCCCGTTTATACTCAGGCGAAAAAAAGAGGATGTCGCAAAAGAGCTTCCTCCGCTTATTGAGCAGACGATTGCCGTAGAGCTAGAAGACGATGAGCTTGAACAGTACAAAAAAACGGCTCACTTTCTCAAACAAGGACTTGTGACAAAGATATCACAAGATGGTGTTCAAGCGCATCGTATGGAAATTTTGGAGGCTATATTGAGGCTAAGACAGCTGATTTGCCATCCCCTCTTAGTAGAGCAGCTCGCCTGTGATCACATACTATCGTCTAGCAAGTTTGAGCTTCTGTTTTCTGACCTAGAAACCTTGAGGCAAGAGGGCAAAAAAGTCATTGTCTTCTCACAGTTTACTGAAATGCTCAGGCTCATACAAAAAGAAGCCTCATCACGCAGCTGGCCCTATCTTGTACTCGATGGTACAACAATAAAGAGACAAGAGGTTGTGGATCAATTTCAAAATAGTGATATCTCTCTCTTATTAATGACGATGAAGGCAGGAGGTGTTGGACTCAATCTAACAGCCGCCGATGCGATCATCCTCTATGATCCCTGGTGGAATAGAGCGCAAGAGGCACAAGCTATCGCAAGAGCACACCGTATTGGAAGAACAGGGACCGTCCTTGTAAAGCGCTACATCGCACAAGAAAGCATCGAAGAAAACATCCAGCGTCTCCAACTGAAAAAACAAGAAATCGAAATGGCATTTTTACATGACGACTTAGCAGTTCCAGAGAATATGCAAGATTTGATTTTAGATCTTATCTGACTCGTCCGGGGAGCTCTCTTCATTGCGATGCTCTTCTTCGTATAACTCTTTAGCAGCCGACTTGACCGTTTTTAGCCCCTCAGCAAAGCCGATAGAGCGCAGCAGACGATCTACATACTGCAGCTCTGTTGCTATCTGGTCATTGACAAACTCGAGGTGAGCGATCTTTTCGAGCAATTTTTTCATGTGCATAGGCGCACGAATCCCCATTCATTTCAGAACTTATTGTTAACCGAAAATATTCTTTATTGGGAATAGACTTCTTTCGAAATTCGCTTTGTTTGGAAAAATTGATGATTTTTGGCAGGTTTAGTTGCAAATTTTGAGAGCAATATGTGAGCATATGGTCGAAAAATTTGCAGCTAAAGATGCCAAAAATGGCAATTTTAACAACCAAATGGAATTTCGAAAGGAGTCTAATGTATTTCTGCTTCTGAGAGCAAGAGTGGATCGCGAGTGACTTTTTCTACAGGAAGGAGCGGCTCTATGTCTGACTTACCATCAACGACTTTCAACTCTTTAAAGCGTCGTGCTGACACAAGAACCCTGCTTTCTAAGCTTCCTATCACCTCGTTGTACGCCTCATTTGTCGAGTCTAAAGCGCGCTTGAGTTTTTTAAAGTGGGTGACCATCGTCAAAAGCCTATCATACAAACCTTTGGCAAGCTCGGAGATATGCTCTGCATGAGCCGCTATCGCCTTCTCTTGCCAGCCGTAAGCTACAGAGCGAAGGAGAGCGATGAGTGTTGTAGGGGTTGCGATAATGATTTTTTTATCAACGCCATACTCGATAAGCCCAGGATCATATTCAAGAGCTGCACTAAAAAAGGCTTCTCCTGGCAAAAACATCACCACAAACTCTGGCGTCTGCCCTACCTGCTCCCAGTAAGCCTTTTCTGCAAGCTGTGTGATGTGTTTTCTGAGCTGCCTTGCATGATCTGTCATTTTTTCATGCTTCTTGGCTTCTTCTACAGACTCAATCGCTTCGAGATATGCTTGTAAAGGAGCTTTTGCATCTACGATAATACATCTCGCATTGGGTAGTTTTATGAGAAGATCGGGACGCAGACGCGCCTGAGCTTCGCCTACAGCATGCTGCGTGATAAAGTCGCAGTGTTCGATCATCCCTGCCATTTCTACGACACGCTTCAGCTGCAGCTCGCCCCACCTTCCACGGACATGAGGCATGCGAAGCGCCTTTACGAGATTGGAGGTTTCAGTATGTAGCTGTGTCTGGGTGGAGGCTAACAATTTTAATTGCTCTGATACTCCAGCATAGGCAGTAAGCCGTGCTTTTTCTAGCTCCTGCAACTTGCCATCCACTTTACTCAGCGATTCATACAGCGGCTTGACCAACCCATCAAAGGCTGCCTGCTTTTGTTGTGCTTCTATAGAAAAGCCTGCTTGATATTTATCAAAGGTTGCTTTCGCCAGTTGAAAAAAGGCTCCTTGCTGCTCTCGCAGTGCATCATGAGAGGCGGCTTTGAAGCTGTTTTTCATCTGTTCTTCTGCCTTTTGCAGAAGATCGAGCTTCTCTTGCGTGCGCTTACGCTCTTCTTGTAAAAGCGTAGAGAGAGTTCCGTTTTGCTCTTTCAAAAACTCCGTATCCTCGATGCGTGCACGAAGCTCTGCCTCGAGCTCAGGAATTCTGGAGGCTCGTTCAACGAGTGCTGAATGACTGATTTCAAGACGGCAGCGCTTCTTCTTCTCATCATAGTATAAGAAAAAAAAGAGAGCGCCTATAGCGAGGCAAAGAATTTCGGCAAGATACATCATAAGAATGTATTTATACCTACTCTACGATTAAAATTCACTCTTATAATTGGATTTTTGGTATACAACTTAGCTATGACTCGATTACGTAAATATGCCATCTGGTTCTTCCCCATCCTTGTTGTTGTGTTCATCACCCCATGGTCTGAATTTTTGGATCTCGAGATAGCTCAATGGGCATATACACACTATTGGGGAATCTCCCACACTAACTCCTCTTATCAGACATACACCCGGTTTTTGGAGCATCTCTATGACTATGGCTGCCTTCCCGCACAAATCGTCTGCGCCGCCTCTGGCATCATCTTTCTTCTCTCGTGGAAATACCGCAAACTCACCGCTCTCAGAGGACCATGCTTGGTAATCGGCCTCTCTCTTGTCATTGGGTCGGGACTTATTGCCCACTCTATTTTAAAAGAATGGTGGGGAAGACCGCGCCCGAGACAAATTACCCAATTTGGGGGCTCGCAACCATTTCGTCCCTACTACATGCCAGCCACCACACGGCCACCTCACTCTTCAAAGTCATTCCCCTCTGGTCATGCAACGACAGGGTTTTATTTTTTAGCATTCTATTTTGTCGGCAAACGAGCGAACAGTAGAAAAATGCAATTTTTTGGCATTGCCTTTGGTCTTTTATTTGGCGGACTGCTATCTATAGCCCGCATTCTACAAGGAGGTCATTTTTTCTCTGACACACTCCTTGCGGCACTTATTATGTGGCTGAGTGCGTGGCTCAGCGATTACCTTGTATATCGATATCAAAGTACTTGGATGTATGCTAACAAAAAGACAAAAAGAAGTTCTTGATTTTATCTCCTCTTTCGAAGGAAAGCATGGATATGCCCCAACAATGCGTGAGGTTGCACAGGCACTTACGCTTGCTTCTCCCGCATCAGCATATAAACATATCCATGCTTTGAAAGAAAAAGGATACCTCGCCAATAAGACAAGAGGCTGGAGAGCTCATGCTGTCACTGCAAAAGAAGAAATAGGTTCTTCCGATTTTCGAACTATTGCTATCATAGGATCTCTTGCACTAGGCTCTCGCATTGAGTTATTTGCGTCTATTTCCTCTCATCTTCTTCCAAAAACGATACTGCCTCACGACGCTACGTATTATGGCTTTGTTATCAAGGACAACTCTTTTTCAGATCAGCTATTGCTCACAGGAGATATCCTCATTATCGACACGACAACAGCGCCATTACCAGCAGAAACTGTTTTGATGACTACCCCTGGCGGTAGCAGCATGATTTGTGAATACATGCCGCAAAAAAAGAATGTACACATCCACGGGAAGATAGTACTTATGCTGCGCACATTTCGGTAATTTTATTTATCTCGGCTCATCATCGGGCTCGAAGTCTTCGAGGGAAGCAACTCTCTTACCAAAGCACAGGCGCACGAACGAAAGTACAAGCGAAACAAGAAGATAACCCCAGGAGATAGCGGCAAAAACAAAGGCAAACTGATGCAATGCTCCAATCAAGACAAGTGCTGCAACAGAGGTTGTCAGCAAAATCATCTGGAAAGAATAGACCCGTATGCGCAACGTCTTTATTGACGGAAACTTCCATCGAGAGACCATCAGATACCCAATTACAAAAAAGACAACGGCTACAATAACCGCTTTGAGATGCTCATCGCATATATAAAAAGCTTTAAGATCATCACTTGCCAGCAAAAGAGAAGTCGCTGTCACAATAGAGGCCGCACCAGGAATAGGAAGCCCTGTAAAATTGGCTTTATCCTCCGCCATCTTTTGTACATCGCCTTTAATCGCCTGCCTTGTAACGTTGAATCGCACGAGCCGTAAAACTCCAGATATTGCATATATCATTGCAGCGATAGTCAAGAACAGAGATAACACTGTCCCTTTTTCCACTGAAAGCGTTTTTAAAACAACAACGCAAGGCGCTACTCCAAAACTCACCGCATCTGCCATCGAGTCGAAGACTCCACCAAACTCACTTTCTACTTTCATAGCACGTGCAATAGCGCCATCCATCATATCGAGAAAGGCAGCCAGCATCAAGATACAGCTAGCCGCCAAAACATCTTGATATGTCACCGTTCCCGGAGTGATCATGCTCATTTTAAAAATCACAAATAAGCCACAAGAGAGACTAAAGGCTGTCACAAGATTAGGCACAATGTGATGACGTTTCATATTCCTCACAGACAAGTGTATTAGTAACTCGGTCCATTATAGCAATTGCAAAAAAATAAAGACATAAGATTGCTAAGGTACTGTCGCACCAATTTTAA
>CAZASK010000032.1:0-17447 GCA_964487845.1 uncultured bacterium
TCTTAACGTTATTGGCACAATATTACGTAATGATTGGCGGAGTTAGGGTTTAATGTTGAATAACTACGTCCCGGCTGCAAGGAATTATTTTGTGTAAACGTCTTGGTCTTCTTATTATAGCTCCATCCAGAACCACTAAATGATTTATAGCTGAGCCAACTTGGAAAATTCACTACCACAGCAACAGCCCCAGCAGTTGCACTATTTCCACTATTTGAAACAACTATCTGATACACCCCTTTTTTCCCTTGCTTCAGTGATCCATTACTCATTGAAATATGTAAAGCAGGCGCTACTGAAATAGGAATAGATACAGAATTTGTTAACGTCTGAAACAAGTTTACCCCATTAAAAGAGCCCCAACCTGTAGCGTTATCATATCTTGTAGTAGCTGTATAATATAAGTTATTGCCGGATATAATATCATGGAAGTCAGATGCGTAAGAATTACTCATTCCATTTGTATAAAAGAGAGGATTTGCAAAACCTAATGTTGATTGTTGATTTGCTACACGCGCCTGGTTGACAAGAGCTGTAAAAGAAGCCCACAAAGGTGCTGCACAGCTTGTACCGCCATATATCTGCCACTGGCCATCAAAATAAATCGAATAGCCTGTATTAGGATCTGAATTAAGTGCCACATCTGGAACATTACGATTTGTAGTAGAGGACAATGATGAAACACCAGTCTGCCATGACGGTATTGTCCAAAAATCACTTACTCCACCACCACCTGCTCCTTGACCAAGGCCTTCATTCCATACTGTCTCGTTCTGATAAGCTCCTGTGTTGGGATCAACTGTAAGACGAGTTCCACCTACACCAGTCACGTAAGGCTGAGAAGCTGGATCATCGACTACAAGTTTTTGCGAAGAATTATTCCAGTAATCATCATATGCTCCACTGTCGCCTGCTGCCGCATACACCGTCTGCCCGTGCGCTGCCATCTGCAAAAAGATCGCATTTTCTGCTTGAAGATAGCGATCGCTAACTAGATCTTCGCCAAGACCCCATGATGTACTCACCTGTTTTGCAATATTATCTGTTGCAATTCGATTATAGGTATCTAAAACGCCTTGGGCTGTATTTGGACCTTCATACACATAAATTTGACTAGCTGGTGCCAACGCAAGAGCAAGCTCTATATCCAGTGTTACCTCTGCATCGATTCCTTCACCACTTCCTCCATCAACTAAAATATTATGTAAATTAGCAGCTGGAAGCCCAAAATGATTTGTATATGCAGTGATATCACTCGATTGATAACTCGCCAATTCGAACAATGCAATCGCCTGTCCTAAACCAGTTGCCGATACTCCTGTAAGATTATATGCAATTACCAGATCTTGAGGAGCAAAACCACCTCCAGGACCAGATGGAAATTCTATAGATTTCATTTGTTCATTCAACGACTGTACTACACCCTCTTTTCGACGATGATGCGCATGCCACTTGGCGTGGTTATCCAAACCAACAACTCCACTAATAATAGATGAAAGAGCCGCAGGGACTTCTGGATTATCGCTAGGTGCATAAAACTGCCGTCCATTCGCATGCTTGTAGTGCTGCATTCGAAGATTAAAAGCAGATTCCACAGATGCTGCTTTGCCAGTCACATTTAAAAGAAGTCTATTGGCATGAGTCCCCGTAACAACAAAACCTAATTTCTTCGCGTAGTCCATAACTGCGTGATAATCTTCATGAGTCGGAGCAAATCTTTCTATAAACGTTGCCGATGTCATGTATTTGCCATAGTGTTCATGATCAGTTGGATCATACATTTTTTTAACAAGATCCTCTAATTCAACCTGATTACGTAGTGGCAAAACAAAAGTCATCGAAACATGCTCATCAGCGGCCATCGGTTTCAAAAATTGCGCCTTATTTATAGGCTTAGTGGGGACATGCCCAGAAAGACGTACAGAATGATGCTGCGAAGATACAGCTGACAGATTCTGCACATACATTAAAAACGAAAGCGCACATAGTAAAAGCCCCTTAAAAAAGCTTCTCAGACTGTTATTCATTATACATTCCTTGATTACAGTGTTATCAGCGAATCTATTTCAATCTTCAGATCTAATCAAAAAAAATCTATTTTACAAATATTTTTTCAAGATATGCCTATGCACGATTCAACTGATGTCTCTACTTCTTGCTGGAATTGGCTGAGAAATAGCTGAATAAAAACAGGAAATTTCTCCCTTGCCTCTATAAGTTGATCAATCACAAAACGATGAGGATGTAATTCTCTACTACGAGCCAATGGGTTGAGGGTATCAAACAAAAGAAGCCCCTGACTTCCGGCCTGCCGACACGCATTTGTAACAAGAAGAGCGCCTCCCTTTTTGTCTTTGACATTGGCATCGAGCTCACTTAAAAAATAGCGAAGAAACTCGACACGTGTATGAGCAAGCGATTTCCCTCCTTTTGTTTGTAAAAGATGCGGAAGCTTAAATAATTTTACATAAAAATGATCTACCCCAAACATCTTATCATCCAAAGGACGCTTCGTAGCATGTAGATCCTCTGGATCAAAAGCAGCTCTACCCATTCTTCCTGAGACATAAAAAACACGCATTGCGCCTATTGCACCTAGCGCCTCCATTCGATCCGCATCTTGAATTATTTTCGCTTCTTGTGTTTCTGGGTGCAAGCCTGCAGAAAAGCTATGTGCCATGATTGCATGACACACAGGGTCTATTTTCTCTTTCGGGAACTCTAGCTGATGCAAGATCTCTTTTGCTTTCATTGCCGCATAACAAGAAGACATTGTATTCTCTGGATGATCTTTAGGCAGCGATACAATATCGTGAAAGTAGGCTGCGGCAAGAAGTACGAATAGATCTATGGGTGCTGACTCAACATGGGCGATATACTGCGCTGTACGATAGACACGCTGAAAATGACTTATATCATGAGATGCATCATGATGATCTTTGTTGTACAAAGAAATATAGTCACAGAATAAGGATTCCCAATATTTGATTGTGTGCTTCATTGTATTCCCTGCAGAAATCGTTATACCATTTGCGAGATAAAGATGATACTTGATGTCAAAGTCACCCCATATGCTTCGAAAAATGAAATCTTACGCTGGGAAGACAATCGCCTTGTTCTCAAGATCCAGGGAGTGCCTGAAAAAGGCAAAGTAAATGAAAATCTCATTGCTTTTCTTGCACGTATTCTCAAAATCCCTAAATCTGATATCCACATTCTTACAGGAGAAACATCGCGCCTCAAGAAGTTAAATATACAGGGAATGTCGCTCGATACTGTAAAGGCAATAGTGTCTGAAAAAGAGTGAGTAGGAATTTTTATTCACTACATTTTTTTACAATCTCTGACTTCAGCATCATCGAGCCAAAACCAGGAACCTTTGCATCAATATTATGACCGTTCACGGCATCCACTATACGAATACCCTTCACCTTCACACCTACCTTGATAACTGAGGAGCTCCCCTTCACTTTGATATCCTGGATAATAGACACACTATCTCCATCACGAAGGATATTCCCATAGGCGTCTTTTACCACTACCTCATGATTTTCTTCGGGCACCACTGCCTCTTCAGTCCACTCATGGAAACAGTCGGGACAGACATAGGTAGTCCCATCATGATAGGTGAACGTAGAACCACATTTTACGCAATTTGGCATATCTTTCATAAATACCTACTTGTATCAAGGCGCAGCCATTGTATCAAAAGATCGAATTTGCAGACACCAGGCGCCTTACTTTTTTATCGCTACAGCTGATGATGAAAGGATATCAACCAATTCTTGGGACATGCTATACTTAGCCTGTTTTTCGAACATACAGGAGAATATATGAAGTGGTTCTTGAAATGGACATGTATCCTCACAGCATTCTGCGCATCGTTTTGTGCATACGCAGACAACTTAGAAGAGTCATCTATAAAGAAAGAAAGACCTAGCGTTGTAATTGAAACAACGGCTGGAACATTTGAAGTAATTTTATTCCAAGACATTGCACCTAAAGCGTGTGAAAATTTTATGGCGCTTGCAAATAAACAGTACTACGACGGAACGATCTTCCACCGAGTTATTCCTCATTTTATGATTCAAGGAGGCGACCCACAAGGAACTGGTGCTGGTGGTGAATCGATATGGGGAAAATCATTCGAAGATGAATGTCATAAAGAATACGCTTTCGACAAGCCTGGTCTTTTAGCGATGGCTAATCGAGGGCCTCACACAAATGGAAGTCAATTTTTTATTACAACGGCCAATACACCATGGCTGAACATGAAACATACCATCTTTGGAGAAGTAATCCACGGCTACGATGTCATTCAAAAAATTGAAGGTTATGGCTCGCCTAGCGGAAAGCCTTCAACACAAGTAGAAATTATACACACAACTGTTAAAAACATCCCATAATATACAAAGGAAAAGGCCATTCATGAAAAAAGAAAGCCCCGTGCTCACTATTGAAACAACTGCTGGAACATTTGAAGTAACGTTGTTTCCAGAGATTGCACCTAAAGCATGTGAAAATTTTATGACGCATGCAAAATCAAACTACTACGACGATACTATTTTTCATCGCATCATCCCGAACTTCATGATCCAAGGAGGCGATCCACAAGGCACTGGAGCTGGCGGAGAATCTATATGGGGAAAATCCTTTCAAGATGAGTGCAAAAAAGAGCTCGCATTCAATAAAGTAGGCCTTTTGGCAATGGCGAATCGAGGACCTCACACAAATGGAAGTCAGTTTTTTATCACGACCGCCGCAACACCTTGGCTACATATGAAACATACCATCTTTGGAGAAGTCACTCAAGGATACGATGTCATCAAAAAAATTGAAAGTTTTGGCTCATCAAGCGGCGCTCCATCTACAAAAACAACCATTTTAAAAATTACACTCAAAAAGAAATAAAAGTGGGATTGAATGTTGTTTTGGAAAGAGTCTCATAAGTGAAAGAGAGTTCCACCGTGTCATCTAGTGATGACACGGCCTAAGCGAGATAAAGACGATATCGAGTCTCTACAACTTCGATTACACTTTTGGAATAAACGTTTCTACTGTTGATCTTTTAACCTTTTTATCTAATAGCTTATTTTTATTTCCGATAAACATCTTTAAGCATTTTACACTTTTCTTGTTATACGGAAGCTCTAAGATAGGACTATTTGGATCATACATTCGCAATATATCTTTATCTCGCGATATCACAAAGACATGATCACTATCGCCTTTATATTCCTGATCACAACGGAGAGCAATTTTCTCATTTTGTTTTAAAGACTCTTTGAGATGTTTTACGACACTTTCCGACTTTTCCGAATTGTAATTATTGCTCTTGTTTAAGTGCTCATATGGCATCATACCGATCAATTGTAGTTGCTGACAAATTGAATCACAAATCTTCACGGCTGCTGGAAGAGAGATTTCGTCTATCTTCTTGATAAATTTCTCCTTATATTCTGAAGGGCAGGCATTTTTTGCTGTGTCGGTAATGATTTTCGCGCATTCCTCACCTAAAAATGTTTGCCGTAAAAGTGACTCAAACCCTGCTTTCTTTAGTGCCTGTTCCATTTTCTTTTCAAAATTTTTGAGTTTCTTTTTACTTTTCAGCACATCAGAAGCGATTCTATCTACTTTTATAGCAACACCTTCAACAGCCATTTCATAGTTTTTTTTCGCAATAGCAGCTCTTACTCCATGACCTGCTTGCTGAATACACATCTCTTTAACATCATCATTTTGTAGAATAGCTAAATTATTCTGATCATTAAATATTTTACTCAAGATGTGAATTGAATAACCGAAACATATACCATCTTTTAGTCCCCGCATTTCTTTTTTTAGTATAGATTTTGCGGATCCCTCTAGTATTTTTTCATCAACCGCCTGCTGAACAAGGGCAATAATCTTGTTACCGTTATTTGATTTTTTAATATCTGCAAACTTCATCTTTAGCTGATGTTGCTGACCACCTACTCCAATATTTATTTTCATAACAAACCACCAAGTTATTATTTTGTTGAAAAAAATCTATTTTTAATTCTATTAGATTATGAAAGTTTGCTAAATTAAGCACAAATAGAGAAAACAATTCCCTCTATCACCTAATTACTATTCAAATACCTTGCGACATAATAAAGCAACTGGCAAAAAAAAGTTACATCTTTTGGTTTGTGTTTTTAAATCTAAAATAAACAAGGTGGCTACATGAATATCGCACCAAGATGCTCTCCATATTCTGACTCTGCGTATCACATACAGCACAATAACGAAATCATACCACCCGATACACAGCAGGACATTGAAGAAAATCCATCTCATAAAAATATCGTCTCTTACGCAGGAGTATTTTGGTCCATCTATGATCCTTCGACACCTAAACCACAGCCTTCTCAGGTGTTCTGGGGATTGCGCTGGGCTCTTTTTCTTGGAGACTCCATCTTAAAAATATGCCCCTCAAAGATAAAAAACATATTCTGGAAAAGCCTCCTAAAAAACTCTGACCCTTGTCCAGAAAAAAATATTCTATCCGGAGAATTTGACCAAATCATACAGGATGGAATATTGCGATTCATTCTCAATAAGCTATCTTCTCAAGACCCCTTTAATATCAAGCCTTGGATTCATTTTAGACTCAGCTATCTCCCTATGACCCTCTCTCTGCATCCTGAATACTCTTTGGAAATTTTGAAATCTGACATCTTTGAGAAAGGACAATCGTACGATCGACTTGTCTATTTTTTCGGCAAAGGCATATTCACATCTCGCATAGAATCACGCTGGAAAGAACAAAAGCAAGTTGCAATCAAACTCTTTTATCACTCGCATTTAAAAAAAATGGCTCATTGCATGTATCAAGGACTGATCGATGAGGTTCGACGAGCTAGCAAAGAAGCTAAGGGGAAACCAGTAGATTTAGTTCTTCTTCTTTCAAGAATGGGACTTTTTGCTTTTTGTGACTCAGTTCTTCAAGTCGATGTCAGAGATATTGCTGATGAATTGGCTCCTGCTATAAATAAGGTATTAGGATATATCAATGGGGCCTTAGAGCCTATCTTGATCCCAATCGGCGAGAACTATCATGCGTTTATTAAAGAGCGTAATACAGTGCATCAGTGGATGAAAATTGTCATCAAGCGTGTCGTAGAAAAACATAGAGATAAAACAACACATGACAACCTTTTCATAGACAAAATTCTAGAAATGGATGAGCAAGGAAGAGAAGAAGAATTGATAGAATTGATGATATCGATGGTTTTGGGAGGACATGAGACGACAGCACGTCTCATGTTAGGCGCTTTTTATGGCCTCATGCGCCACCCAGAATACATTCATGAAATACGCGATGAAGTTGAAAAGTTTATTCTGGAAAACCCAAACAACGAGGAGTGGCACTCTGACTATGATTCAGGCAAAGGACTTTCTCGTCTACACACTGTAGTCTACGAGGCGATACGTCTTTTCCCTCCTGTATGGTTAGTATCACGTTCACCTAAACAAGATATTGAAATTCATGGAGAAAAGCTACAAAAAGGAACGCAAGTTCTCATTAGTCTTTTAATTCTGAATCGCCTGCATTCCAGATGGGGTGAAGACGCCGAGGTTTTTCGTCCTACTCGATTCGATGAAATATCAGCACACGATCGACGCAAATATTTTTTCCCATTTGTAGATGGATTTTCTCGTTGTCCAGGAGACAATTTTGCACGCATGGAATCAGTATTAGCAATTGCAGGCCTTCTCAAAGAATTTGATATCACTCTCGCCAATCCAGAACAACGCCCTGAGCCCTCTTCTTCTGGAACATTTCGGCTCTTCGAAATACTGCCAGTGATCATCTCTCCTCGCTAGGGAGAGATTTCCTCTAGAAATAAAATTTCATCTATAGAATCGGCAAACCAAGGACTAGAAGCACATGATCACATTAATTATTTAATTGATGTTAACTGATTGAATTAATATTTCTATTTATTGTAAAATAAAAAAATATCACAATTTATCAATTAAATTAAGCTTTGGTGTTATTATGAATCTTTCTTCTTATACCCCTTCACAAAGGCTCAATCACATTCCGTTTTATAATAACGGAAAAAAAATCCTCCCAAGAAATTTATCCAAGGATTTTGAAAATGATTTGATCGATCCTGAGCAACTACACCCATATCTAGAAACAATGCTTGAGTTATCAAATAAGATAATTCAGAACGAAAATTGTACAAAAGTACCTCTAAAAAACGGCGTTACATGGGGCGTTTTTACATTCACACCAGGAAATGAACAGTTGCAAAATATAAGACAAATAGCGTCTTGTTGGCAAAATATCGTATATGAGAGCAATCCGGATTATGAATACAATCCATTCCATAATGATACATATTCACTTTGTGAGCTTACAAAAGACATGCTAAGCACCATTTCCAAAGGGAACTCCGCCAAATACACGGTCCATATCGTGTCACAACCTAACGGCATGATCGAGGGAATTTGTATTTGTAAGAACATGAAAAAGAAAATAAAAATCATCTCGCTTGTAGGAAATCCCGGAACTATAACAACGGGCTCAAGAGGAGCAGGAACTGCCTTATTAAAACATGTGTGCAAAATTGCACATGATAATGAATTGACGTCGGTAATTTTGGAACCTACAGAAACAGCTGTTGAATTTTACAAATCGCGAGGATTTGCTCCCAAACAATCAAACATGAAGTTGAAGACTGAAGACATGAACAAGACTATATTCGATAAATAAACATATCAGTCATGATCTCGTCCTCTCTTCAGAGGGCATGAGTTGACTCCAAAAAGATGATATACAACGCACCAGCTAAAGTAAGCTTCATAGAATGTAAAAAGCGAAAAAGCAAACGCTATCCAACTTCCGGACCAGCTTGCATAAATAAGAAGAATGACGGCAACAAAAAGCCTTATAAGTCGCCCAGATAGATTGAGATTTCGAGGAGGTTTCATACCCTCTTGTATATCATTACAGTCACATATGATACAATGTTTTCATGAAATACTCAGCTACTTCACTTCTACCAAAAGACGCACACGGATGCCCTTTTCTTCTACTTGCTCCGATGGAAGGCGTTGGTGACGCCTCTTTTCGAAAAGCAATCGCCTCAATTGGAGGGTTTGATGAGGCTGTAAGAGATTTTCTTCGAGTTCCTTCCAACGCACATGTACAATCATTAAGTAAAGCCTATGATGCAGATGAAATTGCCCCTATCCCTCTCATTGCACAAATCATGGGCTCTGATTGTGAACTGATGGCAGCAATGGCTCAAGAGCTTACCACAAGAGGCGCTCCCAGAATCGATGTCAACTGTGGATGCCCATCCAATACCGTAACAGGACGAGGCGCCGGCTCTAGCCTCTTAAAAAATCCAACCATTTTATACGAAGTATTAGCAGCTGTTCGCCGGGCAGTATTTATTCCAGTGACTGTGAAAATGAGATCCGGATATGAGGATATTTCGCTATTTCGAGAAAATCTCCTTGCTGCACAAGAAAGTGGAGTTGACTACATTACATTGCATCCTAGAACAAAAGTAGACGGATATGGACCACCAGCACGCTGGGATCTCATCGCAGAAGCAAAATCGCTTCTTGATATTCCAGTTGTTGGCAATGGAGATATTCTCACAGTAGAGGACGCTATCAATATGCTGCAAAATACGGGATGCGATGCGTTGATGATTGGACGAGGAAGTTTAATCAACCCCTTCATCTTCCATGAAATACGGACTCACTATTCTCATGACGAATCGATCTACACACTCGAAGACATAGAGCGCTACCTTACGACATATCTTGCAAGCCTTCATCCAGACACTCCTGCAAGAACACGTGTAAACAAATTAAAGCAATTGCTCGGCTTTCTATTCAAAAGCTGCCCTCAACTCGCACAACAAAGGCAAACTCTTCTTACATCTACGCATAGTACTGCAGAAGCATTGCTCGATTATGCAAGAGGCCTAATAGAAAAAGTCCATGTAAAATGGGCAGGACCTGGCATTTTTTGCGGCAAGTAGTTGATATGCGCTTGAAGAATATGTTTATTGGTCACGACTTCATAACCATCTTCTGTTCTTGTAAGCGATACAATCGCGTCAGCACTCTCTAGATAACTCCCAAGATCGGGATGTCCTATTAAAGACTGAATCTCCGCTACAGACTGCCAAAGCGGTGAAAGAGCAGCTTCTACCGCTCCCACAGAACAAAAAAGAGTGATCATGATGCAAAACAATCGATTCATTCTTATCTCCTCCTATCATGTATCAGATACAAAAGCAAACAACTTTCCATCAAAAAGCCCCTTGTCACTTAGCTTTAACTCGGGAATAACAAGAAGAGCCATAAACGAAAGTGTCATAAAAGGAGCGCTAAGCTTTGTCCCAAGCTCTTTGGCGAACTGATCGATTTCAGCATATTCACGCGCCACTACATAGCCATCTTCGTTACTCATAATTCCTGCCACATCAAGAGGAAGCACGCGGACTTCTCTGCCATCAACTGCAGCAATGCCTCCTTTATGTTGAACTAAAGCATTCACAGCAGCACATATTTCCTCATCGCTGCATCCAACCGCGATAATATTATGCGAGTCATGAGCAATACAAGAAGCTAATGCTCCCCTTTTGAGGCCAAAATTTTGAATGAAAGCAACAGCTGGTGATACATCTTGATAGCGGTTCACAACGGTAAGCTTTAAAATGTCTTGGTCTATATTGCAGACCACTTCATTGTTCACAACAGTAGTAGCAACCTTTTTACTTCGCGTAATCAACTGCCCATCTTCAGCCAAAATGACACGGCAAGTAGTGGATTTTGCTTGCACCACAAAGTCAGCTGCTTTTTTTTCCTTCGTCATCCACTTGTTTGGAGCAGTAGCCCTCACCCTCTGAATCAAAGCCTTTCCTCTTTCGGCTACAAGCTCCCCATTCACGTACGTTTCGAGCACATCAAAATCTTCAAGATTGTTGACAACGATAAAATCTGCCGAATCTCCTTGTTGTAAAAGGCCCACATCCAACTTATAATGTTTGATCGGATTATAAGAGGCCGCACGCAAGACATCCATCAGATCATATTTTTTATCTCTGACTGATCTTTTGACTATCTCATTAATATGTCCTTTAACAAGCTCGTGTGGATGCTTATCATCAGAGCAAAACATCACTTTATCAGGGAAGAGCCCAATTAATGGATGAAGAACTTCATAGTTTTTCGCTGCCGATCCTTCTCGTATCAAGATGTGCATGCCATATTCAATTTTATCGAGCGCTTCATCAAGTTCAAAGCATTCATGATCTGTTGATATACCGGCGTCAATGTATTGCCTCGCCTCATCTCCTCGAAGATCTGGCGCATGGCCATCGACGGGCTTTCCATATGCCTGCGCAATACGAATTTTCTCTATCACCTCTGGATCACGGTGCAGCACCCCTGGATAGTTCATCACCTCACTCAAATACTGAAGTCCATCTTGAGAAAATAACTTTTCGATGTCTTGAGCAGTAATAGTAGCTCCTGCGGTTTCAAAACAGGTCGCTGGCACACATGAAGAGGCTCCAAAACAAAAATGAAAGGGAACCTGTTTGCCGTTTCGTATCATGTAATGGATTCCCTCCACTCCAAGCACATTGGCAATTTCATGAGGATCTGACACAGAGCCTACAGTACCATGGACAGTGGCTAATCTTGCAAATTCGGATGGAATGAGCATAGAACTTTCTACATGTACATGGGCATCGATAAAACCAGGAAGGATATAGTCTTTTGTTTTAGGCTTCACATCAATTGTAATTTCTACAATTTTCCCCTTATCTACGTGCACAGTAGCTGGAAATATTTTTTTATGTACGACATCAACAACAGTTCCCGATCTCGAATATCTCTGCATCGCCTCCTCCTGTTATTTTCTATGAATCAGGAGTTTTTCTAAAAATCTCTGTACATATTGTTCTTTCATCTCACTTCCTTCTAGCTCAAAAGAGCTTGCTCCAAAATGAAGCAACGCTTTACCCATATGAAATTCCACTGACTGCGGCCATGGCAAATTTTGTATAAGCCATGCTTCTTGTTTTGTGTATCCCATTTTTCGGATATCAGCCCTTTCCCAACGATACATTTCTGTACTTGTTTGGCCAACGCACTTCTTGACGCGCACATCTGGATTATTCTTGATATAATGATACGTATGCGCTCCAGAATCATGCAGCACATCATCAATCACATCTACATGAAATCGTAAATCATAGAGGTTCGGTAGCTTTTGCGGGTCAAAAGCTGCAAAAACAACCCAAAGATACTCAATATTATTCTCCTGTACTGAACGTTGAATTCCCACAATATCAGTAGAAGAGAGCTCTTTTCTTACACTAAAAGGTCTTATAAAAAAGGCATCTGCATCCATAATGGCGACAATATCATCATGCATGTATCCATACTGTTCCAATGCATATTGAATAACATGGCAATGCCTGACACTTGGCTGCTCTGAAATAGATGCCAATGTTCGTGGCGGTTTAAATTGAAGATGACTGTACACACGCCCACTATCGAGATGCCCTTTTAAATAGTTATTAAGAGCGTGTGTCTGGTGCCAGTGTTGTTCAAATCGAACACATTGTATTCCAAGCTGCTGACATGTACTCTCTATGGCTTGAGTAAGCTCAGCGCTCACTGCATCATTGAATACGATCAACTCAAAGTCATCTAAGAAATACTCTTTGAGCATTTTGTACTGCCACTCTATAAACTGAGGCTTGTTGTAGCAAAACGTAAGAAGTCTCACTTTTGCAACAAGACCTGTGTTGACAAATACAAGAAGCATGACAAGCAGTGTCCATATTTTTTTCATACTCACTCCCTTTTACAACATAATTGGAAAGATATACTACATCAACTCAATAGCAAGTGATGCGAGCTGCGATCTTTCTGTCTTTTCTAAAAACACATGAGAAAAGAGCGGCTGTTGATTAAATTTTCCTACTGTATAGGTGAGGCCATTTGAATCCTTATCCAAATAAGGATTATCAATTTGTGTAGGATCTCCTGCTAACACCACTTTTGTATTCTCACCCGCTCTTGAGATAAAAGTTTTGAGCTCATGTGGCGTCAGATTCTGTGCTTCATCGATGATGATAAACATTTTGGGAAGAGAGCGCCCTCTGATATACGTGACTGCCTCCATTTCTATTTTCTTACTCTCTAGAACCCACTGCATGGTGTCGGTGTCGTCTCGATTTAAAGATGAGCAAAGCAGCTCCAAATTGTCGAATATAGGCTGCATCCAGCTGCTCAATTTTTCATCTTTTGTTCCTGGTAGATAGCCAATATCTCGCCCCAAGGGGACGATAGGTCGCGATACTAAAATTTTGTTATAGACCCCTTCATCATACACCTTTCTTAAGGCACATGCGAGAGCCAATAACGTCTTTCCTGTTCCCGCAGGCCCAATGAGAGTGACAAGTGGGATATCATCACGCAAGAGTGCATCCATAGCGCATTTTTGCTCTACATTTCGTGGTTTAATCCCCCAACTTACAGGAATCTTGCCGAGTGATTCAAAACCATCTTTGGTCATATTGTAGCGAGCGACTGCGGAAGAGTGTTCAGGACAAGTGAGAATAAAATATTCATTAGAGCGAGGCGTCACTCCTGCTGGAGTAGATAAAAATCCATCTTTATAAAAGTGATCTATTGAGGATTTATCAAGTTCGAGCTTTTGTATTCCTTTCGAAATTCCTTCGTATGAACATTTTAGATTTTCATAATCTTGTGCTTCAATGCCAATCGCAGAAGCTTTGACTCTTGCTGCAAAATCTTTCGACACAAAAATAACATGAGCTCCTTGCTCAAAGAGAAAGTAGGCGGCCATTAAAATTCGATTGTCGTTGACGGTAAGAGCAAAACTCTTGTTATAGTCTGTTTTCATCTCAATCAAAATTCGAATACGCGCTCCATTCTCTAATTTCACACCAGAGTGAAGATCCCCCGATCCCATTGCCTTCGTTGATTCAAGAAGACGAATGGCGTGGCGTGCATTTCTTCCAAGCTCTCCAGGCTGCCTTTTTAATTTATCGAGCTCTTCTAATACGGTAACGGGGATAACGACTTCGTGCCTTGGAAACTTAAAAATCGACTCGGGATCATGCACTAAAACATTCGTATCTAATACAAAAATCTTGTCAGTCACAGTAATTTCTCCTCAAATTCAAACGTCATTATGATGGTTAGAAAACAAAAAAGAGTGCATTTTGAGCAAGAGGAAAGCAAAACAATCTTATTAGCAGAGACAACCTTTAACTGCTAAATCTAGTTGACATTTCTTTCCCTTTGTCAGATACTATAGAAAAAGCAGGGAGCATAACATGAAAATCACTGACACCCTCATCAGCATACCGCCCTATATTTCCGCTACATGGGACCAAGTAGTCTCTCTTCATATGCATGAAAAAGATCTTGTAGTCACCCTGCAAACGGGCAATCCGGTACACATCCCTGGGCTAGAGCCATCTGTTCTCGAACATATCTTCCAATCACATACAAACTATATAGAGGCTCATACCCTCCAAAAAAAACAAAAACCGCATGTTGCTGTTGAACACATTTTCTCACTGCCTATTAAGCCAGGCATGCAGGGAATCAATGGACTAGGGACTATGCTCCAACACAATGCAGAGCATAAGAATCTGCCACCAATCCCTGAAGAAGTCGCTTCCAAAATAGCAATGCTCTCTAAGATGATGCCAGAAGAGGATCTTCTCGCTATGCCCCCATCAGAAGAGGGATGTAGATGCATGTACTGTCAAATCCATAACATCCTCGTTAGAGAAAAACAGTCACACACTCCCCATGAGCTTAGTCATCACCCAGAAGAAGAACATGTCTCTGACGCCGAACTTCACTTTGAGGACTGGACGGTCACACAAATAAAAGAAAAACTCTACGCTGTGACAAACAAACTAGAACCGCATGAGCAGTATACAGTCTTTTTAGGAGACCCTATCGGTTGCACCTGCGGCAAGACAAACTGCGAGCATATTATCGCCGTGCTAAGGTCTTGATAAAGCGGCGCATGCCTCCTCGTCAGACACTATTTTCTTAAATGATGAATGGCTGAATTGATAATCCGCAATCTCATCGCTATACTTTTGCTTTCTCGCATCTGAGTAGGCATATCGAAGGCCTATAAACTCGACTCCGCGAATATCCGCTTCATCCTCAACATCTGCAAGGTGTGAGGCTTTATCATTGACAAACACAATTTTACTTGGTCGATAATTCAATGTATCGCAGACAGCAAAGAGTGAGCGCCCTTTCTTTTGACCCGATGTAAAGAGGATGCCTTGTCTATATAAGACTCCATGCCCATCAATAAGGTGATACTGATCTTGGCTGGAAGGAGCCGATCGAGACATATCGATTCCATTTTCTTTGAGTTGGATACAGGTTCTCGTAGCCAAAGCCAATCCTTGTGTTGTTAAGGCCATCACGTAATAGTCTTGTTGCATTTTTTCAACTATCTCTGCCGTACCAGCCTCACATAATTGCATCTTCGTAATATGGCGAACAGCTTCCCATTCCGCTAAAGTTTTCTCCAAGGCTACGCTTGCAGAAGCCCCCTCTTTTTGTTTTTGAGCAAGGCGGCTCATAAACCACTCATCACATCCAAGCATTTGTTCAGGGATAAGCAACGTATCGTCAATATCCAGTATCACAAGAGTTCCAGGATCTATATAAGACTCCACCTCACGAAAATGAGCAATTTCGATAATTTGAGCGTAGCTCGTTGCACACACAAAGATAAGCAAAATCCAGGCAAAACATCGTTGAATCACAACATCCTCTCAGCAAATAGAAGTTTTTTTGAGATGAACTTTACATATTTTGCGATAAAAAATCGCTAAAAAAAGGACAAAATCACTAGAATGGCGTTTTATAGATGAGAGGAAAAGATTATGAAAAAATGTATCCCATACATCGCATGCTCGTTCGCCATGATACTCAACGCGCAGGCACATTCTGAAAATAACAACCTTCCTGCTCCACCAGAAGCTACACCTCAAAATATATCCGCACAAGAAAAGAGCCTTGTACAGCGTCTCGAGCCATTTACAGGCAAGGTCACACGCAATCGAGTACGACTTCGCGTACAACCACATTTAGATGCTCCCATCTTAAAAGAACTCCAAAGAGATGACTGCCTTGTCATCAATGGCATTGCAGATGATTTTTACGCTGTTCAGCCTCCTCAGCATATGAAGGGCTATGTATACCGCACCTATATACTCGATGACCACATCGAAGGAAACAATGTCAACGTACGCCTAGAGCCAGATACAACATCTCCTGTTGTCATGCAACTGAACGCTGGAGACAAAGTCAACGGCATGATCTCTCCAATTAACAGCAAGTGGTATGAAATCGCACTACCAGAGTCTGTATGTTTTTTTGTAGCTAAAGAATTTGTGAATAAAGTAGGCGACGCACATGTCTACGAAGATATCGAAAAAAGAAAAAATACACTCGACAGTCAATTTCTCCAGATTGACGGGGCAATGAGCGAAGAGTTCAAAAAGCCATTTAAAGAAATTCAACTCGCTCCGCTTGCGGCTCAGCTGCATCAAATTATGAACTACAACCAAGACTTACCTCCCTATGTAGAACGCGCGCAATCCATGCTGCAAAAAATGCAGGAAGCCTACCTTCAAAAAAGTATGTCTTCACAGCAAGCGAATTTCCCAGCACCAGAGGCTGCACATCCCCAAGAAACCGCCCTTGCCAATGAAAAAGTTGTAGATCATGTTCCTGTAAGTCAAAGCGCTCCAGATACTGACACAGCTCCATTCAAACAAATGGAACATAGACGTGTACAAGCAGCTATTGACAGCGGAAGAGCTCAGACAGCAAAAGACTTTTATGCCTTAGAAGCCAAAAAGGGTCTGCGCATGAAAGGAGTCGTCAAGCCATTTATGAGAAATGTGCGAAACGCCCCGGGTGATTTCGTCCTCGTAAACCCTCAAACACAAGTCGTCGCAGCCTTCCTCTTCAGCACATCAATCAATTTACTTGATTATGCAAATAAAGAGGTAACGGTGCTATGTGTGGAGCGCCCAAACAATGACTATGCCTTTCCAGCATATTTTGTGATCTCTGTAGAGAAATAATAGCTCTACACTTATCACAACTGATGCCAATGTAATCTCTAGCATGTCTTCAATTGATGACATGCTCAACTCCTTTGTGAAGTTATCACAAAGGAGCTTCATCTCATAAGAAATGCTATTATGGCGATGAAAAAATACCTTCCCATAAATTTTTCGTTTTACTACGTTGATTTCTTTTTTCTTAAAAATGAAATGAGCATATGTACATTCTTCACATCTTCCTTTGGCTGTTGTGTCTGGTAACCAAGCTTGAAGCAACCAATTTGCAGC
>CAZASK010000033.1:0-17092 GCA_964487845.1 uncultured bacterium
GTTTCCTTGTTAGGGGGTCAATCTTTACCTAAATTGCCCGGTTTTGAACAAGGAGAAGTCAATCATCCTCTTCAACTCGTGATCCGCCAGATGACGGACGTGCACTTTCATATAACCAAGCTAAAAGCTCATTGCGATCTGGGATCCTCATCGTCGTGGGAATCGAGATTGCAGTCTCTCCTCCATTTGAATTCAAAGGTAATTTTTGGATTTCTTCCAAAGTTGAATAGTCATCAAACGTCCCAGCCAGTAGACACTCAAACGCTTGAATAGCGCCTTTTTCAGATATTTGAAAACCATCTTGCTTCCACCGTTTGAGATCACCCATCAACTCTATCTGTGCGTCCCTAAAAGCTATAGTATTAAAATTATAGTAATTGTTAGTCTTTAGGTTTATAAATTGCGGCTCATAATTGGAAATTTTACTGAACCCAATCGTATTCACAACCTCTTGATCTTTACGCACAATCTTATCCAATATCTTGTTTGAAGATGTAGATGGAGGCAGTGCACGCATTCCTGATTGAATCGGCTTCTCATTCCCACCACTTTCTAAAGCAGGTACTTTATTGTTCAATGAAGAAGGGCGGCGCTCAATTGATACCAGATGGTTTTCGTTGCCATTTTCTATTGCGAGTGGATTGTTTCCCATCGAAGATTTTGGGAGAGGAAGATAGTCGTCATCTTCGGGAAACTCCACTCTATAAGGCCCATCCACTGGTTGGTTGAATACAACAGACTTACCCTGATGTACGTCAAGCTTATTTTTGTTTGCAAGTACAATGGAGTCATTCTGAGAATTTTGCGCGATATTGCCTTGAATCGCAAGCCTATTTTGCTGATTCGGTTGTACGCGCTGGGAGTCGCCTCTTAACATAATAGAATCCTGCTGAGGGACTTGGGGCTTTGTATTTTCAATAGCACGCATATTTTTCAGATTCTGTGAAATTGCTTGAGAACCATGCCTCACGACATTAAAATCTTGCTCAGGGACTTGGAGATCATTCCCTGGAATCCTCGGTTTATTCTGATTCCCATTCTGCCGATCAAGAATATTTGGAAAATCTTTCTTTTGATTTCTATCAGGAATCTGTTTATCGCGCGTTAGAGGCTCTTGTTTCAAAGGTTTAGGAATTTCTTGTATTAACGGTTCTTGCTTTTCTTGAATCTTCTCTTTCGGGATGGTAGGAATAGGCTTTTCTTCTGGAGCTACTCGCTTCCAAGAGAGTGCAGAATTCCCCACATATGCTTGAATCAATGTATTCAAATTATCAAATGACTGCCTGCCACCGCTTTTGACTACAAAATGACCAGGAACGTCTCGTGTAGAAAATGGGATCTCCAAACCGCCTTTATACTTCAGCGTATACTCTCCCTCTTGACTTAAGGACATGATGGCATAGCCATTATTATCGCGTCCCAAAGACTGTAGAGCTTCTTGACGATCCTCGAATTCGCAGTAGCCCTGATTTTTTTTAACCACTTGTCCACAACTGTCACATTTGTTTTTCATCTTCTCTAAGTCAGATAGCGGCATCTTGCCATCTATTGCCTGAAGCAGTTCGTCAAATCGCTTATACTCCATTTCCGTACTCTCGAGTCGAAATGTGCCATTTTGCTGTACCAGGACCGTATAATTTTTGAGCTGTCCGTTATCTCCTACAACTACCACTGAAAATACATTCGACTTTTCCCGTCCAAACAGCCATTCCATCATACTCGGCGCTTTCTCATACACCTCGCATACTGACCAAGCCCCTTTTGACTGTATTGCTGTTTTATTAAAATAATTCGCAATGTCTGTTGCGGATTTATTCAGATCTGTTTCGTTATAGATATTTGACTTAAACCCAGCATGCCCTCGTATTTGACTCGCAGCATCTTTTGTCCACTTGTCGATATTTCCCGATAATTCTTTGATGGTCTGTCCAGACTTCGCTATATCCGAAAGAGCATTTACCTCTCCCTGACATATCTCTCCATTTTCATTAAAATAGGTAATATAGACATGATCAAACCCTTGCTCTTGCTGAATCGTATATCCATACGTTCCAGGCAAGAGATTTCCTAGAACTGGATTATGCAAAAATGTTTTTAACTTATTTTCAATTTCTTTGTTACTTCCCTGAAAAAACCCTTTGTAATTTTTAATCGTTTTCGCAAATTGAATGGACGTCTGTATCGTCTTCAAAGAGGATTCTTGAAGCGGATTTAGCTTCTTTATTCCGCTAAAATCTGGATGCTTTTTCGCTTCAATGTTAATAGATACTTCAACTAATTCCTCTCCGTCGTAATAGAGCGCTATCACACGATTAGATCCTGCAGGCGCATACATCACATACTGGCCTTCAGCAACCTCAAACGACTTGGCTTGTGCGAGAAGGCGCTCTGCATCTTCCTTTGTCTTACACCATCCTTTCCCAGCATTCTTTTGTATCACGTCCATTTTTTGCTGAATGTCATTTTTCTGACTCACTTCTTTCGTATGCATGACATGAAGATCTGGAAGATATATTTTCTTACCCCACTCAGAGCGACATGTTTGCAAGTCGCATATTCTTGCCTCTGGCGATTTGCCAATTTGTAGCGATCCATTGAGAAGGACCGTCACCTCAAAAGAATGCTCCTCAATTTTCGCTGAGGAAAGAAATCCTTTCTTCTTTGTAAATTCTGTAAGAATATATTTTTCCCCATCCTTTCCCACAGTATACCCTGTCTCATGATCTTTGAGCAGGGGCATCGCATCTATTTTCACCTCACTCACTAAGCTTGTTAACACATCCTTCGTTTTGATACTCTGCACAGATTTACATCCCAGCAAGTCGGGCAAATCATCGATGTCATCGATAGAAATAGGTCCATACGACCCAACAGAGAGTTGAATATTTTTGCCATCTACGCAAGCAAAATCACATCGAAACGTGCTAAATCCTAATGCATTTTTTATTGTTATATATGCTTTATTATTCTCACCTCTTTCTTGCCATATTTGAAAACAGTCTTCTTTAACTTTTGATAAAGCCCGCTCCACTTCAGCAAGGCTAGACTGCTCACACACCCCTTTACTCTGCAGTGCTGCAATAGGCAGAAAAGAACTTATTTGATGTGCGAATATATACTCCTGAAAATTACGATATTCTCTTCCTTTATCATGAATTTTTCCTCCCGGAAGAACACGCAACGTGTCTATGCGATCAAAAAAGATTCCTTCAAGGGGCGTAACACGTGGTGATGAAATACACACAAACTCATCTGGTCGCTGTCCTGGCTGAAGAATAAATGGCGTTTTGTTCTGAGCTTTTGGATCGAGTGGATGCATGAGATCCCATAATGCTGGCTGCCCAATATTTGGCATGCTATATTCACGCATCCTTTCTATAGCATCCACTCGCTCATTTTGCGCACTCAATGCCGTAAAAGGCATCTTAATTTCTTTTTCAAAAGGCTTTTTCAGTGTCTGTGCGGGCAATATATCAAATGGGATTTCTTTTATCTCGGAGACTCCCACATCATTTTTAATCACCAAACACAAAGTGTGCTTGCCATTTTCTTGATATTCTACCCAATTGCCTGTAGCCTTTAATTTCCCATTTGTATCGTGCAACTCTTGATGTGCTTCTTTTTTGTTTTTCGCCTCCACAACAGCATTACGGTACATTAGCTTTTCTGCTAATTCAACGCCAAATTCTTCTGCTTTAGCAAGCCTAAAGTCATTTTTATCGATGTATTTTTCCTCTCCCGTTGAAATAGTGCAAGGAGCAGAAACAATTTTTTTCTCTACCCCTTCATTGGTACGCAGCATCACGATATACTCAGGGCCCGTTTTTGTCCGCTGCTCATCAATTTTTACATACTCCCCTACCGCAGAGTCCTTGAGAGCTTCTATTGCTAAAAATTGATCAACGCTCTCATAGCAGCGACTAAGTGATTTTTCATTTTCCAATGTAGATTGATTGGATACAAAATAATAGACCGGATCCTCACCTTGAAATTCTTGAATCACCTGATAAGACTGCGTGTTATTCTCTGAGTCAATAAGATGAAGTGTGTTTCCAAGAAACGCATAGCTGTTTTTTGCATATTCTCCTAGTCTATCCTGGAGCACTTCCAATTGCTCATCTGCTGACATCTTAGGAAGATTGGTCTTTTGTAAATAAGATTGGGCTACTATAGACACCCCTTTTGCCAATTTATGAAATGTCTCCGTTCGAATTTGTGTAAATCCAAGCTTTTCTGCGGACGAAAAATGGTAGCGAAACCAGGCAGCAATTTTAGCAAAAAAACCTTTTCCTTGCACAGACACACGGTATTGTGCCTTTGCTAGTGCTTTATTCACTGTCGTTAACCGCTTTTCTGTTATAATTTCTTGCGGGGAAGCTCGTGAAATATTCACTGATGAAAATCGTTTATTCAGAATTTGAGCCATTTTGTGAACGCTCGGAGAATTATTGATCTCCTGAATAGCAGTGCATACATTTTCAATTGAAGCTTTGTCTTCGGTTGCAGAAACTTGCTCCACAAGTATAAAAAAGGAATTAAAAACTTGCGTTGCTTGCACCGAATTCATAATCACACTCCTTTATTGCTCTCTCACATTCACACATTAGGACTGGGATGACTATTTTTTTTCAATAGATATATTGATGGAATTATACCATTCCAAAAAAGTAAATTCACAAGTGCGTAAGGTGAGTTCATAAATTGACAAGAAGACAGCATAAATTTTTGTTCTGGAGCAAGTGACCATTGCGCATGCACAGGGCGCGAGTGAAGAACAAAAATTTATTGCTAAGCTGATGCAGCAAAAGGTCTTATGCTAACCCGAGTTTTTCTGCTTTCCTTTGCTCTTGCCCAAGCCTGCCCAAATCATACCCCTCATAATCTACGAATTTAAAAAACCTTTCAAATTGAGGGAAAGCAGCAATAGTCTCTTGCGCAAGCTGCTGTGCGATGAGCCTATATGAAGGATGACCGGCTGGAGAAGCCCTGAGCTCACATAACCACTGCAGCGACCGTAAGTTTACCTCAAAATACCAGCGCACATTGTAAGCCATAGGGACGATATATTGGGCCTCTTCTGGAAGCTCAGAAGCGATGGCATCATAGGCGACTTTTGCCTCAAGTAATGCCTGATGATAGACATCATCAAGGCCACTTTCTTCTAACTCCGGAGGAGTATAATAGCCATAGTCACAACAAATGAGCTGTCTTTCTTGTGTCAGCATGCGATGACGATGCAAATCTCTATACGATCCGAAATCGGCCACTACCTCAAAAGTAAAATGGGCATGCTCCAAAGCTCGTGGAGACTTATGTCTCCTATTTTCTCTTGCATTCACTGCAGAATCCAATAGAGTGCTTAACTCTTCATCCGATATATTCTTACAGTAGCTTACAAGTTCGGATAACCCACGGTCAGTATGGCTATATAAAAATGCAGCAGCCACTTTATAAGGGCTCTCACGATCAGAAGAGACAAGACGCACGCCAGGCTTCATATTACGCACCATTTTCTCTTCATGCTGATGCGCTAAAATCTTACTCTCAGAAGACATTGCATCAGTAAATTGAGAAAAAGCCTTGTGATATTTGTGTGTTGCTTCAGCTCGTCTTACAAAAGAAGGAATCACTTTATTGAGCTCTTCAAATGACTTCTTGCCCACCTCTTGCAGCTCTACTAAATTATGGCATTGCAATTTATCGATCAGATATTCAAAGAAGCGGCCATTGCCATACAGTCCCATATTGGTCATCGTAGAAGCAGGTAGCAGTCCGCGCAGACAGTCCAGCACTTTAGCTCTTATAGCTGCGGCATACGCAGCTTTAGAAGTCTCCGCCTCTTTCGGATACTTTGCTTCCATAAAAGTGGTCAATGGAGGGATGAGCTTTACATATGTATCGAAAAGATTATTACACGTTTTCAAATAGAGATCGCGATACGCAGAGGTCATCAAAATTGGTTCTTTATAAAAGAGGTATTCTCCATTTACTTTCTGGTCGAAGTAGATATATCTCGTTGACTTTTCGAGAGGGGACCCACCTATACGGCTATCTTCTATTGCCTTTGCTGCAATCATAGATACATTTTCGATTGCGAGGTGAGCGCCCCCCAATTCACCTATCGAGTCATCTCCATATCCATCTAAAATGCGGTCATAGAAATTTTGAGCTTTTTTTATCGCCACCATTTGAGAAACAGGACTTTCTGCATCATCTCCTACTGGCAAAGCGACAATAGCATCAAAAGCGGTCTCCTCAGAGTTGAGTATAAATTCTTTTAAAAGAAGAGATCGAAGCCCTAAGCTAGAACGGGAATATCGAGAAAAAAGAGCTCCCTTTAACACTTCTGGCAAGTTTTTCAAAACGAAAATCGAACTCTTGGTATTCGTAACAAATCTTTCCAAAATTTTCGCTTGGCTTTCTGTAAACTCTTCGTAATTTTCTAACATGTTGTATCCATACTGGTTGATTCACTCCCCTTACGCACTTGTGATGCCAGGAGGCTTGGATTATTTTGAGCATGAGCGATTTAAGAAAGCACAGCCATATCCGCAGGATATGGCGCGCATTTCGAAAACCGCTCATGCTCAAAAGAAACAAGCCTATGGCATCAAAAAGCGCGTAAGGGGAGTCTCTCACCTAAAAGGTTGCCAAAAGAGAGCCATGGCTTGCAAGTAAAAAGATCAATTTAAAAAACAGCGCTTGAAGAAGCACCATCTCCAATCGCTCTTTGCTTCGAGCCACCGGGACAGCTGCTCTTTTGATAATGAGGCGATTTTCTCTAATTCTGCATCTGTCAGCCGAATCATCAGATGAAGAGGTTTTTTCGAAAACCAGGAGAGCCGCTTCTTACATGAAAACCATGTTTTCCATCTCCAGATAAGACGGCCTACTAATAAAGACATCACGGCTCCTTGCAATCCAAACAAAAGAGGTACTAATGCTTCATATGATAGAGCGACCGCAAAAGCTGGAAGAAGCAGGACAATCAACAAAACAGCTACCTCATACCAGTTTTGAAAAAGAGGGCCAACAAGCGCTCGAAATGTGCGCAAAAACCCTTTTGAATAGGATGTATAGTAGCAAAAGTGCTCGTCATATTTCGAATCACATAATAAAAATCTTGCTGCGTGTACATACTCATGAAGCAACACCTCCTCTTTACTATAGAGGTTATAGAGAAGATCATGTGTTGCAAAATGGTTGCGCAGTTGAATGCCAATAGCAGGAGGATTGACTCGCTCATCTATCCAACTACAGCCTGCTTCCCAAAAATGGATCCCCCTGTCGCTATAACTCACCTCTACCCAATCTGGCGAAAATCCATACAACTCAAGGAGTTTTGAGCTGCAGAGTGCTTTCGTGCATGGCATCGTGCTCACTCGGGCAAGATAGCTCTCTTCATCCTCGCCTGATCGAATAAATAACCCTCTTTGATCCCAGCATTTCATGAATCCCTCAACGTATGTATGATTGTTTTCATCTTTTCCCACTCTTCTTCAGAGCTCTCCTCAGCCGCATACCGAATGACCTCTAGCCTCTTCAGAACGGCTTCTTCTGCCGCATCTCTATTCACAAGATGTGGCAAAATATGAGCTAAGCGATCAAATCGCTGATTCAGCGAAAGACGATTGTCTGCAAACAATCTACTCAACTCGACCTTCCAGTCGATTACAGGGATCGGCTTGACTCTTTTTTTGCGCATCTTCTCATATTCATAAAAACCCCAGAAGAGCAGCACTGCCGCGATAGTAGCGAGTGCACACACACTCAGCACACCTACAACTGTAGATCTTGTCTCATAAATGTGCTCGAGACGCAAGCGCTCTTTTTCTGCCATTTCATCATAGGAGAGTATTCTATTTTTTTCAGAAAGAGCGGCTTGCATATCTGCATTTTCTGGCAATAGCGACCCTGAAAGAGCAAGCGTAGGGACATCCTTCTTCACAGTGATGGCGACAGTCGGAAAGGCGACCTTCCCATTTGGAAAAAAAGTCAATACTCCTGGGGAAAAAAGAAGCTTGCCAGAACTTCGAGGGAGCAAAGAAAACGTATAGATTAATTTTTTATTGGCAAGCTCGTCAACCTGAGAAACCTTCATCCCTTGAATGAAAAATGGGAAAAACAGCCTTTTCTCCTCTAATTTTTCATGAAATAACATCTCTTCAGGCTGATAGTTTTGAGGACACGTTATTGTATAGGTCACATCACATGGATCGTAGAGAGCCACTTCATGGTCAATGGATGTCGCTGTAGTGTGAAGCATCGCTGCCGCAAGAAGTGTTATCACCGCATTAACTCTCGTTTTCGTTTGTGAAAAAAAGCCAAAATAGCTTTTTCATAAGACTCCTTGGTCGTCACCTGAATACAATGCGCTCTCGTAGAGGTAATCGCTTGTATACAGCGCTCTTTTTCTTTTGCATACCG
This sequence comes from uncultured bacterium, assembly GCA_964487845.1. GTDB lineage: Bacteria > Chlamydiota > Chlamydiia > Chlamydiales > FEN-1388 > CAZASK01. The sequence continues at coordinate 8,428 of CAZASK010000033.1, forward strand.
CTCAGCCTCTTGCAGCACCCGCTCTTTGTTATAGTCAACATACATCTCTTGTCCTGTTTCTATATCACGGGCTCGGATAAGTCCAATAGGTGGCATCTTTACCTCAGCAGGATCTTCTACGCGTATAGCCACGAGGTCATCTTTCTTTGACGCTATGGCAAATGCTTTTTCCCACCCATGCGATAAAAAGTCTGACAATAAAAAGAGAATCGAGCGTTTCTTCTCAACTCCATGCAAAAACTCAAGCGCTCTTGCAATATCTGTGCCCACACCTTCAGCTGAAAACGAAAGCAGCTCTCGTATTACTCGAGACACATGGCGCTCTCCTCGTTTTGCAGGAATATATTTCTCGATACGGTCAGAGAAAAGTAAGAGGGCTACTTTATCATGATTGTATAAGGCAGCATATGCCAACAGGGCGCCGATTTCAGCAACCATTTCTCGCTTTGTAGAGAGAGTACTGCCAAAGTCAAGCGATGCAGAAACATCAACCATGAAGGTAATCGTCAAATCGCGCTCTTCACGAAAGGTCTTTACATAGGGCTTTCCCATACGTGCTGTTTTTGCCCAGCTGATCGAGCGGATGTCATCGCCTGCTACATATTCTCGAATATCGTCTACCTCGATTCCCTTTCCTCTAAATGCAGAGCGGTAAGCTCCATAAAAAAGATCCAGAACACGCTGCTTTGCCAATATCTGAATACGTTTGATGTGAGCTACCCGTTGCTTGTCTGATTGCTTATCTGAATTTGCCATCATGGAACCTCTACCATATCAAATATTTTTGCGATGATAGAGTCCGCAGACCTCTCTTGTGCTTCTGCCTCATAGGAGAGGACGAGTCGATGACGCAGCACATCACATCCCACCTCTTTTACATCATAGGGCGTGACATAGGATCTCTTATTCAAAAAGGCATGCGCCTTTGAAGCAACAGCAAGACCTATAGAAGCTCTTGGAGAGGCGCCATATTCAATCATCCCTGCAATATCTGCATTTTGAGTACACCTCGTTGCCGCTACGAGATCTACAATGTAGCGAATAATCTTTTCATCGATGTAGATCTCTTTTACTAACGATCGCATAGAGGCAAGCTCTTCTAGAGTAATCACCGGATTTGGTGTCCGGCCTGCAGTAGCAGCACATATTCTCTGAACAACTTCCCTTTCCTCCTCTTTACTTGGATAACCCATGAGCACCTTCATCAGAAATCGATCTGTTTGCGCTTCAGGGAGAGGATAGGTGCCCTCATGCTCGATTGGATTTTGAGTAGCGAGGACAAAAAAGGGATCCATAGTCCTCATCGTCTCTCCTGCGATGGTGACTTGCCGCTCTTGCATCACCTCAAGAAGTGCTGACTGTACCTTAGGAGGTGCTCTGTTTATTTCATCGGCTAATAAGACGTTGGTAAAAACAGGTCCCTTTTCTACAGTAAAAACTTCCTCTTTTGCGCGATACATAGAAATTCCTGTAAGATCAGATGGCAAAAGATCAGGCGTAAACTGAATGCGCTTATAGTCGAGCTGCAGACATTTCGACAAGGTCGTTACAGCGAGCGTTTTCGCAATACCAGGCACTCCTTCAATAAGCAGATGTCCATCTGAAAGAAGGGCTATCAATAAGCGGTCTATAAATTTTTTTTGCCCTACGATGACACTTGCCATCTCTTTACGCAAAAGCTCAATCTTATCATGAGCAAGCTCTCTATCAGCATCCACATAACCTCCTTGCATGATATATAGAGATACCCCCATTATGTCTTTCAAACGCGTCTCGTCAAGTAATTGTTAGGAGAAAAGTGATGAATATGTTCGGCTCGCTGATTGAAAACATGATGAAACAGGCTCTCCATACACAAACTTCGGAGGGGGCGATAGAAATGCCGATCAGGCCAAGAAGAAATCGCAGTAGTCCCGCTATGCGCGCTCTTATACAAGAGACAAGGCTTGATCCCGCGCACTTTATTTCACCTCTTTTCGTCCAAGAGGGAAGTAATATCAAAAGTGAAATTAAAAGTTTACCTGATGTCTTCCGCTTTAGTATAGATACACTTAACTATGAGATCGACGCTCTCTTAGCAGCAGGCATTCATACAGTCAACCTCTTTTGCTACACCCAGCAATGTGACAAAGATCCGAAAGGATCCAAAGCTGTAGAAAAGGATAATCTTCTGCAAAGAGCAATACGTGCTTTGAAAACGAAATATCCAGAACTCATCGTCATGGCGGACATCGCGCTCGATCCCTTTACTGACCATGGCCATGATGGAATTATCAACGAGCAAGGCCATGTACTCAACGATCCAAGTGTTGCAGTCCTTTCAGAGATGGCGCTTCTGGCTGCTGAAGCAGGGGCAGACTTTGTCTCTCCGAGCGATATGATGGATGGACGCGTAGCGCATATCAGACGCTCTCTTGATGCCAATGGATTGAGCCATGTTGGGATTATGGCGTATTCAGCCAAATATGCCTCTAGCTTCTATGGCCCTTTCCGCGATGCTCTTGACTCAGCGCCAGCACATGGTGATAAAAAAAGCTATCAACTGTCTTGTGCCAACTCAAGAGAAGCCATTCGCGAATGTCTCCTCGACGCCGAAGAGGGGGCGGATCTACTCTTAATCAAACCGGCCCTTTCTAATCTAGACATTATTACAAAAGTAAGAGCTCATACACAGCTTCCTATTGGCGCATATCAGGTAAGCGGAGAATATGCCGTCTTGAAGGCAGCTCACGAGAGAGGATGGATTCACTTTGACACAGCTCTTATAGAAACACTTCTTTCTATCAAACGCGCAGGCGCTGATTTCATCATCACCTACGCCGCAAAACAGGCCTCAGCATTCATCAAAAGTGGCCTGTAAACAATTATTTATGCAAACACTCCCCTCCCTGTTACAATAATTCGCGCGAGCGCCTCTCGAGAATAAGCATAGGGAGAAATCTCCACGTGTGCTATTTCAACAGTCGACGGCTGAGCTCCTTTTTCAATTACCCCATCGAGAGCTTGCTTTTTTATGCTCTCCAAGACCTCTTGTCTATTGAGTAGACTCATCGTTACATCTACTGTATGAGAGATCGTTGCAAGAGCAGCTCCATAGGCATTTGCAAATCCAGCGTCATGGACAAGCTGCATTCCCTTCTGCATACCAATAGGGGCTCCTCCTCCACAAAGAAGAATTGGCAGATCTTTTTCTTTTCCTTTCATCATGAGAGCCGCCTTCAAAATCATCATCTCAATATCTTGCATGATTTTCGTAGCAACGGACTCTGGAAGATCTACTGCATGAGGACAGCTACCCAGAATGGAGAGCTTTCCACACTTGAGTGCAATATCAGTTACAGTGAGTGTAGAACCTCCAAATGAAATCGCCTCTTGTGCAAGTCTTGCGCCAACACTGTCTGGACCAATGGTATAGCTATCCTCTGTTATCCTTACAATAGTTCCTCCTCCAAGTGGAAGCGATATCGCATCAGGCATAGGAAATTGCAAAGAAATGCCGCCTATCGATGCCTCATGACATGATCGCTTGGCTGCTCCATCTACAACAAGTCCAATATCTGTCGACGTCCCTCCGATGTCGATGACAATAGCCTGTGACATCTTGGCAAGTGAGGCTGCTCCAGAAAATGAGTTTGTCAGCCCCGCTGCCACGGTGAAAATGGGATTTTTCATGGCCTCTTTCATAGACATGACACTCCCATCATTTTTCACCATATAAAAAGGAGCTACAATATCAAGCTCCTGCATCGCATTTTCGAGACGAGAAAAACCCCTTTTCATCGCTTTTTTAAGGGCTGCATTGAAGATAGTAGCTGTCTCTCTTTGTAAAAAGCCAATCCCTCCAATCTTGGATGAAGATGAGAAAAACAGGTCAGGAAATGTTTTTTCTATGTACTCCGCTATATATTTTTCTTCACCATCTTGAAGTGAGGCATAGACGCCAACAAGAGCAATCGCCTGAGCACCTTGTTGCAGAAGCCCCTCTACCGCCTCTATAGCCTGCTTTTCACAAAATGAGGTCAGCGAAGTAGCATCGCAGCGGAATCCGCCATCAATGGTAATCGTTTGGGCCACTATTTTTTCTTGAAGGTGTTTTGGCCATCCATATCCAGATGGGACAGCAGGTCTCTGCCCCGCAATACGAATGATGCCCACTTTTTCAAGCTCTTTTGCCTCCAAAATGGCATTCGTCGCAAATGTCGTTCCAAGACATATTCGAAGAATATCAGATGGAGATATCCCTACCGCTACAGCAACTACTGCATTTTTTACAGCGTCTTCGAGATTCTTTGTTGTGGATAGTTTTTCTTTTTTATAAATATTTCCATCTACGCCTACCAATACACAATCTGTATTCGTGCCGCCAATATCGATTCCTATTACATATTTCATACATCATACCCAAATGCTTTTGGTCCTACTAAATCAAGCCCCGCCTCTGTCTTCCATAGAGCAGGCGATGGAAGTGTGGCCACTTCCACATACATTCCATATCGAAGCTTTTCGATACAGAGCGGTGTAAAATGCTCCTCCTCAAACAGGCATATGATATCTGGAGTAGAGCAGAGAGTCCCTGAGACACTACGCACAAAAAGATACTCATTTTGAAAAAGTACTTCTATAGATCCCAAAGCCCCTTCTATCGTGATCTTGCCTTCCAAAAAGCCTCTTTCATTGCGTGACTCGATATCTGTAATCATCCCTGTATAACAAAATTTCAAGCCATGCTCTGATGAGAGCCGCTCTTTTGCTTTTTCTTGAACGAGTTGTCCTAGCACCTTCGCCTGAGATACTGTTTTCGTAATGAGTGCCTGCTTTGCCTGTTTTGCTGTCATGATATATAAACTGACAGCGGCACTTGAACCCATCTTCACACATTCAGCGCGCCCTTTTTTTTCCATCTCGTGTGCATCTTGAGCATGCAGCACATGCACATTGCCTAGACTGTCAGCAATAAAACAGGGGCTACAAGAAATCTGGAATAAAGAGCAAGAGCTCATGTGAAGCTCTGGAAAGGCTCTACCCAAAGTGTCTCCGTCAATTACTGGTATACTTTTTCGACTTGCTACCGCAATCGGCACAAGCCCATTTGAACCGCCGATCTCAGTCGCTACCACAGCTACAACTGGTTTTCGAAAATAGGACTCAATTTTTTCAAAAATGAGATCAAATTCTTCTCCATTGGTGAGCATCTCACAAGACACCTGAGGGGCTCCCATAAAACCTACAGGCACAATGAGTGCATCATCATCAAGCTCGTCTATCTGGATAAGACACGCCGGACCATACAACTCAGTATAATACTGTGTAAGCAGAAGATCCTGTGCTGGATCTCCGCCTCCTCCTGAGCCTAAAAGAGTCGTTCCTATAGCGATACAGCTCGCATCTTCTTTTGTTATGAATTGCATACAGCTATTTTCCTCATATTTACACCTACTGCCACAATCGATGAGATGATAAGCGCATCTACAATCGCAATAGCAGTAAGAAAGCCTCCACATGCCAGCCCATAAAAGCCGCCTCCTATTCCTAATACGAAAGCGAGCATATTTCCCTTCCTATTCTTATCTCCTTGCATAATAAATGCTGACAAGATCACTCCTCCCATGCTCGATATGGTAATACCCATCACATCCAAAAAGAGACTCAAGTGGCCGATGATATTGCACGCTGACAAAACCGCGGCAACAGCTCCTAAAAAGAGGATTGCTTTTTTATCACTCAGCTTCGGCAAGAGCGATTGGATACTCATGGAGGCTGAGTACAAATTAGTATTGTTTGTAGTCCAGCCGGCAAGCATAATAAAGGCCAAAATCCACCCTTTCCATACACTCCCATCAAAGCAATACAAGGCTTCCATAAATGAGCCTGCCTGTGTGCTCGCACTCAAAAATGCGCCCATCATCTCCACCAATGGGATGCCTATTAAAAAAGTAGTGACGCATGCCTTTATCGCTTCTTTCGAATTCGCAGCATGCCGAAAAAAGGTAGGCATATCGACCACCGCCCCTATCGACACGGCTAAAACTAAAGACAATCCAGAAAGATGAGATACTGGCATGTACTCTACGCTTTTTGTTCCTCTAAAAAGAGCAATGCACATGGTGATAATCATAAGTGGCACAGCAACCTGCGACAGCATTTCAATACTACGAATACCCGACAATGCGCATATCACGATAAGAGCTGCTATGAAAAATGAAACAACAGCTTCTCCATAGCCACTCTTTGCAACCGACTCTGGCAGCATATGGATGACATCTTGCGCCATCAGTTGGGCTTGAATGGCAAACCACAAACACATTGAGAGTGCCATCACGCAGGCAAAAATAGCTTTTGCACGCCTGCCAAAGTAGAGTTCTGCATGCGCTGCTGTCACCTTATCACTTGCCGTACTCATCTTTGCATAGACAAGAGAAAGAGAAAAAAGAAGCACATTTCCAATAAGAATCGCAATAAGGGCTGATAACAGCCCATACTGCCTCGCGAGCTCAAAACCAATCAAGAGAACGGGAAGACATATCGCTCCACCCACTTGTATGGCTGATAATGAAATCCAATTTTGCGTCTTCATTTTTTCGTCGCCTCCTGATACTGGCTTCCTATCGTTTCACAAAAAATGTGGTTCACGCAAAAAAGCGTCTGATTTTCATAGCAGCACCCTTCTTTTTTTGCCCTTTCTTGAAGAAAAAGAAGCCGCTTCATCTCCTCTGGATTTTTTTTCAAAAGGGGCACGCTATCCAACATCTGGTTTCCAATATATTGTGGGTGCATAGCACCCTCCATTTCAAGGATATCTAGAAACGGCGTTTGCAACAGACGCTTCTCGTACATTTCTTGTGGCTCATTTTTCACTTGAGACCCAGTTCTCTGTCCCGCAATAATCAGCGCTGGCAGTTTTTTCAACTTTTCATCCACCTCTTTCAATGGATAGATTTTTTTCTGATCGATCAGCATATAGGTATCGAAGCAATCACTAAACACCTCAGGCATATGCTGAGACATCTTCGATTTTATTATAATCGGGATATTCAAATGTATCGCTGCATCATATACCGCACGAATGGTGTAGTAACAGGGCAGCATGACTCTCGGCAGAGAAAACTTTTTCTCCACAATCTTGCTCAGCTGCATATTTTCCTCTCCTAACATCTCTTGGACAAGAGAAGATGAGCATTTTTGTGCAAGTCGCTGTATAGACAAACAGCTCATCTTGGATAGAGCATTTTTTGCAATTTCTACAATATTGCAAGTAACTTTCTGGATTGCCTTTTTTTCGAGAGATTGTAATTTGTTAAAATCAGTCTCTTCTTTTCCAGAAGGCACCATTTCGTTACATGATGTGCAGATCTGCTTTGAGCTTTTCTGTAGCTTTGTCTGCGTTAACATATATGAAAACACAAGCGGCAATAGCTCTTCTGGAATCTGCATATTTCCATCTTCTTGAAGTGCTTCTTGCAATACTTGCTGCAGTGTTTGCTCCCGGTACTTCAACTGCGTTCGGCTGACGTTTTCTACTTCTTCAAACTTTTTTACTAGCGCATTTTCTATGACTGTTATTTTCCGCTGCACTTCTTCGAATTTTTTCGGCAAGGGCGAGCCTTCTCGAAAGTACTCTGTTGCAATGATTGCAACCATAATAGCCCGAAGCTGGCACTGACATTCAGATACCAAGGCATCAAATTGCATCAACTTCCCCTGCTTGAGCGCATCAATCGTGCGTCCTACAATCTTGCAGACAAGCCTTCCTGACATACACCCTTCTTTCTTGGATTTATATGTAGTAATTTTCGTATCTAAGCTGTTTGCAAGCACTGCTGGGAATAAGGCTACTGTCTTCTCTCCCATTTCAAGTTGCGACATCGCAAGCTCTATCTCACTTATGTCGCACTCTCTCATTCCTTCATATTTCATGATATATCTCTCCATAGAGCGTGCACGAGCACCATCCCGAGCACGCTAAATAGACCTCTTGCATAATGAAGGGTTCGTCGATTTTCGGGTTCTTTTGAGCTGCTTTTCGATTCGAATTACAGGGGTCATATCCGTTGATATTACCCCTGTAATTCGAATCGAAAATCGACGAACCCTTCATCACGCAAGAGGTCTAATAATTATTTGATAAAATTTAGCTAAAAATTGCTGTGCTCAGCACATGGCAGAAGGCACAAGCGTAAAACAAAAAAAGAGGGATAATTAGCGCCAGAAGCGGCGATAATGGAAAAAATGATGGAAAGAAGCAAAGAAAAGAGCAGACATTGATTTTTGGTTATTCAGACAACTCTCTTTTAGAGAAGACACTTTACTTTGTTGACTCACGGTACACATACAGATTTCCTTCTTTTGTATGATTGATACACTTTACATAAAAATTCTCTGAATTTTCAGAGCATATAAAAAACTATAGGACTAAAAAAGGGGATAATTAGCGCCAGAAGCGGCGATAATGAAAAAATCGATGGAAGGAATAGCAAAAAGTAAGCGTAGCATTCGCTTCACACTTTTTGATTTGACTTTGAGTATTTTTTGCACTCACAACATAATTCCTTCTATACGTTTCATGATTCTATCACACACGTTTATTTATAAATAGAAGATTTTTTATATCAACCAGAACTATACTGGTAAAGATTGACCCCCTAAGCATTGTAGATTCTTCGGAACT
>CAZASK010000034.1:0-14818 GCA_964487845.1 uncultured bacterium
AGAGGAAATTTTAAACTTGGTAAAAAGCGGAAATTTTAAAATTGGTGCGACATTCCCTATGTTTCCCCTTGAATATATAATCTCTTTCGTGTAGAATCAGTAACTAGATTATAAAAATTGAACAAACTCAAAACGCTGCGGATGGCGATTTTCCTATGGAGGGAGCTTTTGCATGTCACTAGATAAGAGCATAAAAGAAGAAATTACAAAAAAGTTTCAGCTGCACGAGAAGGATACTGGCTCTGCCGATGTTCAGATCGCTATTTTAACTGAAAGAATAGCAGAATTGACTGAACACCTCAAGCGAACAAAAAAAGACAGCGCATCACGCATGTCTCTTGTACGTCTTGTAGCACAGCGTAGAAGACTGCTTGACTATCTCAATGCGACAGATACTGAGCGTTATCAAGGTCTCATTTCTAAATTAGGCTTGAGACGCTAATCTATTAACACAAGCCTGCAAGCAACTTGCGGGCTTGTTTCATATACGACTTTGTCCGTCGATCCAAAACTGAGTCCAGAATCTCGCCACTGAATTCAGGACTAATAACAAAACATGAATACGCATAGGAGTTATATAACTAATGCAACGAAAAACCACTTCAGTAAACATCGCGGGCCAAGAAATTATTTTCGAGACAGGCAAAATAGCCAGACAAGCTCACGGCTCTGTTATTGTACGCAGCGGTGAAACCATGGTAATGGCAACAGCCTGCCGCTCTGATGACCCACTTCAAGATATTGACTTTCTTCCACTCCGAATAGACTATCAAGAGCGCTTTTCTTCAACTGGTAAGACTGTATCCGGGTTCGTAAAACGAGAAGGGAAGCCTACTCAAAATGAAATTCTTGTTTCCAGACTTATTGACCGTCCCATCCGTCCAATGTTTGAAGATGGCTATTATCATGATGTGCAAATTCTATCCTCTGTGATTTCGTACGATGGTGCTACATCACCTGACGTGCTCGCCATTTGTGCAGCTTCAGCTGCTCTTGCGCTATCAGACATTCCCCTGCTTAAGCCTATTGCAGCAGTCCGTGTTGGTCTCATTGATAATACATTCATCATCAACCCATCCGTTCAAGAACAAGAAAATTCAATACTAGATCTTATACTCGCTGGTACTGAAGATGCTATTTTAATGATCGAGGGCTCTGCTCATTTTCTTACAGAAGAGCAAGTGCTAGAAGCAATTGAAACAGGCCATAGCGCTGTAAAGAAAATCTGCCATACACTTGCCGCTTGGCAAAAGGCTCATGGAACACCTAAGTACACAGATAGCATCATGCGCCTTGCTGATGAAGTAGTACAGGCTGTCGAAGCTCATGCTACAACTTCTTACGACGCAGCACTGCGTATCCATGAAAAAAAGCGTCGTGAAAAACAAATTGGCTCTGTGACAAAAGAACTCGTAGAGGCATTGTGCGGTGAAAATGCTGTCAAAAAATTTGACAAGATCAGCGTGAATCGTGCTGCAAGCAATCTTCAATCCAAAATCATGCGTAAAATGATCTTGAATGAAAACATTAGATGCGACGGCCGTAATCTGACAACTATTCGCTCTATCGATATCGAGCAAAGCCTGTTACCTCGAGCACACGGCTCTTCTCTCTTTACAAGAGGTGAGACACAAACACTTGCTGTCTGCGTTCTTGGAAATGACAACATGGGCCAACGCTATGAAGACCTTAACAACGAAGGCACACAGCGCTTCTACCTTCAATACTTCTTCCCACCTTTTTCTGTAGGTGAAGTTGGACGCATTGGAATGCCAGGCCGCAGAGAAATTGGCCATGGAAAACTTGCTGAGCGTGCTATTGCAGCCGCACTTCCTACAAAAGAGCAGTTTCCCTATACGATTCGTCTCGAGTCTAACATCACAGAATCCAATGGCTCGTCGTCGATGGCTTCTGTATGTGGTGGCTGTCTTGCCCTCATGGATGCTGGAGTTCCTATCAAGCGACCTGTATCTGGTATAGCCATGGGGCTTATTATCGAAGACTCTCGTTTTGCTATTCTATCAGACATCTTGGGAACTGAAGATGCTTTGGGAGATATGGACTTCAAAGTCACCGGTGATAAGGATGGTATTACAGCCTTTCAAATGGATATCAAAGTAGAGGGAATCACCTTAGATATTATGAAGCAAGCATTGCAACAGGCAAAACAAGGGCGTATTCATATTCTCGAAAAAATGCTCACCGTGTGCCCTCATGCAAAAGCAGAAATGTCTATATACGCCCCTCGTATTGAAACCATGCAGGTAAAACCAAGCAAGATTGCTGTCATTATTGGACCTGGTGGCAAGCAGATCCGAGCTATCATCGAAGAGACCGGTGTTGACATAGACATCAATGACGACGGCCTTGTCAGTATTTCCTCAGCATCAGCAGAGGGAATTCTAAAAGCAAAAGAGATCATTCATAGCCTGACTGCAGAAGTTGAGATTGGAAAAATCTATACAGGTACAGTGACGTCAATAGTTGACTTCGGCATGTTCGTAGAAATCCTTCCAGGCAAAGAAGGCCTCTGCCATATCTCTGAACTAGATACACACCGTATTGAGAATATCATGGACTATGCAAAATCTTCTCATCTGCAAGTAGGTAGTCAAATTACTGTAGAAGTATTGAATATCAACGAACGTGGACAAGTAAAGCTCAGTCGTAAAGTTCCCCTCATGCGTCAAAAGCGCTCAGAGGCGCACGTATAGCCCTCATAAGAATACCAAGCCCTTATAAAGGGCTTGGTATTATCTGCTATAAAATTGCACATTTCGAGCAACAGCCCAATCCAAACACAATATCTACCGCTTCAGAAGCTGCTTTCCCATCAACAAGCAAGCTGATAAGCTCTTCTAGCTCTTTGTATAACAGAGGGTTGCGTCTTTGCAGCTGTTTTCCTCCTTCTAGGAGTGCTTGATTGACAGCGTCAGTAAGTACTGATTTTTTTTCTTCTTCTTTCAGTGAAGTCACCCCCTTCACCTGCAAGGCTATAATCATAGCCTGAGGAAGAATGACAATCAAATCTTTTGGCTGAAAGCCATCTTCTAGCGATTGTATAATTTTTCCTATCGATTCTTTTATATTTTGTACAATTTGCTTTGTATCGATCTCATTATTGCCCATCACGCTGCTTAGATCAATTTGTTGCAAATCCTGCTGCTTATGCACTTCTGGGATCATAGTATTACCTCATGTGTTTATTGCCACCCCTCACACATACGAAGACAACACAAAAACAGCAAGTATTTTTTTTAAATCAACCCTACATGATGATAGAGCTCATTGAAGATGTGAGCTCCCAGTGTTAGGCCCGAATCAATACTATCTTTCATATCAAGGTTATTTATATAACGCGAATCTCCTATTAACCAATAAAATTTCTGAAACGGTAGAGTCTATAAAACTAATACCAGTAGGATCTCCCTGTAGTGAGTGCTGAAATACGAAAAAAGGGATGAGGATGCGCTTCATGAGTTTATGGATTGGTTTGTACGAAACCAGTCCTGGAAAGTAACTAGGTAGCTGTTCGCAAGCATAGTGAAGATAAAAATGCTTGAACGTACGATAGTTGCACTGGTGAAAGACAATAGCAAGAGTAATGAATTCGCTCATGCATAATCCAGGTTCTCTAGTTGTCCACCAACGCTTAGATTGTGTATCATGTGAAATTAGCTTCAAATTACGCTCTGCTTCAAAGACTTTGCAGAAATCGTCAACACGACAGACAAGTGTGACTAGAGTGAGTGCTTCCATTTTCAACCTCATTGTTTGTACTAGTTCGTTTTGTCACAAACTTTTTACTCTCAACGTAGCTTGTTTTTCATCTCAAATTTTACTAAAAAATTTATTTGGTTAATAGAAGACTCGCGTTGTCTTTAGCTAGAGTGAAACCATACAAGCCTATTTTACAGCATTAGAGCAGTATGTAAAAACGTAGGGCAATCCAAGAGCATTATACACAGACCATTCTGCTATTGCAGAGAAAAGGTATAAGAGGAACTACATAGTTCCCAAGAGCTTGGTATAGAACTCATCTTGGCTAACTCTCGCCAAACCAAAGGGAGAGTGGAGAGAGCTAATCAGACAAAACAGGCTTGTAAAAGAATTTGAGTTACGGGGAATGAAGACAATTGAAAAAGCGAACGTCTATGCTAAGGAATTTGTTGTAGAGTACAACAGAAAATTCTCCAAAAAGGCCGATGAACAGCTTTGATGCTCATCGGCCTTGGAAGGGATCGATCTTCACAAGGTATTAAGCCGTTGTGAGAAAAGAACACTATTGCCTGGTTGCACTTTTTAACTCACCTTACTCACTTTTTGATGCCAAACAACCTCTGCTAACGTAGCTGCAAATTGCTGCTACTTTTTCTTAGAATTTTTTTTAAAGTCTTTCTGGATTACGGCAAATGAATTGCACTCATAGCGCCCAACTCAGAATTGGGCGCTCTCGTATCTATTGCGCTTGAGCTGCAGGAAGTGGTGGTGGCGGTGGAGGAGTTGCACCTCCTTCTTTCTTGAGATGAAGCTGGCTTATATATTCGAGCTTCTTTCTCTTCTCATCCACATTCCACTCTCGTTTGATCATTTTTTGGACATCCTCAGCATCAAGTGTTTCAAATTCGATGAGCATATCTGTCATTAACTGCGCCACATCCTTATACTCTTTGATGATATCAACAGCACGATTATAGGCATCGCTGAGAATGCTTTTCATCTCTACATCGATCTGCTGCGATGTCTGTTCAGAATACAGCTTTTCTCTATAGCCACTTCCACCTAGAAATTGCCCACTTTCCGATCGCTCACAGTAAGTAACCGTACCTAGGCGCTCACTCATCCCCCACTCGCATACCATACTGCGAACAAGCTGCGTTGCACGCTCGAGATCTTGCTTTGCCCCACTTGAGACATCTGCTACGAAAATTTCTTCTGCGGCTCTGCCTCCCATAAGCACTGCCAGCTGATCCAAAAGCTCACTTCTCCAGTAGCTCACACGATTTTTCTTTGGAAGAAACATCGTCGACCCAAGAGAGAATCCACGAGGGATGATGGTCACCTTATCGATTGGATCTGCATGCTTGACTACAAGACCCACGATAGTATGTCCCGACTCATGATAAGCCGTCGTCTTCTTCTCTTGTTCATCGAGTTCAAGGCTACGCCTTTCTTTGCCGTACAAGACTTTATCACGTGCTTGGGCAACATCTTCTTCTGTGACAGCAGAGCGATTTTTTCTTGCTGCCAACAATGCCGATTCGTTCAGCAAGTTTTGCAAATCAGCACCAGAGCATCCAGGAGTACTTCTTGCTGTCGTCATCAAATCTACAGAAGCGTCTAGTTTGATTTTTTTAGCGTGTACTTTCAAAATATCAAAGCGTCCTTTGATATCCGGGAGTGGAATATATACCTGTCTATCAAAACGACCAGGACGCAAAAGAGCCTTATCAAGAACATCGGGTCTATTTGTCGCCGCGATCATGATAATACCCTCCGTCGTGTCGAAGCCATCCATCTCAACGAGAAGTTGGTTTAATGTCTGCTCACGCTCATCATGACCTCCGCCAATGCCTGCCCCACGATGACGACCTACCGCATCGATCTCATCCATGAAGATAATACAAGGAGCATTCTTCTTCGCCTCTTCAAACATCTTCCGGATGCGGCTCGCTCCAACACCGACAAACATCTCCACAAAATCAGAACCTGAAATCGAGAAGAATGGGCAGTCCGCTTCACCAGCCACTGCCTTGGCAACTAATGTTTTACCAGTACCTGGAGGTCCTACACAGAGCACGCCTTTAGGAATTCGGCCACCTAGCGCTGTAAACTTATGTGGATTCTTTAAAAATTCAACAATCTCTTGAAGCTCTTCAAGTGCTTCATCGATCCCCGCCACATCTTTAAAGGTAATCTTATTTGCACCCTTCGGATAGAGTCTTGCTGGCGATTTTCCAAAATCCATAGCTGACGATCCCATCCCCTTCATCTGCCGAGAAAAAGCAAAATAAAGAAGGAGTAAAATCAAAAACACGGGAGCTACACTCAACAAATAGCTGAAATAATTCGGCGCGATTTCTTCACTCTTAAAGGTTTTTTCTAACACTTTATTAGAAGGTTGATCAGGGGCTTTAAAAGCAGCGCCTTTATTTACCTCAAAGTCATTCCATTCTTGTTTTGCAGTCATAAACCACTGATGGAAAACCTCGGGATCTTGTTTTTCAAGTGCACGTGTCGACAATTCTTGGTTGTTGAAATACCAGACATCATTTGTGACTGTTTGTTTCGCTTGCTCAAGCTTGCTTGCGTTGTCATCAATCTTTGAAATAATCTGCTGATATGCTTCAAGAGCTTCTTTATAGCTACGGACACTACGTAGCTCAGACAGCCTCATATGATCTTTCGACTGATCGAGCTTTGCAAGAATCTGCTTTACTTGCTGTATCACTGAAGTAGAAGTGGCAAGTTTATCGCTTATTGACGATGTTTCTGCTGCTGCACAATCAGAAGCTAGCTTTCTGAGTGTTGTCTTCATTGATTCATCGCCGATACCTAATACGGGCGATCTCATATTTCTGACCAGCTGTTCTGTTGACTGAAATAACTCCTCTACACTATTGGGAAGTGTCACAGAAGCTCGAGAGAGCATCTTTTCAAGGTCAAGTACTGAGGTGAAGTCTTTTGTATTGAGTTGAGTCACGACAATGTGATTTTCACGCTCTGGAGTATCATAGCTTTCTTCTACGACATGATATCCACTTCGTGGCAGATCCATCCCTGACAACTTGATATACAATGATGCTGCATCGTTCACCCGTTTTTGAACCGTTATGAGCTCATCTTCAAGCCTTGCTTTTTCGAGCTGCAATTCGTGATGTGCATCAAATACTTCGAGATAGCGATAGCGATTTTTTCCAGAGTCAGTTTCTCTTTCTCTAAATTTTCCTGCAAAGGTCACTAAGTTATTATTCGATGCTACCTTGACGCTGTCTTCTGGTTGAATCAAGTCGAGGTTCACTAAATGCTCCAGCTGATAGCTGAATGACACTCGCCCCTCTTTCGACTCAATGAAATTTTGAATGAGTATCATTGCAACAATAATGCCCATTACTACAAAAATGAATGAATTGGAAAATCCACGCTTATTTTCTGGTTTTTTATCTTCAGCCATAGAATCCTAAAGTGGTGTATGTGATTAGTTTGAGTATAAGCAATGAAGGACTATCTTGAAAACGATATCTTCAAAAATGAGCCACCCTGTGATAAAGGAGCTAGTCCTAGGAGAAAATCTTCATAGACAGAGCTTCCATCTTCATCGTGCAAGCAAAGAAAGGGTGCGATCTTCTGCATTATAGAGGGAACCTTATGTTCGCTCACAAGACGGCTGAGATTTCGCGGACTTTTATTGCTGGAGTCTACTCTATAGAGACTACGACTAGGTGCTACTAAAGAATAGCTTCCTTTTGGTACAAAAGTCACACACTCTCCTTTAAAAAGATCGATCCAATGATTTTTTATCTCACCGCATGCAGCGACTTCTTCAACAGTGACTGTGTAAGGTCCAACCATTTGAACACCTATATGCAATAAGGCGCCATAAGACAACTCTTTTAGCGCGTTTTTGAAAACAAAAATTCTTCCCCTGTCGAAGTAAAGTGAGCCGGTAGCTGATTCAAGCCATTTATTCGCTACTTTTTCGACTATATAAGACGCCCCTGTACGCATCTGAATTCGACTAAAAACAACAGCTGCCTTTTCCAAAATAGATCTGAGCAATTCATATGCTTCGACAGAGTGAAATGAACACTTCGAGATGTCAAAAAGCACTCCAATATCGCTACTTATACAGCTATCAAGGTAAGGCTTCATCTTGCTGTCAAAATAATTTCTCATACGTGCTGCATCTTCGGCTATATGACAGAGATTGCGGTCGCACTCTTTTCCAAAAGCCTTTCTGAGATATGGAAGAATATCTTGTCTCATGCGGCCACGTAAAAATCTCGTATCATCATTTGTAGGATCGTAAAAGAAGGACTCATCACGTTTGGTCATATACTGTACAATTTGCTGCTTAGTGACTGCTAAAAGAGGGCGCATGAGGACAAGCTCTCCTGGTCTGCTTACTGCCTGCATAGCGCTCAAATGCGAAAGACTGGCCCCTTCAAGGATGCGCTTTAAGACCGTCTCTGCTTGGTCGTTGAGGTGGTGAGCGACAAGGACAGCCTGCGCCTTGATCTGCTGTATCACCTCTAAAAAAAAATGATACCTTGCATTGCGACTTGCTAACTCAAGATTGCCTTGCTGGTCTGCAGGATCGAGTACTTTGAGATAGAATGGAAGATGATATTTTTCCGCTAATTTTTGAATGATAGCTGCTTCTTCAGCGCTTTCTTTTCTCCAGCCATGGTCTACATGGGCTATTGCAACAGAAAGAGGATGCTGCTTTCTCCATTCCATAAGCAGATGAAAGAGACACATTGAGTCAGCGCCTCCTGAGAGCGCTAGAAGCACAGGCCTTTTTGTATCGATATGGGCATCTAAAAATTGAAAAACAACCTGTTCCATCATATTCTTTGCAATTTCCTCTTCGCAAATTATACACTTATAGTATCTTAATATTCGAAAGAATGTCTAATAAATAGTAAGGCTGAAGAGATGACAAAAAAGCGCTTTATCCCCACATTGTGGAAGTACTTCTTGGGTCAATATTTTGAAGTTCTTTTGCTCTCTCTTTTTGCCTTTGTTGTCATTTTGCTCTCTACCAAACTACAAGATTTTGCTCACTTCGTAAGCATGGGGGCGCCGCTTCATCTCGTCGGCCTCTTTGTTTTGTATCAAATTCCCTATGTGATGCAAATTGCGCTTCCTATCTCTAGCTTGATAGGCTCGCTCTACCTCTTTCAAAGGCTGAGTCAAAATAATGCTCTTGCTGCAGCACGAGCATCAGGCATGAGCGTCTTTGGACTTGTCACCCCGCTGCTGTTATGTAGCTTTCTCTTCTCACTCGTCGTATTTCGGTGTGTTCTCGATGTAGGAGCCTCTTCTCATCGAGCAGGCAAGCAGCTTGAATTTGAGCTACGCAAACTTCATCCACTCGCGATCATCAACAACACGAAACTTCTTGAACAAAGCGGCATAAGCATTGATATGCAAGGCTCTCTTGAACATGACCGTCAAGCTTCTCAATTTATTTTGGCAGCGCGTTATGGCGAGCAAGGACAGCTTGCTCTTATCATCGCAAAAAAAATGAAGGTCAAAGACGATATCATCTTTGGCGAACATATGGCGCTAATCACAGAAAAGCCAAGCGATAGAGAAGACTCCTTTGACCACCTTCTGATCGAAAATATAAAGAAAAATGAGATGAAGCTGAAAGATCTTGCCCTCGTTGCAAATACGAAAAAACTGCGGATTGGAAATGACGACCTACATTTTTCCTATCTTCTTGCGAAACGAAAAGACCTTCAGACAAAGATTGCACAGGATGTGGAAAAAGGAGAAAAGAGCAAGTTTAACAAAAAACAGCTCGCCAAGTGTGAAAGTGAAATTGCTCGCAGAATCTCTCTTGCTGCCTCTATTTTCACCTTTGCGCTTCTTGGAATGAGTTATGGCTGCCTTGTAGGACGTGTGCAGTCAAAGCGAAGGCTCATTCCAGTGATAGCCTTAACAGCTTTGTTTTTAATATGCTATTTGGGGGGCAAGGCGATGGAATCCGATCCTTCCATATACAAGGTGCTATACACCGCACCGCATCTGGCCATCATATGCGTCTGCATACGACGTCTTGTGCGCATTGATAGAGGAGTAGAAGGATGATTCCACAATTGATGACATGGCAGCGCTACTTCTACACTCAGTTTATAAAAAATATTCTCTATTGCTTAGCGAGTTTTTATTCTCTCTACATCATTGTGGATATGATGACCCACCTGCATGACTTATCCTCTGGTGAGACAGCGCCGTCCACTTGGGCGATCTACTATCTCGCTTCATTTTCAAAACGCCTCGATATTTTCTTTCCATTTTCTATCCTCATCGCCACCATTCGTTGCCTCTATCAAGCGCAGCAGCGAGGTGAGCTTATTGCCATGCTCGCAAGCGGCACATCTAGGCTCACACTGATGACCCCTTTTTTAATCGTATGTGCATTCTGTTCTTTGATTGTCCTTGTAAACACAGAAGTGGCACTCCCCTCTGCCATGATGGAGACAAACTACATCCGCGAATCTCGCTTTGGTGAAGATGATATTATAGACGAGACGCAGCCCTTGCGCCATATACTACTCGGCGACTCTTCGCGGCTTCTATACCATCGTTATGACCCCTATACGAAGACTCTCTTGAACGTCTATTGGATTCAAACGACTTCTGAAATCTATTACATAAAAAGACTTTGCCTCGCTCATGACAAGCCTCTTGGCAAGTGGGTCGATCATATCAAAAGAGGTGAAAATAACCAATTTCAAAAAATAGGCTCCTGGAATGAATATGCCTTTGATCAGATCCAACTCGATCCTTCATTTTTGACGAGCAGCGTCACACCAACACAAGAGCAGCCGATTAGTCGTCTTGTCATCGACTTCATTCGCTATAAGAAGACAAAGTCAAGCCGCATTGCAGAAATCGCCTCGACACTCTACTTTAAGCTTACATTTCCTCTCATGTGCCTCGTTGCTTTTCTAGGGCCTGCCCCTCGCCTGCTTCGCTTTGGAAGGGTGGTTCCTATTTTGATGATCTATCTTCTTTCTATTGCGGGTCTTTTTTGTTTACACCTCATGTTTCAGGCATTTTTCGTATTAGGGAAAAACAACCTCCTCCCCGCCTCACTCGCAATCATCGCCCCCTGGATTGGGCTGCTTGTCTGGCTGATGCAACGCTTACAAAAAGAAGGACCCTAATGGAGCCGTTTGATCTACGGACATGCTATCCACTTCGAGAAGCGATGAGCTCTTTTTCTGATCCATGTATCATTGACCAAATAGCGATTGACTCAAGGAGAATTTCGTCACGAAATGCGCTTTTTATCGCACTCACAGGCTCCCATTTCG
Source organism: uncultured bacterium (assembly GCA_964487845.1). Lineage (GTDB taxonomy): Bacteria > Chlamydiota > Chlamydiia > Chlamydiales > FEN-1388 > CAZASK01. Next base: position 11,052 of record CAZASK010000034.1, read on the forward strand.
ATGGACATGTCTTTGTCAAGCAGGCATATCGCGCTGGTGCACGTACATGCATTATCAAGCAAGGATCAAAAATCGATGACCTACCTCCACAACTTCGCTGCATCCAGGTCCCAGATCCTCTCAAAGCGTTGCAACAGATAGCTGCCTGCTATAGGCAGAGCATGCGAGCCAAAGTAATTGCCATCACAGGATCATATGGAAAAACGATGCTCAAAGATCTGATGGAGCATCTGTTGTCAGCAAGCTATAACATCTATGTCAGCCCAGAGAGTTTTAATAGCCAGCTTGGCGTTGCCTTGAGCTTACTCAAAATAAGAAAAGAACATGACTTTGCAATCATCGAAGCTGGCATCTCACGGCCTGATGAGATGGCAGCACATGTAGAAATCATCAAGCCAGATCATGTGATCATCACAAATATTGGCATGGCGCACATCGCCTCACTGGGATCAAAAGAGAAGATAGCTTCTGAGAAGATGAAGCTCTTTAGCCAGGTGCCACTGAACAACTGGTGCATGCTACCATCGGATCCTCTTTTGCTGGCTCACATGCCGAAGCGAGCTCAATGCTATGCATGGGATCAGCAGCATCCTCAACTTCCTCATGTGACACCACTCGATCACTCCCATAGCGCTTCTTTCAGCTATGAAATCCGCTTTCCGAATGGCGTCTGCTCTCGAGGCTCTGTCGCAGACGGCTTTTCATATCTTCTCGACCTACTTTCTATCGCTGTCAAGGGGGCGCATCTTCTGGGTATTCCTCCTCATATCGTCAGCAAGCAGCTGGAGAGCTATCTTCCGGAGCCTATGCGTATTGAGCTTTGGAAGACACCTTCAGGAGCTACTGTTATCAATGACACCTACTGCGCTGACCCGATGTCTTGTGATCTTGCTATGAGACAATTTGACATGAACAATGAGCCAGCCGAGACTACACCACAACGCAAGATTTTTCTATTTTCCGGAATGAGAAAAGGCTCTCAAGCTCAAGAGATCGAGATGGAGCGTGTGGCGCATGCGATCGCGAAACATCATGTAGATCTCTGTATTCTTCCTCAGCAAGCCGCAGTTGCACATCTTGTTGCCTCTATTAACCTCATCAGCCCTCATACTGAAGTCGTCGTCACGGCAACTGATCATGAAGCGCTTTTCTATGCCAAAAACCATCTTCGAGCAGGCGACGTTCTGCTTATCAAGGGCGCTGTCAAACAGCGCGTGAACGACATTATGCAAATCTTGGAAGAGAGCTTGCCGAATAACCAGGTTGTCATCAACCTTGCAGCTATACAGTCGAATATCGAGCTTGTAAGAGCAAAGCTGCCTTCACAGCGTATTATGGTGATGGTAAAGGCACTGGCGTATGGCACCGATGATGTGCGCATCGCAAAATTCTTGCAAAGTATCGGCATCGACATTCTTGGCGTCTCCTATGTCGATGAAGGAGTCGCCATGAGACAAGCAGGCATCAATCAAGCCATCTTCGTGCTCAATGCAGCGGAATATGAAGCACAAAAGGCGGTAAAGTGGGGCTTGGAAATCGGCGTCAGCGAACCTCAGCTCATACATGCCCTGCAGCGTCATGCCAAGCAGCAAGGGAAAATTATCCGTGTGCATCTGCATGTTAATACTGGGATGACACGCTTTGGATGTAAACCGGACCAGGCTGCGCAGCTCGCAACTTTGATAGCTTCCTCATCACACCTTATCCTCGAGGGGCTTATGACGCACTTTGCCTCTGCAGACAACCCCGAGCAAGATGACTTTACAAGAGCGCAGTCTCACATACTACAATCAGTGTACGAAGCACTACGAGAACAGGGGCATCAGCCTAAGTGGGTTCATGCATGCAACTCGAGTGCAGCGATACGTTTTGGCTTTACCCAATTCAACATGGTGCGTATTGGACTTGCTGCATATGGACTCCACGCCTCTTCAGCGAGCAAGACTTTGATGCCGCTGCAGCCCGCTATATCTCTCGTCTCTCGTATTGTGGGCATCAACGAATGTGTGCAAGGTGAGACTATCAGCTATGGAAGAACGCACACTGTCGCTACAGAAAGAGCACGTATTGCCGTGCTGCCAATCGGCTATTTTGATGGCCTCCACCGCAATTATAGCGGCAAAGGCCAGGTGATGATACGAGGGAAATTAGCGCCTATGGTAGGGCGCATTTGTATGGACTACATGATGACAGACATCACGTCAAACCCCACAGCTTCAGTAGGCGATCCTGTTCTTATCTTTGGCGAAGACGAAACAGGCCACTACCTCTCTCCTGAAGAGCTTGCGCACCAGGGAGGCTCTATCGTGCACGAGCTCATGACCTGCTTAGGACCCCGCATCCGCCGGCTATTCATCTATGATGAATCTCTTCGGCCAAGGTAAGAAGTCTCGGCTATAATCCATTTTATGATTCAGTGCTTAATCCACTTGATCAATATCCTTCATATGTGATAGCGATTGATCTATATTGAGCACATTTTCATTCACAACCGACTCAAGCTTTTCCTGTAAATAATTTTTTGGTTTGTACGTATTCAACCATTCAATAAAACGACGGCCATAATCATTTTCTCTGACAGTATCGTATCGCAACCCTTGAAAACCACCTTTCGCGTCCATGATACGAACAGGCTTTGGCCATGTTTTATCAATTGCATATTTCTCAAGAAAATCCCCTTCGTGAATTACAGAAAAAAATCTTTGTTTATCTATCGTCAAGCTATCATTACTTCCTGATGTCATCGATTGCCTGAAGGGGATACAATGAGCTACCATGCGGCTCCGAATCCTTTCATCTACATTAAATATAGCCTTTAATGCATCTTTAAACTCTGATCGAGTAAGAGTCATCGTCTTGGTATCCACCTCTAACTGGGAGAATAATTTTTTCACCGCTTGCTGCTGCCTAAAACTTGTTAACGCCGCTTTCAGCTCTTGTCTTGTGTTTAATTTTGCTTCTTTATACTGACTCGACTGCTGAAGAAATTGTCTCGCTTCTCGCTTATTCACAGCGTATACCTGACCTCCTACTTTCACGGTGGTCCCAAATTTTTCTGCAAAAAACTTCAAAATTTTGCGATCAGTGACATTCCAACCGGAAAGTTTATCTACCCCCCCCTGGCTAGAGGGTGTTCAAGGCACGTCTCTTTTTGTACTTTCATATTTTCTCCATATACCCCTCATAAAAACAATCCAACCCTCTTCGCATCACAAGAGGCAAAAATTTCTAGTATTTCCATATTTGGATGTACAAAATTATTTCGAAAAACGCAAGAAAAAATTTTGATTAAACGTGGAGTAATTAAAATAATCGATTCTTCTTTAAATAGGATCTGTTATAATCTCGCCAATTGCTGATTTACTATGTCTAGTTCTATTAAAAGGCGGACTATTTCATCTTTTTTATGCACGCAGAATTTGATGCATTTGACTGGATTAAAATTTTATTTAAAAACTGACTATAATCTGTTTTAGCAATAAGAATAAAAATAATTATTGAACATAGGGAGCTTATGATTCAAAACAATCTTTTAGATAGTGTTTATTTTTACGACACTTCGCCCACTCACCTATATAATCAATTACTGCTTAAAGCCGTTCAAACGAATAACCTTAAAGAACGCGAGTCTCCTATTAACCAAATAAATATTTGAGAAATTTTTAGATAGAAAAACAACCTACGTTGAGAGTAAAAAGTTTGTGACTAAACGACAGCAATTCCCGCCAGTGATTTTTTGCTAGGAGTAAGTAATTTTTTTTCGTAAA
>CAZASK010000035.1:0-14076 GCA_964487845.1 uncultured bacterium
ATCAAGCACCTCCTGTATGGAAGTACTCCTATCAAAAAGAGGAAATTTTAAACTTTGTAAAAAGCGGAAATTTTAAAATTGGCGCGACAATACATGAAAAATTAATTTACAAGAATCATAAGGTAAAATTTATTTTTGAATGAGGAGTGAATCAATCAGGTCGACACAATGTATCGGATGCACATCGGACGCTCACTGTGCGGGAAAAATACATGACGGGCAGTGATTTTTATCGATCAGTAGTTTTTAACAAGCAACCAGAAATAAATTTCCAAGCCAAGAAAATTATTATAATACGAAACAATAAGTAAACCCGTTTAAAACCACCCTAGATGGGGTTTTAAACGGGTTCATGTGGCTGCGTTCTCCCTAAAAAAGCCTGTTGACGATAGCTAGGTGTTAGATAGGACCGCCGACATTCACAGATAGGCGAAACACCCCCAGTGCCTTTTCATTCAAGAAGGTTTTTGATGGGTGTTTTGCATGTTTGTGCTTTGTTTGACCACGAATTGCTACATACGCTTCTGTCGTCCCACTGCTTGAGCTAAACTTCGTTTCTACGGCAATTCCTGCTGGGTAGATGTTAGCAAGTATAAAGCTTGCTCTTGTGTTGTGATTTTCATTGATTGATTTACTTTGCCAGTTCGCATAGCTGTTTGTTCCTTTCCCTGTATCTACAACGACCGTCCCATCGCTTTCTGCAAAGACAAGGCGTCCAACCGGTGACACACTATTTGCTAGGTTGACACATGCATCGTAGAAAGTTTGGTAGGTGGTTTGATCTATGATATTTGAAAATAATACAGTCAGGTTGTGCACTTCTACAGAAAGAGCGTTATAGAGCATGGCGTATGTAGAGTTTTCATGTAACAGATGTCTTACGCGTGGAGGGTACTGTACGTCGTCAGGAAGATGATGTGGGTGAGCATGTGCTGGAGAGAAATTTGGGATTTTCTCATTTTTTTGTACATTTTCACTGCCATATATGGGAGCGACTGAGAGTAAAGCTCCACCTGAGAAAGCTGCGAGATAGCTCAATATAGATCTTTTTGTCATATGTGTTCCTTGATGTTAAAAACCGATAGGTGAATACATCACCGTTAAAAAACATATACATAAATAATGAGTTTGTGAGAACTGTTAAGTAGATTTTTTTTAAATAAGCAGAGAATCAAGAAGTTCGACACAATGTATCGGATGCACATCTTGAATTGAGTCAATCTGCTCGCGGCAAGAGACTCCATTTGCGATACAAATATCACCTGGCTGTATTTTCTTTAAAGAGGGTGCTATCGTCTTATGAGATATCTCTTGCGAAAGTACATAATGCTCATGCTCATAGCCAAAAGATCCAGCCATGCCGCAGCAGCCTTGAGAAACTTCCTTTACAGTAGAATCAAAAAGCTGTTTCATAATCTCTATGCTTCTAGAGCCCTTTCCAGCGCTTTTTTCATGACAGTGTGTATGTACGTAGATCGTTCCGGAAGGTTTCTTGAGCTTTGCTTTCAATGGGTGAGGCGAGATAAGTAAAAGCTCTTCGAGTGTGCGGCACATTGTGTGGACACATGCTACCTTGTCTGGGTCGAGGTGAAGGCTATGCCATTCATCTTGTAGAGTAGCCAGGCAGCTTGGCTCGAGAGTAGTAATATAGAGTCCTTTTGCAGCATAGGGGTAGAGAATATCGAGAAGCTTGTGTGCGTGCATCTTTGCTTGAGTAAGAAGGCCTTTTGAAAAGTGGGTACGGCCACAACAGCTCCACTCAGGGACTGCTACACTGTAGCCCGCTGCCTCAAGCACTCTTTTTGCTTTAAGGCCCAAATCTGGCCTTGTAAACTCAGTAAAAGTGTCACTGAAGAGAACGACAGTAGCATCATCAGGGGCCGTGTGAGCGACTTTGGAAAAGCGAAAATGGGCAATCTTCGGCATCTTTCGTTTGTTTGTGATGCCAAGAAGAGGAGCAAATGGCTTCAATAAGAAAAGAATACCATTTGCTATTCTGGGGAGATAGCTTGCCATTTTCAACCATTTCCCTACATTGCCGAAGAGATAGCTTCTGAGTGGGTATCCATGTTTTGTGTGATACCAGAAGAGATACTCAGACTTCATCTTTGCCATATCTACCTGAGAGGGACACTCTGTCTTACAGCCTTTACACTGCACGCACAGATCGAAGACGTCGTAAAATGGTTTTGTCAACATCTCTTCTTTTGTAATTCTTCCGTGGATGAGAGCGCGAAGTGTTTGTGCACGAGCGCGTGTGGTGTCCTTTTCGTTGAGCGTCGCCTGATAAGACGGGCACATGAGTCCCTCTTTTTTACGACACTGGCCATTGCCATTACACATATCTGCTGCAAGCTCAAAGCCGCCAGCTGATGAAAAGTCGAGAAAGGTAGCAATGGCGTGGATCGGCTTTTGAGGGGATAATTTTAAATAAGAAAACGCATTTTCTTCTGTCACTATCTTGCCAGGATTCATCAAAAAATGAGGGTCAAATGCCTTTTTTATTTGGCAAAAGAGCGAAAAGAGTCTATCTCCAAACATCTTTTTATTTAAGTAAGAGCGGATGAGGCCATCGCCATGTTCCGCGCTGAGAACTCCATGAAAATGCTGTACAAGTGTAGAGACCTCATCCATGAGCTTTCGCATGGTGTCGATTTCGTCTGATTTTTGAAGGTCTATATAGGGACGTATATGCAGACACCCATCGCCAATATGTCCATAGATGCCAGCTTCCTTTTTATGTTTTTGGAATAGAGCAATCAGCTGCTTTGTAAATGGGGCCACCTTGTCCGCAGGGACTGCGATATCTTCAATAAAGGCGATAGCTCGTGAGTAGCTTCTTTGTGAAAGGAGAAGGCCTAATCCTGCTTTTCTCAGCGCCCATACATGCTCTTGCTTCGTGCGCTCTGTGATCACGTCGACAGCTATTACTGTATCATCTTTTTTGCATCGAGTTACACATTCATGTATCTTGCTAAGATCAGAAGAAGCAAATTCATAGACGAAGAGAGCGTCAGTATCTGCATGAAGAAAGTCGACTTTTCCTTGGAGTGCCGGACTTATTTTTCCAGCTTCGATGATTTTTCTGTCGATCATCTCCAGAGCATATGGTCGAAGCTCATCTGCTGAAGGGAGTCTTTGCATGCCAGCAATCATATCACGCGCTGAGACAAGGACTAAGGTCGTTACTGGAAGTATCTCAGAGAGTTGTAGGGTGATTTCTGAGATAAAGCCGAGCGTTCCTTGCGAGCCTACAATAAGCTGAGAAATGTTGCATCGATCTGGATCGATGAGTGTATCGAGGTTATACCCAGAAGCTCTTCTTTTGATATGTGGAAATTCTCGTCTGATATCACTCGTATGATTTCTTCTGATCTGATCAAGCTCTCGATAGATGTGCCCCTCTGCATTTTGTAGAAGGCATTTTTGCTCTAGTTGTTGTTGTGTGAGCATTTTTGTGCGAATGACATCGCCTGCTACAAGAATCAACTCCACTTCTTGGACGTGGTCACACATGCGTCCATAATGAAGGGAATGTGCGCCAGCTGCGTTGCTCGCCACCATGCCGCCAATAGTCGCTCTATTTCCTGTCGAGGTATCGGGTCCAAGGCGCAGACCATACGGCAGGCAAGCTTGATTGAGTTCATCTTGTATGACACCAGGTTCTACCACAGCTCGTTTGTTTTTGGGATCTATAGAGAGAATACGCCGTAGATAGCGAGATGTGTCGATGACAAGACCTTGGCCTATGCATCCACCAGAAATTCCTGTGGCAGCACCTCGAGGGATAACCGGGACTTGGAATTGATGAGCAATGGTGATAGCAGTGATGAGATCTTCTTTCGTTCGTGGGATGCATACAGCAAGAGGCTCGATTTCAAGAATGGAAGCATCGATAGCGTAGATTGCCCTTGTGGCAGCATCATCGCGTACTTCACACTGGAGGTGAGAGCGAAGCTCTTGTATGAATCGCATTAGATCACCGTCAGCTTGAGAGCATGCATGATAGCCTGGTAAGCGCGCTCACATTGTGTTCGAAACTGCGGATCTAAAAATTGTTCGAGGTAGAGCTTTTCCGGATAGTAGGTGTGTACTATATCACAGAGTGACGCATAGACTGCATCATTCAAAAACACTCCTTGATGCATCGCCTTGATTTCCTTTTCATGGAGAGGAAGGCGAATGCGCAAACAAGCAGGCCCTCCGCCATTTTTCATGCTTTCTGATAAAGATACATAGTGCAGCTCATCGACAATATGTTTTTTAAGAAGGCGCTCTAGAACATGAGCGCTTGCTGTCAGATGTTTGCACTCATCGGGGGCTAATAGGATTGCCTTCTCGTGTGTTGTGCATATCTGTGAATTGAAGAGGTAGGAGCGTACTGCATCGGATAAAGATAGATCTTTTTCACGGATGAGGTGAATGGCAAGCCCTGTGCCAAAAAGAGCTTTTGCCTTTGTGTTCAGCTCTACCAATACTTTCTTCTGGTTGCAGAAGGCGCGTTCGTGGCATATAAAAAAACGTTCATGTCCAGTGGAGATGACGTCATTGTGAAAAACGCCAGCGTCAATTGCTTGAGGCAGCTGCTGCACACACACCACTTGATCATAAGAGAGCGCATGTCTTCGTATGATAGCATGGAAGACCTCTTTTGCCTGGCGAGCAGGGTACTTTTTGGGGGCACGCTCTCTTTTTTGGCTTTTCCCATATACAAACAGATACAACCCCTTCGATGAGTCACTGGAGGAAAAACGTATCTGGTTGGCAGCTCCCTCATCTGAAAAATCAGAAGCCGACGGAAGAGGTGGATGTACTGTAAAATATCGAGCATCATGGAAGATCTGTCGCATGAGTATTTCTGTATGAGTAGCCTCACAAAAGCGGTGAAGATGAGAGCAGAGATTCGCTGGCGTGATGTGCACTTTTTTGTCAGCAGCGTCCGATGAGGCTGTAATCGTTGCGCTGTTTGCTGCCCACATAAACGACGAAGAGCTACACTGAAGAAAAAGAAATAGATCCTCCTGAAAAGCCTTTTTTGCAACTTCTTGATCACTTCCTTGAAAACCGAGCTGCCGTAAAATATCAAAATGAGGTCTCGGCTGGGGAGGTAAAACAGCTTGTAAGATGCCAAGCTGTGAGAGGTATCTCATCTTCTTGAGTCCCTCTAGTGCTGCCATTTTAGGATACGAGAGGACGGCTTCATGTGTGGTAGAGGCTATATTCCCGAATGAAAGACCTCCAAAATGGTGTGTAGGACCTACCATCGCATCAAGGTTTACTTCTCTTATAAGATTTTTCATAGTCTCTTGCCTATTTCAGCGGGTATTTGTGGAAAAGCTTGGATCGTGGAGCTGACAGGATAGGCTGTGAAGTCGCAGGCGTAGTATCCTGCAGGCTGGTAATTTCCTGAGTCTTTAATCCCGCCAAAAGGGGCATAGCTCGAAGCTCCTGTAAGAGGGCTGTTGCAGTTGATGACTCCAGCTTCTAGCTTGTCGAGCGCTATCTGAATCTCCTTGGGATCATCGGTGATGATGCCAGCTGCAAGGCCGTATCGGGTGTTGTTTGCCTGCTCAATAGCTTCGTGCAAGTTTTTGACGCGGATGATTTGAATAAGAGGGCCAAAGATTTCTTCATCTTCTACTGCGATATCTGTGACGTCGATGATGCCAGGAGTTACAAAGGCTGTGTTGTCCTGAAGATGCTTCATCTCGAGTAACACTTTCTTTCCTTGGATAGCATGGTATTGTGCCATGATTTTTTGCCCAGCCTCTTTTGTGACAACAGGTCCCATAAAAGGCTCTGGCGAGCTGTCGTACGCTCCAATAGACAGTGTCTTTGTTTTCTCTATCAATAAGTCAAGGAATTGATTTTGCTCTCCCATTACGATCACTCTCTTGGCAGCACTGCAGCGCTGTCCTGTCGAGATATACGCAGACTGCATGGTGATGGCGACAGAAGCTTCGAGAGAGTGAGTCTTTGAGATGATGAGTGGGTTGTTGCCTCCCATCTCAAGAGCACAAATCCTCTGGCGAAATCGCATCGCATGCGCTCCGATGGCATGTCCTGCAGCAAGACTTCCGGTGAAGAAAACGCCTCGAAGATCTTCTTCAAGGAGCATGCTTCCTACCTCTTTTGCTCCTTGTATAAGGTTGATGACACCATGTGGAAGGCCTGCCTTCTGCCATAAGTGTATGCAGAACTCTGCCACAGCAGGCGTGTATTCACTCGGTTTGAAGATCACGCAATTTCCTGCGATGAGTGCTGGGATAATCTGCCCATGAGGAAGATGAGCGGGGAAGTTAAATGGGCCGAGCACTGCAACAGCTCCATAAGGCTTATGGGTGATGTGCAGACTTGCATGAGGAAGCTCTATACGCTTAGTTTGGCAGCGCTCTTTATACGCCTGTAGCGAGATGGCCGCTTTACCCGCCATGGCACGCACTTCTGAAAGAGAGTCCCAGAGCGGTTTGCCCATCTCTTGCGATATAAGCGTCGCAAGCTCCTGTTCATGTGCTAGCACCTCTTCTGAAAAGCGAGAGATGAAGTGCATGCGCTCATCTACATGGCGGCTTCGCCACTCAGAAAAGGCCTCTTTTGCACCTATAACCGCATCATGGATCTGAGATTGGCTTGCTTCTTTTCCTTCAAAGATGATCTGTCCAGTAGCTGGATTTTTCGATTGCAGCCTCGGGCCCAATCCTTTTGTCCACTTGCCATTTATAAAAAAGTCACCTGATATTTTCGTCATACAAGCTCCATAAGCCGTATCCAGTCGCCAAGCCCCACTTCAAGAGCTATAGACGTTTCATAAGGAAGAGAAAGCGTTTCGTCATCATGGATGATGGCAGTGGAAATGAGAGCTCGAAAGTCAATACGTTCATTACCCATCATATATTTTTTCTCTGTAGCAGCTTCGGATACAATCTTCGTGATTTGATATCTTTTCGATTCTTTGATGGTACGTATGTCGTTTTTCCTTACGCGAAGTGTAGGTCCTGCATCGAAGATGTCGATCTCTTCTGTAATGTGAAATCCTTCGTTGAGGAGCATGCGCAAGGCTGCTTTGGTTTGCTCATGGGTGCGGCCAATAACCTCTTGGACAGCCTGTGGAAGGAGCGGGATATAGATGGGATATTTCGGCAAAAAGTGAGAGATGAAGCTTTTGCCATATTTTATCATCTCAAATACATCAACAATCGACATATCTAAAAAATGTCTTCCTACACCATTCCAAAATGGACTTTCGTCATCGATAATGACGCCTCGAAGTTCAGCAAACATGCTTGCGGTAAACCTTTCCGGAAAGCGGGCGATAAATAAAAAACGCCCCAGAGAAAGGAGTTTCCCAAGTCCCGCGTGTCTAAAGTCAGGGTGAAGAAAGAGAGAGCACACCTCACTAGGGCCTCGTACGTAGGAGAGAGGGCTTAAGATAGGGATTTTCTTTGTGACCTGGTCGATAGAAGATTGTGTGATCAAAATTTCTTTTTTATAAAAGTAAAGAGGCTCTCCACCTCCTGTTGCTGCCATGATGGCAGAGATGCCGATGATTTCGTGTGTTATGCAATTTTCTAGCACAAATACATATTGCTCATCACCTGGCAAAGAGACACTTTTATAAAAAGAATCAAGAGAAGTCTGTAACTTTTTTTGGAGTCTGCTTTCGTCTTTTGGAAGCGAGGTTAGGCCTATATTCGCAAGCTTGCTGAGTGCAATAAACTGAGCTTCGTCAGTTGTGTGAATCGGCCTTAAGATAATCATTCTTCCCTACATTGCTCGATAGTGTGTTCGATGATGGCAGCTATTTTTTCGATGTCAGAGTCTCTGATGAGAGCAGGAGGCACTAAAAAGCGCACTCGCACTGGGTGAGAGCCCGCTACGAAGGCGATAACGCCATTGTCATAGAGCTTATGCACAAACGCTGCTGTCTTTTTTGCATCTCCTCCAGCTGTGGTGAATGCGATCATGGAGCCAATGCCATACGGGCCTTCACACATTCCTGGATGTCGTTTATTTATCTTTTCTAGAGCTTTTTTAAATGAGTAGTGTAAAGCGTTTATTTTTCCGTCGTCACCAAAAAAGTTATGTGTTGCGGCATACTCAAGAGTAAAGAGCGCGGCTCTTATAGCACTTGTGGATGCGGTAAACGTTTGACTGAGGAGTCCTGGCTTGGGATTCATGGCCTTTGTCCACAATGTCGCAGCCACTTGTGATACTTTGCCTATGGTCACAACGTCTGTGTAAGCTTGCATTTCGTAGTAGTGGAAGGCAAAAAGTGAGGGGGTGCGTGCAAACGTCTGCACTTCATCGACGAAGATGGCGATGTCATGCTCTTTACAAATTGTGGCAAGCTCTTGGAAAAATTGCTTATTGCCAACGTAGAATCCATTTTCTCCTTGTACAGGCTCTATGCAGAGAGCTGCATGCTCTTGAGGGTAGCGATGAAGGTGTGTAAGAAGCGCCTTTTTTGCCCTTGCAATGCTGCCTTCATGATCTAAGGAGTCATAAAATGGCAGATAGTCTACAGAGATGACTGAAGGTAGTCCTACACGGAATGCAGGCTTGTCGGTGATGTTTGCTAAAAGAAGCGATCTACCCATAAAACAGCCAGTAAATGCAAGCAGGCGCTTTCGAGGGAATTGCTTTTGAAAGATGATTTTAAAGCCATTTTCGTTGGCCATGGCTCCAGAGGTTGCGAGCATGGCGTGGTCCATATGTGAGGCGTGTATGAGCTGTTGGAGGAGTGTGTGTGAGTCTTCATTTTGTTCTAGGTTTCCTTGCATGACTACATCTTGTACCGCGGAGTCGATTAACGCTTCTGTCAGTTCTTCAAAATTGTGGCCAAAATAGTGGGTGCCGATGCCTGAGATGAGGTCATATTTTGTGCTGCCGTCGGCGAGTTCTACGATGAGGCCATTACCTAGGCCGCTGCCAAGGTAGGGGTAGTAGAGATGATTGCCTCGTAGAGCACCCATCGAGTCTATAAGAGAAGAGTAGGTAGAAGAGTCTTGATGATGGCAACCTTGAAGTTTTTGCTTTGCATCACGCATAGCCTCTAAAATTTTCTGTTTTCCTTCCTTGTAGCGGCTATCTTCAAGAAGAGTTTTGGCAGCTGTTTTTTTCATATCTTCCCTGTCTCTATAGGGCCGATCTTACCTAGCGCGCCAACTGTCGGCAAGTATTATGTTTGATGATGTAACCTCATCATCAGAAGATAGGCAAGCTGAGCTCGTTCTACGATACTCGATATGTATACCATCTCCTGTTCAGTGTGCAGATTCATGCCGATAGGGCCTAAGGTGTCGAGGGTCGGGATTTTTGCCGCCGAGAAAATATTGGCATCAGAGACCCCGCGGCTGAGTCTTGTCTTCATGGGAATGTTGAGGCTTTCTGCGCATGCTTTGAGCTGAGAAAGCAGCCATGGGTCGATGTCGAGTGTAGGCGTTCGATAGGAGGCTTCGTGGATGTCGAAGCTTATGCCCTCTCTTGTTTTCTGTTTTTCAACACAGGCATATACCTGTTTGCTCGCCTCTTCAAGTAGAGATGCCTCTGTGGCTCGTATGTTCATACGGCAGACGGCAAGGTCAGGGATGATGTTATATGCGCCTTTTGCGTGGAGAGCCCCTACGTTGAGTGTCACGAGCTGCTCGCCAGCTTCATTTCGAGGGCTTGAGTGATTGATTTTTTCAAGGTCTGCTATGCAAGCTGCCATGGCAAATAGCGCCGATCTGCCACTCATGAAATCGCGTCCTGCGTGGGCGCTTTTTCCCTTTGCGACTATCGTGAGATTTTGTGATCCTGCTCGTTTCGAGACGAAGGCGCCGTCAGGAAATGCGGGCTCGAAGACGAGGGCATAGTGTGCTTTTTTTGCAAGTTCGGTAAGTAAAAAACGCGATGATGGCGATCCGATTTCTTCGTCGGGGTTGATGACAAAAGTCCAGCCAATGTGCGAAGGAGCGCTTTTTTCCAAAGCTTCGAGGGCGAGGAGTGCTACGAGAAGGCCTCCTTTCATGTCGGCAACGCCTGGTCCTATGAGGTGATCTTCATCTTGAAATGACGTTTTTTGAAAGGGACTAGAAAGAGAAAAGACCGTGTCCATGTGGCCTGATAGAAGAAGCTGTGTCTGAGCCTCTGGTCTTTGTGTGGCAACAAGGGCAGGAGCCATGGCTGTTGGTATTTGAGATCCTGTGTCATCGATGTGAACGTATGAGGGCAGAGGGACTTCTGTGATAGTGCAGCCATAGGAGGCGAGCTTTTGTGCGATAAGGGCGCGCTGTTTGGCAAGGCCTTCATGATTCTGTACGTGCGTGTTGATACACGACCAAGCGATAAGCTCTTGTATAACGGCGTTTTGCTTTGCTTTCATCCACTGCAGTATGGTGTCCATATCTTTTGATCCTACCCGATGGCGAGCTTTTTTTAAATAGGCCTCTTGTGTAAAAAACACTTAATTTTGTTTGGCAACAAATATTTCTTTCAGTAAGGTGGGGAAAATCAGTAGTTTGCCCTCAAATACAGCTTCTTTTGTAAAGGCGTAGTTGATGAAGAGTGATGCGCATAAGTGTGTGAAGAAAATATTGAAAAAAGAGTTCAAAGGCTACGTTTTAGTGACGTGCAAACCACCCTCAAAAGATGGTCACATGCAAGTGGAGATGTCTTATGATGGGGATCCTGTACTTGCAGCGTACATGATGGAAGGTGCTCAAGAGTATCTTGCAGAAGAAGATGACAAAGAGCCTTTTTTGGAGTTGATGAAATAGAGCGAGCTTTTGGAAGCGAGTATGTATGAGATCAGATGAGATGACGCTCGAGAAATTTACTGCCTTTGTCAGAGGAAGAAGGGCCATTAGAAATTTCAAGCCAGATCCTGTGTCTGACGAGCTCCTCATGCAGCTTGTAGAGTGTGCGCGCTGGGCTCCTAGTGGATTCAACCTCCAGCCTACCCATTTTGTTATTGTCACAGACCCTGAGAAAAAGAAGAAGCTTTTGCGATCGTGCCTGTATCAAAGGCAAGTCGTGGAGGCTCCCGCTCTTATCGTCTTCACAGGGGATAGAAAAGCATTTCAACACAATATGGAAGCTGTGATCGAGCAAGAAGAGGAGCAGGGGAATTTGACTTCTGCTTCAGAAGAACGCTTGCGTCGTTTTGCTCACCTCAACTTTGACCAGGGCTTTTTCGGGCTCACTTGGATCGCAAAGGCTTTTTTTGGGCCACTATTGCGCCTTTTTACACCTTTGCCACATCTTCCCGCAGTTCATAAGCGCTTTTGGCTGACGAAGCAGGTGATGCTATCTGTAATGAACACCTTGCTTGCGGCAGAGGCAGCAGGGTTGTCCTGTTCTCCTATCGAGGGGTTTGATGAGTGGCGTGTCAAGTATCATCTCGGGATTCCCTATTCTCATATTGTGCCGATGATTGTCTGTGTGGGGTACTCGCTAGATCAAGAGGTCTCTTCCAAGACGCGCCTTCCGCTTGATGAAAAAGTGCATAGAGACGTGTGGTAGAAAATATTGTAACCTAATGAGGGTGTTATGGTGATTCGTTTTAATAAAGAACACGATCAATTGGTTTTAGAACAAGCGGGCTTAAAAGTGAAGCCTTGCCGTGTTGTTGAAGGGAAAAAAGGGTTTGGTGCGGTGTTAAGTAAGGCAGCGGCTGCTCTTTCGAGAATTCCAGCCTTTCTCACTGGAAGATTGCTAAAAGACACTATTACAAACAAATACTATTATATCACAAAAAAGCGGCTCAGCGAATTTAAAAACTTGCAGCAGGTCTATTCTCTTAGAAATCAACCAACCCTGCTCAAGTTGATACGCGAGAAAGCAGCTTTTCCAGAAAGAGGATTGCTTCTGCTTAAAAGGGAAGTAGATAATCTAAAATCAGGGGCTTCTAACGATGTCGACCAAATTGCGAAACTATTTGGAAAGTGCATAACAGGCGGATGGACCAAAAATAAAGATGCCTATGTAGCAATTCTTAATAAGCTAGCTGAGACAAACACGGCGCTCTTTACAAAGTGCTTAAACATATTGAAGGAATCTAGCAGTGAAAAAGAGAATCGTGTTCAAGAATATGCCAAAGATAAGAACTGTTTTGTAAAAGCTCTTGAGAAAGAAAAAGGAAAGAAGGATACCATAGAGGCCGGTTCTTCAATGGCCTTAAAAAACATGACAAAATGTGATGAACTTTTATATCTGGCGCAGGAACTGGATGTACATAAAGATAATTTTAACTCCATTAAAAAAGATTTTGTAGAGCTTTTAAATGATGATACAAATGACGACTGGGCGAAAGATTCACAAAAATATGAACCGATATTGAGGGCTTTACAAGGAAAAAATGATGAGATTTATGATAAGTGTCAACAAAAAGTGCTCATATTTAAGGATATACAGGTTGATTCAAACATCAGCAATCAAAGTCAGACAAATCCTCTCGAAAATGTTTCCGGCACAAGCGAAAAAGTGCAGGTAGAAGAGAAAGAACCAATCCTAACAACTCAGGTCGATGTCGTTCAACATCTTTTGAAGGACGAAGCAATCTCCAAACAAAAAAATCTCTGTTTTTCTCCAACGAGTATTTTTGTTCTTTATGCGATGATTGTTAATTTCTTGAAAACAGATTCTAATTCTGAAGATATAGAATTAGTAAAGCTTGCCGAGAATGCGAAAGCCCTCATCGACAAACTTTCTTTCGAAAAGACAATTGATAATAGTAAAGTGGATACCGATGAACGAGAGATATTGGGCCTGCGAAAAAAAGATGAAAATTACATCACTCTTAATCAGGCGGGATTTGTCCTGGGGGATCAAGAAACAGGTAAGGATAAGTTTTTCAAAGAGAGCATGTTAGCAGATTTGTCATTTCATGAAGACAGTAAAAAATTACAGAAGGCAGTAATTCTATGGATGAAAAATGCTTTAAAGCAAGACAATATTTCTTCCCCGGTGAATGATTCCACACTGAAATATTTTTGTTCCGTTTTAACTGTTTCTCTTTCCTGGAGCCAGCCATTTGCAAATACACAATTAAGTACATTTACGTTTGGAGAAAGCGAGCAGACTCAAGTTCAAATGATGTTAGGGGGCACTTGCTTTTCAAAAGAAATACATATAAATGGTATCTCAGCTCGTGTAGTTAAAATACCTTATCTCGATCCAGGAGATCAATTATTTCGTCTCATCATCATGCCGAATGATATAAAGGATTGGCCCGCAATTAAGCAGTATTGTGAAGGTCAAAATTTCAAACAATCGGATTATACATTTGAAGAGAACTGTAAAATAGCTGTATGCCATCCAAAGACCAAAATAGAGAGCGAAATTTCTCTGAATGCTCTTTTTGGAAACCAAGTTGACTTAAACTGGCAATTTTCTCATAAAATTATCATAGAAGATGATATGAGTGGAACAAAGGCTGTAGCTGTTTCTTCGGGATGTCAATCTAAAGGAATTGGTTCTGTAACGATAGATAAAAGCCATTATTTCTTCATTGTAAAAGAGGATAATATTGTTGTCCAAGGCTGTATTGATTCGAAAGAAGCATTTCCATCCAGTGACAATAAATGAAAAACCAAAAGTGACTGACAAATAGTCCAGAAAAGGATATCGTCTCGGCTAGCAAATTAAAAAAAACGTGGGGAATATCAATATGGGATGTTCCATAGGTTTGGATGGCATCGAATATTTCCGAATCATTGTTGTGTAAGGGTAGCCCGGGATGATCCAGAGCTTTTAGCAATCCATCACGATTTGTCGATTGTGGGCATTTCGATTGCCATTATTGCTAGAAGAGTCGGGCTTGCCTGATAGTCTGAATTTTGTGCGCTTCGGCGTGTTTTTGAGACGCGAAATCTCATCACGCAGCTCTTGTACAATAGCTTTTAGCTGTGAGATCTACTCTGTTTGCCTTTGAATGACCTTGGCTTGTTCTTGAATGAATAGGACAAGGGACTGAACCCATGAGGTGTTTTTTTGATTTTCAAAAATTTCTATCGATGGCATGTTGAAGCATGAAGGAATAGCTAGGGCGTGTCATCAATTAAATTGAAGTTAAAGCATAAATGTTGGAAAACATAG
>CAZASK010000036.1:0-13121 GCA_964487845.1 uncultured bacterium
ATAGGAAATTTCTAAATTGGTGAAATAGGAAATTTTAAACTTGGTTTAACATTAAAACATTAACATTGTGTCGCACCAATTTTAAAATTTCGGCCTGGTTGAAGGGAAGGTCACAGTTTTTGAAAAAAAAGATGTTTTTTAAGAGAGCTGTTGCAAAAGGGTGTGCAAGCTGTTATCATTCTACTCAATGAAATATCAAAGAGGACTGTATTATGGTCTTGAGTAGTCAGTTAACTCCTGGGCTTACCATTTCGATGAACGGGAAGCTATATCGTGTTGAATCTGCTCTTAAGGTGACGGTAGCGAAGGGTAACTCGTTTATCAAAGTAAAGCTTCGAGATATCGATTCTCAAGAGCTGATAGAGAAAAACTTAAAGCCAACGCAGCATGTAGATGAAGTTCAGTTGCAAGATAGAAAGCTTGAGTTTCTCTACCCTGAGAAAAAACAGTTTCTTTTCCTCGACGTGGCTACTTTAGATCAAGTAGCAGTGCCAGCAGCTATTGTTGGTAACAAAGTACACTATCTCAAAGAGGGGATCGATGTAAAAGCCTCCTTTTATGGCTCTCAGATTTTCGCAATCGAGCTACCACAATTTCTTGAGTTGATGGTGTCAAGTATCGCCTATGAAAAGGCAAGTAAAAAAGTACAAACTGCTGCCAAAATTGCCCACCTGGAAACGGGTGCTGAAATAGAAGTGCCCCCCTTTATAGAGGTGGGTGATATTGTGAAAGTTGACCCTCGAACAAATGAATTTATACAGCGAGTCTAAGGAGTTGTAACTGTATGGAAGTAAAGCAAATAAATCAGCTTATGCTAGCTATGGGCCGCACAGGCATCAAAAAGCTTGTCATGAAGCAAGATAATTTTGAGCTGCATTTAGAAAGGGAAGAAAAAGCTCCTGTCCGCACTTTTGATCCCGCGATGGAGATCGAAGAAAATCCTATGCGGCAAGACTTTGAGAAACATCGCCAAGCAGGTGTTGTTGCTGTTCAAGTAGATTCTACAAGACAGTCGAAAAATAGTGATGAGAAAGAAGACTCGATGAGTGTTTTTGTAACCTCACCAATGGTAGGAACGGTCTATCATTCGCCATCTCCTAATGATCCTCCTTTCGTCAAAGTAGGCGATCGAATTGAAAAAAATACAGTAGTATGCATCGTTGAAGCAATGAAAGTGATGAATGAAGTCAAGGCGGGCGTTGCGGGCATTGTAGCAGAAGTGCTCGTAGATCATAGCCATCCTGTTGAATTTGGCACAAAAATCCTCCGTATCATCCCATAAACGAATCCTGAGCTATTTTTCATAAGAGGTCTATGCATGCAAAAAGTTCTGGTGGCAAATAGAGGCGAAATTGCGGTGCGCATTATACGAGCGTGCCATGATTTAGGGCTGTCAACAGTAGCCGTCTACTCAGAGGTTGATAGAGAAGCGCTTCACGTCCTTCATGCCGATGAGGCAATATGTATTGGCGAGGGGCCTTCCCATCGCTCCTATCTGAAAATCCCCCATATCCTTTCTGCATGTGAAATCACAGGCGCTGATGCTATCCACCCAGGATATGGATTTTTGAGCGAGAATGCTAACTTCGCATCTATCTGCGAAAGCTGTGGATTGAACTTTATAGGACCATCGCATCAGGCTATCCATCTTCTCGGTGACAAATCTCAGGCAAAGGCGATAGCCAAGAAAGCGGGCTGCCCTGTTATCCCTGGATCTGATGGCATTATTGATGATCCCAAAGAAGCTGCAGTGGTAGCGAAAAAGTTTGGGTTCCCTATTTTTATCAAAGCTGTCGCTGGCGGGGGAGGAAAGGGAATACGTATTGCTCATTCCGAAGATGAATTCCATCGTCTTTTCCTTGCAGCACGCGCTGAGGCAGAGGCAAATTTCGGCAATCCCGATATTTATCTTGAGAAGATGATCATGAACCCGCGCCATATAGAAATCCAGATCATGGGGGACAAGTATGGGAATTATGTCCATCTAGGCGAGCGTGATTGTACGATTCAGAGAAGAAGGCAAAAGTTGATCGAAGAGGCGCCAAGTCCTGTACTCAGTGAAAAGCTCCGCTCCAAGATAGGAGAAGCTGCTGTAAAAATTGCAAAAGAAGCAAACTATCACTCTGTGGGGACGGTCGAATTTTTGCTTGATAAAGATCATAACTTCTACTTTATGGAAGTGAATACACGTGTTCAGGTAGAGCATACTGTGACTGAAGAACTAACAGGTGTTGATATCGTAAAACAGCAGATTTTGATAGCGAAAGGAGAAAAGCTACCCTTCAAGCAAAAAGAGATCTCCTTCTCAGGGCACATTATGCAATTTCGTATCAATGCAGAAGATCCCTCTCATAACTTTGCACCTTCACCGGGTAGGCTCGAATATTACGTCCCGTCAGGTGGGCCTCATGTGCGTGTTGATAGCGCTTGTTATAGCGGCTATTCAATTCCCCCGAACTATGATTCTATGATTGGCAAACTTATCGTCCGTGGTGAGGATCGATCAGAGGCTATCGCTCGAAGTAAGCGTGCATTGCGAGAATTTCATATTGGCGGTGTAAAAACGACAATACCATTTCATCTTGATGTCCTCGATCATCCTGAATTTATAGATAAGGAGTATGATCTTGGGTATGTTGACGATCTGATTGCAAAGGGATATCAATTCGGGAAAAGCGACGTTTAGTGATGTAACCTGTTAAGCGTAAGTAGCTTACGTAACGGCTCCTTTGCCTTGAAAAGAAGCAAGTGATGTGCTACGCTCGAATCAACAAGCATGGCATTTACTCCTATGGTCAATACTTCTCAAGCACATGACCATCCTCCTGGTCAGCTTACGCGATTTTCAGTTGGTTCTATGAGAGAGCTATGGTCTCTCTCCTATCCACTGATGCTTTCTCTTTTTAGCGTTGGTATTATGATCCTTTGTGATCGTCTTTTTTTGGCGTCACTATCCGCGGAAGCGTTCAATGGTGTTTCAGAAGCCGCCATGGTCTTCATGACATTTGAATTTAGTATTGTGACACTTGCAGCAGTAGCTGAGGTTTTGGTGGGAAGAGCGTATGGAGCCAGGCTATTTAGTCAAGTATCTCGCCCCGTATGGGCGATGATATGGATGGGATTGGCTACAGTTGTTATTTTTTATCCGATTGCAATATGGGGAGCCGACTTTCTCTTTTATGGATCACCTTACGCAGAGGTTGCCAAAGACTTTTTCTGTACCCTTTGCTTTTTTGGACCTATTCTTCCTGTAAATGCAGCGCTTTCTTCTTTTTGGATAGGACGTGGCAGAGTCGCTTTTGTTACGCTTCTCGTCTCGTTCTGTAGCTGTCTGAACATAGGCCTTGATTATCTATTTATCTATGGTGACGAGTTCTGGTTTGGCGATATTCCATCGATGGGGGTATTTGGCGCGGCACTTGGCACTGGTATTGCCCAGCTTGTGCTTGCTCTTTTATTATTCACGGCTTTTTTGAGGCGGAAATATCAGATAAAATATAATTCACATAGCTGTTCATTTGACTTTTCTATATGGAAGCAAGCCTTTGTTCTTGGCTTTCCGCAAGCTCTTGCAATGCTCATTCAGTGCGCGGCTTGGTCATTTTTCTTTCGAATCATGAGCATTTCAAGTGAGCAGCATGCTCTTGTGTGTGGAATTGCGCAAGCGGTCTTTTTCTTTTTTAATTTTGTTATTGAAGGAATGAGTAAAGCCACGACTACAGTGGTTTCGAATCTCATCGGAGCGAAGCGATATGCTGAAATTGCAGCAGTAGTGAGAGCAGGGCTACAGCTTCTTTTTCTTTTTGCCATGGGGGTGTGTGGTGTGATATTTATTGCACCAAATTGGTTTCTCCATTGGTTTTTACCTCCTGATATACAGTATAACGTAGAGGTAGTGACATCGTTGCACGCCTCTCTTTTTTGGATTTGGCTCACGTTAATGGGTGAAGCTTTGCTTTTTCTTTTTTCTGGGGTATTACTCGCCTTTGGTGACACACGCTTTATTTTACTGACAAGCTCTGTCTGTGTATGGTTATTTGCTGTGTTGCCAACGGCTATTGTGATTCTTATGTTTCACCAAGGTCCAGAAAGTGCTTTTGCTGTTGTCAGCCTCTATTATGCTGTGGCAGGCACCTTCTATTGGCTGAGGATACAGAGACGCCTAGCAATCCACGCTATACCGGCTGCGTACGAATTAAAATAGTTTTTGCTTTAAACAGTGTGGTTTCTTTTACAACGATTTCTATTGGCTCTATGTAGAGTTTGTCATCAACAGCTGGATTTCTTCCTAAAATCTGCTCGATGAGTTCTGCAAAAGTACGGCATCCCTGAGGGTCAATATGTAGTCCATACGCTTCATTAAAATCTTGAATTGCCGTATCTGCCGAAAAACTTTTTTCAAGGTAGATTGGAGTGTGTAAGTTTTCAGCAGGCTCCTCTTGGAAGAAGAGCTCTTCTAGAATGTCATCGATTGTAATGACGCCAGCTGGTATGCCTGCTTGATTGAGCACAAGTGCAATAGGAAGATTTTGCTTTTGAAGATGCTTAAAAAGCTCAAAGCCTGTTGTATTTTCAGAGACAACTGTGACATCTTGCACGTATTCATACACGCGTTTTGAATTGCTGGCATCTAAGAGATCTTGAGGTCTTATAATACCGACAATCTTTTGCTCTGAGCGATGATAGACGGGAATATACGTACAATCGGACGAAAGGAATACTTCTTTGAGTTGGCCAACAGTAGTGCGCGCTGACACACAAGGGATTTGTATCAACTTTTCCATAAGTTGATAGGCGCGTTTGCTTTTTAAAGAAAAAATATTGGCGACAATATCATTGACATGTTTGTCCGCAGGTGCTGTTTTTGGCAATTCACTTTCTTCGATGAGCTTTTGAATTTCTTCACGGGTTAAAAAAGCAGTTGTCTCTTTTGCCTGACTGCCCCCCAGGATTGTACTGATATAGCGAAAAAATATATCGACAACACGAGAAAAAGGGGAGAGGCATACAGCACTTATATAGAGAAATGGAATGCCCAGTTTTGCCATGTGTTCTGCATATATTCGCGCTGCAAACATAGGTATCAATTCTCCAAAGAGGAGAACAAAGGGGATATGGGTAATGGGGGCAAGATTAGGGTTGTAACCAAGAGCTTCATAGAGCCTTCGTGCACACTCAGAACTTGCCATCAAAGATACATTTACGCCGATCAATGTTGTGCTAAAAAGTTGAGTCGGATTTTCTAGTAGCTTATGGAGCCATACCGCCCACGGCTTTTTCTCCGAGGCATAATATTCGATGCGTAATTTATTGAACGAGATGCATGCCATCTCTTGTGTAGAATAAAAAGACATGATCATAGTCCATACGATGGTGGAGATGAGCCAGAAGATGACTTCATGTGTCATGTATCACCTGCTTTTTTCCCACCATCTCTTTGGATATATATTTTGGTTACATGTGTTGGTTCTGCGCCAAGAATGCGAAAAAACAACCCCTCATTTTGTACTGTCTCGCCTGTCTTTGGTATAGAACCTAATATTTCAGTGAGATAGCCTCCTACTGTTACAGCATGATGTTTGCTGACAAGGTGAACATCATAGAGATCTCGAAGATCTTGCAACGCCATTTTCGAGTGGGCGATAATGGCATCACTGGAAACACGTGTATACTCGATAGAGGCTTCTTTTGGCGCTGCCTCTTTTGTCAAAATTTCAGCGAGTTCTTCCCTTCTGATCAGACCAGAAAATGCTCCATATTCATCCACTACAACCGCCATTTGTTTTTGTTGTTGCAAAAGCGCTTGCAGAAGAATTTTGATAGGAGAGGTCTCAGGGATGAAAAATGGAGTGCGTATAATTTTTGCAAGGTCATCTTGATGATGTATCTGTTCGCGATGGGTAAAGTAATCTTTCGCGCAGATGGTACCGATGATTTGCTCTTGTCCGCTTGCGCACGATCCCTCTTCGTTTGCAATACAGATGAGAACTTCTGAGTGTTGTTTCAAGAGGAATATAAGTTTTGTTAAAGGAAGAGCTTTATTGTAAAAGGAGACGTCTTGTCTTGGGATCATCAGATCTTTTACTCTCCGCTCCTCTAAGCTCAGATAGCCTTGGATAAAAGCCAATTCATCTTTATGGATAAGTCCTGCATTCTGAGATGCTAAAAGGGCATGCTCGAGCTCGTCGGCAGAGAGAGGTTTTTCTGCTTTTAAAAAGAAAAACAAAATGCGCGAGAAGAAGTCAGCGAATTCTGTGATTACATGGCGCAGTGGTTTTGTCATCCGTTGTACGACATTATAGATCGGAGCAGTAGCAAGGCTTATCGACTCGTTGTAGAGTAGGCCGAGATATTTTGGCAAAAGCTCTCCAAAGATGAGGATAAGGAACAGGGGAACACCTACTTTGAGCTGCCAGTTGCCATCATCTGGGAAGAGATCGGACGTCAGATTTTGTACGAGAATATTCGCAATCGTGTTCAGCAAAAATATAGTAACGAGCAAGCTTTTTGACTGTGTCAGAAGTTTTGCGATGAGGCGTTTTTTGGGATCCAGTTGGTGTCGATAGCTTTTGAGTTTATTAGAGGGCAGTGAAAAAAGAGCGATCTCTGAGCTGGAAAGAGCACTTGAAAGGAGAGTGAGGGCAATAATTAAGAAAATGACAAAGATAGTTTCCATTCACTTATTCATGTATAAAAATCTCGATGTAGCCATCAGGTACGAGACCTAGTTTTCTCATCAGCACCAATTCAATCCACTCAGGGTCATTTTGACTGTTGATTTCGCGTCTGAGCTGATCTCTTTTTTTTTCTGCTCGCAAAAGCTCACTCTCAAGAGTGAGTCTGCGAGCTTCAAGGCGGCACATCTGCTTGGCTATCTTATAACTGCCCTGCTCATAGAGACAAAGGGCAGTGATGATAAAAAGAGAGAGCCACATGTAGGGCGCGATGTATGTTCTCATACGGTAGGGCCGACAATACCTACTTGATGCATATATTTTCCTTTTCTGTCTGCATATGATACCTCGCAGGGCTGATTCGATTGGAAAAAGACGACTTGGGCGAGCCCCTCGTCGGCATATATCTTTGCAGGCAGCGGTGTTGTATTGGAAATTTCAAGGGTGACATAGCCCTCCCATTCCGGCTCAAAAGGGGTGACGTTGACGATGATGCCACAGCGTGCATAGGTAGATTTCCCGATACAAAACGCAAGGACATCGCGTGGAATGCGAAAATACTCAACGCTTCTTGCGAGAGCAAATGAATTAGGGGGGATGATGCATTCTTTGGTCTTTATTTCAACGAACGAATCATCACGAAACTGCTTCGGATCGACGATGCTGTTGTAGACATTGGTAAACACTTTAAATTCATCTGCTACTCTTAGGTCATATCCAAAGCTGGAGAGCCCATAGCTGACGCACTTGAGGCCATCTTGTGTATAACGGATAAGGTGGTCTACAAAGGGTTCAATCATCCCATTTTCGAGTGATTGTTTTTTAATCCATGCATCGCTTTTTAACATGTACATCTCGCTTGTTTATGTTTTTTGTTACTATAGTGGAGTTATTGGTTTATCGGCAATCCGATCCGGGACATAAGGTAGCGAAACATCATCCAGGGATGACGGCATATTTCGCATACAAGACGCTTCCAGGTAATAGAGGTGATATCTTTTTCAAAATAGACGTTTTGTTGCACAAGCTGACGGAGCCACTCTTCATGAAGAAAGAAAAAAGGAGAGGGTGGTGCGTCTATTGGAAAAAAACCTACAGAGGAGGTTTCCTCTTGAGGAGCTAATAAGGTGATAGAGTCTACAAAACATTCTACTATATATGTCGTTGCACTCAGGCGATTGCGCGGGTGATAGGTAGCGCGCAAATGCGTCTTATGACAGGCAAGAGCTGTTTCTTCGTATAGCTCTCGAGCGGCTGCTTGTTCTGGAGATTCATGATCATCGATTCCGCCTCCTGGCAATACCCAAATGGGGACATCTTTTCTTTTGACTGCGAGAAAATGTGTTTTGTCCGCAGACAAGCAAAGGGCGATACTAGCTGGTTTCATCTGAGCTGCTAACTTTTTAAGTGTCTAAAAAATGTTCGTCTTGAGTATACTGCTTTTGTCGATTAATGCCCAGGTGGTGAAATTGGCAGACACGCTAGACTTAGGATCTAGTGCCGTAAGGTGTGTAGGTTCGAGTCCTATCCTGGGCATATTGCTAAACATTTTGACCGACCATTTTTTCAGAGATGACAAGATGGTCGGTTTTTTTATTTCCTCACTCTTTCGGAAATAGTCTATAATACCATGTATCAAAAATAACGTTTAGTTATGCTAGGATATGACGAGCATTTCGAAAACCGCTCACGCTCAGAAGAAACAAGCCTACGCCATCAAAAAGTGCGTAAGTGAGTTGCTAAAAATGAATTGCAATGTATAGCCGATTAAATTGGAGAATCGAAGTATGGAATTCATCACTTATACACAGATCGGGTCGGGAAAAGAAAAAGTTCTTGTGATGCACAATTGGATGGGCGATTCGACAAGTTACGACTCCATGCTCCCATATCTAAACATCGATGAATATACCTATGTTTTTGTTGACTTGCGCGGCTATGGCCGTTCTAAGGAAATGAAAGGAGTATATTCAGTAGAAGAAGCAAGTTCTGATGCTATGAAGTTGATAGACTCTTTGGGGTGGAATACCTTTCATCTGATTGGCCACTCTATGTCTGGTATGATAGTTCAGAAAATTGCAGTAGACAACCCATCAAAAGTGAAAAGTATTGTGGCAATCACTCCTGTCCCTGCTTGTGGATCAGCTGCTCCAAGAGAAGTAATGAGTTTTTTTGAAGATGCAGCTTCTCACAATGACGAAGCAGCGATGCAGTGTATCAATGCATTGACTAGCAACCGTTATACAAAAGCATTTGCTCAAAATATGATTACAGAGCTTCGTCAAAGGTCTACTAGTGAGGCGCGCCTGGGTTATTTGAAGATGTTTTCTTATACAGACTTTTCTGAATCGGTGAAAGGACTACGGACTCCCATATTAGTTTTGTTCGGCGAATATGACTTTGAAGGAAGTGAATCTATCATGCGAAATACCTTTTTGAAGTGGTATCCAAATGCTAAGTTAGAGTGTTGTAAAGCCTCGGGTCACTATCCAATGATAGAAACTCCAGTTGCCTTGTCTGCTATCATAGAGAAATTTTTAGCAGCTCATTCGCGAGTTTAGGTGGTACTGTTTTTTGTCTTTAATCTCTAAGAGATGATATTATGTACACTTTTATTGTAGAAAGTGAAGAGTAAAAGATGTCACAGCTTATGAAGACAGCGAGCATTGTATGTCCTTGCTGTAGCGGTCTTGAGTATGACCGCTGTTGTAAAGTATTGCATCATGGACAAGTAGCAAAGAGCGCCGAGAAGCTGATGCGCTCTCGGTATGCTGCCTATGCACTTGGCTTGCCAGACTATATTATCCAGACAACACATCCCGCAAGCGCCGAATATATGACTAAGCATGCTGTGTGGAAGCAAAATATCTTGCAGTTTTCACAAAACATTCAATTTCAAAGGTTAGAGATTCTCAGTGCTCGAGAAAATAGAGATATCGCGGAAGTTGTTTTTACGGCCCACTTAGCGGAAGATGATCGTGACGCTACCTTTACCGAGAGAAGTTATTTTGAAAAGGCAAATGGTCGCTTTTGGTATGTAAGAGGGGATGTGGAAGCTGGAAGAGCGGAGCATTTAGTAAGTTCTGGGCAACTTCGTGTATTGCCTCTTGCCTACTATGGAGAGGCTGTTTTGCGTCAAAAAGCAGCGCCTATTACTGTGATCACCGATGAGATAAAACAGCTTGTAGAAGATATGGTAGCGACGATGCTATCAGCAGATGGCATGGGCCTTGCTGCACCGCAAGTGCATCGGTCGATCCGGCTGTTTGTGATACAAACACCAGAAAATGAAGCCGTAGATCCTGGGAAAATAGATGTCTTTATTAACCCAGTGCTGTCATTTCCGAGTAGTGAGAAAAAAACAGCTACAGAAGGGTGTGTATCCATTCCTACAGTGCGAGCTACATTTGATAGACCAACAGAAATCACTGTGGAATACACAACACTTGATGGTGTAGTTGTAAAAAAGCGATTTTCTGGATGGATGGCCAGAGCTGTCATGCACGAAAATGATCACTTGAATGGAATGTTGACTGTAGAGAGGATGCCAGAGGAGGCAAAAAGAAAAATTGAGCCATTCTTGCGAAATTTTGAAAAGCGTATGCGTGGATTTCGAGAGTAATTTTGGAAGTTGCCTGTTGCAGAATTATCGAGTACATAAGTATATCTAATAGCTGCACAATGCCACAAATTTGATCAGAGGATGACAATATGAGATTGAAATTAGCCGGTATATGTATCTGTTTTTGTCTCGGGTTGTCCCATTTGCTCATAGCAGAGGCCCAGTTTCATTCCACTATTCCTGTTGTCGATATGCGAGATTTTTGCGATCCTGAAAAAAAGGCTCATTTCGTGCAGCAGGTATCAGAGGCACTGCAAAAAGTTGGATTTTTTGCTGTCATCAACCCTGGCATTGATCAAGCAGCTCTTACGAAAGCATACGAGGCTTCAAGAGAGTTTTTCCGCGCTTCTCAAGAGTTGAAAAATCATATCTATGATCCAAAAAACAATGGCCAGCGTGGCTACGTGCCGAGTGAGACCGCGCAAGGTCACGACAATAAAGATTATAAGGAGTTTCTGCATATAGGCCGAGGGAGCAATCTCTGGCCAAAATGGATGCAGTTAGAAGTGCCAATGATGAACCTCATCTCTACACTTGATACGCATAGCGAGTTATTGCAGAGAGCATTTGCTTTGGCTATCGGAGAGGAGGAAAATTACTTTGTAAATACAACTAAAAATGGAGAGTGCTTGTTGAGAGCTCTCTACTATCCACGCAATCCAGCTTCAAATATGCACTGGGCTGCTCCACACACTGATATTGATCTGTTTACTATTTTACCAATGGCAACAGAAGATGGCTTGCAGCTATTTCATAATGAGCAATGGATCGATGTGAGAGTGCCGAAAGATGCCTTCATCGTAAATGGAGGGGATAAGTTACAGAATTTGACGAATGGCTATTTTAAAAGCGCCTTGCATCGCGTGGTTTCAAAACAACCAGTAGATCGTTATTCTATCGTCTATTTTGTTCACTCAAGATTGAGTGATTCCATGAGTCCTACTCCTCGCTGCATTCAGCTTACTGGAGGCGTGCAGCGCTATCCTGATGCCACAAGTTTAGAGCTTCTTGCGAGCAGACTGCGAGAGCTTGGTCTTGCAAGTCCTGTTCTTTTAGAATATGAACAAGAAAGTGGTATTATGGAACGAACAAGACGCTTGGTGGAAAGCGGGGCAGCGGCAACTCCCGTACAGGCAACGTATGCTGAATGGATACGCAGCAAAAAAGGAGAAAATAGAATCACTGCGAAATAGCGTGTATGAAAAAATGAGTCTGTGGTTATAAAGAGAATAGCACTAGAAGTTAAGGATAAGCCATGGGTTCAAAAATTCCTGATCAATTCGATACGTTGCTGAATATTTGGGCAACAGTGCAAAACACTGAAAAACCGCAGAAAAAATGGTTCCAGAGACAAAAACCTTTGATAAGAAGATACAAGGTACAGCATCTCTTTTGAAGCAAGATGGTGCAATCTTTACGTTTGAAAACAAATTTGAAAAGCGAAAAACTCTCAAAGATCGCATCCTTTTGCAAAAAAATAAAACAAGCTATCAATTTCTAAAAAATGCTGAGGGGTTGAAGACTAAGATTTCTCAATGGTTAGAAGGGAAATCGGTGAGTGCTACTGATAAAACAAGAATAGAAAATTTTATAAGTCAATATAACCAACTTGTTGATGATGTAAGAGATAAGCAGGCGAAGAAATCAGTCTCTCTGATTAAAAAAATATTTCAACCTAAGGAGTATGCTCGTTTATTAGAAGAAGCAAAACAAAAATATGATAAAGTGAAGCTTGATAATATATCGATATCCCTCAGTTCAGAGGCTCCTTTACAGCCCAAAAACAATAATGAATCGCATGTCGAATCAGGGGTGGATAATAAGTTACTCAAAGAGGGTACAGAACCGAAAATTCAAGAGCAACTACCTGTGTCGGCTGTAAATAATCAAGAGCTATTGCGACTTGAAAAACTTCTATCTGACTATGAAGAAGCTCGAAAAAAATTAGAAGCGGCAAAACAACATAATCAACAGCATGGAGAAAGACTTCTGCAATTATTTGATAAAGACTATCAAGAATTGCAAACACTTTTGGAACGGCTCAGGAACAGTCCAAATGAAAAAGTAGTGAAAGAAGCTCCTCAGACAATTGATAGGTTATCTAAGAGCTTGAAGACGTGGAATGTTATTATTGCACATAGTAGCACGTTGCTTAAAGACCTTCCAAAAGAGCAGACTCCACTTCACCGGGCGATTACTACTTACAGCTCAAAAATTGCAAAAGCGCTTATTGAGAAATTAGAGGGTTCGGATCTCAGCACACTCAATCAAGATAAACAAACGCCGATTTACTTAGCTATTTTATGGAATAAACCTGATATTGCGGCTGCTCTACTCGATAAATTACCAGTCACTGATTGGAGTTCGCCGGAGGGGAATACAAACTCCCCACTTCACTGTGCTATATACAAAGAAATGACAGATATTGCAATACGTCTTATTGAAAAGGTCCCAGAAGCCACACTTTATGAATTGAGTGGATCAGAAGAGCCCCCACTTTGCTTGGCTCTCAAAAGTCGCTCATCTGCTAAGGCGGAAAAAATGGCAAAAGCATTGATTGAGCGCCTAGAGCCGTCTCATCTTACCACATTGAATAGGGGGGGGAGACTCCACTTCGGGTAGCAATTGATTGGGCGCGGACGGAGGTGGCACTAGATCTTATTGACAAATTATCAAACGAGCAACTTTTTGAAAAAACTGAAGGATCGACAGTTCTTGCCTGGGCTATGCATTCAGATAGGACGCAGATTGCAAAAAAGCTTATTGATCGCTTATGTTAAACCAAGTTTAAAATTTCCTATTTCACCAATTTAGAAATTTCCTAT
>CAZASK010000037.1:0-10760 GCA_964487845.1 uncultured bacterium
ATCTAAGCTTGACGTGGCTTGACGCGCTAGGAATCTTCTGGCGGGAATTGCTGTGGCAAATTATATGTAAGCTTATATTAAAATACGATGGGCAACTATAGAGAAATTTAAATGTTTAACTTTCTCTCCTCTTTTCTGCGTTGAGTGCGCATCTATCCTACAAATTTCTCCTTGTTTTTTATTGTTATGTTATTTAAAATTACGCTTAATAAAACACATTGTGGTAATTATGATTCCAAATAATTTCTCAGATAAAATACGCGTTTATAATGATTTACATGTTAATGTAAATGAGCGCTTGCTTGATGCGGTGAAAAGGAGTGACATAAATGTCATAACATCGTTGCTTGAGAGCGGAGCAGATGCTAAAGCTGTTGATTCAGACGGTCATCCTTTTTTAGCGCATGCCATTGAGGCTGGAAATGAAGATGTTGTAAAAATATTGCTTGAAAAAGGTGCGAATCCGAATGCTGTAGATTCCAAAAAACACCCTCTTTTAGAGCTTGCCTTTTTAGCTAAAAATATAAACATAGTACAACTACTGATTAAAAGTGGAGCAGATGTAAAAGCTATCGCTTCGGACGGTCATCCTCTTTTAGTGCATGCTATCAGAAATAAGGATGTGGAAACTATAAAGCTACTGCTTGAAAGCGGAGCAGATGCGAAAGCCTTCGATTCATATGGTCATCCTCTTTTGGCACATGCCATCAAAGGTAAAGACCTGGAAATCGTAAAGCTACTGCTTGAAGGTGGAGCAGATGCGAAAGCTGTTAGTAGAAGTGGGAGTCCTCTTTTAGCATATGCTATTGCGTACAAAGACGTGGCAATTATAAAGCTACTGCTTGAAAGTGGGGCAGATGCAAACGCTTGTGATATAAGCGGTCTTCATCTGTTAGTGAGTGTCGTCAAAGCTGAAAGTACAGACATCGTACAGCTACTACTGGAAAGTGGTGCGGATGCGAACTTGGTCGATTCGGATGGAGACCCTCTTTTAGCGTGTGCTATTGACGCTAATAATACAGAAATCATGCGGCTTCTGCTTGAAAAAGGTGCAAATCCGAATGCTGTAGATTCCAAAAATAATCCTCCTTTAGTGCCTGCTATCACATTTGTAAATACAGATATCGTGCAGCTACTTTTGGAAAAGGGTGCAGATGCGAACGGGGTCGATTCTTGGGGTGATCCTCTTTTAGTGCGTGCTATTGCAGCTAGAAATACAGACATCGTGCAGCTTCTACTTGAAAAAGGTGCAAATCCGAATGCTGTAGATTCCAAAAATAGTCCTCCTTTAGTGCCTGCTATCACAGCTGGAAATATAGATATCTTGCAGCTACTGTTGGAAAAGGGTGCAGATGCGAACGGGGTCGATTCTGAGGGGAATCCTCTTTTAATCCATGCCATCGCAGTTAGAAATACAGAAATCGTGCGGCTTCTACTTGAAAATGGTGCAAATCCGAATGCAGTAAGTCTCCAAAATAATCCTCTTTTAGTGCTTGCTATCACAGCTGGAAATATAGATATCTTGCAGCTACTGTTGGAAAAGGGTGCAGATGCGAACGGGGTCGATTCTTTCGGTAATCCTCTTATAATGAGTGCTATAGTAACTGGAAATACAGAAATCGTGCGGCTTCTACTTGAAAAAGGCGCAAATCTGAATACTGTAAATTCCCAAAATAATCCTCTTTTAGTGACTGCCATCGCCTTTAAAAATACAGATATCGTGCGGCTGCTGTTAGAAAGGGGTGCAGATGCGAACGGGGTCGATTCTTGGGGTGATTCTCTTTTATTGCGTGCTATCGCAGCTGGAAATACAGACATCGTGGAGCTTTTGCTGAAAAAAGGTGCAAATCCGAATACTGTAGATTCCAAAAATAATCCTCTTTTAGTTGCTGCCATCACAGTTGGAAATACAGACATTGTAAGGCTGCTAATTGAACACAGGGCAGACGTTAATGCTGTTGATGCAAATGACGATTCTCTTATGATAATTGCTAGCCGGGCAGGAAAGATGGAAATTGTTCAATTACTCATTGAACATGGGGTAGATGTGGCACGAATGTCCGCTTAATCGTTCGCTTTTGGAATGATTACTTGCGCTTTCGTAGAGCTGTGATAGGTCTTGTTGCACAACGGCCCTCACATCATGCTCAAATTTTATTTGAAGACAAAAAGAGTCTTGATTCACACATCATTTAAATAGAACGTTCAGTAGAATTTATAACTAATCCAAACGATTAAAATAGGGATAGAAT
The DNA here is from genome assembly GCA_964487845.1 of uncultured bacterium. GTDB lineage: Bacteria > Chlamydiota > Chlamydiia > Chlamydiales > FEN-1388 > CAZASK01. The sequence continues at coordinate 2,253 of CAZASK010000037.1, forward strand.
GGGAGCTCGAATGAGCTCCCATTCAAGTGGCTATGACTTGCTGTTGCGTTTGCGTTCGTTTTCGGTAAGGTACTTTTTCCTCATACGTATTGCCGCAGGAGTGACCTCAACAAGCTCGTCATCTTGGATGTAGGTGATTGCCTGTTCAAGAATGAACTTCTTAGGCGGAATCAACACAATATGCTCATCGGCGCCAGATGCACGCACGTTCGTGAGCTGCTTTTCTTTGGTGACGTTTACGAGCATGTCGTTATCACGCGAGTTTGCGCCCACGATCATCCCTTCATATACTTCTTCTGTAGGAGTTACAAAGAGGCTGCCACGCTCTTGAATTCCAAAGCAGGCATATCCCGTCACTTTTCCAGCACACATTGAAATCAAGACCCCTTCTCGTCTTCCAGAAATGACCCCTTTATGCGGTGCATAGCTGTCAAAAAGAGAAGTCAAGATGCCAAGACCGCGAGTTTGGGTTAAGAAGTCATTGCGATAGCCCATTAAACCTCGTGTGGGGATCAAGAATTCAAGATGTGTAATACCCTCTGGTGTGGTATCCAAGCTTTGCATCTCACCCTTGCGCTTCGAAAGCTCTTCGATGATTTGACCCGCATACTGCTCAGGTACTTCTATTGTTGCTCGCTCGATAGGCTCAAGTGTCTGGCCCGCTTCTTCTTTTAAAATCACCTGAGGTTTTGAAATAGAAAGCTCATAGCCTTCTCGTCTTAATGCCTCAATCAATACCGCCAAGTGAAGCTCTCCTCGACCTGCGACGATGATAGTATCAGCAGCAGCAGGCATCTCAATGCGAAGAGAGATGTTCGCTTTTTTCTCGCGTTCTAGTCTTTCTCTGAGCTTATTCATGGTGACATGCTTGCCGCTCTTTCCTGCAAAAGGGCTTGAGTTTACACCGATTTCCACAGAGACGGTAGGCTCATCCATAACGATAGGGGGTAGCTGAATAATCTTTGAAGGGTCTGTCAGGGTGTCTCCAATAGTCACATCAGGAATACCAGATAAGACGATGATATCGCCTGTATAGGCCTCTTGTAATTCTACTTTTTCCAGGCCCAAGTGACCTTCGATACGTGTAATCGTGCAGCGCTTTTGATTGCCTGCACGGTCAATATGAACAACAGCTTGTCCTTTTTTAATTGATCCATTGAGGATACGTCCGCATGCCTGGCGGCCAACGAAGTCGTCGTAGAAAATAGTAGATGACTGCATTAAAAATGGCTCTTCAGGATTCCCTGGCGGTTCTGGTACTTCATCGAGTATCATCTGGAACATAGGCTCCATCGATGTTCTGGGGTCGTCTAGGTGACGGCAAGCAAATCCTGAAAGTCCTGATGCAAAACAAAAGGCAAAGTCAAGTTGTTTGTCTGTAGCACCAAGCTCGGTAAAGAGGTCGAAGGTAAGATCAAGGGCACGGTGTGGGTTTGCAAAAGGTCGATCAATCTTGTTGACCACAACGATCGGGCAAAGACCCATCTTCAACGACTTAGCAAGAACGAATCTCGTTTGTGGCATCGGCCCTTCCTGAGCATCTACAAGAAGAAGAACAGAGTCTACCATCCCTAGAATGCGCTCCACTTCAGCTGAAAAGTCTGCATGGCCAGGCGTATCGATAATATTGATTTTGCAGTCTTTGTAGTTTACTGAGGTGTGCTTTGCAAAAATCGTGATGCCACGCTCTTTTTCCTGGTCATAAGAGTCCATGACTCTTTCAGAGACCGCTTGATTTTCGCGAAATACATTCGACTGCTTTAATAAAGCGTCAAGTAATGTTGTTTTCCCGTGGTCAATGTGAGCGACAATAGCAATATTGCGGGTATGTTTCTTTGTACTGTTTTCCATCTTCCTGTCTTCTGTTGGGATCTTTATGGTTTGTTAAAACTTAAAAAATTATATTAATTTCATCAGTAAATGTCAAAATTAATGCACACAGCTACATCAAAAAAAAGAAATTTTCACACAGAAAAAAATTCAGATATGCTGATATCTAATTATGATAGTATCATACAGACTGCTAGGTGGTTTTGGAGTAAATAAAATATGATAGAGAATGACCCACATCTCGAAATTGAAGAAGAAAACGACGTAGTTTCACCTCCAACGTCTTTAATCGACTCGAAAACGAGTCAGCTCGATGACCTTCTCATTCAAAAGCTGCAGCAAGCCTTTCATAAGCCTACTTCACAGGTGATTCTACAAGATGTGGTAAAAATAGCAATTGCACATGACCCAATTGACTTAGCACATGCAGTGATACAACTTCCTCTGAGTGTGCGTCCCGTTGTCTTTGCTAATCTGCCCGATCAAGAAGCGAAAATGATTTTCCTGCTGAACGTTTCTAGTAATACAAGAACCAGCATTTTTAGACAAATTCAAGATGAGGAAATCAAGCAGCTTGTAGAAAAAATGGCCCCAGATGATGCTGTAGCAGTGTTAGAAGATGTCCCAGACAGAAGGCTGAAAAGGGTAATAGCGCTTTTAGACGAAAATAGAGCCAAGAGGATAAGGCAACTATTACAACACGGTCGGTTTTCTGCGGGTCGTCTGATGACGAACGAATTTTTTGCATTTACTATGGATACGACGATAGAGAAGGTAGCAGCCGCTATTCGTGATAATCCTGGCATTGAACTGACAAGAAGTATTTTCGTGCTGAGTGATACTCAGCAGCTTATAGGCTATGTACAAGAAAGGAATTTGATCGTTAACCATCCAAAGATGGCTCTTAGACAGGTAATGAAGCCTGTACTTCATAAAGTTAGCCCTGACGCAACACGTGATGAGGTCGTAGACCTTGTCGAAAGATATCAGATTGCAGCGCTTGCAGTAGTAGATGATGAAGATAAGCTCTTGGGTGTCATCACCTACGAAGACGTCGTAGAGATGATGGAAGATATTGCAGATGAAACTATCGCGAGCATCGCAGGTACTGCGGAAAGTATTTCTGAAGATGCTTCTATTCTCACCCGTTTTATCGCACGAGCGCCTTGGCTAGTCGTAACTTTGTGTGCTGGGTTGATTACTTCTACAGGCATTGCTCACTTCCATGAGCGGCCATGGTTTCTCGTTGTACCTTTTTTTATTCCCTTGATTACAGGTATGTCGGGAAATGTTGGCATTCAGTCGAGTACCATTTTGGTTCGAGCGATTGCTACAGGGGAGATTTCAGAGGGAACAAAGCGAGAAACTGTGTTTCGAGAGCTTGCTATCGGACATCTCATCGGCATTATCTTCGGAATTCTCTGCGGATCACTCGTTTTTTCATTGAACTACTATGGCATCCACCATATTGCAGGAGTAGACCCTATAGCGGTAGGTATCATTGTAAGTGCAGGGGTCTTTGGAGCATGTCTCACAGCGACACTTCTAGGTGCCTGTTCACCGCTTATTTTTGCTCGCTTGCGCATTGATCCTGCTATTGCAGCAGGGCCTATTGTCACAGCGTTTAACGATGTGCTGTCAACGTTTATGTATTTCTTGGTGGCAAAGATGATGTCTACGATATTGGGATAAAACGCCCCTCAAAAGAGAAGGGCGCTTTGTATGCAGTTGTGCTTATGATTTGATTGAAGTGATGAAGTCGATAACATCTTGTACTGTCTTCAGCTTTTCAGCTTTGTCATCAGAGATTTCTACATCGAACTTTTCTTCAAGGCCCATTACAAGCTCAGTCAAATCGAGCGAGTCTGCGTTGAGATCTTCAACGAAAGATTTTGATGGAGTAACTTCTGCTTTATCAACACCTAGTTGTTCTGCAATAATACTCATTACTTCTTGTTCAACGGTCATACATTTACCTTTTTCAACGGTTGTTTTCCAAAATGTAGTGCTATTGTACCATTTTTTTTCTATAAAATCAACTACATAGCGAGTCCGCCGTCTACTGAGAGCACTTGACCTGTGATGTAGCTGGCACCTTTTGATACAAGAAAGAGAGTAGTAGCAGCAATTTCTTGAGGATTTCCAAACCTTCCAAGTGGGATCATTTTAGAGAGCTCTTCTTTTTTTCCATGCAGGCCTTCTGTCATCGGAGTTTCTATAAAACCAGGGGCTATGCAATTGACAAGAATGCCGCGTGAGGCTACTTCTTTTGCGAGCGATTTAGAAAAACCTATAAGGCCTGCCTTTGAAGCAGCATAGTTGCACTGCCCAGGGTTGCCAATAACGCCTACAACAGAGCTGATGTTGACGATTCTACCACTTCTGGCCTTCATCATTGGCTTTATAACGGCTTGACAGCTGTAAAAACAAGAGGAGAGATTTACAGAGAGCACACGATTCCAGTCTTCTTCCGACATGCGTAAAAGCAGGCCATCTCTTGTAATTCCTGCATTGTTGATCAGAATATCTACTTTCCCATGCTCTGCAAGTGTCTTTTGAATAAGAGCATCTACTTCTTGCTTTTGCGAAATGTCTGCTTGAATAAAAAAGAGCTTGCCTTGTGCTATGTGAGCGGCGTCCTCTTCGAGAGATCGGCCTCTATCGCTATTTGTTCCGACAGCGATGACTGTAGCTCCTTGTCTTACAAATGTCAAAGCTATCTCTTTGCCTATACCAGCAGTTGCACCTGTTACGATGGCTACTTGATCGATCAGTTCTTGTTGCATATGAGCCTTTGTTCTATTGCTTGTAGATCTGCGACTTTTTCTATATTGATAGTTTCTGTTTTTACCCCGATACGCTTGTTCATCCCACTGAGCGTTTTTCCGCAGCCGATTTCAATGAAGCAATCGATGCCATCTTGCTCGATAGCTTGAATATCACGGCTCCAGCGCACTGGCTGCGTAACTTGCTGAATCAATGTCTTTTTCATGAGAGCAGGATCGGAGACCAAGCCTCCAGTAACATTCATGGCTACTTTTACTTTCGTTTCAGAAAAAGACATGTCCTGAATAATTGAAGCAAGCCGTTCTTGCGCTTCTTGCATAAGGCCGCTATGAAAAGCCCCATGAACTTGTAGTGGCAATACTCTCTTGGCTCCCTTGGCAAGAAGTGCTGTTGTGGCGGCTTCAATACCGCGCTGAGTTCCTGAAATAACAACCTGTCCTGGGCAGTTGAAATTCGCCGCCCATAGATCATTGGGCAAGTTGAGTTCCTGAACGCATGCTTCACAGCTGCTGTCATCGAGTCCCATGACGACAGCCATCGTGCCGGGATGTTTTTCGCAGCACTCGTGCATGAACTGGCCTCGAGCTTGTACAAGTAAAAGCGCATCTTTATAGCAGAGTACATGCGCCGCTGTAATTGCTGTATATTCTCCTAAGCTTAGTCCAGCAGTATGTGAAGGGATGATCTCTGGATAAAGTGTTTGGATCACCCGAGAGAGCGCATAGCTCATAACAAAGATAGCTGGCTGGCTATTTTTTGTCTGTGTGAGCTCTTGTTCCGAGCCTTCGAAGATGAGTTTTGAAAGCGCTCTTTTTAAGATATCGTCAGCTTCTTCAAAGCAGGCCTTTGCTACTGGAAATTCATTGAAAAAATCAAACCCCATTTTGGGATATTGAGCGCCTTGTCCTGGAAATAAAAAACAATATTTTTTACAAGTTGTCATTTTTTTCACACTCTATTTTTGTTAATAGGGATGCCCCCCAGGTGAGTCCTCCTCCAAAGGCAACGAGGACGATATTTTCATTTTCTTTGATCGAATGTTCTTTTTCTAGTTCAGCAAGAGCAATGGGAATTGTGGATGAAGAGGTGTTGCCAAATCGAGCGATCGTTTTATAGACTCTTTCCCATGGAATGCTGAAGTTTTTTGCAATACTCTCCATGATGCGAATATTTGCTTGGTGCGGAATCAGCCAGTCAATGTGATGCTCTGGCATATGTGTTTTTTCGAGGCAGTCTCTGACACACGCTTCCATGCGGCGCACAGCGTGCTTAAAAACCTCTTTTCCTTGCATTTTTAAAAAGTGCTGACGTGCGGCAACCGTATTTTCAGATGTTGCATTGCGGCAGCCTCCGGCAGGGATTTCAATGAGCGAAGCTAAACTGCCATCCGCACCTAAGGAGATATGTTTTAACAGAAGACCCGAGCCTTCTGCTTGGACGAGGGCAGCTCCTGCTCCATCACCAAAGAGGATGCAGGTATTTCTATCTTGGTAGTCAATGAAGGCAGAATTTTTTTCAGATGAGACGACAAGAACCGTTTGATACATGCCAGATTCGATCCATCCTTTTGCAAGGGAAAGCCCATATAAAAAACCGGTGCAAGCTGCCTGTATATCGAGGGCGCATGCGTGGTTTGCTTTGAGTTGATGTTGGATGAGTGCGGCACTACTTGGGGAGATAAAGTCGGGAGTCATTGTCGTGCAGATAATTGCGTCTACTTGATTTGCAGAAACATGTGCTTTTTCAAGAGCCTGTTTTGCTGCTGCGTACCCCATGGTGGAGGTGAATTCATTGGAGGAGGCTATTCTACGCTCATGGATGCCTGTTCGCTCAACGATCCAGTCGTTGGATGTGTCTACGATGCGCGCGAGATCATCGTTTGTTAACACATGATCTGGTAGATGCGCACCAACAGCGGTAATTCGTGCTTCGATTTTTTTTACCATAGGTGCACAATTGTATCAGATGCGTTGGATTCTTGACAAACGAGCTGTTTACAGAATACGATTGTATATAATAAGCGTGGAGTGCATGCGTATGAAATATCCGCAAACATTAGAAAAAATGATCAGGTCTTTGTCTCGGCTACCTGGTGTAGGGAAGAGAACGGCTGAAAGATATGCCTTTGATCTTCTCATGCGCTGGAAAGAGCACGATATACATGATTTAGCATCATCGCTGAGTCGGCTGAAGCAAGAAATCGGAAGTTGCGCTGTATGTGGTTGCATCACAGATGCAGGCCAGTGTGCGATTTGTGGTGATCCAAGGAGAAGGCGTGATATTTTGTGTGTTGTCTCTACCTCACGCGATGTCTTTACAATAGAAAATACAAATGAATTTCAAGGCCTCTATCATGTTTTGGGCGGCCTATTATCTCCCTTGCAAGGGCTAGACGAAGAAGCTATAGGAGCAAAAAAATTGAAGGAACGTGTGCTTCGAGAGGGGATTGGGGAAGTTATTATCGCTCTGGATTCTACTCTTGAAGGGGATACAACTGCTCTTTACATAAAAGAAGAACTAGCAGAAGTTGGTGTCAAGGTGTTTAGACCAGCTTTTGGTATTCCTGTAGGAAGTAGTCTTGAGTATGTAGATGGGGGGAGTCTTGCCCGCGCATTTTCTGGAAGGTCTCTTTTTTAACCGTCCTCGAAAAAAGCGCGGATTTGATCCCAAATAGAGTTTTGCAATTTCCTCTCTATACTGGAACGTTGTCTAATGTGCTATGGAAAATGCCAAAGTTTCCTGTTCCATTTTTGTCATTGATCACAGCAAACGTAATGTTTTTAAAACATCCTTTGTATTCTTCTGTTAAAACTTGCTTAAATAGTGCACTGACTTTTTTTGGATCATTTTTAAACGCGCCGCAACCGTGAGCTCCTAAAACAATTGAATCGTTGTTGTTGGCGAGTGCTGCGTTGCATATGCTGCGGATTCGATTTCTGAGGTCATACTTATAATAGCCTTTTGGTGCCTGTCCATTTAATTTACGAGCTGCATTTGATAGAACATCTACATGGATAGGTTGGGGAAGTAAGTTGTGATTGCTATCTTTAATAATTGATACACCTGGACTAATAACCGTGCCATTATCAGGAAGAGGGTAGAGATTTTTGATAGATTTGTTTTTTGTTGGATCGATGCTGTGAAGTAAATTGCTTCTTCTGCAAAGAGATTCTTCTTGCGCAGATGCTCCATTTGTCACACCACCGCCAGCATGTGTTTGGTTTGCCATATTGAGGACAGCAGGGTTAAATCCTTGGTTGATAAGTTGTGCGGCCACGTTAAAGCTATCATCTTGGATAACTTTGATAGTTGTTTGAGGATACTTTCGCTGCTGCTGATTTGGGGCTGGGAGATTCACTGCCAAACGAGTGTTTTTTTGCATGAGCTGAAATTGAGCTCGAGGAAGTTTTTTGATCTCTTTTTCTGTGTCCTTGTAGATTTGAATATTATGTTGTCTTATGTCAGTTATTTTCGCAGATGGCTTGTTCTTTTTTGCTTGAATTTGAATGTCTTTTTTGAAAGATTTCTTAAATAAAGTGGCAACCTTTTTTGCGCTTTTTTTGTTAATATGTTTTTTCGCTTTCTTTAGCGCTGATTTGAAGTTTTTGATGGATTGGTCTTTATTCTCCGATGAATAGCACTTCGTGAACCATTGTTTTATATGGGAGGCATTTGGTCCTGTAATAATATTTTTAGTCTTGAATGTATCAATTTTATTATTAAAATAAACCGTCGCTTGATTATTTTGTACGTTCATATAAACTCCTTGTATTATAAAAACTAGAGATAACATTTTATTTTGAATCGTGTTTTATTGCAACCTGTTATTAACATTCTGTCGCACCAATTTTAAAATTTCCGCTTTTTACCAAGTTTAAAATTTCCTCTTTT
>CAZASK010000038.1:0-10504 GCA_964487845.1 uncultured bacterium
ATCTAAAAATTTCTCAAATATTTATTTGGTTAATAGGAGACTCGCGTTAAAAAATGAGCTTGAATTCTCCGTATTCATACGAGCTCCTTACATTTGTTTGCATACTCATGAATATAACGCAAGTCGCCTATCAACAAAATAAATTATTTGATAAATTTTTAGATGGGAAAACACCCTACGTCGAGAGTAAAAAGTTTGTGACAAAGCGAACAATTACAATCAACGAGGTTGAAAATGGATGAACTTTCTCTTATAGTCATTTAAATTGACATTGATAAAATTGCTAAATCAAAAGCCGCTGATTTGTGAAAACTTGCATTATCAAGAATCAGTACTTGACATAGGGTTAAGCTTGGCAATAACTCATGCTTCAACCAGACATTGAGCAGATTTGTATCGCAAGTGCCCTCAAAATACAAAGACATCAAGATATCTCACATTCCACCAAGGATGAAGCTGAAGCTTTAGAAGCTCTGAGACAAATGCTTGACCAACTTTCAAGTGCACGATCAAAAATGTGCCAGTAATCCATTCAGGAAGCCAATATTTTTACATATTAGGCTTCCTTATTTTCTTCCGTATATTCTCTGTTTTTTCTTTCGTATGAGCCGATATAGTATTGATTGCGGCGGCATGCATTTTTTTAACCATTTTCTTTTGTTTTTTTCCTGCAACGCGCTGCAGCCTTTTTCTGCCTTCTTGTTTGATGAGTTGTATGGCAATTTGATCGGTCTTTTCTATTTGTCTTATTTCATGAACATCAAAAGCATTGTCTATGCCTTTTTTTATCTGCTGCACACCGCACCATGTTTTCTTTGCCATCGATAATACGCTAGAGAGCTTGGAGAGGAGGTAATTACAACCTACAGTTACCACTCTGGTCGCTACTGCTGAAACAGTCGTTTGTGTTGGCTGCACTCGACCGCCCTGAGAAGACTTTTTGTGTGCGTTTTTGCGTCTCTTTTTTGTATGTGATTTTGAAGAGGAGGTGGCTTTATGTAATTGTTCGATATCTTTTTCACTAATTTCACCTTTTGAGATCAGCATGTTATAGCATTTTTTTGCGAACTGTATGCCAAATTTGGTAGCTTTGTATGGAGTATCAAGAGGTGTTAATTTGAGGATTCCTTCAGCAATATCAGTCAGTGAAGTGTGGTATGCGCTGACAAGACTTCTGATGGAGCTGTTTTTTTCATTCTCAATCAATGCATCGATTTTATCGTAAAATCCTCTCAGAAAGGAGTTTGAATTTTCGGTATTCATGTGATTTCCTTACATTTGTTTGCATACTCATGAATATAACAAGATGTCATCCCCCATGGGAATTGAACTTCACATTCCTCTATAGATACAAATTCGTCTACTTTCATATATTCTGTAAGAGAAAAACTAATAGTAATAATTTTTAAAGATCGCCTTTCACGACGGATGGCGGCAACAAGCGATAGAATCTCATCGTCTTGTAGCTGTGATCCAAATAGATAGAGCACGGTGGCCCCTGGGAAGGCACTTTTCCTAAAATCCTCTAAGCGAAACGTAATATTTGGAATACAAAGCAATCTGACTATCCGCTGTGCAGTTTGAATAAAACGCTCGATTCCATCTATTCCCACGACCTTGCATCCTATAAAACAAGCAAGCCAAATAGCGCTTCTTCCCCTTCCACATCCCAACTCATATACACAATCTACCTTTGTAATCCCAGCAGCTTGAGCAATCACTGCCATTGTAGTAAGAGGCGTCTCTCCATATGGCTCCAATGAAGGGATCTTTTGTCTGTGAGCTTCTTGCCTTGCAATACGATAAGGACTTTTCCAAAAATAACTCAATAATACCAAGAGATCTGCACATGCAAACCTCACGTTTTTATAAAAAAATAAAACATTTTTTATAAAATCTATAAAATTAGTAAATTTCGATTTTAAAAAGTTCATGTTTATGGCTTGTTATGTTTAAAATTTCATTTATTTCTTCGTTTAGGGTTGATTTATTTCATATCATGAAAGATGATATCTAGAAAGAGAACAATCTGAAGAGAGAGTATGACAGCAGATAGTGACAAGATAATCAACCTTCTAGGGCGAGATGCTCTTATTCATTTCTTGAGAGAAATGTTAAAGATTAGAAACTTTGAGACTCGTGCTGAGCTTGCGTATCAGCAAGGAATGATTGGCGGATTCTTTCATTCCTATATTGGTCAAGAAGCTATCCAAACCGCTGCTGTCGGATTTCTTGGACAAAATCATTGGTACGCTACCACCTATCGCTGCCATGCGCTTGCACTCTTACTCGGCGTCGATCCTCAATCTATTATGGCTGAGTTATATGGAAAAATAACAGGAAATGCAAAGGGAAGAGGCGGCTCTATGCATCTCTATAGCGATCGCCTGCTCGGAGGCTTTGGTATTGTGGGCGGTCAAATTCCTATCGCTACAGGAGCTGCTTTTAAAACAAAGTATCTAGGCATCACTGATGAAGTCACTCTCTGTTTTATGGGAGATGGTGCGGTGGCTCAGGGCGCATTTCATGAATCACTGAACATGGCAGCACTTTGGGATTTACCCTGCGTATACGTGATCGAAAACAATCAATGGGGCATGGGAACAAGCGTGTATAACGCAATTGCCAATGCAGATCACTTTTCTCAAAAAGTAGCTGCAGCTTATGGAATGAGCTCCTATATAGCAGACGGTCTCGACTTCTTCAATTGCTACTCAATATTTAACCAGGCGTGCAGTGAGGCAATGAAGACACAACGGCCTATTTTAATTGAATGCCGTACTCAACGATTTAAAGGACACTCGATATCAGATCCTGGCTTGTATCGATCGAAGGATGAATTGAAAACGTGTATGAGCCGAGATCCTATCCTGCTCATGAAACAAGAGCTCGAAAAACGAGGACTCTTAACAGAAGATGAATATAAAGAGTATGACAAGGAAATGAAAGAGATCGCTATTCAGGCAATGAAATTTGCTGAACAGTCTGCATGGCCTGATCCTATCACCCTTGAAGAAGACGTTTTTGCACCATAAGGTATAGACATGCAAGTAGTAGATGTTCGCGAAGCTCTTAGACAAGCACTCGATGAAGAAATGCAAAAAGACCCTAACGTCTTCATTATGGGTGAAGAGGTTGGTAAATACAACGGAGCGTATAAGGTTACAAAGGGCCTTTTAGACAAATGGGGTCCAAGAAGGATCATCGACACCCCTATTTCTGAATTAGGTTTCGCAGGCTTAGGCATTGGAGCTGCGATGACAGGCCTTCGTCCAGTAATCGAATTTATGAGCTTTAACTTCTCATTTGTCGCGTGTGACCAGATCATCTCGAATGCTATAAAAACGTACTACATGTCTGGAAATCGTTTTCATGTGCCTATTGTATTTCGAGGTCCGAATGGAGCTGCCGCGCAAGTATCATGCCAACACTCTCACTGTGTAGAGGCGTTTTATGCGAACTTTCCAGGCCTTATTGTCATCGCGCCAAGTAATGCATATGATGCAAAAGGTCTTTTGAAAGCTGCTATTCGCAACAATAACCCTGTCCTCTTCTTAGAGTGCGAGCTGATCTATAACGATAAGATGGAAATCCCCACAGACGAATATGTGGTGCCTATCGGAAAGGCAAAGGTAGTACGTGAAGGCACAGATATCACCCTTGTCTCTCACAGTCGTATGGTCAACATCTGCAAAGAAGTTGCAGATGAGCTAGCAAAGAAAAACATATCCGTTGAAGTAATTGATTTACGCACGATTAAACCTCTTGATATCACAACGATTGCAGAGTCTGTACGCAAGACCCATTTTTGCTGCCTTGTGGAAGAAGGCCATATCTTTGCAGGTATTAGCGCAGAAGTTGGCTTCCAAATTCAGCAGCACTGCTTTGAATATCTTGATGCGCCGATCGCACGTGTATGCCAAAAAGAAACGCCCATGCCCTACTCAAAAGGTATGGAGAAAGAGACCTTGCCTAACAAAGAACGGATTTTGCACACTATTTATAATACGCTGAATATTGAATAGGATCTACTATGCCATTTACTTTTACGATGCCAAAATTATCACCCACGATGGAAACAGGAACTGTTGCAAAGTGGCATAAAAAAGAGGGTGATTTCGTCGAATCCGGAGACCTCCTGTTAGAGGTAGCAACAGATAAAGCAACTGTAGAACATTGCGCTCTCGATGCTGGCTACATCCGCAAAATCATAAAGCAAGAAGGCGATCGCGCTCGCGTCAATGAGCCTCTTGCTGTTTTTACAGAAAGCATCACTGAGTCTCTTGACGGCTATATTCCCGAAGGTGTAGTCACACATAACAATGAAATAGCATCTACCACCCCACCTGCGCCAGTGACTACAGTAAAAAGCGCACCATCAAGAGAGCCTGTTTCTGCAAAACCTTCTTCCAGGCCCCTCGCATCTCCACTCGCTAAAAGACTGGCAAAAGAACAGTCTCTTGACCTCAGCCACGTTTCCGGATCGGGACCACAAGGCAGAATTATGAGCCGTGATCTTGCAGATGCGCCGCACATTGCTGTACACACAGCAGAAGCTGTGCAACATATTGCAGATCGTGAAGAAGCACTTTCACCGATGAGGCAAGTAATTGCAGAAAGATTGCAGTATTCCAAGAGCACGATTCCTCATTTTTATATCCATCAGCAGGTAAATGTAGATGACCTTGTCCAGATGAGAGAACATGTCAAGAAATTAGAAAAGGCATTTACCATTAATGACTTTATTATCAAGGCAGTAGCTCTTGCTCTTAGCATGCACCCTGCTGTCAATTCTGGATATAACCCAGAAAACAACACAATCGTTCGCTATGGAAATATTGATCTTGCTATAGCCGTAACTATTCCTGGTGGACTGATTACTCCGATTGTTCCCAAGGCAAACACACTGTCACTCTCATCTATTTCCGAAAAAGTAAAATCTCTTGCTCAGAAGGCAAAAGAAGGTAAGCTGCAGCCAGCAGAATTTCAAGGCGGCTCTTTTACTATTTCCAATCTAGGAATGTTTGGCATCAGCGACTTTCAAGCGATCGTCAATCCACCTCAAGGTGCCATCTTAGCGATTGGTGCTGTACAAGAAGTGCCAGTCGTTAAAAAAGGCGAAGTTACAGTTGGCAAGCAGCTTTCTCTTACCTTATCATGCGATCATCGAGTTATTGATGGGTCAGATGCGGCTCAATTTATGCAGACACTCAAAAGACTCATCGAAAACCCTATTCTCTTTTTAACAGCATGAATACATTTACAGTAACAAGCGAGCTCAACGAATATGGAGTCGTCTTACAAAATCAATTTTTACACAACCAAAACGAAGAAACAGATTTCTTTTCTCAGTGCACACGTACTGCTCAAAATATAGTATGCCTGCCGTTTGTAGTGATTGCAGAGGTAAGCTTTCTGATTGCTGATATAGCTTCACATTATATTCCTTGCCTGAATTCGATTGCAGACAATTCCACGCTCGATGATAAAATCTGGAGAAGGTTATACGCTTTAGCCTCTTATCCCACAGCCATCATTTCACAAGTATATGCAAATACGCTACTGCTCCACAGCTATCCCAATACATTTGATCGACGCTACTATCAAGAAAAACCCTTAAGTAAGAATTTGATCAAACAAATAGAAGAAACTATTTCTCAGCCTTTTGATTGCATTTCAGACTGGCCAAAGCATGATGATATATCGCGTGATTTTGATCGTGAATATCATATCTTTACTCAAGGAGAAGATAGCGTACTCAGTATAGCAAACTCACTGCGGAATCTAGAGCCTGATGCTATTCAGGGAAATGAAAAGATGCTCTCTATTATAGGCTTCCAGCCCAAGGAGCTTGTCTCTCTTTCAGAAAAAAAGTATCTGTCTCATTTTCCGACAATAATGAAATGTGCAGAGCTTAGAAAATATCTCATCACACGCAAGTTTGAAGAAAATGAAGCCCTTCAGATGGCTAGAAGAGCCATGGCCTATTCTACGCAATCTGTGTGGCACTCTCTTTTATTTGAACTGGATACAATAGGAGTAAATCTTGCCTTTTACCGAATGACGCTCTTTGTTACGCAAGAAGGAATGCCAAGATTAAAACTCGAGGGAATGAATAATCTGCCAGAAACGGGAAAGTGGATGATTCGCGCACAACCTATGACAGGGAAAAAGATAGCACACGTTGAGTGTATCATCCCCCTTTCTGAAAATGATCTACTCAAAAATCGTACGATCACCGTAGTAGAAAAAACAACAACAGTCCCGCCATATACGAAAAAATTGACAGCCGGAGTCTACTGTGGAGAAGAAAAAGAGATCATCCCCGCAGAAGACACCTCTCCTACACTGTCTCCGATCGACTTGTAGCATTTTTTTTGATCATGACTTGCAAGCGATTGTATTCTTGAAGAGGAATGGCTGGATGGCCTGCATACTTGCCAGGCTGTAAAAGCGACTTTGTTACTCCTGATTTAGCAGCGATTGCTACATGACTTACTATCTCTATATGACCGCTTATGCCAACTTGTCCGCCTATAATTACATGATCTCCTATTTTGGTAGATCCTGCTATGCCCGTTTGGGCGACGATGATACAATGTTTTCCTATTTCTACTGCATGCCCTATCTGCACGAGATTATCTATTTTCGTTCCCATACCGATGCGTGTTGCTTGAAAACGCCCTCTGTCAATTGTGGTTCCGGCACCTATTTCAACATCATCTTCTATGATAACATTTCCTAACTGACTGAGCTTTGTATGCTTGCCTGTCTTGTCGCTTAAGTAGCCAAATCCACACGAGCCAATCACAGCTCCTGGCTGAAGAATGACACGCTCTTTCAAAATACACTCTTCGCGTACGGTAGTATGAGCATGGAGCACACAGCCAGCTCCAATTATAGTATCTCTCTCTATAACACATCCTGAATAGATAATTGTGCCAGCGCCAATCTGACAATTTTTCCCAATGACTGCATATGGCCCTATACTCACCTGCGGTGCAATATTGGCTGATGGGTCAATACAAGCGAGTGTATGAATACCTTCAAAAGAATGCTTCTGCCCTTTATGCATCGCAAAAAGCTCTATCATTTTTTGAAAGGCTGCTGATGGATCTGTTACTACAAGAAAATTTTTTTCAGAAGTCACGTGCTCTTGTGTTGCAATAATAAGACCTGCTTGCGTAGCCCGTAATTTAGTCTGGTATCTGTCATTGGCAAAAAAAGAAATATCAGAAGGCGTCGCTGATTCTAGATCAGCAACACCTGTAATAAAGCCTTGCGAGTTACCTATAAGAGAGCCTTGCACAAACTCGGCAAGTTGCGTAAAAGTATAAGAAACGGATGACTTCATCGACTAGCTTCTTCCCTATTTTTTCGTCTCAGCTGGTTTTATTTTCGCAAACTCTATATCCATGAGCGCTACGACTTCCTTCGATATGTCATAACTTTCAGCATAGTAAAAACAAGCTTCTTCGTTCATGACCATATCAAGTCCTTTTTGCAAGGCGACTTTTTTAGCAGCATCTGCGACTGCATCGTGGAGTTTTTGTAAAATCTGATAGTTAGCCTGATTGAGCAAATGATAATATTGATTTTGCTGCTGAGAGAGGTCATTACTCAATGCTTGAAATTTTTGTTTTAACTCCGCTTCAGCTTCTGGAGTCAGCGTGTCAAGATATTCTTCATTAAATTTTGGGGCAAGTTCATTCAGCGCTTTTTCTTTTTCTTCTATTGCCGTTTCCATCTGTTTTTTCATAGCATCGAAACGTGCTTGCTCTTCTTTTCCATGTTTTGAGCCATCTAAACAGGTCTTAAAATTTACGATTCCAATTGCCTTTTTCGTCTCACTATTCACCGTCGCCGATGTAAGCATAGTAACAAGTACGAGGGTAGAAACCGCAGCTATTGCTTTCTTATACATGTATTCTCCATTAAAAATTGGTTTCAAATAACATAAAAAACTTTTTTACATCTTCTTTATGCGATGGATTCAAGGGATAGCCGATTCCCAATGTCAACGGCGCATTTTCTGCGATCTTAAATTTTATACCATATCCTGCTGAATAGCAAAGACTTCCTAAATGAAATTGCTTCCAATACACATTGCCTGCGTCGAAGAAGAAAAAACCATCGAGTTTCTTGAAAAGATATTGCTTATACTCAGCTGATAAGAAGACTTCTGAAAGACCTCCTCGGACCGTTCTTCTTTTATCTTTAAATTTAGGGCCAACTCTATTGAATGCAAACCCTCGTATCGATGTCTCACCTCCTGAGTATAAACGCTCATCAAGGGGAAGATCACGAGCATCAGTAGATCCTAATGTTTTGATAAATTGGAAATTGGCTCTGAATCGAAAAACTCCTTTAGGATAGAGTGCCCAATACATAGTATTCAGATAGCTCATGTTCGCAAAAGTGTGATCTCCTCCCAGTCCTGCGTATTCGAGTGCCAGTGCGGAGCGGATGCCCTCTGTTGCGGCTCTCGGATGATTTGTAGAGTCATAATAGAGCTCTACGCCTACTGCCGAAATGAGTCCTCCATTTTTTGACTCTCGGATGAGCTCTCTATTACGCTTCTTTTTTTTGATTTTTTTCAATGTGACAAATGAATGTTTGATGCGGTAATGCGTTCCAAATTTCACAAAGGCATTGAGCGGATAGCGTCCTGACACTTGTGCGCTATATGATTTCACGGAATAGTCGTCTGAAGCAAATGAGTTTCTCTGCTTTTGCAGATCGACTCCCAACGACCATGGTGTATCGAGAAAGTAGGGCTTTGTCCATGACAAGGTATAGCTTAACTGCTTTGTTCCGATAGTTGCATTGACACTCATGTATTCGCCGCCGCCACGCAAAGCTCGCAGTCCTTTTTTAAATATATATGGAACACCTTTTATATTAAAATTGGATTCAGTGAGACCTACTCCGCCCGATAAATTTTCTGCCGTGCTAAATGCAACAAATGCTTGAAAATTCGCTGTCGTTGCCACTTCTTCTACTTCAACATGAATATCGCGAAATACGGCATCTGTCTCTTCAATACTGCTCGAGCGTGTAGCATAGATATTGACATTTTTGAAATATCCGATATTGCGCAGGCGCTCTTCTGATTTTTGTAAAAGCGTTGTATTAAAATATTCGCCCGGTATCAAGAGAGTCTCATGCAAAATCACATTCGTTTCTGTTTGGTAGTTGCCAAATACTTTTACTATGCCGACTCTGTAGCGGGCGGCTTCATCGATGGTAAATGACAAATCATACACATATCCTGCATCCACGCGTTTTGGATGCGGCGTCACCTCAGTATCTATATATCCTAACTTCCCGAAGGCATCGTACAACCTACGGGTAGCCACACGCACTTGCTCTGGCGAGTAGATATCCCCAGTCTTCAATCCAGCTATCTGTAGCAATTTTTCTTGAGTGAATAACTGCTTTTTGTCATCTATGGAGATATTACCTACTGTGTATTGCTTGCCCCGAGACAAAATAAAGCGTACGTTGACTCGTTCTGAGTCTTTGATTTCGTCAATTTTTGTTTCAAGTTTGGCATCGAGGTATCCCGCATTGTGAATGGTATTTAAAATATTCAGCTCATCATGCTTGAGCATCTCTGGTCGCAGTGTTCCCTCGTTCGTTAACCAGCTTGTAAAAAAGCTATACTCTTTTGTAAGAATAATCTCCTCGAGGCTTTCTTTTTCCTCTTCGGTAAATCCTTCTAAAACAATAGCTTTTATAAACCCAGGCTTTCCCTCTTTGACTGTAATTTGAAGAGAGACTTCACCGTTTTCTTTATTACTTATCACCTGATAGTCGAGCTGAACGTCAAAATAACCCTTTTTTACGTAATAGGCTTTCAACTTGTGAAATGCTTTATTAAAGAAGGATCGATTGAAGAGATCTTTTGCTCTGATACCAAGCTCTTTTTCCAAGTACGATGTCTTGATTTGGCTATTGCCTATCCATATAATCTCTTTAATAAATAGCTTTGGATGGAGTTGTAGAGTGATATCGAGCTTGCCATCTCTTACTGTCAGTTGCGGCTCTATCTGATCAAACGCCTTAACCAGTGCCTTTAAATCTTCATCGAAGTCTACTTGTGAAAAGTGATCCCCCTCTTTTGTTTTCATCCTTAACTTAATAGTCTCTTCTTTTTCAGAAGTATCTTCTTTGTTAAATAAAATTTTTATCTGTCCAACTTGAAGATCTTCATAGCTCACCATTTCTTGTTTATATTGACCTTCAGCTCTCAAAGAAGGAGCAGTAGCTACTGGCGAGAAAAGTGCTAGAGAAGCACAAAAAATTGAGAAAGCACACACGTTTTTTTTCATCATCTTTCGATCATCGATTAAATTTGTTACGGGATGACGTTACTCAATTTGGATTAAAAAATCTACGGCTTACTGGACTTTTGACAAAATCGGCGCGACAGAATGTTAATAACAGGTGTTAAACCAAGTTTAAAATTTCCTATTTCACCAATTTAGAAATTTCCTATTTT
>CAZASK010000039.1:0-10342 GCA_964487845.1 uncultured bacterium
TTCCGAAGAATCTACAATGCTTAGGGGGTCAATCTTTACCAGTATAGTTCTGGAAGGATCCAAAATTTCTTTTACAGAAATGTACTTTTTTCCTAGAATTGTGGGGTTACTAACATTTTTGATAGTTATAAGTCTATCATCCTGAATATCAGAACTTCTTGCATATATGGTCTTTCCATCCAATGTGCAAGCTATGCTTTTTTTGACGAGACCAAAAGTAAGAATGCTGAAAATATTTCTTATAATATGCACTGCTAATGAGTGCAATCGGACAGTATAGCAATCGACGTTCGTTTTTTTGGGTTTGGACGTGTTTGTTACTATTTGTACTTCATTAATGTGAGAGATTTGTTTCGGTATTTGAAGAAATGACATAGAAGAAAGCCTCCCTATATTTGAGTATGCTTCGAATACTTTTCTCTAAAAAAAAGCCCGCTTATACTCTACTCTTGATGCGCAAATGGAATACGTATGCCTTTTTATTTGCACATGAGAGTTTAATGTCAATTGAAATCAACAGAAAATTTTATTTTCGTATACCGTTTGCAGATTGCAAAATCACTCTATGAATCAAAAATAGAAAAAAATAGGTTTGAAAATTTACCTTATTTGCTAGTATGCAGTTTACTCAGCACAATAGGGATGTAGATATGAAATCATTGCAAAAATTGCCCCTCCAGCGTTTTTTCACCCTTTTTCTGTTCGTTATTGCCAGCATAATCAGCTTTTCGAGCTGTGAATCGCGCAAAACGATTGTGAACGGTCTCGATGAAAAAGAAGCGAATGAAATACTCGTCTTCTTGGCCGGAAAAAATATCGATGCTGCCAAAGTGGTGTCAAAAGAAGGCGCTGGAGCAGGTGGTGGCTCGAAAATCACTCTCTGGGATATTGCTGTTGATAGCTCAAAGGCTACAGAAGCAATGGCTGTGCTTAATGCAAATGGCCTTCCTAGAAGGCGCGGACAAAATCTGCTCGATCTTTTCTCAGCAGGAGGTCTCGTCCCTTCCGAGATGCAAGAAAAGATACGCTACCAGGCAGGCTTGGCAGAGCAAATTGCGAGCACTATTAGAAAAATTGACGGCATTCTCGAGTGCGATGTGCAGCTTTCATTCCCTGAAGAGGACCCTCTTAACCCGCAGGCACAAAAAGGGAAAGCAACAGCCTCTGTATATGTAAAACATCAAGGCGTTCTCGATGACCCTAATAGCCATCTAACTACAAAGATCAAACGCCTTGTAGCGAGCAGCGTCAACGGCCTCGACTTCGATAATGTAACCGTCATTGGTGATAGAGCACGATTTTCTGATGTCAGTATTGAAGGGGGAAAATCTCGCGGTCCTTCTGAGAAAATGGAATACACGAGGGTCTGGTCTATCGTCTTAGCAAAAGACTCTCTCCTACGCTTTCAAATCATCTTTTTCTCATTTTCGCTGATCATACTTGTCTTCTTGCTGATGATTCTGTGGATGGCATGGAAGCTCTATCCTGTACTCAAAAACCATGGCGGAGTCAGCTTACTGTTCAAATTAGCGCCCCTTGAGCCTGTTTTTAAACAGCCTGCAGCCCCAACTACTGAAGCGGAAACTGCAGCAGCACCAGCAACTGTCGCTGCACAAGAAAATAAGGCACCAAAAGTTCAAGAAAATGTTGAATCGCCGTAAAGGAATAGAATTTGCATGCTCACAAAAAATAGCGCGCTCTTCTTTCAACTTCTCGCCTCCAAATTTTGTAGAGGTGGCGTAAACAGCTTAAGTAGAATGTTGCCTTCACATATATCTCAAGCTGTTCACGCAGCACCGGCAACGAGCGCCAAGGATCCGACAGCACTTCTCTTTTCCCCATCTCAGTGGATACGGTCTATACATTACTCTTGGCTGCAAGAAGCATTGCAGAAGGTGCCAGCCAGCTTTCAGAAGGTTGTGATATCGGCGATGCCACACGACATCGCAGCAGCACTTGCCCCTGAAGAAAATGCACTTGCTCACTACCCAGAAAAAATTTCTGCACTCATCATCAGATCGTTTTATGACACTTTCCTTGTCTATGATCCAGAAGCTCTGTCCATCATGCCAAAAGCACTCATGCCCTCGACAGACCTCGACTGGATGCTCTCTTTGTCAAAACATGATCTTGTAGAACTCATCGATCTTATGGCAATGTATGATCTTGCAGATGAAGTAAGGCATGTCGTCGACAGAAAATTACTCCAGATGATTGTAGGCAGGCTCCAGCAGAATTTGCAGCGCTTCTTGCGCTCTTGCATGTCTCAGAAGACAAAACTTGCAATGGCCCCTCTTCATATCGAGCAGATTTACAAAGATGAAAAACAATTTCATAAAATCCTCCATAAGCGAGGCATTCAAAGACTTTCTATCGCCCTATCAGGACAATCGGTAGATTTTATTTGGCATATCCTGCATACATTAGATACTGGAAGAGGGCGCTTATTGAAAAAGCAGATACAGCATGATGCCCAGCCGACAACAGCTCCGGCAAAGATGCAGCTTATGGTTGCGCTGCAGTACATGAAAGATATGAGAAAACACCCATGAATAAAAAATACTTTAGCTTAATATCTGGAACCGAGGTTGCGAAGGCGCCACAAGCGAAAGTCATCCCTGCGGACGCCTTTTCTACATTAGTTACAGGAAAAGAGCTCCTTGAACGTATACAGCAAGAAGCAGAAGCTTATAGAAAAAAGGTAATTACAGACTCTGAGGTGATCAAAGAGGATGCCCTCAAGGCAGGTTTTGAGCAGGGTTATACTGAGTGGGTGCAGCATATTGCCAAGCTTGAAGATGAAATCAAGCGCGTGCGGCAAGAGCTTCAAAAGCTTGTCATGCCTATTGCGCTCACCGCTGCAAAAAAAATAGTCGCTGGAGAGCTCAAAAGCTCCCCAGAGCAGATTCTCACTATTGTCAAAACCACGTTAAAATCTGTCGCTCAGCATAAAAAAATCGTCATCTATATCAGCAAACAAGATTTTCAGGTCATCGACACAAATAAAAATGAACTCAAGGCAATGTTTGAGCAGCTTGAATCTCTCTCTATTAGAGAAAGAGATGATGTCGAACAAGGAGGGTGTATCATCGAAACAGAATATGGCATCATCAACGCTCAACTCAAAGATCGCTGGAGAACTCTTGAAGCTGCTTTTGAAGCACTCTATGATCAAATCAAGCAAGAATCTACAACTACGGAGAGTGCATGAAGCGCTTTGTTTTGCTGCTCCTATTTCTTATATGTATACATCCTCTCGCAGCAGCTGAAGGACCGAGGGGAACTCAAACTATTGCAGCAACATCAAATACATCTACAAAAAAAAGCGGGACCGTCATAAAAAAGACTCCCGACATATCAGATCTTTCTTCTCTCGAAAGACCCTCACTTGTGACCCAAGGCGCAGCTATTGTCTTCATGTCGCTTTTGCCTTTCTTGGTGATGATTCTTTCTTCTTTTGTCAAGATTGTAGTAGTTCTTTCCTTATTAAGAAGTGCTTTAGGCGTACAACAAGCGCCTCCAAACCAGGTCATTAACGGTATTGCCTTCTTGCTGAGCATCTATGTGATGTTTCCAACAGGCGTCAAAATGTACGAAGCGTCCAAGACGGTGACCTCCAGAACTCCCCCACCTCAAGAGATGCTGACAGGACAGTCTGCGGCCTATGTGCTAGAGATAGCTTCTGCAACAAAGGAGCCACTGCGTGATTTTTTGCGCAACAACTCCCTTGTCAAACATCAGCGAACCTTTTTTAAAACAGTATATCGTCTTATGCCAGATGAAGATAGAGACCTCATCAAACCAGATGACTTTATCATTTTAGTGCCCTCATTTATCACCTCACAGCTAAAAGCTGCCTTTGAAATTGGGGTGCTGATCTATATTCCATTTTTTGTAATCGACCTGGTGGTGTCTAATATCTTGCTTGCTATGGGGATGATGATGCTTTCTCCTGTCACCATATCAATGCCTCTCAAGCTCTTTTTGCTAGTCATGCTTGATGGATGGACGCTGCTTATTGAAGGACTTGTCGCCACATTTAGATAGAGGATGAAAAACCGATGTTTCAAAATCAAGTAGTCCACTATGCCTATCAAGGGCTTTTGCTGATTTTGATTTTGTCAGCTCCACCTGTATTGATCAGTATGTTCCTGGGAACTATTGTGGCTATCTTTCAGGCAGCTACGCAAATTCAAGAGCAGACGCTCTCTTTTGTTGTAAAGCTTGTAGCTGTAGTTCTGACGCTCATGATCATGGGCGGCTGGCTTGGAGGGCAGATTATGTCCTTTGCATCGGCTATTTTTTCAAATTTTGCGATCTGGAGCATGGGAGGATGATAAGAATCCTCGATCTTTGCCTTATGAGGAAATTCCCTCTTATAGATTGTATTTTTATACTAATTTTCATATCATTATCTGATACTAAATGCAAAGGTCTATTTTCATGATCAGATTAATTCGTAAAATAAACTTTACACTATTTACTAATTGTATTCTTATCTGTGCAGCGCTCTTTTTATGCGCACGACTCCATCATGTGAGTAAAAAAATAGCAGAAATGCAGCGTGATGAATCAGGTTTTTCTCTCAGTAATATTGAATGCCGTTTTGACCATCGAAAGGACTGGGAAACCCCAACTGCTGATAGCCAGACTGAGGTCATCAACGTAATCACACAACAGCCATTTTACTGGCTTGCAAAAGGCTTTCAAGCATACGCCCTTATCAGCCAAGATAACGAATACGTTTTAAAATTCTTTCAACAGCAGAGACTGCGTAAAAAGTCATTTATCGATTACCCGCTTTCTTTTATTTTCAGTACGAAATTTAAAGACAAGATGACACGCGCAGAGGCTCATAAAGAAGAACTCTACTCAAGCTCAAAACTCTCATTTGAGGAGATCCCTGAGGAAACAGGCATCATCTATGTCCACCTTAATCGTACTGAAAACGTACTCCGTAACATCAAACTTATCAACCCGAAAGGCCGGGTTTTAAAGATAAAACTAGATGACACAAGCTTTATGATACAGCGGCGCGCAGATTATATCGTCCCGACGCTGACGAAGCTTGCAAAAGAGGGGAAGCTTGACGAGGCAAAGCAAAGACTGGATCAAATTTTTGATCTTCTTCTTACTCTTGCCAAAAAGGGTATTGTAGATGGGGATACTTCACTTATTCGCAATAACAACATGGGATTGAGTGCAACTCGTGCTATTTATATCGATACTGGACATCTGCAAAAACAAAAAAATCTGAATGTCCTTGATCGCATGAAATATGAGTTTACCGTTCGACTAGCGCCACTCCATATATGGGCAAAAATCATCCACCCAGAGCTAGCCTCCTATTTTGAAAAAAGAAAGGAAGAAATTCTTGCCTCTATACCTGCTGATCTCCAAGCTGGAGAAGCTACCACTCGGTAGCTTCTTCTGAGATAGCCTGCTATTTCATAAGACTTTTTATCCCAAAACACGTATATATCTATTCATACTCGTTATGTGCTCGCTATTTGAGGTCAGTGTGGATTATGTAACGCTCTTTTCGAACAGCCCCCTCTTTCGGGAATCTCCCATGACGGTGCTTTCGCTTATCTTCATTATGATCTGCCGCATTGCGCCTGTGGTGACCTTAGCGCCATTTTTTGGAGCTCGCATCCTTCCACACCCAGTGAAGGTCATCTTGAGCCTATGTCTTTTGACGATGGTGTTGCCAAAAATCATGCACACACAAATTGAGCCTTTGCATTTTGATTTGAGGCTCATCTTCCTTGCGATGAAAGAGCTCTTCTTGGGCACGGTCATGGGCTTTTTCCTCAGCCTTCCCTTCCTTGTCGTCTCCGGCTCTGGCGTCATCATCGACCACCAAAGAGGTGCAGCGAGCTTGATGACAAACGACACAACGATTCAAAATCAGTCCTCACCTCTCGGTACTCTCTACAACCTCACACTCATCGTCGTCTTCTTTAACCTTGATGGTCCTTTTTATGTCTGTGACACCATCTTAAGCTCCTATGACATCGTCCCTCCAGACAAGTTCGTCAGCCCCTACTTCTTTACTCCAGGTAGTCTTTTACATGAACGTATTGTAAAGGCAATGTATGAATTTGTTGCGCTCATGCTCAAGCTTGCCATGCCAGGGCTTCTTGTTATTTTGATGACAGACACCTTTCTTGGAATCATCAACAGACTCGCACCTCAAGTGCAGATTACCTTCCTTGGGATGGGTCTTAAGTCATGGCTTGCGCTGCTCATGGTATGCATCGGCTGGAATGCCTTTATAGGGGAGATGGGCACTCAGACACTCAAATTCCTCGAAGAGTTTCTCAAACTTGTCCGCGAGTTCGGCTATGGCGGCATAGCACCATCTGCTTCATAACTCACTCTTATAGTAAATTGTGTTTAATTTTTCATGTGTATGAGATAGTCTATAATGATGGCATACTCACACCATTTAAGAATAAAAGCATTGGATTATCTTGAGAAAGGAAGCTCCCAAGTAGAGGTAAGCAGAATTTTTGGAATTACAACCAGAACCTTAATCAATTGGATCAAACGGAAAAAAGCAGGCTGTCTAGGCCCTGTCCCTAAAGTTTCAGCCACATAAAAATGCAAGCAATTATGATGCCCGCTTTAAACATCAATGCTGTCTTATCGTATCTTGTAGCAATACGCCGATATTCTTTGAGGCAGCCAAAAAAACGCTCTATAGCATTACGTTCTTTATATGTGTGTTCATCGTATGCTATCGGCTGCAATCTATTCGTTCTTCCAGGGATTACAGAGCGTATATTCTTTTCATAAAGCATCTACTTTCGCATGTATTTTAGAAGAGAATCCTCCACAACTACGCCCTAATCCCTGTTTATCTTGACCACCTAATGCTCCGGCAGCATGACGATGAGCTCGAATAACTGTTCCATCAATCATGTGCTATTCGTGATCCCCATCTTTTTTTAAAAAACTCCAGAATCTTGTCCAAGTGTCCTTTTTTCGCCCAACGACTGTACCTATTATACACTGTTTTCCAAGATCCATATTCTGGCGGCAAATCTCGCCAGGGAGCTCCTGTTCTCACTATCCAACAGATCGATTCTAAAAATAGACGATCGTTTTTTCCGTGTCTACCTTTAGGCTCGGGTAACAAAGGAATAAGCTTCTTCCAAATTTCGTCAGTAATTACTTTTCTAGTCATAAACTTTTCTTTTTTACGACTGTTTTAGCAGAAATTACACTTTAGGGACAGAGCCTAATACTTACAAAGAGAAAATGCAAGAGCAATTAAAGGAGAAATGGTCTATGGAGCCATTTCAGGGACAAGGTTCTGCAGAGAGAGTTTCATAGCAGCTCTGAGTCAATCAAGAATTTTAGTGCCATTTTGCTATACAGGAACATGCGACACAAGTTTATTCAACATCTGGCTAAAACAGGTATTGGTGCCAGAGTTGAAACAGGGGCAGGTTGTTATTTTGGATAATGCGAGTTTTCATAAATCTAAAACGAGTATAGAGATCATCGAGAAAGCGGGGTGTGAGATTTTGTTTTTACCACCATATTCACCTGATTTGAATCCTATAGAAAAATTTTGGGCCAATTTTAAGAGGGGTGTGTGAGAAATCTTGAATACATGTTCGAGTCTTGCTGAGGCAATTGATAAATCTTTCTTGAGCTTCTGCAAAACATGAAAAATTAAACGGAATTTACTATATAATCGCACCTTTGGTAAGGTGCGATCATAGTATGTCTTATAGCGAAGGCATGCCATCTGAAGGATTTTACACAGCATTCTACTTCTTATAATGTGGATGTAATGCCTTGAGAATATCCGTATAATTCTCTCGCTCCTTGTGAACACATAAATAAGCGATCACTATCTCCTTATCCTCAGGACTCTCTATCTTCTGAAACGTTTTGCAAACATCGTTGATAAGAGAGTCTTTTTTTCCTCTCTCATTATTTTTCGCAAATGTACACGTATTCCCAAGTATTTGAATTTGCCTATGGATGGCAAGGACAGGGTCTTTACTTATATTTAAAAATTGATCCTTTAACCCCTTCTGATTTAATTTTGAAGCTAAGACCTCAAAATCGGCTGAGGTATACGCTCCCTCTTTTCTCGCACTACGCGCCCAGGGATTACTCGTATTTACTGAAGACACACCAGCCTTATTTCCCCCTTCCTTAAGATAAAAATCCCTCTTACTTACCTGATCATAAATGCGCTCAGAAATTTCAAACTTTAAATCACCAACCTCTTCTTCTACCTCGATACGAGCAAGTCGATTTTCCTGATTTTGAGGACGCTCTATCTCTTGAGATCCACTTATTGATAACATCTCTTGCTTGCTTTCGATAAGCTTTTCTGTCCGCTCATCATCTGATATAGCTAGATAGCCTTCTAATTGCTTCATTTCTTTATTGTTATTTTGTATAGCAAGCAGGGCTCTCCAAAAATCTATAGCTCTAATCTCATTCGTCCCAGAATTTTTTATATTCAATTTCTGTTTTAATTGAACGATTTGATTTTCTTGAACTTTCGCTTTTTGTAAAATTGTAACAAACGTATTAGCACTCATCTGCACCATATCGCGATGTTTTACTATATCATGTCCGAGAAGGGTTATATGTTTCGGCATAGGCTTCATCTGCTTTGGCTGCACGAGAACCAAAAGGTTTTCGTACTTTTCTGGGGAAGGAAGCGCCTTAAGATCTTTTCCTTTCCACTCAAGCCCTTTATATTCTTGAATAGAGGGAAGGCTCCCATCTCGTTTCACGAGTTGCTTAAATCCTTCATGTAAGACAAGTCGCTGATACTCTTCAGGACTTGGGAGTGCTTCTCTTGTAATCTCTTTTGACCTTTGCCCTCTCACAGGCACAAGAGACCACTGATTGTCTGACGTTGGAAGCTTATCAAGCAATTGTTTATATTCCTGCACATCAGGCATCTTTTGATCGCTTTGCATGTTCTGTGAATAGCGTACAATCTCTTGTGACGGCTTATGCTGCTCTACTACGCCCAGTATCTGCTTATATTGTTCTGGAGTTGGTAGAGTTTCATCTTTTTTTTGCTGAACCAGTTGCTGATATTTCTCAAGAGGAGGAAGATCTCCTTGATGCTCAATCATGAGTTTTTTAAACTCGTTATTCTCTAGAAGTTTTTCATACTCTTCAGGCTTCGGGAGCTGTTTTTTTGGAATCGGGTGATGGGACTTAGAAGGCACGTGGACAAGAGCATTCGATAATTGAGGTGAGGGCTCGTCATATTGTTCTGGCATCGCCTCATCATCTATCCATTCTTCATATTCTTCTACTGTTGGTGCTTTGGACTGCTCAGAGATTTTTGCTGGCCCTTTATTGTAAGGAACCATTCTTTGCTCTGGGGATCCCATGCTAGACTTTTTCATAATATTATACGGTTTACCTATTCGGGCTTTTTCTCCAATATTTCTCAGCATATTGATTATTTGATCCGAAGACAGATTTTTACTGTCGATGTGATGATCATACTTGTCCAAGAACTGCCTAGCACTCCTCATCCCGACTAAATAGGTTTTTCCTCCTAATTCTAGCGTATGACAAAAACAAGCAGCAAACAATTTTCCAAGAAAGCTCCAGCTTGAAATATCACGGACCTTTACGCCCGCATTACCGCCATATACTTTCCCGCGACTATCTGTGCCTACATCACTTTTAATACCAAAATCTGTAAAAATCCGTTCACTACCTATTGTTGACATACTAACCTCCTTCTAGATACAGAATACATATACCACTCTGCTCTAGTAATAACTCCGCTCATTCATTATAAACAACTATTTTTTTAAACCATCCATCCTATCATGTTTCTATAGAGAGGATTCCATGATAAAGCCGACCGATTCGAGATCATAAGATAAAAATGTATTTGCTTATTAATAAAAAAACAATTACGCATCT
This sequence comes from uncultured bacterium, assembly GCA_964487845.1. GTDB lineage: Bacteria > Chlamydiota > Chlamydiia > Chlamydiales > FEN-1388 > CAZASK01. The sequence goes on from CAZASK010000039.1 coordinate 9,934, forward strand.
ATTATGTGACATTCAAATATGTTATTTACACTAAGGAGAGAACACCATGCAAAGCACAGGAAAAGCCCCAGAAGATGTAGTGCGTTTATGGCAACAGGTAGACCATGGAATCGGCAAAGGAGGCTCTGGTGTATGGGCGAAAAACATTGACCAGCTCAAAGGCCTCAAGTGGCTGATAGCTAAGCTATTTTGCCACGAGGTGCAGCTAAATGGGAAAACCTATGTGGTCAGCAACCACAGCTTCAACGCATTTATGCGGAGAAATAGCGGTCTAAAAAATGAGTTGGGGCTGAAAAATCTTTCTTTTGCAGAAATGAAAGCGAAATTAGATGTTCAAGAAAGCTCTGTTAAAAGCAGCAATTCCCGCCAGTGATTTTTTGCTAGGAGTAAGTAATTTTTTTTCGTAAAC
>CAZASK010000040.1:0-9854 GCA_964487845.1 uncultured bacterium
GAAAAAAGCAAAAATTATGCTGAGAAGGCTGCTTGAGGGTTTTCAAACACCCTCTGATAAAAATAGTTCTAGCTTCAAGACCATTTCTTTCATTGTATTCAATGCATCATCAATATGTGATGCGTCAATATTTTTGAATAGTGACATAGTGTGTGTGTTGGTATCTTTGATGAACTGCTGAGGATTTTGTAGTTTGTACTTTTGTTGTATTTCAGAAAGGAGGTGTTGGTATTTATCGATTTGTTGTTTGAATTGAATGAACATTTCATTGTTTGCAAAAAACAAAATTCTATCCTGCAAGGAGCTCTTTTCGATAGTGAAAAACCGGAGCAACTCTTCAGGTACACCGCTTATGGTTTGATTGAATGAGGCGTATACGCAAGATGCAAGAGTGAGGGCGTCTGGATGTTTTTTTAAGAGGATATAGGCTTGTGCAATTGGCAGAAGTTGCTCAGAATTTGATGGTGTTTCATATGATGCCCCCAACTCTTTGAGCAAGTTATATCGTATATCTTGTTCTTCTAATGGGATTTTTCTTTCCTCAAGAAACATATTTGTGATTTGCTCTTCGAGGGAAATTTCTTCATCCTCGATTTCTTCTATCACTTCCCTTTCGACTGGCGTGTTCATCTGTTTGAATATGGTGATGGTATTAGTAAGGGCATCTTTTGCGTTTTCAATCGTTTGAATGGATTGAAATTGTTGATTTTCTATCTGCTCAATCAGCAGCTGTGCCTCAGAAGACTCATCGACTTTTTCAAGTAATATTTTTTTTAATTCTTGGTGTTCGAGTGCCAGATCGCATATGGCTCGTAATTGCTGATTCTGTGAATATGCAATTACACAATCTTCAATATGCTGTGGGAACACTTTTCGAACTGGAGAGTTCCCTTGGAAGAGCATATAGAGAGGTCGTGCGATATTTGAATGTCTTATAAGGAGGGTATAGGCCTGTAGTAATTTTGTATTATTTTCGTTATCACTTACGCTTGCTTGAGAAGAAAAAGCCTCCTCTAGCATGGTAAGCATTACTGAAAGCGGACTGTTATTTCGTGGATTCTGTGATTGTAATTGTTCGAATTCCTTTTTGTTTTGCGTAAAAGCGCTCTCCATTTTTTGTGTTGCTTCCTTGATGCATTCATCCACGATGGAAGATAGTTTGAGCTGTGTGAGATTCTTGGGTATCGTGCTTTTATATGTGGTTAATTCTTGTAGGGACATTGAGGATAATAATTTTTTTATAAGAGAGGTCTGATTTTTTTGAATATCTTCGAAATCTAACGTTATTTCGGGCTCTTTTGCAGCTTCTGTGAGTATTTTTTCATATTCCTCTTGCAAATCATTGAAAATGGATTTTTTTTCGGGGCTGATACAACGACATAGATCTGTTCTGTACTCTATGACAGCACTCATGTCGTTTTTTAGGCATGTCTCAATGAGTTGTGATAGCTTTAGTATATGTGCGCGCACTTCTTTTTCACTTTGAGTATACTTTTGTTCTATGAGTTGTTGTGCGTACTTTACTTTATCTAAGAGCGTGTTTAAAAATTCCTGTGGCAATGTGGTGCAATTTTTCACGCTATTTTTGAGAGAGGAAAGTGTGTCCGAGAGTTTTTGTTTTTCTTGTAAAAGTTGGTCATTGTCTGATAGTTCGCTTGTAGATATTTGATTATCGGTTTTTTGTAAGCTTGTTGTGATGGCCTCTTGCGTAGGTTGCGGTAATGTTTCCTGTGTTTCTTCTTGTTCTCCAGTTTGTTTCTGTATTTTTAGAGTGCTTTCGTCTCCAATCACTTTGCGCACATCGTCCCAGTCGAATCGAAGTTCATTTTCAAGAGCGCCATTTTTCTTGGAGATCTCTATAAGCTGTTGGAATTGTGATGTATCAAGCGTGATATCTATTTTCTTAAATGCTTGTATCCATTCATCTTGAGTCATCCCAGAAAAAGTTGGTTGTTTATCTTCTAACTTCGGCTTCGCTGTGTCTATAGAAGTTGGTTGTGGTGGTGGAGACATCTTGTCTATATCTTCTTGTGAGAGTTCATATCTTTCGGTACTAGCTTCTTCCGTGATGACAGGCGTGGATGTTTGAGTGCTTTCGGTATTGCTTTTCATGTTATTTTGTGTCTGAATATCTTCTTCATTTGTCTGAGTAGCGTTTGCTTTGATATCGGCATGAGCTATATCTAAAGCCATATTTTCTGTTGGTTGCGTAGTAGGTGGGGGGTCTAATATTTTCTCCAGGAGTTTGTTCTGTAATTGATCTATGCTATCTATGTCCTCGGGTGTAGAGAGTGGTTCTTGTATTTCCTCTTGAGTGATATTCTCTTCGCTAAGTGGTATTTCGAGTATTCCAGACAGTGAAGAAATTCCTTCGTTTGAAGCTGTTGTAGATTCTGTAGGACTTTCGGTATCGCTTATTGTTTCATTTTGTGTTTGCGTTTCTTCTTTGTTCGACTGATCGATATTTGGTTCATTTTCTTGAGGTGAAGGCTCATTGCTGGGTTGGATAGTCGTGGATGGTGTATACGTATTTTCTGTAACAGGCAATATGGTGAAGTTTTGTGTGTGTTTGACTTCTTCCTTGGTAGGTTGTGTGTATCTGAGTGGTTCTTTGATTTTGATTGAGAAAAACTTTTTATTGTGAGATTGAATGAGTTCATTAATTGCTTTGACTTGCTCTTCATTTAGTTGTGTTTCAATTTTCTTGAACTCTTTTACAATCGTGCGGAGAGCGGCAGGACCTTTTCCAAACATGGCCTTAAATTTTTCTGATGGGGTCAATTTTCTACATTCAAATACAGGATTGTTATTTTCCGTTTTTTGGAAAATTAATTTGGGATTTTTCCATTTGATACGACGTTGCTGGAATTTGCCAACATTCTCGGGGATTAGATCCGGTTTAGTCCATGTGTTACCGCAGTACGCCTTTAAAGATGAGAGATCGTGGGTCATTTTGTATCCATCTATGTCTTTATCTAGCTGTATACAATAACCGAGAAATTAGAGGAAAAAATTTTTTATAAGCTTCGTCCCCTCTGGGGTAAGTACCGACTCAGGGTGGAATTGAACTCCGAAAAGGGGGAGTGCGTGATGGCAAAAAGCCATGATTTCACCGTCTTGTGTCCTGGCGAGCACTTTGAGCTCCTGGGGCAAGTTGTCTGCTACAATGAGAGAATGGTAGCGGCCTACAAGGAAGGGGTTGTCAAGACCTGTAAAGAGAGAAGTCCCTGTATGGGAGATGGCTTCTTGTTTTCCATGTATCGGCATGCCAGCTGGCACGATCTTTGCCCCAAAAAAAGCAGCTAGGCATTGATGCCCTAGACAGACGCCTAGGATGGGCAAGTGATTTTTATAGGTTGCGATGAGGGCTTGAATTTGAGGAAGCTGTGCAGGATTGCCAGGTCCTGGTCCTATCACTATATGGGTGCTCCTTGTGGCCTTTATGGCAGCTGCCATATTATCATTATTGCGAATGACGGAAACTGTGTGTCCATACCGCATAAGAGCATGGCAGAGGTTATAGGTGAAAGAGTCGAAATTATCGATAAGTGTAATCATCAACTCCTTCACTAGGATTCGTTAGAGGGATGTATATTCTTGTAACTCCAGGATGCAATGATCGACATCATGGAATTGCTGCGGGATCTCTTTGAAAAGCTCCATTTGGCCAAGCACGATGACGAGTACCTGCGGGTAGTGTTTTCTTACGGCTTCGATAGCTTGATGTAGATTAAACGTAGTATCTCTCGAGCAGATGTCAAGGCATTCTGAAAGTAAAGTAAGAGCATCGATTATTTTGTTTTTACGGGCAAATGCATCGTGTAATTTGTTCGCGAGTTCATCATCATGGGCAAAAATTTCTTCAATGGGATTGCCGATGTCGTGAAGTACATTGGTTCTTTTTATTTCTATGTCTTGATACTCTTGATCGATTCCGTTGTTGATATGAAATAGGTTATAAATAGTTTTTCGAATGTTTCTCGCTATTTGTAGAATAAATTGATTGTCAACCCCCATCGTGCGATGCTCGGCTTCAATGGTGTTATCTCCAATAATATGAGTATATTGTCTGTCATTGAGATCGCTTCCTAGTAGACAACCTTGGACTAAAAAGAAGACATTTTTATCGCGAACTTGCGCTCGAATGACTTCATTAATGATAGAGGCACGTATTGTGGTTTGTATTGGATTTTTTTGAGTGTTTCCTATGCAGAGAATCTGGGCCCTCTGTAAAGGCGTGTTTCCTTGAATGGAGTGAATCATGAGCGTATTAAGAAGGGAGAGAGAAGGGTCGCCGTAGTATTTTATAATCGAATTATTCATAAATAAGCCTAGGGTAAAAATAGAAAAAAGCTATAGAGAGACTATCAATTGTGTCAACTATATAGCTTTTTTGGATTATTACATCCGAGGGCAGATTTCGTCTTGCGCAAAGAAATATTTGATTTCTTGAGCCGCATTTTCTAGTGAATCAGATCCATGAACGGCATTTGCTTCAATACCTGCTCCAAAAAGCTGGCGAATCGTTCCTAAAGATGCCTTTTTCGGGTCAGTTGCGCCCATGACTTGTCTATTTTTCATGACAGCATTTGGACCTTCTAAAACCATGATCATCACAGGACCTGATGTCATAAAAGAGACAAGCTCGCCAAAGAAACCGCGATCTTTGTGCACGGCGTAAAATCCTTGTGCATCTTCGACCGAAAGTTGTTTCATTTTTGCTGCAACGATGCGAAGTCCAGACTTTTCAAGAAGATGGCATATTGCGCCAACGTTATTCTGGGCAACAGCATCTGGTTTGATGATTGATAGCGTCTGCTCAACAACCGCTTGAGCCAGATCGTTTGTTTCGAGTAGCGCACTGCTTTCTTGACCCATATGAAACACTCCTTATAAATATTGATTTATTTTCATAAAAATTATAGCAGTTAAATCGATAAAATGCAACGATATTACATCAGTTTCGTATCAAATATTATTTTAGATCGATGTGTAAAATATGAAAATACTCCTTTCGCATGTAAAACAGTACGTGGACCTACCAGAGTCTCTAGAAGAGATCTCCCTATGCCTTTTGAATGCGGGCATAGAGATCGACAGTGTGGAGCATATACAGCCTCTTTTTAAGGGTGCTATCGCTGTAGTCGTCAGAAAAACAGAGCGTCATCCGAATGCTGAGAAACTCACGCTTGCGACCATATTCGACGGGGTGCAAGAGCATCGCATTGTGTGTGGCGCTCCAAACTGTAAAGAGGGGTTAACAACAGCGTTTGCTCCTATAGGCGCAACGTTATACCCAGAAGGGCTAGCAGGTGCTCCTTTCGTGATTCGAGAGGCTACTATTCGAGGAGTGGCTTCACCAGGGATGCTTCTTTCAGAAAAGGAGCTCGGCTTGGGGGCAGATCATGATGGGATTATTTCACTAGACGGGGTGGAGCCAGGAACAGAGGTGGCAACACTTATTGAAGATGTCGTGCTAGAGCTCGGTTTAACGCCTAATTTGGGGCATGCGATGAGTGTGCGCGGTATTGCAAGAGAGCTGTCGATTCAGCTTGGCAAGCCGATGAAGCAGCCCAAGTGGCAGCATGCTACAATAAAATGTGCTCCCTCACACTTTGTGCAGATAGAAAATAGAGATATTTGCCCTCGCTATAGTGCCCTAGAGGTGAAAAATGTACATGTAGGGCCATCTCCATTTGCTATCAGAAGACTTCTTTCTGTTTGCGGGATGCGCTCAGTAAACAGTATCGTTGATATTACTAATCTCTGTTTGCTTGAGTTAGGACAGCCTATGCATGCCTTTGATGCACAAAAACTGCAAGGCACAACTCTTACCGTACGAACAGCTGGTGATAATCAAGTGCTTGATCTGCTAGATGGACAGAAAAAGGAGCTTCCTCCATATGCATGTGTGATCGCCGATGGTGCAAGAGTTGTGGCAGCAGGTGGCATCATGGGAGGGCAAGAGACAGCAGTGACGAGCGATACGCAGTCTGTACTCTTTGAGTCAGCACATTTTTCTCCTACGGCAATACGAAGAGCGGCAAAGACGCTTCAGATTTCTTCAGAGTCTTCCAAGCGGTTTGAGCGAGGATGTGATCCTGCAGCTACTGTAGATGCGCTCCAATATACTCTGCACCTGTTACAGCAGATAGCACCACAGTGTAGCATCACGAGGTTTTTCGATGAGTGGCATAAGGAGTCAGATACAAAGCAAGTGCGGTGTCGTGTAAGGAGGGCATCTCACATTCTTGGCTACCCGGTTAGCTTAGATGAGATGGAGCTATGCTGGAAGCGACTTGGCTTTGATGCACAATGGGAAGATGAAGATACCTGTCTCGTTTCCGTGCCATTGTATCGACATGACATTATGGAAGAAGTGGATCTCATTGAAGATATTGCCAAAATTTTAGGCTATCAGCAGGGGGCTATCCAGGCGCCTCGCTACCAAGGGTCAACACGTCCGCATCATCCGCTCTTTCTAGCCGAGCAAGTAGCGAGAAAGAGGCTTGTTGCAGAAGGACTGCAGGAGTGTATCACCTGCAATCTGATCAGCCCGCAGATGGTGGATGTCGTGCTGCGCCATCCAATTCGTCCAGAAAATGTAGTAGCTATGCTCAATCCCTTGTCATCAGAGCAATCCGTGCTGAGACCATCTTTGCTACCAGGACTATTGAAGGTCATGAAGCACAATATCAATCAACGAAACCTTGATATGCGCTGTTTTGAAATCGGCAATGTGCATCTTCAGCTCGAAGATGGCCGATTTGAAGAACAGCTGGTGGTAGGGATCATGATGAGTGGTCAGCGCGAGCTTCACCATTTTGAATCAGCATCGCAAGCAGGGGACTTTTATGACTTGAAAGGGGTCGTAGAAAACTTTTTACAAGGATATGGGATTTCTTCTGCTCAGTTTCAAGAATCCGCGATTTCTGTCTTCCATACCAAAAGGCAAGCTGCCATTATGGTAGGCGAGGTTGTGGTAGGGATGATGGGAGAGCTTCACCCGGCAGCACTCCGAAAGCTTGATGTATCACAGCGCATCTATTTTGCTGAATGTGATATACAAGAGTTGATGAAGCTTGAATGTGCGTCGAAGAAGATGCGGCCTTTGCCATTATTTCCGGCATCTGAGCGAGACTGGACGGTCACGGTTTCGGAAGAGATTGCGTGGGGCACTCTTGAGCAATCAATCCGCCAGATGCAATCACCACTCTTGGAGCAGTTTTGGTTTGTCACGGTGTATAGAAGTGAAGCTGTTGGTCCAGGCCGTAAAAATATGACTATTCACTTTGTATACAGAAAGTGCGATGAGACGATTTCACAAGAAGAGGTGGATCGTGAACATAAGAAGATTACAGAGGCGCTGGCAGCAATCGTAGGGGGGTAACTGTGTGGATCCGCTCAGTATATTTCCGAAAAGCGTAGGGGCGTACACGCTTTCGTTTACAGATGTGCGTACGGTCGGCCGTGCTTGCCAGGTGAGTAAAAGGTGGAATGAGATTGCCTCCTCAGATATCGTATGGCAGGCAATTTTTGGGAAAAATTGGGTCTATGATGAGATAGCACAACATATTGCAAACTCTTCAAAACATGGATCGATAAAGGCCTATCTCAACGCATCCTGTATAGCTTCAGAGCATGACTTATTTCATCGTATTCAGCAGTTTACAAACAACTCTTTGCCCTTTTGTTACAAAAAATTTGGCTGTTTTTTTCCTTCTAATCCTACTTCGTTGATTACAGTCGAGTTGAAGCAAGACAGAGATTTGCCACATCAAGTAGGGCTGAACGATATATGTCTTGGGATGAAAAAGCTTGCGCTCTCAAGTGATCGGAATAGATCAACGGCTTCATTCATTATCAAAAAAATCGAGAATACCAATGTCCTCATATGCGATCTTGTTTCTCCTCAGATGAAATTGGCAGAGAAGATAAGTAATCTTGTAGAAAATCAGATCGAAGAGTGGAAAGAAAAGCCTTCTCTTTTAGCTGTTATTCGGGTAGGAGAATTTTGTCGCTGGTTTTTTTCATCAAATAAATAGTTTTTTAACTTTGTCATAGGACTGTTGTGTGCTATAGTCGTCTCAAATTTAGGTAATGAGGTCGTACTATGAATCTTCTTCGCCGTTCGTATGGCATTGTTTTTTCAGGATGTGTAGCGGGTATTTTAGTTGCTGGGTGTCAAGCCCGCACAACAACACAGAGTGCGGTAAAAACAACGTATTTTCAGAAATATGGCGTTGAGGTAGATGGTGAGCAGGATTGGATTGCGCGTGGAGCTACTGGAGAAGTGATAAAAACGCTGAAAAATGGCGTTGTCGTGAAAGAAAAATATTGTGATGGCATGCTCCAAGGTAATGTTACTGCTACATTTCCTTATAGTGAGATAGTAAAAAGACTCACGCATTATGAAAAAGGGATTTTGCAGTTTGAAGTAGATCATTTTATCTCAGGGGCGCCTCAAGAAAAAAAACAGTTTCTGGGCGATGAAAAAGTTCTTTTGACAGCATGGTATGAAGATGGAACGCCGCGCGCTAAAGAAGAGTATCATGGGCCATTGATTGTGCAGGGCGAGTATTTTACACATGATGCCCATCCTGAAGCTCATGTGGTAGAGGGTGTTGGCATCCGAACAGTTCGCGATGGACTAGGGAATCTTGTTCAAAAGGAAACCATATCACAAGGTGAAGTGATCCTCTCCGAGTCATATCATCCGAATGGTTCTCCTCGGGAGAGAGTTGCCTATACGAAAGGGAAGATCGACGGAACGAGAAAGGTATTTTTGGTAGGCGGTGAGCCAGAGCGCTTTGAAGAATGGAAGCAGGGCGTTTTAGAAGGAAAGACTGTCTTATTTCAAAATGGCGAGAAGTATGCGGAGATTCCATATGAAAAAGGCGAGAAGCATGGGGTAGAGCTGCGCTTTAAGCCAGGTACTGACGTGGTTGTGGAAGAGATAGCCTGGGAAAGAAATCAGCGTCATGGAGCGTCTGTCGCGATCATTGACGATCAGCGCATCACAGAGTGGTACTATGAAGGAAAAAAAACAAGCAAGTCTCAATATCTTGAGATGAGTGGTCATACTTTTTCAAATAGACACTAGAGCATGTCATTGTGTATCTGTAGTGAGCGGTATGTTTTGCAAAAATAGACCTCTTGATAGATGCTTCGGATGACTTTTTTTTATCATTCTCTATTTTTGTGTAGCTCGTAAAGCTTCCTGATAAGTCTCGGAATATGTGTTTTTATAAATGTATCTATTTGTCTCGTCTAATGTATTATATATAAGAGTATTTCCAGACAGCTCGGCTACAGCAATGTTGGGATCATAAACTTTAGTTCTTCCTTCTCCATAGTTGTAGATAATTACATCAATATTTTCTTCTGTAAAAGGATATACTACCATAGCTGGACGAATTTCTTGATTGGCATTAATCTGATCTAATAGTTCGCTGGCACATTTAAATAGGAGTATCCTTAATTCTTCTTTTTTTAATTCTTTTTCTGTATTAAAGCAAATTATAAATTCTTTTAAGTTGCCACCAGGCATCGCAAGGCCTAACCCACTAGGATGCAATCCATATTTTTTTTCAATAATTTTGGCGGTTTTACCTAAGATGAATTTCGCCTGCTTCTCAGCATTAGAAATGTATGGATCGTCATAGGTTAAAAAGTATAAAAACATACAAACTATTAAAAAAACCAACACGAATACAATGTTTTTCATATTTTTTTTCCTCCACTCGTTAAATATTTATGAATGTGTTTTCGTATACTATCTTCATAAGTCTGGCTCATGAAAGAATGATCAATCCACGAGGCATCCGGTGCAGATGGAAGAACAACCGTGGAAT
>CAZASK010000041.1:0-8432 GCA_964487845.1 uncultured bacterium
AGTTCCGAAGAATCTACAATGCTTAGGGGGTCAATCTTTACCAGTATAGTTCTGAAAATGCAAAAGTAATTATTGAACCATAATTCCTTGATTCGATAACGTCACACTAAACCTTCAAATTGTTCAAGGAGATGCGATATGGTCACTGCTACCACTAAAAAAACAAATGTCAAACAAAGCCCATCTACTCCAGTAAAACGCGGTAAAGAGCTCATGTGCTGCGAGCCTGCTACTCAACAAAAAAATGGAGCAAAAGCCCAAGTAAATCAAAGCAAAAATTGCACAAAAATTATTGTAAAATGCAACTGCGGCTTTTCAAATACCCTTTCTATTCGCGGGGAAGGATTAAAAGAGTTGAATTGGAATAAAGGGCTCCCCCTAAAAAACGTACGTGCTGATGAATGGCAATGGGAGACTTCTGAGCAGTTCAAAAAATGCCAGTTTAAAATTTTGATCAATGACAACCAGTATGAACTTGGCGAAAATCACACTATAGAATGCGGAAAATCAATCGTATTGGCACCAAAATTTTAAGTGAAAAAAACGCAACTCGCACAAAAGCTTTCGCTTATACAGGAAAATCAACTGCGAAAGCTTTCCTCATTTCTTATTGGCTTTGATGGTTTTACTGACGAAATTGTCTCTGCAGTAGACAGGCGTGATTCTGCGACCCAATTTTCTTCGATGACCACTTTGGAATCCCTTGCATCCAGAATTCATGATGCTGCTGGAAAAAGCAGCAATATTGAACTCATTTCAAAACAGATAAAAATTGGAGGTAACGGCCCAATACTAGCTCAAGCGCTTGTGCACGCAGGATGCGCGCCTACGCTTATTGGCTGCCTTGGCGACACTCAGATCGAGCCCTTATTTATTCCGCTTACCTCTCGCTGTAAAGAGGTGATATCCCTTGGCGCAAGCAGCCATACTGACGCTATTGAGTTTAGCGATGGCAAGCTCATGCTCGGCAAACACAAGTCTGTCCTCGCCCTTACGAAAGAACGTATTCAAGAAAGAATCGATCGAAAAACACTTATTCGACTTTTTAACGACCACGATGTCTTTGTTTCAGTAAACTGGACGATGATTTTGTCGATGACTGACATCTGGCGCTGGCTCATCGAAGACATCCTTCCTGAAATGACCCCAAAGAAGCGAATTGTATTTGTAGACTTAGCCGATCCTGCCAAAAGATCAGATGCTGATATTTTGGAGGCAGTACGCGTTTTACAAGCTATGAAACCCTACTACCAAGTACACTTGGGGCTTAATGAAAGAGAAAGCGAGCGCGTAGTATCACTTGTTTCTACAGAAAGCATGGACACAAAGAGACAGTCTATACAAAACACAGCACACACTATACTGCAAAAAACAGAGCTTGATACCATCATTATTCATTCAACGAAGATGGCCGCCTGTAGCACGCAAGAAGAATCTATTGCCATCGAAGGGCCTTTTTGCCCAACCCCCTACCTTTCTACTGGCGGCGGTGATAACTTTAACGCAGGCTATCTTTTTGGAGTCTGCCTTGGCCTATCTATCGAGGAGGCACTGCTCCTAGGCAAGGCCACCTCAGGATACTACGTTCGGGTAGGCAACAGCCCTACTCTGCAAGAGTTGAGTCAGTTTTTACGGATCTGGGACAGAAAACCGCAAGATTTAGAGAAGTTCGTTCCAAAAACTCACACAGCAACTCACCTAGTGTAGAAAAGCAAAGAAAGTGATAGACTTAACCGAAACACTCACCCAGGAACAAGATACCATGAACTTACTTCAAACATATTTTTCAAAAGTTGCTGAAACGGAAAGATCTTCTGCTGCTATTGCATTTCTCGCAAGTCTTGACCACATAGGGACACAATCTCCAACGATTCGTGACGCAATCTTACGAGAACTCGGTGATCAACGAAGTTATTTAAAAATGATTGCATCAGAAAACTATTCTTCACTTGCAGTACAGCTAGCTATGGGCAATCTGTTGACTGACAAATATGCTGAAGGAATTCCCTACCATCGTTTCTATGCTGGCTGTGAACACATTGACACGATTGAATCAGAGGCGATTCAACATGCCACCACCCTCTTTGGAGCTGACCACGCCTATGTCCAGCCTCATTCAGGAGCTGATGCGAATCTTGTTGCCTTTTGGTCAATTTTAATGCAGAGAGTCCAATCTAAGGAAATAGAGCGACTTCATAAAAAGACAATCGATGAATTGAATGAAAGCGAATATGAAAGCGTTCGACAGCTTATCGTGAATCAAAAAATACTTGCCCTCTCTTTAAATTCTGGCGGCCATCTGACACATGGATATAGACATAATATGTCTTCAAAGATGATGCAGGCCTTTTTTTATGAGGTAGACCCTATCACTGAGATGATGGACTACTCTCATATCCAAAGACAAGCAAAGATGGTAAAGCCCGCCATTTTGCTCGCTGGATACTCAGCCCATCCTCGCAAAATTAACTTCCGCAAGATGAAAGAAATTGCAGACTCTGTAGGAGCTACTTTCATGGTGGATATGGCTCACTTTGCAGGCCTCGTTGCCGGAAAAGTGTTTACTGGAGATTATGACCCAATTCCATTCGCTGACATTGTAACCTCTACTACTCATAAAACATTACGTGGACCCCGTGGAGGCCTCATTTTAGCTAAAAATCAATTTAAGGAATTTATCGACAAAGGATGTCCCCTTGTCTTGGGCGGCCCCCTTCCTCATGTTATTGCCGCCAAAAGCCTTGCCTTCCAAGAAGCACGTGCCCCCTCATTTCAAACGTATGCAGCGCAGGTCGTCCTCAATGCCCACACTTTAGCAGAGGCTTTGAAAAAAAGAGGAGCGCGTATCGTGACTGGCGGCACTGAAAACCACCTCATTATCGTCGACGTATCTGGATACAATATCACGGGAAGGCAGGCTGAAAATGCACTCAGACAAGCCAAGATTACCTGCAATAGAAACGCGATTCCAAACGACAAAAACGGACCTTGGTATACCTCCGGTGTGAGACTTGGAACCCCCGCACTCACAACTCTAGGGATGGGGACTCAAGAGATGGAAGAAATCGCTGATATCATCGTAACATGTCTACGAAATACAAAGCCTGCTCCTACTGCAACAGGCGCTGTCAGTCGAGCGCACAGCATCGTAGCTGATGAAATCACCGATGAGCTACAAGCTCGTACACAGGCGCTGCTGTCTCGATTTCCCCTTTATCGTGAGATTGTGGTGTCGTAAAACCGTTTTTTCGCATACACTTATCGAAAAGCAACATTGTAAGGATTTTACTCATGGCTAAAACAGAAGATTTTTCCACTACCCGACTCAAAGATCGCATCGAGCACTCTATTTTGCAGTCGCGCAGACTTCTGCTGTCTGGACCGATCGACAGTGAGCTCGCAGATGTCATCATCCAAAAGCTCTGGTATCTGGAGCTAGAAGCCCCAGGAAAACCAATTCTTCTCGTCATCAACAGCCCAGGAGGTAGTGTAGATGCCGGATTTGCTATCTGGGATCAAATCAAAATGTTGACATCCCCTGTCTCTACTTTAATCACTGGCATGGCAGCTTCAATGGGATCGATTTTGTCGCTCGTTGCACCTAAAGGACGTCGCTATGCAACGCCCTATAGCAGGATTATGATTCATCAGCCAGCCATCTCTGGGATGATCCCAGGACAGGCATCTGATCTTGAAATCCAAGCGCGAGAAATATTGAAAACGAAAAAAGTATTGATTGAGCTCTATGTAGCAGCTTCTGGTCAGACATATGAGAAAATAGAAAAGGCAATTGACAGAGACACCTGGATGTCTGTAGAAGAAGCCAAGCAATTTGGTCTATTAGATCATATCGTTTCATCATATAAAGACATCAAGGAATGATCGAACAAGTCGATTTTTGCCATTATACAGGCTGCGGAAACGATTTTATCATTATCGATAATCGTGCTCTGTCGTTTTCTGCAGCCGATGTACCTTCTCTCTATCAAGCGTGTTCTTCTCAACTTTCTCACAACCCTGATGGTTTTATTTTTATAGACCCCTCAGATGTAGCAACAGCTCGGATGAGCTACTTCAACTGTGATGGCTCTTCTGCTGCCATGTGTGGCAATGGCTTGCGATGTGTGATGCGCTTTTTATTAGACACTGCATGCGTTTCTTCGCATGCTACTCTTGAGTCTTCAGGCCGCTGCTATCATATGCTCTCAACTGGTGAGGCAATCTCTACACGTATGAGGCTTGCTCATATCATCAAACAGTGCCATATAGAGCATGAGGGTAAAAATTGGTCGTTTTTTTTAGTAGATGCCGCAGTTCCTCATTTTGTTACCATAGTAGACACAATCGCCGCTCTCGATCTGGCTCATCTTGGTCCATTCTTTCGATCTCATCCAGATGCAGGAGCAGATGGCGCCAATGTAAACTTTATACAACTACTCGACAAACAGCATGTGGCTATTCGTACGTATGAACGTGGTGTGGAAAGAGAAACCATGGCTTGCGGCACGGGAGCTGTAGCATCTGCCTTTGTGCTCCATCACATCTACCACATGCCCTCTTCTCTCTCTCTTCAGACTGCTTCCGGAAATCTTTTGCAAGTAGATATATTTTCAGATCACATTTTACTCACAGGAAGTGCTCAAAAACTATATCAAGGGACTGTGTCATGTTCCACGAGGCAGTAGACCGTTTTCTTCACTATCTTCAGGTAGTCAAACAGGCCTCTACACACACACTGCGTAACTACCGCATAGATCTTATGCAGTTTTCCAGTCATCTTCAACAGCAAGATATTGCACTCTCTGCTATCGATCGTAAGTCGATACGGGAATTTTTGAGTCATCTGGCTGAGAAGAATGCAAGCAAGAAGACGCTTGCAAGGCGACTTTCCGCACTTCGCTCTCTCTTTCGTTGGTGTCAAAGAGAAAAGCTCATCGAGAAAAATCCTCTCGATGATATTGAATCGCCAAAACTAGATAAGAAAATCCCCTTTTGCTTAACTGAAGAGCAGATTATTCACCTTTTTCTACAGCCTCAGACAGAGACGCTCTTTGGACTTCGCGACCGAGCGATGATGGAGCTATTTTATAGCTCAGGACTGCGCCTGAGCGAATTGGCTCAGATGAATAGAGACGATTTTGATATCGCAGCGTGCATGATTCGTGTTCGTGGAAAAGGGAAAAAAGAGCGCGTGGTTCCTGTTACGCAGGCCGCAGTTCATTGGATGGAACGCTACATGACTTCGCCTCAGCGTTACCAAAAAACTCCCATACATGAAGCGGAACAAGACCATGAGGCCATCTTCCTTAACCGTTTCGGTAAGCGTCTGACTCCTCGCTCTATCGATCGCCTTTTTCAGCACTATTTACACAAAAGCGGCCTCGTCGGCGCTATAACCCCTCACACGATCCGCCATTCTATCGCCACTCACCTGCTCGAACATGGCATGGATCTCAAAACCATCCAGTTTTTATTAGGTCATACCTCGCTTGCTACCACTACCATCTACACCCATGTCTCTACAAAGCTGAAGAAAGAAACATATCTGGCTGCACATCCACATGCTTAAATAACTAACTATTTATATTGATTTAATAAAAATTCATATTTAAAATTAAGCGTCCTCAAAATTAAGTTAGGAATTTACAATGCAACCACAAGAACTATTATCACGAGTAGACTGCGGCATTTCATTTGCAGCCTATGTATCTATTGTGAATCATATGGCTAAAGAAGCAAAAAAAGATACGCCTTCGTCACTCGAGATCATCTTACAAAATTACCCACCAGTGCCAAATCTAGAACAGCAAAGTAAGCTTACACAGCTTTTCTATAAAACATGCACAGAAACAATTATCGGCCATTTCAATAACACAAAGATAGTAAATTTCCAGAAGAGCCCACAGACAGAAGAATATATTAAAAAATTTGAAAAAATCGAAAACGTGGCCAACTCACAAATCATCCGTCGAATGTCGTTCGAAGCAGTCAGACAAACTATTGGCACTCTACAGAATCAAGTAAAAGAATTATTCGAAAAGATGGCTACGCAAATCCTCAAGAAATAGCCCTACAGGACATAGCTCTCAGGAGCTATGCCCCTTGCCAAACAGCTACTAACAGAACCGCTTAGACCATTTACCAAATATCCTCTCATACAAAACAGCTGTAAAAGAGACCTACTTCTTCATTTTTTTCTTGATTTCTTCTTTACGAATTTCGGCTTTATTTTCTTGCTTACGTATCTCGGACCGCTCTATCTCTCTTGCCTCTCTATTCGCCTCCTCTTCTCGCTTGTGCTTTCTTTCTTTGGCTTCTCGCTCAGATATCCCTATAGAAGATTTATTCGTAGATTGTACCGTATAGACAAGTGTATTATCTTGCTTTGCTGTATCCTCACCCCTCTCCTCATGCCGTATCGTAGCTGAGTAACGCTTGCTATTAGGAGAGGTCGACTGTTCCGCATGTTTTTCTTCAGATATCGCTTCATTCTCTTTGCTCTCGATGGATTGCAGGGCTTGATCGATAATATCTACAATAGCGAACCATTGATCCTGAGAGACTGCTATAAATTGAATATTTTGTCCGAATTGCTGCCGAAAAGCCGAGACATGCTCTTCAATGAAATCTTTTTGATGCTCACGATAATAAACATTCTGCCCGCTGACAACAAATGCATTGGGATTATCCATCGCATCCCGTATATTTGTACTGTCAAGATTTGCAAATGTAAATTCTCCGGTCTCTTTTGAAAGAACTGCGACCTTGATATTCTCAGATAGCTCCTGTAGAGAACCTACTGCAGCCTGCTTATTGAGATGCACAGAAACATCTCTATACTGCACGGCATTATCCCGAAGATCAAAATAATTCATTTCAGAATGCTTCGGAGCTACATCCATGATTTGATCTATCCCCACCATATTGACATTCGTGGCCAGTATCTGTTGTGAAGATGATTCGTTCTGTGTGAATTCTAACTCAGGATTTTGGTCAATAGAAAGCATGTCGAAAGTAAGATTTGAACAATCAAATAATCCAGCACCACTACACTCGTCAATTGTGAATCTTCCTATAGCAACAATGCTAATTTGCTCATCTACTTCAGGTGTATGTGAGGGCATTTGACTAAGGCCTGTTTTATCTTCTTTTTTAGGTAGGCCAACTGGTGTAGTATCGCCTTGCGTATGAGGCAACCCAAACTGAGGTAGGTCATGCATACACAATATCCTCCTATGCACAGAGAAAGCTCCGCCCTCATTTTACACCAAATTAAATTATTTTTTTACATAATCTAGCTAGATTTTTGCTTGATATATTATGATAGAATACATAAGTAATTGATATTGAATAAGTTATGTCAATTACTTGCCATACATGTCTTTATTTTTTCATTTTTTTGTATTTCTTCATTACGTATTTCAACTTTACGCTCTTGCTTGCGTATCTCAGATCGCTCTATATCTCTTGCCAGTTGATTTGCTGCTGCCTCTTGCTTACGCCTTCTCTGTTTTACCTCTTCATCTGCCCCAGAAAAAACAGTCACAGCGAATTTTTTTAGCACATACAATAAAATACTATACGCACCAGACTTGAGATCGTTTTTTCCCTTAGACTGCATATCGTCTCTATCGTGCCAGATATTGAAAAAAACATCTTCATTTCTTGCTGTTTCGACTACACCCTTCTTCTCTTCTGGTAACTCACAACGTTGCACAGCATGTTCGACGGCGGCGCACATGGCACGCCATTCATCTTCGGAGACGGCCATACATTCAATATCTTGTCCAAACTCATGCTTCAATAATGCAATATATTCTGCAGACAGAGGTTGCTTGCACTTTCTGTAATAAAATGTCTGTCCAAGAAGAACAAGTGCTTGCGAATTCAATAGAGCCTCTCGAATATGCCCGCGATCAAGGTGTATTACTCGAAACTGTGCTGCCTCTTTAGAAAAAATCACAATTTTCACCTTGGCTGAAAGCTCTTCAAGAGAATTCACAGAATCAAGATGCTGAACTTCTAAAATCGATGCAGGAGCCTCTTCAAGATGAATCACATCCATAGTTATTTTCGAACAATCAAAGAAATCTCTCTTACTATTTTCACTCGATTCAAATTCTCCTACAGCCAAGGAGTAAATCTGCTCATCTTGCTTAGGTAAGTAGGTAGGCATAGAATGACACCCTGCTTTTTTAAGCGATTCCTTCTGCATAATATCGCATGATATATCACCAGAACCACAATGAGCGCCTTCTTGAATTCGAATCACCTGTTTGTTTGACACAAATCACCTGACTTTTTAAATATATCAATAATTAACTGTTAGTAAAATTTTACTATACTAAATAATAAAATTCAAACCTATATAAGCACAGAATGTCGCACCAATTTTAAAATTTCCGCTTTTTACCAAGTTTAAAATTTCCTCT
>CAZASK010000042.1:0-8405 GCA_964487845.1 uncultured bacterium
AGTTTCTTAACGTTATTGGCACAATATTACGTAATGATTGGCGGAGTTAGGGTTTTATATCAACCGAAGATGTCTTTACAGTACTGCTGAAGTCCATTTTTTACTATCTCCATCATCTCAATCTTGCTTGGACAGACAAATTCACACAGAGCAAAATCTTCATGATGCACCTCTAAAACCCCAAGCTCTTCAGCAAGCTCCCAGTCATCTCCCATAATGGCTCTGACAAGCTGCATCGGCAAGATTTGAAGCGGCATCACGCTTTCATAGACTGAGCCATCGATAAAGGCGCGCTCTTCCCCATGCTGACTCGTTGTAAAATTCCAACGTTTTTTTCTTGTGTCCATATGACCAGAAGCGTAGGCACCGCTCGCTGTGTATTTATCCGCGCCGAATCTAAAAAAGTGCAGAAATTCTCTTTTTTCTTCTTCAGGGAAGGCGCACAAAACGGTGTCAGACATCCCGACACTATCTTTTGCCATACACTCATCACCCGTGAGAGGATCACCTGAAATAATTCTATGCATACCAGGAGCTAATTTATTTTCTATAAGCTCATTCACAGCCTGTCCTTTACGAACGCGATACAATCCTCTCTCATGCACCAGCACGGAGGGGCCTGCTATGGCAATAACGCTATCTTTTGCTATTTTTCCTTTACTAAAGAGTGTTCCAATCGCGATGACATCAAGCACAGACACTGTCCACACTACATCTCCCACATGCTGGATAGGGTCAATCTTATGAATATGTAAAGAAACATTCCCTGCAGGATGCGGGCCTGCTACTGTGTGCTTTTCTACCCCAGTTGCGTCAGTAAATGGAGCGAAGTGAATTCCTGCTTTGTGCACAAGGTGCACTTTCCCAGAGGTGAGTTTCGCCAGAACTGAAAGGCCTACTTGAAATTCTTTTTCATGTCCTACTACCTGCATCTCTGCCATGGGAACAAAAGGCGCTGACTCAATTGCTTTTACAAAGATAGAGCGCGGCATTTTTTTTGGATGTGCGAGCCTATCAAAAGGCCGCATCTTGATATATGCAAAAAGGCCTGCCTCAAGCAGCTTGTGTATGATCTGTTCTTGAGTAAGAGCCCCAAGAGGATCAACAGAAAAATGCTTTTCTTGTTCTTCTCGCTCCCGCTTGACTGTAATCGCTAAAAGTCGTCTTTTTTCTCCGCGCTTGACTTCATCTACAATACCTCCAGCACAAGACACAAAAAAACGACCAGGGACATCTTTATCTTCTGCAAGAGGATCTCCCACTTTCACATGATCTCCTGGCTTTACCAACACGCGAAACTTTACAGCTTCATGATGTTGAAAATTGTAGCCAATGACTTCAGCTACAGGCCCTTGACGAATAGCTCCCGTTGCCTCGCCAAGTACAGGAATATCTAATCCATTTTTTACATTGATGTGAGTCATGCTTCCCACCTTTCAAGTTGTGTTTTTTGCATCATCCATAGTCAAACAGGATAAAAGCAACTTTTTAATGCATCGAAATCCAATTTTTCTTTCCAATAAAGCCTCCTTTTGGACGCGCTGGTTTTGGCTTATCTGGAAGCGGCTGATCTCCTGGAGAAGAGGAGTCGCCAGGGGGATTTTCTTTGTCAATCATCGCTCGAAGCTTTTGCTCCAGTTCTTTTCTTGTCTTTTCAATCATTTTCCAGTCTCTCTCTGCAAAATTGGTTGGAGTGTCAAGATATCGTCTAATGTCTTCAGGAGAAATTCCCTGCTCTTCATAGCTTGCTTCAATCTCTTTTTTCAATGCATGATGATAGCCCTTGCAGCGAGCAAACTGCTCTTCCAAGTCTTCATCCTCTGATTTCTCTAGGGCAGCAGGGAAGGCAATAGGCTGTTGCTCTTTTTGTGCATTAGGCTGCTTCTTCATTTTCTGTGCTGCTTCAAAAATATTTGAGAAATCTTTATCCTGTCCCATATACGCAATGCACCAGCTTTATAAAATGACGCTCACTTCAGAGGGAATTACAAAACTCGAATTTGGCCTCGAAAGCAAGTTTTGTAATTCCCTCTTCAAATTAGAAAAGATGGCGATTAAACAAAAGAACTAACAAGCATAAGTTTTATATTTTCTTCAATTCACTTATTTTTATACACTTTTCACACATACCGATGCATTCGGCATCATATATATTTTAGACAAGATGGGGTACTCACATGGCATATCTGGAAGAGATCCGGAATCAACTTCTAGGGAGAAATTACCAAAAAGTGCTTATCCTGTGGCAGGAATACTGCTTAGGGGAATCACTTGATTCAGAGGAGCTCACTCAGATTTTAGAGGCAATCAAGCAATCAGATTTCGCAAAGCAATTCGCAAACCATGTCATCGATATTCTTCCACAAGTACTGACACTCACTTCGTCTCAACAACAACTAGCTCCCTTAAAAGCAATATATGATCTAGAGACCCAAGACTCCGTAGAGCTACAAGAGATTGCTATTTCTTTTCTTCAAAATGTCTATGGTTCTACGCCTCTTTTCAATGAAAAGCTCAAACTTGTAAACCTCCGAGGGGGAGGTTCCTTTCAGGGGTGTATTTCCAACTTCTGCCTGCTCAACCATCTTCAAAAAGGAAATTTTGTCTTCCACACAGCTGGTTGGGGTGTTGGTGAAATAACCGAAGTTTCTTTCGTGCGAGAGCAAGTCGTTATCGAATTTGAACAACTGAATGGTGCTAAAAAAGAAATTTCTTTTAAAAATGGCTTTAAGACGCTAATTCCTCTTGAACATTCGCACTTTCTTGCAAGACGTTTTGGCAATCCAGACGCTCTCGAACAAGAGGCTAGAGAAAACCCCGCTAGCGTCATCCACTGCCTTCTTGCAAGTCTCGGTCCAAAAACAGCCGCTGAAATCAAAGAAGAGATGACAGACTACGTGATCCCTGAAAAAGACTATTCGAAATGGTGGCAACAAGCTCGCGCAAAACTCAAGAAAGACCCACTCCTCGACGTCCCTGAAAATGTAAAAGAGCCGTTTCGTCTTCGAAAAGGGGAAGCCTCCTGGAAGGAACGCATCGAAAAGGCATTTCTTGGGAAAAACACCTTCTACGCGCTCCTTGCTGCTGCAAACACACTTGTAAGAGACTGCCCAGAAATTGCAAAAAATGCGGAAGCGAAAAACTCTGTAATAGAAAAGCTTCGCGGCTCCGTACATCCTCAAAAGCCAAAAGCTGCTGAAGAGATTCAGCTGCTTCTCTTCATGGAGCATGCTCTAGGCATCCCCACTGATGCTGCAACAAACGCCCCCATGATTCAAGATCTTGAAAGCATTGAAGAGGTGTTATCACACATCGAGATGCTCTCACTCAAAAAGCGCTTTCTGGATGAAATACATGAATTAAGAGGTGACTGGAGAGAGCTCTTTCTTCAGATTTTGATCTCTTCGGAGTCTAATCAAGTCAAAGACTACGCTCTCGAGCTGCTCAGCACAAAAGAAAATGAACCACTTGTGCAAAAGCTACTTTTTGAGCTGCTCGCACATCCAAAAAAACATCCTGAAAGCGTTGTGTGGTACTGCACAAAACTTATTGAAAACAAGGCCCCGTTCCTCAACACAAAAACCTATCTTCATCAATTTATAGAAGCATTTTTAATTGCCCTACATGCTGCAGAGCAAAAGAGCGACTTCAAAGAGCTGACAAAGAAAATGACGCTGCAGCTTACCAAAAACCGATTTGCCCTCGTACGCGAGCTTTTCAAAGATGCTTCCTTAGCATTCGTAAAAGAGTTTCTTCTCCTTGTCTCGAAGTGCCACTCATTCAGCTCTCATGAACTCAAGATATTCCAATCTTTAGCAGAGGTTGCCTATCCGAGTTTAGCGAAGGAAGAAAAAGAGCAAGATGCAGACATGCATATCGTCTGGACAACAGAAGCGGGGTATCGCAAAACAAAAGAGCGCATTGCTTATATAGCCACTATTGAAATGGTAGATGTAGCAAAAGAAATAGAAGCTGCGAGAGCTTTAGGTGATTTAAGAGAAAATTCAGAGTTTAAGTTTGCGCAGGAAAGACGCGCTCGCCTGCAATCGGAGCTCAAGCTCTTGTCTGATCTCTTTCAGAAAGCGCGTATTATCACAAAAGATGACATCGACACTGAAAGTGTCAGCATAGGCTCTATTGTTACCCTCACAAGCTCTGATGGAGAGAGCATCTGTTATACCCTGCTCGGGCCTTGGGATGCAGATGCTGACAAAAACATCTTGTCGCTGCAGTCAAAGGCAGCGCAGGAGATGCTCGGTAAAAAACTCCATGACACCGTCTCTTTGAAAGGAGAGTTGTTTAAAATTAATGCCATTTCGAGTTACCTTGAGGGAGAACAAAGTAGGTAGTATGGAATTGGTCATCGCCTCTCAGAATTCACAAAAAATCTTAGAGCTGCGCAATATTTTCAAGGCGCTTGCTCCTCAGATCGAGCTGCTCACGCTCTTTGACTTCCCGAGCTACAAAAGGCCCGACGTGCGTGAAGACTCTTTTGAAGAAAATGCAAAGCAAAAAGCTCTACACGCTGCCTCACAACTTCAAAAATTTTGTTTGAGTGATGACTCAGGAATCATCGTCCCTGCCCTGGGTAAAATTGGGCAGGCGCTGCAAAGGCGATATATAAACGAAAGAGACTCTGCTGTGCAGGAGACAAGAAGACTACTAGAAGAGATGGCACCCTTCCATGATGCAGAACGCGAGGCTTACCTGGAATGCGCGATTGCAATTGCAGCACCTGGAGAGATCAAAAAAGTCGTTACCGCACGCACAGAAGGCACTTTGGCCGAGCAAGAGCGCGGCAAGATCATGTTTGAGTTTGACACGATCTTCATCAAGCATGACTACAGCAAGACGATTGGAGAGCTGGCACCTCACATAAGAGCCCGTATCTCTCACAGGAGAAAAGCGGTAGAAAAGCTGCTTGGCGCGCTTGAATCACTGAGCCGCTCTCTCGTCTAGAAAAACACTGTCCCCTCCATGCCTTGCTTTAATGGAGCGCCATTTTTCAATGACCTGTGCTGCCAGAGGCGCCGCTTCTTTTCCATACCCTCCATAGCGCAGGCACACTACTACCACAAGCTCTGGCCGCCCATAGGCATCATGGAAGTGAAAAGAATGTTCTTTGTCGAATGAAATCCCCCCAAACCATGTGTGGTTATAGAGGACAAGTGGAGAAAAGGGTGTAATGCGCTCTTTCACTTCAGATGTACTCGTCTTGCCAACCGCATGATCTTGGATGTTTGCAAAATCTGCCTTCATAGAGGGATGTTTCGAAAAAATAGTTGCCAGCTGCCTGCCTGAATCTTTATGGAGCTGCCCTAACACTCGCTGCATCCCCTGAAGAAGTCTTGCCCGCACAACCTCTGGCAAAAAAATCTCTCTACGTACATCGGTAGAAATGGCACGCAGTGTTGGCTTTTCTTGTTCAGGAAGCGTTGCCAAAAAGAGAGGAAAATCAATGCCTATCGAACGAAGAATTTCTTTATGTGGATATGCGGGCAAAGAAACCAGGTCTTTGTCATAGTAGCATCCTTTGCCTACCAACATCTTTTCAATTTTAGGCTGCAAAAGCTTCCCCCCATTAGCAACGGCCGAAAGCATGCAAGCGGACTGAAGCGGTGTTGCAGTAAATGCTCCTTGGCCAATAGCAAAAGCATATAATCCCGTTTTATTCGTCTTCAAATCACTTGGCAATGTGCACCTTGCCTCATGAGGAAGGCGAATCTTCGATTGCTCTCCATAGCCAAATTGTGTGGCCGCCTTTCGTAAGTCATCAGGGTCCTGAAGGTAATCACCAGCGAGCAATGAGAAATAGGGATCACTCGATGTCTCGATCGCACGCATCAAGTCAACCCGTCCGATATTTCGATTTAAGCTTTTTGGCACACGTCCACCTTTATAGAGCTGTGGAATAGGCTTTCCATCCAAAAACTGCCCTACATATACCTTGCCATTCTGGGTAAAAACACGATCTACCATCTCAAAAAGTTCAAGGTGTTTTGTCTGCGGTTCTTCTTGATATCGCTGACAAAGCGCAGCATAGGCAGTCACAATTTTAAAAATAGAGCCTTGTGCTGCAGGATTGCGATAGGCAAAAGAGCTCATATAGCCAGGGCCATAGGCATAGCTAAAGGCTGCCGCCATATCTTGTAGAAAATTCAACTTGCCATATTTTCCATACAGCGGCTCTTTCAAATCAGAAAAGGGACGAAAAAGCTGCAAAAATGGGACACAAAGATCTTCTCCCATACGAGCTATCGCATCATCAAGTAAAGAAGTATCCATAGCCCCCTCTAGAACATCGAAATAGGCCTGAAGTGCAAGCTGCTCATCCGCCGGTAAAGAACTTTTCTTGATAATGGCATATTCAAGAAGATAGGGCTTCCACAGATTCCAAAAATGGTCAAACTGTACAGATTCTTCTTTATCAAGATACTCAAGATAGGGCCTTGCTGTCTTTTTTTCGCTCTTTTCTGCTGCTCGTTTTTTTTGTAAAAACTCTTTTTCATGATCTTTTCGGAAAATGGCAAAATCACTTGCTCGAAATAGCTGCCTTACCTCTTGCCGCACCTCTTCGACTAAGGTCACATAACTTGTCAGCAGTTCACGATATTGCCTAATAGTGAGCGATTGAATGTACGGAAAAAGCTGCTCATCGATTCTCTCTGCATTTACCACAAGCCTTGTTATATCTAAAAATGTCAGCCTCTCTTGATTATGAGGAAGTGAGAGGAGATACGTGTCCAAGATGGCTTTTTGTTTGGCAATATCTTGTAAAAAGAGTGCAATGTCATCAGAAGATTCATTTCTTTCTGATTCGGGATAGATGAGCGACATCACTTCATGAGGCTGCATCAACGGCAATCTCATCGATATTGCAGAAAAAGCCTGTTGCACAGCAATCACATTCCCAAGCGAAGTCTCCTCATGTAGATGCTTTTGCAATAATGAATCTTGCGGTAATAGCCACTCCAAAAATCGAGCCCATGTGAAAGGCATCTCTTCTACTATGAATTTCTGCTTCTTTTCATCATATCCTTCTCGCATTACAGGAATCAGACCATCCCACACAGCTCCCAACGCTTTTTCACTCGCCAGCCACTTCAATGCTGGGTTTTGCCACCAAATCGTCTTCTTTTTTGCTGCAATAAAATCATTAGGGTCAAATCGCGGGAAACTCGCCAAAGCAATCACCTCGCCTGTATTTGGCTCCATAGCCACAATAGCACCTCCCTTCACCCAGGGAAGTTTATCTTTTTTCTTTACAAGGATATCTCTATCTTTTTCGCTTTGAGCAAGCAGCGCTTCAGCAAACTCTTGCAGCTCATGTGAAATGGAAAGGTAGAGTCTTCTTCCAGATAGAGGTTCATGAGATCCAGGAAGTTGGCGCAAGAAATTGCCTTTAGCATCCGCAAAATAGAGCTTTTTTCCTGCAAAGCCACGGAGCTCTTCTTCAAATGCCAACTCACTACCTAAAAGCCCTACATCGTCGCCGATGGTGTAGGCCATCTCCTGCAGCTCTGCAAGACGCCTCTTCGCCTGTCCATATGAGGTAATGCCCTCTGGAAGCTCTACATCTTCAAATAGATTGTCCTCTATACATTTCACATAAAGCTCAAGACGCTTTATTTCATCAACGATAGATCGATATTTTTCCTGTGGTATAGGTCCTATATATCCAATTACATGCGATCCTGCCTTTCCATGGGGGTAATGTCTCTTTGGATAACGCTGACAGCTTATCCCTGGCCAATCTTTTTCCATCATTTTCAAGCGGTAGTATTCTTCTTCTGAAATTGGGTCTTTGATCAGATAGGGGATATGTCCATAGAAGACAGCATTTGAGTGAATTTCATCTTCTATACGAGAAGAATCGAGCTTCAGCACTCTTGCAAGAGCACATGAGAGCTTATGGATATATTCACGGCGTGGATAGCGCTTTTCTTTTTTTCCAGACTCGTCTGAGACAAAAGAAATCGCTGGCACCTGTCTGATATGATGGTAGATGACACGCACTCTATATGCGGTTGTGTTATAGGCGAGCAAAACATTAAATCGATCGCGTATTGTCCCCCGCATGGCAGGCTCTACGACCACTTTTTTTCTTGCTCTAAAGGCCTCTTGTGCCTTCTTCTCATGTTGGATAATCCCTAGGTGCCATAATTTCAGGGAGATAATAACGACAAGGCAGAGGATAATTTGCAAAAGTCTATTCGCTTTGATAGGTATGGCAGAAAGCATTGAGAGATCGCGATGTCGATGAATATCTACCATGTAGCGCTTCTACCCCCTTTTTACCGGATGATATCACGAGTGATTGCTAGAAAAAAAGTCTCATTCTTCAAATTACACGGGCAATTTAGGTAAAGATTGACCCCCTAACAAGGAAACATAATTGTCCGGGA
>CAZASK010000043.1:0-8234 GCA_964487845.1 uncultured bacterium
GCTAGCCAAGCTGGATTGTCATATTACGTAATGATTGGCGGAGTTAGGGATTAAACATTACGGTTGATGTGCAAAAGCGAGCTCCTCGTTCTGTTACAACGATAGCTTCTGTATCGGGAGGGGGATCTGCGTCTGCTACTGCAACCAGCACAGCAACCGTAAGATAACAAACCAACTCATCTTAGAGGGTTTTTAAAGACCCTCTAAGTCTTGTACGAGACCACCATCCATTTCCCGACAGGGAGCGAGCCGAGTTGGATATTGCCAATTCTGACACGTTTCAGTGATGTAATCTCGAGTCCTATAAGCTCGCACATGCGTCTTATCTGGCGGTTCTTCCCTTCTCTGAGTATGATAGTGATGGCATTTTCACCGGCACGTTTTACATGAGCGCGCTTGAGTGGCTCTCCATCTAGTTTGAGTCCAAAGCGTAATTTTTCCATGGCTTTTTCGGAGATAGGGTGGCTAAAGCGCACTATATATTCCTTTTCGACTTCTGAGTCAGCTCCAATGACTGACTGGGCAACTCGGCCATCAGATGAGAGGAGTAAGAGCCCTTTAGAGTTGACGTCGAGTCTTCCAACGACATGTAATGTGTGAGGATCGATAGGATCTCCTGTGTCGTAGCGATTTTCTGGGGTGATCAAATCGCGAGCTTCTTGATACCCATCTTGTGGCAAATTGGAGACGATACCGAGTGGTTTATTGAGGGCGACAGTAACTCTTTGTAGTTTTTTATTGTCAAATTCGATCTGGGCATTTACAGGCGCCTTTGTTCCTTGCTCAGTCACCAGTGTCCCGTTTACGCGGACGCGGCCTTCAGCTATGTAGCGCTCTGCTTCTCTTCGAGAGCAGAGTCCTCGTCGGGCCATTAATTTTGAAACTCTTTCCTCTTCCATGCAGAGAGTGTAGCACACTGATAAGAAATTGAAAAGGCTTCTGCTATGTTGACAATGGGATATGCCTCATAGAAAGAGCAATCGAGTGTCCGCCATCTACCGTGAGTATTTGTCCTGTCATCCAAGCTGATTCATCAGTCGCAAGAAAAAGCGCTGCAGATGCCTGATCGTGTGCAAGTCCTGCGCGTCCGAGAGGGATATCTTGAATAGCAGGATCAGATCCAGAGCTTTCTTCATAGGGCGTATACCCGGGTGCAATCGCATTTACTCTTATTCCATGGGAGGCGAGTTCTAAAGCCATAGTTTGAGTGAGCATATTCAATGCAGCTTTGCCAGAGGCATGAGCGATTCGATTCATTGAAGGGCGAGTTCCAGAAATGGATGAGACATGAATAATATTGCCTTTCGTTTCCTTTTTAAGCATGTCCTTAGCAACAAGCTGTGAGAGGAAAAATGGTGTTATTACAGTGACTTGTAAAAGTTTTTCAAAGTCATGGGGCGAGAGTTCAAAAAAACCCAGTGTGTTATATCCACCTGCATTATTAACCAATATGTCCACGTGACCTAATCCACCTATACATTCAGCGTAAAAGCGTTGTATGCCTTCGCTTGTGGAAAAATCTGCATAAAACGCACTACACCTCCCACCCGCCTTTTGAATAGTGTCTACAACTTCTTCTGCCCCATTTTTATCGGTTCGGTAGCTAATTGCTACTTCAGCACCTTCTTGTGCAAACAATACAGCAATTGCTTTACCGATGCTGCGATTAGCTCCTGTGACGATTACTTTTTTCCTGTTAATTTCATCTCTTTTTCCTTATAAAAATCATTAATTTTTTCAACCAAAGCAAGTTTTCGAAGAAGTCTGGTGAATGTTTAGAAACTGAAAAGAGCCGTGTGGGGCTTGTAGCAGCTGTTCAATAAGTGATGGAAAAGCATGTATGCGCCTTCTGAGATCTTCTTCTTTCCATGGATAAATTCCCATATCTGTAAGAAATTGAATCCCAGAAAGCAGAAATTCCGCGCACTCAAGAGGTGTCTTGGTGTGAAAGGTGCCCTCATCACACCCTTGTTGGATGATATCTGCGTAGAGTGGAGCTTGTTTTATCAAAGCAGTGGCAAGAAGTTGACTGTGCAAGGCACTATGAGCTGGTTGATGAAGCTGCTGCATTATCTTTTCATTTTCTTGAGAAATGTTTCCCGCCTTTACTAGAAGCTGTATTTTCTCCAATGCGCCTTTTGAAGAATTGTGTACCAGGGCACGCATCTGTTTATGATTTTCATCAACAATGTCTTCAACAACAGCTTCAAACAAAGCTTGTTTCGACTTAAAATGATGATATATAGTGCCCTTAGCGATGTCTAACTCATCCATGATGTCTTGCATGGTTGTTTTTTCATAGTCTCTTGTTAAGAAGAGAGTACGGGCTATTTTTAGAATTTCTTTTCTACGATCTGCGGCTTTTGTCATGTATTTAGTCCCTTGTGGAAGCCATTGTAACACTTGACCGACGGTCGGTCAAGTGTTACAATGGCTGTTCTTATTGCGTTTTTGGCGAGGCGCCAAAAGAGTTGAGGAGATAAAAAAAGAATGGGAAGGCGAATTCTTATATCGGGAGCAGGAATTGCTGGTCTGACACTGGCATACTGGTTAAAAAAGAGAGGTTTTTCTCCCACAATTATCGAAAAACATCCCTGTATAAGGGGAGGCGGATATAAAGTTGACGTGCGTGGTACAGCCTTGGAAGTTGCAAAGAGAATGGGGATATATCACGATCTCTTGGATGCAAATGTGAATCTTATCCGCTCGAAGTGGATCTTTTCTGATCAGAAGGTTATTGAATGTGATGGAGCTCTTTTAGGATATTCTTCCGAAGGAGAAATAGAAATCAATCGATGGGATCTTGCACATATTATATCCAAAAAAATAGGTGAGATCGAGGTTGTCTACGGTGACTCTGTCACAAAAATTGAGGAAAAGGTTGTCTATTTTGAGCATATGGAGCCGCGAGAGTTTGATATTATAGTTGGCGCCGATGGGCAATACTCACATGTGCGGCGATTGGTATTTGGAGGGGATGTCAAATTTTTAAAAAAATATGGCATTCAATTTTGCGTTTTCCCGATAGCAAATATTTTTGAGTTAGAGCGTTGTGAGAGCGTTTATTTTGATAGTGGAAAGCTCGCGACAGCCTATGCGGTCAGGGATCATTCGTATGCGTGTCTTGCCTTTCAATCTGATCAAGAACCTCTTTCTATAGAGAATACAAAGAGAGTATTTGAAAATGAGTTTCAAGGATTAGGGTGGCAAGTACCACTCCTTCTTTCTTATATGAAAAAGAGTGATGCGTGTTACTTCAGCTCTATTGCTCAAGTAAGAATGCCTTCTTGGTCTCAAGGAAGGATCGTGCTCATCGGTGATGCCGCTCATTCTGTTCAGTCAATGGGCACAAGTCTTGCTATGGTTGGAGCGTATGTATTAGCAAGAGAAATCGCAGAAATGAAGGGGGATTATATCCGTGCTTTTGAGCAGTATGAAAAGGCAATGCGTAAGCTCGTTGAGGCTTCGCAAAAGCTCGCAGAAGCTCATCAAACCGCTTTTAGACATTCTTCATTACGTATGAAAATTGAGCTTTATTGTATGAGGATTTTTCCAAAAAAAATTATCCAATACTTCATTGAAAAGGAAAAAAGAAAAATGAAGGAGATCGCGAATAGTATGCGGCTAGAAGCTGTAAAATAATTCAGGCGAATTTGTCTAATGCCATTCGTAAAAATGCGTTATCAAAAACTATCCAACAGAAATCATTAAACTCTTTAAACGGATTGGGTTTTCAGGTGTCACGTTTTATGAAGACTGGAGCGGAAAGCCGCTTGGACTAGAGTCGAAAAGAATGATTGCATACGCAGGGAAATAAAGTAACGCATTATGGCCGTTCCATTTTTTACTCTAACTCTTGCTTTAAAATACTGTAAAACTGTTCTTTTGCCCTCCGTTCCAGCCAAGGGCAATGCCCACACTCTTTTAGCAAAATGAAACGGAATTCTTTTAAAATTTTGGCCAAAGGAGTTTTTACCCCTTCTGCAGGGTGGGAATCATATTCACCGTGAATAGCAATCACAGGGCATTTAACCTTTTTACATGATTCTAAAAGCACTCCAGAGCTTCTCAATTCCTTAGCTTCTTTCCAAACTGCTTCGTAGATGTCATATCGTGCATCAATGGTTTTAGAATCATCAGCAATAGAGTCAAATGCCTCTGCCTTAGAAAATATGTATCCAAGCTTTGCAAAAAGGATATTTTTGTTTTTAAGCTTAGAATCGCTTAGGGCTTCTTGTAAGGCAGTTATTTCTTTCCTTTCTTCTGGATTGAGACGACTTAACCGTGTTTTCAATAAGCTATGCACATATTTTTCCTCAAATGGTCCGCTTCCAATAAGGATCAATTTTTTGACAAGTTTTGGATATCTTGAAGCAAAGATGAGCGCGAGCCAAGCTCCCCAGGAAAAGGCAATCAAAACAATAGGAAAAACAGCTTGCTTTTCAAGAAGGCTTTTTAGTTCTAGCAACTGGCCTTCTATAGATTTTTCGGTTTGAAAAGGCTCGAGGATTCCACAAATCGTTGATAGTTCCTTAGCTACAGGGGCCATTTCACCAGCAGCTCCTGGAGTAACGGATCGTTATGCCGTATATGCCCACTTTCAGGATCATCAATACTGTCTGGCTCACCTCATTCGCGAATTTAAGGAATATGGAGAGCGCAATGGATTGGACAGGGTTATAGGTAAAGCCTTGGAAGAAGAGTTTCGTTTGAGTTGTAGGATCCACAGCGAATATCGAGCAGGTAAAATTCCCCTAGAGAAAAGGAATAAGCGACTTGGAGCCCGTAAACGCCGAGTGCAATATTGGTTGGAGGATGGTTTTGCTAATGGTAGTGATACACTGTCTAAGCTGTGTGACACGTTGCTCGATAATTTTATGAAACTTTGGCGATTTACTCAAATTTTGGGTATGGAGCCGACGAATAACATAGCGGAGAGGGACCTTCGAAAACTGGTGATCTGGCGTAGAAAAAGCTATGGGACCAGAAGCGATCGAGGAAAGAGATTTGTGGAACGAATTGCTACAGTAGCGCAGACAGTTCGAAAACAAGCAGGAAATGTTCTTTGCTATGTGCAACGAGCCGTCGAGTGTTTTTATGCGAGAGTTGTTCCACCATCCATTTCAGCGACGCTAGACTTCTAAACGTTTTTCACAAGACGCCGAAGGCGAGAGGTGAACATCTACGGAAATGCGAAAAGACTATATAATCGCTATCTTCCAGATCAAGATTGAGCTGTTTAGCATTATGCAGGTAGACATCAGAATACCCTGTATCAAAAAGAACGTTGGTTCCTTTAAAACGAATAAAGGCAGAAAAACCCCATTCTGCAAGACAACCTACATCACTGGATGCATTTTCACAAAGAATCGTTATTTCCATAGTTTTAAAGCTCCTCCTTTTGGTATGCAATCGAACGATCTTCTTGGATATCGCTGATCCAATTATCTTTATCCCAAGAAGAAAGAAAGTTATTAGTGATTGGTAGATGCTTTTCCAAAGGATTTCCTGCTTGCCATTTTCCGATGAGTGTAGTGAATGGAATTTTGACTGTGAACGGCCCATCACCAAATCCACCAACTGCATAGGGTTGAAAAACTAAAATCAGAGACTCGTGATCTACCACAAATGCTTTGATTAGTCCTTGATCTAGGTGATCACGTAATGGATCAGGGGGTTGAAAGTAGTTGCAATCGCCATTCTGTTTAAGGAAGTTTTCGCAATAGCTCCTTAAAAACTCCTTTTGACTAGGTTGAGGGAACAGATCATTAAGTGTAACTTCTTTGAAGGAACCATTTGTTTTGACATATGTTTTTCCTTCATATCGTATCCACCCATGAGGGAGATGGTCATATACAAAAATGTCTCCCATAAGGCTCACAACATTATCTGCAAATAAGATAGCTCGCAAATGATAATTCATTTGAAAGGGTCCCTCATCTAACGTACTTTTTGTCAAAATATTGGTGATGAAATCCTTTTTGATTTCTTCAAGATTATCAAATCCCTTATTCGAATCTGAAGAGCAAGCTGAAAGAATGAAAGGCAAAAACAGATAAACGAGCTTCATAAAATATCCAGTTTTAAGTAATGGCAACAAAGCTGTGCTGCCCATGTTCTGGTCTTAGATAATGATTTCCGTTTTTCATATGAACAAGAATAGCGTGCAATTTGCCTTCCAAAGTCCATTTGATGGCTTCTTGCTTTGGAAGCCATATAGACTCTTGGTTGATACAAACCAAGTACTCTGTGATCACTCCCCTTTTCTTATGTACTCCTGAAATGATCCATTTTGGGATGAAATCTTCATGCCCTTCTTTCCATCCTTCGATGCGTTCAATAGCCGTGCGCAGTCTTTCAAATTCTTCAATAGAAAGGTGTTTAATAAGCTTATTAGGATCAAGTTTTGAAATGGATAGAAGCATGCGTCGATATTCGGTCGCATTATGTTTATCATATTTTTCAGGTAGATCAGAAACTGAAAGCTTTTGATAGTCAGCTGTTTTTAATAAAGCAATTAAAGCTTGTCTTCCTGTTGATTCATCGGGAAAAACAGCCATTCCACCAGCTGATCCAATCGCCCCATGACGCACGGCAAATCCTCTGGAATTATAAACCATATTTCCTGGGTTGTTATTTCTCCATGCCTTAGATCCATCGCTGCGGATAACCATATTTCCATTTTCATCAAAATATTGAACAGTATAAATCGTGGAGCCAATGTTTGGGGGACCTTCTTTTGCTGTAATGAATGGCATTTTAAGCTCCTTTAGAAAGTATAAATGTAGCTTTTGGGTCTTTTTCAGAAGAAGCTATGCGGTGAATAACTCCTTCATCCACCATTTTTTTGAGTCTGCTTCTGGCGGCTCTATTAGTGATATTCCAAAGATCCGCAGCTTCTTTAGGAGTAATGGATCCTTTATTCTTTAATTGTTCTATTAACAAGGACTCCCAAGAATGTTTTTTCGCTACACCAACACGAGTAGAGTAAAGAGTTAATTTAAATTGGTTGTTCATTTCTTCAATGAGAGGTTTTTGGAGTCCTTGTCGCTCACAAACTGCTAAAATTCGCTGCAAACCCGATCCCCATTGTTCAATTAAATTTAGTTCTTTAAAAACACGGCCAATCACTCGATTACGTAATCTAGAAAACCCTTGCAAAGCTTTTTGAATCGTTTGACCAAAGGGAAGACCACCTGGATTTGTAAACTCAATACGATCATCAAAAATTGCAATTTGTATATGACAACCTGTCATTGAGTAATCAGAGTGTAAAAGGGCATTTGTAAGAGCTTCTCGGATAGCGAAAGGAGGATACTCACCTACATCTTCTCTAAAAATTGGACCAATTTTTCCCTCTTTTCGAGTATTTTTCTCAATAAAAGCTATGACTTCAGAGATAACAAAGGGAAGTGGGACAAAAATTTCTATTTGATCAATGATTTTTTCTTTATTCGAGCCTTTAAAGCGTGCGCATCGGATCATAGAATCAGGAAAAAGTTTAACTCGATTCATGCTAAAAAGAAGAACGCCACCGATGGAGGGGCATATGTTTCCATTATGATTAGAATATATACCAAGCATTTCGCATGTTTTTTCTGTAGGATATTTATTAACCCAGCCAAAGGCTGTTTGAATTTGCGATTGATCAAGATCTCCTTTTGGGTAAGGCAATTCATCGTAAGTTTTATTCGTTGCAAATAATTTTAGAGAAGAGATGGTTTCAGAGTCAGCCTTTCTATTGGTTGATCCAAATCTTACATACACTCCTTTTTCAGGTCCCTCGGATTTAATGTAATAAGGTCCAGCAACGTGAGGAATGTTTAAAACAAGGAGTTCTTTGTTTCTGAAAGAGTGAATCTCTATGTCAGGGATTAGTAGAGGAAAAATACTGTCCGAGATCACATTCGCTAATTTTTCTTCTTCTTCCAGAGCGTTCGTTATCCCTACAATATCTTTTGTGCGATCTTTTACCCCAATAATGATTGTCCCACCAGAACTATTAGCAAAGGCCACTACTGTCTTGACGATTGCTTGCAGCCCACGTGTATTTTCTTTAAATTCAAGGGTTTTACCCTCGCTACGAGATAGATATTCTTCTAACATCAATATACTCTTTTTAAAATTAACTAGGAATTTAACTCGGAAGAGCTAGGAAGTCAAGTTTTTCCGTGTTCTTCTAGGGCGTGTCATCAATTAAATTGAAGTTAAAGCATAAATGTTGGAAAACATAG
>CAZASK010000044.1:0-7552 GCA_964487845.1 uncultured bacterium
TGGCGCTATTTACCTGGCTGCTGCCATTATTTGGCTCAATTGATGACACGCCCTATTATTTTTTTCCTAAAGAAGGCTTGTTGAGAAAATGGCAGTCTGGACACCTAGTTAGCCCTTTTCTTGAGTCGGCGATATAGCTTGCATGGCAAAATTCGCATACAACACGGGCTTGACTGAATGAAACGACTTGGTTGTGTTTGGTCTTTCTGTTGTTGCGTAGCCATAGAAGAAGTATCGCTATGACAGTGAGGATAAGGTAGAGCATGCAGGCTACCTCTGGAGATACTTCTATCATTGTCTTGCTCTCACAAGGTAACCATCTATTTCATCGCCTGTACAGGTAAAGGATATCCGTATGATCCCTCTTGTAGCATCTCCTCCAGTTTTACCAAATCTTATTTCTTGCATGAGCGTGTCAGCGCATTCTTGTAGTCTCTTATCTAACAGCACTCGTGTTCTCTGCCATTCTAGGATTTTGCCAGTTTCACCACAGATGGTGACTTCATAATCGATTGCCAGCGGATTTACGGTAAGCTTCATCTTCGCTACGGCATCACTTACTCTCTTGTAGCGAAAAAGGAGTGATCCATCGGATACCAGCTGCAGCTTGTGTAAATCGTCTGATAAATGAAGCTGTAGCGGATAGATATGTTCTCTAGGCATAGAGGAGGTGAAGGATGGGGTATTCTCAACATGGTAGGAAATCTGAGTAATGGGAGAATAGGGCTGCTGGTGATTCAGGCTTTCTTCTTCAGTCATGAAAGTGGTATCACTGTGCGACGGATAAACTCCATAGGGGATGCAAAGAAGAGGAGTTGCAAGATGAGAAAAAAGCTCTGGCATGGGGGTTTTTTCTTCAACGACATCAGCAATTGCAATATCGCCAGGCTCTTGCTCAATCGATACTTCCACAGGGATAGCAGGCTTGAGCATTTCATGTGTTGTGAGATACTCAATTCGAACCATGCCAAATAAAAGGAGATGAAAAATAGTAGAGTAGATTAGCGATCGCCAAAATCGAATGTCATAGGATGTCTTCTTATCCTGTACCTGGATCGATACTCTGTCATGAGGCAGGCGCTTTAGTCGGAGCATAGGTTCCCGCTGCCTTGCTGGGTAGATATTGATTTGTAAGAGAGGCGTATGTGAGGGGAGCACTCTTGCACTGCAGAAAAAAGACGTAAAAAGGCTCCATAATCGACTCTTTTGTCCACATTTAATACAATAGTTGGCGTCATGCTTGAGCTGCTTTGTTTAAGTTCCGCGATCTCTTTTGTAAGGTGTATTTTTACTGAATTCATGTCGGTGATTTCTTTTTTATTTCCTACATATATGACCTGATCAGCGTCCATGACAACAAGAAGTTGGGTAAGACGAGGTGCTGAGTCCTTGGCGATTTCCGGGTTTTCAATAGCAAGAGATTTGAGGGGAAGAATCTCCGAGGTCACCAAGAAAAAGATGAGCATTAAAAAAATGACATCCACGAGCGGTGTGAGATCAATCAGGTTAAAGCAAGGCTTTAGCCGAGTTTGATAGCGCATCATTTATAAGCCCTCTTGTCGATTGATCAATAAATCAACAACTTCAGAAGCTGTCACCTGTATTTCCACAATCATTCCCTCTATCCGACTTACTACATAGTTGTAGGCGATGACAGCAGGGATCGCTACTACAAGACCTGCAGCCGTTGTCACAAGCGCATATTCCATTGCAGATCCTATCTGATGGCCCGAGATTTCCATAAGGCTACTCAGACGCATCTCACCAAATGCCTTGATAAATCCAAGAACGGTGCCTAATAGCCCGATCAAAGGGGCTGTATGAGCAATCACCGAGAGAATACGTGCATTTTTTTCCATTTTTGCAATCTCGATCAACCCGCGCATCTCCATCGCATTTTCAATTTGCTCTCGAGGTCTGTCATGTTTGCTCAGACCCGCTTTTACAATATTGGAGACGGCCCCTTTTTCAGAATCACATGCTTCAATAGCATCAACTAAGTTGCCAACCTCAAGGATTTGCCTCAGCCTAATCACAAGAGCAGAAGTGTCTACCTCTATTTTTTTTAAATAGGTAAGGCGCTCTATAAAAACGCCAACACCTACAATAGAGCAAATAAAAATGATTACAAGGACTAGGTTGAGACTTGCTACCCACTCGGCAAGTGATTGCAGCATCATAGAAAAGCTAGTTGTGTCCATTCATTTTCTCCAATTTATTCTCA
The DNA here is from genome assembly GCA_964487845.1 of uncultured bacterium. Classification (GTDB taxonomy): domain Bacteria; phylum Chlamydiota; class Chlamydiia; order Chlamydiales; family FEN-1388; genus CAZASK01. The sequence continues at coordinate 2,225 of CAZASK010000044.1, forward strand.
ATTTTCGCTCGAAGTCTTATCCTTGCTATCATACCCCATTTGCCCCCAAGTTTGGAAGCTGCCTCTAGCTGTCTAGTAGCCAAGTCACTTCGTTTTTGCATATCATATATTTCCGCACGCAGCACCATAGCTTTTATGCGAATCGATGAAGCAAAGGTGTGGTTAATCACCTTGGATAAATACATCATCGCCTTATCAAATTGCTGCATCTTTTTATAATACTGACTTTTAGTGATCAGTATCTGAAGATAGAGTTCTGGATATTCATTGAGCATTTTACATGTTTCTAATTGTGAAAGGTATCTGGTGGCTATGTCCATATGTGAAAGCTCTATGGCCTGCTTGGCTCTTGCAATCTGAGCTTGAAGAAAGAGCTGGTTCAAAGAAGCTTTTTCATGCGTCATGGCGACCAGATGATCAAACTCTGTATGCGCAAGATCATGTAGTCCAAGTAGATCAAGTGTTTTGGCTAAATAGTAACGACTTTCAAGGGGTAAAAAGCTGAGGGCGCTTTCTTCTGATTTTAGCTGGATTATAGTCTCAAACGCCTCTTTTGCTTCATTCAGTTGATCAAGTGCTGCAGGACTTGTTTTGGCATGATTATAGAGTGCTTTTCCTCGAAAAAAGCAAGCGAGTGTTGTCAGACGACTACAAGAGGTTTTCCAGTCTTGAGAAAGCAGATCTTGTGCAATCAGCTCGTGATACACGAGATGTATGTTTCTGAAAGCGGATATAGCTTCCTTGTAATGAGAGGTCGCCTCAGGGCCATATTTTTTATTCGCCTCCTGGAGCTCATAGAGGCCGATATAGTAATTGGCGCCCAAAGCAAATGGACTGTCCAGAAATTGTTTTTGCATTTTTCTGAGATGTTCAATAGCACGTGGTGTCCCACGTTGGTATTCTTCTTCAGGAAAATAACGAAAATGACACTCAGCAGCATATGGGCTTTCAGGATATGAGGCGAGTAGCTCCTTGCGGTATTTTCTAGCGATTTCTTTATCAGGGTTCAATATATCGGAGCATCGGCTCATTATATAGAGCATGTGATCTTCTCTCTCATAGCTTGGGAAGTTGTGTTGTAGCAGAAGGATCGCTTCTTGTGCCTTTTCATATTCATGTTGCTCTATATAAAGCTGAGCTAATGCATGAAGAACGTGGGGCACTTGTACGCTAGAAGGGTATTCTGAGAGGAATTGGAGCGCGTCTTGTTCATTGCAATCTGTGTGCAGACGCAGGTATGCAATTAGTTCTTTTTCTGAAGTAGATAGCCCATCTAACGGGATATGCGAAATGAGTTTTTTAGCTTGAGCGATTGCCTCAGGTTTGTAAAATGTAACCAGTTGCGATGCTATCTCGAAAAGACGTTGTCTTTGCGCTCCATCCAACACGCTATTGAGAAGAATAAGCTTTTGTATTGTGGATATTCCAGCTAGTAGATGCTGTTGTGCAAGAAGCCATTGCTTGTTTGTATAACAAAAATGTGCTTCTCCAAGCTGTGCGAAGGCAATATGAGAGACGCATTCTTGGTAAGCAAGGGTGTCTGAAGGCGCTATTTCATCAAGGCATGAAAAATACATGCTTTTTTCACTAAAAGAAGGGCTCATCTTCAGTAGCATCAGATAGATGCTCGCCAGCTCATCAGGGCTGCATTTTTGTTTATCAGCAAGGGCAAGAATATTGTTTTTTAAAGAAGAATGGTTGGTTGCTAGCCAGCGAATATAAAAGGCTTGAGCTCTTGTAAGAGCTGGGATGTAAGTATAATTGTGTTGATCGAGTTCATGAATACAAGAATCGACACGATCTAAAAAAGTAACCGATTCGTATGGTTGAGAGACGGCATTCTCTTGAGCTAGCAATAGATAACTTTGGATCAAAGATTGTGTCGCCGCAAAATACCAGGCTGGAGGAGAAGGTGATACATGCTGTGTACGAGCCTGCTCAAGGCAGTAGATTCCCTTATCAACTTGGTTTGTTTGCAGATAGAAAGTTCCTTGCACAAAGAGCGCTTCGCCATACAAAACACTTTCTTTCGGCATCTGTGAAAGGATAGAATGAATCAACACCTCCACATCGCTGTAGCGCCTTTCGTAGAGAGCGATATGAGCTAAAAGAAGGTGGGCCTGTATGTGAAGGGGGTGTTCGCTAGAGACGATTTGAGATAATAGGATCTTCGCTTGTGCATACTCTTCTTGCATAAAGTGCATATAGCCGAGTTGATAGCAGGCGTCAAGAAAGTGAGGGAGGTTGTTGCCACATTTCAAATACTGCTCGTAAGCAGTTTTTGCGCTCTCTAGATCAGCTAGTTTTTCATACGAAATGGCGAGAAGATAGGTTCCCGATGCATAGAGTGCTTGCATTTCTTCCGTGTTTTGAAACCACAGTGGATTTCTATTCTTTAATAAACGAATAGCACTTTTGAAATGACTGTCTGAAAATAAACAAAAAGCCATTTTATATGATATGGTCGCACGGTATTCATGGCGAAATTGTTCTGAGGAGGAAAGTGGAAAGCTATATCGTTCTATTGCATGAAGTACTTCATTATAGAGAGGCAAAGCAGTTGAATGCTTTTTATTGTCAAAAAAATAATTTGCACGGGTAAGCTTTGCATCATACCTCTTTGACAGCAGATCGAGAGCAAAGGAGATCTCTTCACGCTCTTCTTTTGTGAAAAATTTCCGCGATGTTTTGAGTAATTTTCGGAGTTCTTTTTCTGCCGATAATAATTTTTCCTGCAGTAAATATGAGTGGGTAAGAAGAAGTCTTATTTGCGTTCGATATGGTTTGTAGATCCTTTGAGAGAGTAGTTTTATAAGAAGAGAGTCTTTTTTCTTGTGCTGCTTTTGTAGCTCATAACCATGAGCTAACGTCAGAAATATAGGAACTTTTTTTGCTGTGTCTAAACGTTTAAAGGACTCGTGAGTAAGAATTAGCTCGAGAAGTTGAATCCCTTTCTGTATACTCTCAGGAGTGGCTTTGTTTATAAGCGCTTGAGCTGTGTGAGCAGATGAAAGAGCCTTTGAAGATACTGAAGGTGCTATTTCTTCTGGGTCTTCTTTTTCTATTCCATTATCCTGTGGGTATATATGCCCAGAATGGGTTACAAGTAAAAGAAACAAAGATAAAGATAGACGTGTTGAAAAAAGCATAACTTAAAAATATGATTTGCAGATATGTTACACCTTTGCCCTTCAAAGCACAAGAGTTGAATGGAAAAACAGAAAGTAGTTTTTTTTTGAAAAAAAGTGTTGCAATGAACTGTCTTCTTCGATAAGACAGAGAATTGTTCATAACATAGTATGGAGGATGATTCCCATGGGATTGAATGAGACAACGAAACGCATAAGAGAGATGCTCGCAGCGATTTCAGTCGATATAGAGAAGGCTGCAAATGGAAACAAGGCTGCTTCTCAACGAGTACGAACAGGAACGATTCGTCTCGAAAAAACTGCAAAGTTGTACAGAAAAGAATCAATTGCTGCAGAAAAAAATGGCAATTGGCCGAAGAAGTCAAAGAAAAATCAAGCAAAATCAGCGAAGCAGTCAAATGCTTCCAATAAAGCAAAAGCTTCTCAGAAAGCGCAAAAATCGAGCAAGCCTGCTGCAAAGCATGCAAAAGTAAAAGCTCGACCAAAAGCAAAAGCTGTTTTTAATATGCAGCGTAAAAATATGCCAATGAAGCGTCCAACTGCGAAGATCCCATTTAAAAAAGCGTAAGACAATTGGCGGTTCCGTCATCGGTTAAGGGGAAATTATTTCCCCTTTTTCTTTTTATCCGGTATGCTTTTTGCATCTATGGATAAGCAATTTCACCTTTCAGATGTTATCATCACGCACCTATCTCAAGAAGGAGATGGACTGGCTACTGTTGAGCTCCATGGGAAGAAGCGTGCAATTGAGATTCCAGGGACTTTTGCTGGGGAGACAGTCAGCGTATGCTGTCACAAGGGGAAGCGTAAAAAGCTCTTTGGCAAGCTAACCCAAGTGCAAGTAGCTTCGCCACTTCGTGTGCAGGCTTCATGCGTGCATTACAACTCTTGTGGAGGCTGTAAGATGCAGCATATGCGATATGAACAAGAGCTGAAGCATAAAGAAGGGTGGGTCCATAGCCTCTTTTCCCCTTGGAAGGAAGATTCTACTTATTATCCTATCCTCTCATCGCCGCAAGTTTGGCACTACCGTAATAAGATGGAGTTTAGCTTTTCTCAAGATAAGGCAGGAGAGAAGTTTTTAGGGTTGATGCTAGCAAGATCACGCGGGAAGGTGTTTCATCTTGAAGAATGTCCTCTTGCTCCTGACTGGATGGTAGAGGGGTTGAAGCTATGCCGTGGATTTTGGCAAACAAGTGATCTTCTAGCCTATAACTACCGTAAAAATACAGGGCATTTGCGGAATCTTACTTTTCGAGAAAGTCCACGCTCTGGTGATCGGATGTGTATTCTTACTGTATCAGGTAATCCCGACTTCGTGATTCCGAAAGCAGATCTTCAGCGATTCGTGCACACGATGCAGCGAATTGCTCCATCGCAGGGTGGCAAACTGAGTATTATTTTGCGTATTCACCAGATTCATAAGGGGATGAAAACAGAGATATATGAGATGAAGCTTGTTGGCGATGACTACATTCGTGAAATTGTTCATGTCCAAGGAAGGGATGTGGAGCTCTATGTAAGCCCTCAGGCATTCTGCCAACCGAATACGCAAGCGGCCTCCTTACTCTATGAGCGGGCTATCGAGTTGGCTCAGCTGCATACAGAAGATGTGGTTTATGATCTGTACTGTGGAATCGGCTCCTTTGGGCTTGTATGTGCGCCCTCTGTCAAACATGTAGTAGGCATTGAACTTTCTCATGACAGCGCCTATGATGCAAAAGAAAATGCGAAAAGGTTGGGGATTGAGAACTATACGATTTTACGAGGAGATGTGGGCGAGTTATTGAAAGAGCATAAAGAGTTGCCCAAGCCTCACGTAGTATTTGTCGATCCTCCGAGAGCCGGTCTTGATACGAAGGCAATGCAGGAAGTCCTTTTCTTAAAGCCTGAAAAAATCATCTATATTTCCTGTAATCCAGTTACACAAGCTGCAAATATTGCAGACTTTGTAGCCGCAGGGTATCACCTCGTAGCAATTCAGCCAGTCGATCAATTCCCTCATACGGCCCATGTCGAAAATATTGCCTTGCTGCAGCACTCAACACATTCCGTACAAGAATCAAAGTAATTCACTTTTCTTTAAGCGCGACTACCATTAATATATATTGTGCTAATTATTATACGCGAGTCTCCTATTAACCAAATAAATATTTGAGAAATTTTTAGATAGAAAAAC
>CAZASK010000045.1:0-6940 GCA_964487845.1 uncultured bacterium
AAAATAGGAAATTTCTAAATTGGTGAAATAGGAAATTTTAAACTTGGTTTAACATGAATGCTGGCCTTGTTGCATAATGTAGCTCCAAGTAGGAAGTGCCAATGTCGCTATCAACTAATTGATTTAATTTAGTTCAATCAGATTTTACTACCCATCTTCCCCTTGGAAGACCGAGTTTGTTCATTTTATTGATTATCAGGCATTTACAAATCGCTTCTGTCTGCTGAGAATCTTGTCGACGCGCTTTTAGATAGTCTCCACATGTCTTTTTAACTCGAAACATGCTAGTTTCTACCAACGATCTTTGGTGATAGTTAGAACAGATTTTCCATAGCTTTCTTCCGCTTGCATCACCACCGAAGCCCGCAATAATTGCGAGACATTCGTCTCGCTTGCGCTCCCAGCCATCCTGAGCTCCCTTATAGGTAGCATCTCGAGAAGGAGGGACTATACAAACACCTCCTTTCTTGTGTACTTTCTTACGAAAACGACTCGCATCGTAGGCGCCATCTCCTCGTGCTGACTTGATTGTTTTAGGCAACGCATCCAACATTTTTTTCTGCTACTTCTGCATCACCTTCATTATTGTGCGTGAGTGCACAGCAAAGAATTTCTTGCGTTTCAGCATCGATGCCGATATGAAATTTCTTCCATGTACGACGTTTAGATTTTCCATGAATTTTCATTTTCCATTCACCCTCTCCGTATATTTTCAATCCTGTTGAATTAAAAATAATGTGATAATCTTTCTTTCCTTTAAGCATGCGGTTAATGAGCTTGTGCAATGTTCGGGCTCTTCGCGAGATTTGGGTGTAGCTGGGTACAGGGAGATCCTGATTCATCAATTGGAATAAAGACTTCGCAAACCCTTCCAGACTGCGTAAAGTTAATTTGAACATCTCTCGAAGCAAGAGGAGTGTAAGAATGGCATCATTTGAATAAGTTTCTGGTCTACCGGCACGACAGGAACACGGGGTTGACAGCCAATTTTTAACCGCTTTATCTTCAACCCGAATAGTTATGCTTCCTCTTTGGATGAGCGCTCTGTTATAATCTGACCAATTGCGAATTTTGTATCTTTGAGTTTGCATGGGGTAGTTTCCTGTTCTCTTTAGTCGGAAACAGACTATCTCATGCTTTTTTCTGCGCACTGAATTTTGGTGTATTTAACGAATTGCTATCTGTTCACAACCCAATCGTAGGCTGGTTTATGCAACAAGGCCATGAATGCTTGCCAACATGTACTTGTCAACAGGAATATGCCAAGAGGCGCTATGCCTCTTGGTATAAGTTATTTTCTATTTTTCTATCGTAATGTCTTTTAACTCTAGTTGGCCTACAGGACTCAGATATTCTCCCTTGACATATGGCTTTTTCGCAAATTTATATGTGTGACCATACACTGGAATCAAGGGCATTTCATTGGTTAGAAGGGCTTCTGCCTTCTGTAACCATTCCAATCTTTTGTTTATATCTACCTCTTTATCTGCATTTTCTAGATAGGTAATATAGTCGGGGTGTTCCCATCCTGTACCGTTGAGTCCACTTGTTTTGAACTTGATCGACTCTAGATTGTAGATGGGGTCTTGATACCAAGAATACCAATTCAACCCAGCGATATCAAAGTCACTTGCGATGATTTTCTTTAAATAGGTATTCCAATCACATGAAGTTAGTGTGATTTTCACACCTAATGTGTTTTGCCATTGTTGCTGGACTGCAGAAGCAATAGCTTTTTCTCTAGGTTCTTGCCAGTGGCTGAGTTGAATGACAGGCAGTTTATTGGAATCTATTCCAAGTTCTGAAAGGCCTTTTTGAAAAAGCCTGCGAGCTTCTTGTATATCATGATCCTTAAATGCTGGGGTCTCTTGCATCGTGAGTGTGCTCGGCAGTATGCTAAATGCAGATTGCTCTCCGCCTTGTAAGAGATGTTCTGTAAGCTCTTTTCTATTGAGTGCAATGGCAAGTGCTTGCCGTATTGACTTATTTGAAAGTAGCTGGTTATTGGTGTTTACTTGAAACCAAAACATGCCACCTACGCTTCTCATTTCAAGCTGATTCAGTTGTTTTAACTGAGGAATCGCTTCAAGTGGAAGATTACCGAAAGGTTCTCCAACCCAGTCGATATCTCCTTTTTCAAACATATTGAGAGCTGTTTGTGGCTCTTCTATAATAGGCGCTGAGATAGAGTCGAGTGTAATGGCTTCTGCTCGTGCGTAGAGAGGGTTCTTCTTTAATTTTACCTCTTGTTGATGTTTCCATTCATCTAAGATGAAAGGGCCGTTACATACGAAACTGGTGCCGCCATTTTTTGCCCAGTTTGGATTCGCTACGGCTGCCTTTTTTGATACAGGCGCATAGAGGGGATTGGCCGCAAGTTCTAGAAAATAGGGCGCGGGATGCACGAGCTCGACTAAGAGTGTGTGGTCATCGAGTGCCCGAATACCCACATCATCTAGTGGAACAGCACCTGTTTTTGCACCTTGTGCTCCTTTGATGAATGTAAAGGCATAGGCGAAACCAGATGGAAACTTTGGATCTAAAATACTTTTCCAAGCATATTCGAAGTCGTGAGCCGTTACAGGATCACCTGAAGACCATTTTCCATCTCGAAGAGAAAATCGGTAGGTGAGACCATCTTGTGAAATTTCTACTTTCTCGGCTGCTGCAAGATAGGGCTTCCCATCTGTTCCAATACGCGTAAGTCCTTCAAAAAGCTCTCGAATCATCATTTGAGAGCGACGATCACCACCAATGCGAGGGTCAAGTGAGAGAGGTTCTGATGCCAGATATACTTTTAATTCACTGACTTTGGCATTGTGGGTATTGCCATGATCTTGATTACTACAACTTGAAATACTCAGAGCAATAATGGTTAAGGCGGTCGGCAAAAGCTGTTTTTTCGCGTAGAATTTCATTGATAATCCTTATCTATGTTTTGGTCTGTTTAGCTTCCTTACGAATGCTTGCCCATTTGAAATCTATTTGACCCAGATGAGAAAGAAAAATATTTTCTACATGTTGCTTTTTCATGTAGCGGAATGTGTAACAAAATAGAGGAATAATAGGCATTTCTTCCATCACAATCTTTTCGGCAGCATGCAGAAGGATCTCGCGTTCATTCATGTCTAAACAGCTTTCAGCTCTATTTAAAAGGGCGGTATAGTCGTCATTTTGCCATTGTGTCATATTCATATCACTCGTGCTGTATTTTACTTGCTCTAGGTTGTAAATGGGATCATTATACCACGAATACCACGTAGTTGCCATCAGCTGGAAATCATGTTGCAGACATTTTTCCATATATCGCGACCAGGTGAATGTTTCTACTCTTAAGTCGATTCCCAAAAGTTCTTTCCATTGTTTTGCAATAGAGTACGCAATAGAGCGATGTAATTCTTGATCTGAGGTAGTGACTGTAAGTTGAGGTATATTGGCAATCGATTGACCAATTTCCTCTAGCCCTTCATAGAAGAGACGCTTGGCCTCTTCTTTATTTCCATCAGGAAAAAATTGTTCTCGTGCGAGCGATAAATTGGGAGGAAGAATGCTAAAGGCTGCTGCTTCACCTTCTTGCAGGAGTTCTTGGATGATTGCCTTTCTATCGACAGCCATTGCTAGAGCGCGCCGTAGTTTTTTTGTAGATAGAGGAAGCGCCTGTACATTACATCCATACCAATGAATAGCTGAGATGGAGTGTGAATGAATTTTTTCATGCAGACTATTTTTTTGAAATGCTTCTGGAGGGATTTCGGATAGTGGCTCACCTATCCAGTCAAGCTCTCCTTTTTCATACATGCTAAGAGCTGTTTTTGCATTTTCTATAATAGAAATATCAATTTGATCGAGGTGGACAGATCGACGATCCCAATATTCATTATTTTTCACAGCACGTATTTCAGTATTTCGTTTCCATTTTGCAAGCTTGAATGGTCCGTTACAAACATAGGTGTCGCCACCATAATAGGCCCACCCTGGGTGTATCTCATCAATTTCTTTGCAAAGTGGGGAGTAGGCCCAATGTGAAGTGAGCTCTAAGAAAAAAGGCGCTGGATATTCAAGTTCTACCTGGAGTGTATAGTCGTCAATCGAGGTTATACCTACATCATCGATCCCGAGTTTTCCTTTTTTGACGGCTTGAGCATTTTTGATTGGGTAGAACAGATAGGCAAAGAGTGATTTAAATCCAGGGTCTAAAATTTTTTTCCATGCATATTCAAAGTCATGAGCTTGTACTGGTTTGCCGTTGGACCATCGCGTGTGTCGTAAGTGGAACGTATAGCATTTCTTGTCATCTGATATGGTAACATTCTCCGCGGCAGCAGGAGTACACTTTCCAGATGGATCTATGCGCATGAGGCTTTCGTAGAGCATTTTAATAACGATTCCAGAGGTTCTATCAGTTCCTATGCGTGGATCCAGCAATGAGGTGGGTCTTGGGAGGCTAATTTTTAGCGTTTGCTTTTGAGTCGTTTTTTCATTTGTATTGACCTGCTCTCGTAGAAGTTCCAAAAAATGTTGTAACTTCTCAGGATCTTCAGAAAGTACTATGTAGCCTCTATAGCGTATACCATCAATTTTAAAAGATGTAGAGGCCAATTCGAGTTCTTTGAGGTGAAGGTCTTCAATTGCTGTTTCAATACGGGCACATGAGACGCAATCGCTGAGTCTTGTCATTACCGAAAGTGCGTTTTCATTGATATGTTCTTTCCACTCGATACCAGCTTTGCTATGTGACTCAAAATGGAGTTTGAGGAAAAGTTGAAACAATGTCTTAAAGAGATCTGGAGATAGCAAAGATTGCATCACTATTGGGGTGATCGAATGAAAGAGATTTTCTAGATGGAGTTCATGCTTCAACTCTTGGGGTGTCAATAAGGCCTTTAAACTATTTAGAAGTTGGTTTTGTTGGCAAATGAGTCCGCCATTAAAATCTCTGACTTCTCCGAGTGCTGTTCCAATAATGGATCCAACAAATTGTCTTGCACGCGATAGATCTACTGAATGATCCTGCCTTAGAAACGGTGCTTTTTGACATTCGAGCAAAAAGGTATTGGCTTCTTTTGGGTATTTATTTCTGAGTTTCCCGACAATTTTTTTAGATCGTGGGATAAAGCGCACTACTTCATGCTGATGGCGAAAAAGAATTTCAAGAGGCGGGTCTTGTTGAGTTTTGAGAATACGCACTAAGATAATAAGAAACGTAATTGTATTTTCTGATTGACTCTGAAAGGAAATCGTCATCTGAGGAATATCTCTTACAAAGCGTAGTTCACGATTCAAAAGAAGAATATTACGCATCACTTCTTCTTCGTTATGAGGCATAAATAGACGATGCGAAAGTTGCTCAATACAGGTGATGAGCTCTTCTTCTAGGCTACTAGAAAGATTTTTTAATTCCTCATGTGAAATTGCTTTTCCATCTTTTTTTTCTATTTCAATATAGAAGGCACGTACTGAATCAGATGAATTTTCATATGTGAAGAAAGAATGGGGCACAACGCATATGTTTGGGATGATTTTTTGACAAGCCTTGAGAATATGCTTTTCATCAAAACGCTCATATTCTTTAATAAAGTTGATTGCAATGATAATGCCGATCACCTTCTTTTTCCCAAATGCAAAATGAAGATCAGATCGCACGCATTTGAATATCGCTTTTCGTTGATCAGTGATCTCCTTTTTAGAACTGCGTAGCGATTTTCTGAACCAGCTGCAGTAGCAAATAATTCGAATGAGATGCTTGAGATCTCTGATTCTTTTAAATTCGTCGTCACTTGCGAGCAAGGAATATTGCATTTCAGTAAATAATTCTGCCGCAATCGGCTTTAGCCTACCTTGTGAGAGGTGAACGATCATTTTATGTAGATGTGCTGTTTTTTGATCTAACGTCATTCCTTTAGTGGCAAGGATGTGTCGTGCATTGTGAGCGCTTGTTGTCCCGAGTGCGATTTCCTGTGAGAAGGAAGATATGTGCTTCTTAATAAGATATAGAGCGCTTTCTTCTTCTGAAAAGGTGATGATCTCTCCGAAAAAAAACACTTCTTCTGGACTGTGAGCGTACGCAAAATGAAAAAATTTAGAACGCAATATGTGCGTTTGTTTTCCTGGTTGCAGCCAGTTTGTAATCATCTCGGAAAAAAATTGTGCGACATCGTGTTGCTTGACTGCTCGAATTAAAATAGTAAAAACGATCTCTCCTGGAGTTGTAGAAGGTAGTTCACAGTCTATGATAGGAGTTTGGTGCAATAAATTTTCTTTTGTCAACGCCTTTTTTGTAAGAACTTGTATGATGCCCTCCGTATCAAAAACAGGGCTGCAAACTGGTTTAAAACCATCTTGTGTTTCAATAAGCGGTAGAAGTAAGAATGATTCGGATTGAGTCATTAACGAGTTTTCAGATGCTGTTGATGCATTCATGTTCCTAACGGCCTTCATTTAGTAGGAGATGGTGGTTTTGCCTTTTTGCGACATTAAATACAACCAAAAATCATCGAGTTTTTCAAAATTGTACCATTTGCTAAGAATAAATGAACTTTTTATGCCAACATACTTGTCATGATAAAAGAGTCGGAAGAGGAGGGATTTGAACCCCCGTTACCATTGCTGGTAAATCTGCTTTCGAAACAGACGCATTCAGCCGCTCTGCCACTCTTCCAATTTGTGACTCTATTTTTTACGAATAGAGTGTTTGCCGTAAATTTTTGTGAATCATTCAGCTAGAAAGCTTCAAGGGACTTCGGAAGAGGTAGGATTCGAACCCACGTTACCTTGCGGTAATTCTGTTTTCAAGACAGACGCATTCAGCCACTCTGCCACTCTTCCTAAAGATGGCAAGATTCTACCGATACTGCGCCTCTTCTGTCAAGATCTATTTCTTGGGAAAACAGAACTATACTGGTAAAGATTGACCCCCTAAGCATTGTAGATTCTTCGGAAC
>CAZASK010000046.1:0-6779 GCA_964487845.1 uncultured bacterium
AAAATAGGAAATTTCTAAATTGGTGAAATAGGAAATTTTAAACTTGGTTTAACATCGATAAAAGCTTCTAAAGAAAGTTGCGCTTACTTTGAGATTAGCTTAAATTTTTAAAGCTTAAACAAGAAGTGCTCGAATCCGAGCTTCTATTGCCAAGATTCTCGGAGGTGGGCAAAGAATACCATCTGATGCGGGATGATCACACATCTCATTAAGAGCACCACCAAATTGTTGCAGAAATTTGTCTTCACTGTAAGCGCGGAAGTTTTTTTCCGCTGTTTTTTCAAAAAAAAATCTGGGAGTATATGGAATAAAGGAGAATTCCCGAATCCAGTTTAAGAATTTGGTAAAGAAATGGGAATTTTGGATTTGCGTGTCGCTAACACGATAGAAACCTTGCAACTTTCTTGCGATTTCTATTCCATCAATTCGTTCTGCTGGTAATAAATCGTCTGCATAGGATCGTTGGCTTCCTGCGCTTAAAATTTTTTTTGCTACATCATCTAAATATACAGATCCACTGAAGCCGTTTACCTCCACGACTCGGCTACCCCAAAAAGTGGTCTTTACCTGAGCTGTATCTAATAAATTTTTCACATCAGCCAGCTGATTAGAGAAATTTAATGAACACAAGTGAGTATTGATTGAAGGCATAAAGAATCCTTATTTTGGCTGTTAAGGCTGGCAGAAATAGAATCTTCATGTCAAGACAATAAATTAGGTTCTGTCCCTTACAGTGTAATTTCTACTAAAACAGTCATAAAAAAGAGAATTTTATGACTAGAAAAGTAATTACTGACGAAATTTGGACGAAGGTTATTCCTGTGTTGCCCGAGCTTAAAGGTAGACACGAGAAAAACGAGCGTCTATTTTTAGAATCGATCGTTGGATAGTAAGAACAGGAGCTCCCTGGCGAGAATTGCCGCCGAAATATGGATCTGGAAAACAGTGTATAATCGCTACAGTCGTTGAGCGAAAAAGGGTACTTATACCATTTATCAAAAATAATGTTTAGTTTTGCTGCGTCAGCTTTGCAACAAATTTTTTATCTTCATTCGCGCCTTGCCTATCGGCAATGGTCGCTCACTCCAGATGCAAAAAATTTGTGCAGCTTCCTTGCAGAACTAAACATTATTTTTGATAAATGGTTCTCTAATTGCGCTTCTAGTCAACACATTTTTTTCCCTAAGCAGTTTTTTCTAGACATCGATAAATCAAAAGGCTCTCCATGGTTCTCTCCGGGATCTTTTTTGTGGAGATCATTATGATTGATTCTCCTGTCCCACTATAATGTGCGAAGCACAAGGCCAGACAATGTATTACACGGCTTCTAAGAGCCAACCATTTCTCGTCTTGACCTTGACTTCGGATGCCTTTGACTCTTCCTCAGTCTCTTAAACCACTCTTGTTATGATTAACCTATCTCTTATGCAGCTATTGCTTCTTTCTTTCCTGGGCTTCGCTCAAAAGGCTTCCTTGTCACAAGCATTTTATGCATAATTACAGCGAGTTTTCTAGCTATAGCTACGGTAGCTTTTCGAGTGCCCTTCTTCTTTTGCAGCTTCATTCCCCAGGCCTTTATCTTGCTCCATATCTTGCATCGAGTCAGCAGCGCACTGGCAGCCTCCACGAGTAGATACCGCGTTCGCTTACTTCCCTTCTTGGAAATTCCCCCTTGCCTATGCACTTCTCCAGAAGAATATTGGCTAGGAGTTAATCCTATGTAGGCAGCAACATCTTTAGAATCCACAAACCGGTTAGGGTCATCAACCTCTGCTTTAAAAGCTAAGGCTGTGATTGGGCCTACCCCATCAATGGTTTGCAGAAGCTTCACATTTTCATTCGTAGAAGCTACGCTTACCACTTCTTTGGTTAGAGCCTGAAGTTCTTTGTTCAGCGTGTCCAAAATATTCAGGAGACTCTGCACTGTCCTCTGAATTCTTGGACTCAAATTCTCAATGGCCTTTTCTACCATCTCTCTAAAGCCTTTCCCCGCTTTCTTGCCAAACTTGATTCCATAGACTTTTAGGTGACCTCTGAGGCTGTTGATGATATGAGTCTTTTCCTCTATAGCAGTTTGTCTCATGTACAACAGGGTTCTGATTTCCACGGCTTCATCGCTTCTATGTACACATTCTTGAAAATGACCGACTCTTAAAGCTTCTGCAATACCCCTGGCATCGTTTTTGTCTGTCTTATTAATGATCGTAGCAAGAATAGCGGCCATTTTTCGAGACTCCATGACAGCAACCCGATAATTCATCTTCAGCAGGCCCTTTTTCAGATAGTGAGTTAGATTCCTACTTTCTAGGCCAATTTTTTCAGGCCTCATCTACACGACGCTCCTTAAAAGGAAGCGCAATTACATTATGTATTAGAAAAGATTCTGGAGTTTTTTAAAAAAGATTGGGTATCACGAATGGTACATGATTAATGGAACAGTTATTCGAGCTCATCGTCATGCTGCCGGAGCATTAGTGGTCAAGATAAACAGGGATTAGGGCGTAGTTATGGAGGATTCTCTTCTGCCATTCATGCGAAAGTAGATGCTTTATGAAAAGAATATACGCTCTGTAATCCCTGGAAGAATGAATAGATTGCAGTCGATAGCATGCGATGAACACACATATAAAGAACGTAATGCCATAGAGTGTTTTTTTTGGCCGCCTCAAAGAATATCGGTGTATTGCTACAAGATACGATAACGCAGCATTGGTGTTTTAAAGCAGGCATCATAATTGCTTGCATTTTCATGTGCTGAAATTTTAGGGGCAGAGCCTAGCAAATCGATGGTATTGCCAAAGTGAATCGTTTGTTGTCTAAATAATGCCTCCGATTGATATGATCACATAAAAAATATTTATAAATCGATTTGCGCAAAACGTGTAATGGCGAAGCTTTGTTTCAAAATCCGAAGAAAATTCTATGGCGCTAATTTTCTTTCGGATTGCTGAGATGAGCAATAGAGGATTGCTCTATAACTCAAAATTATATATAAAAATGAGTTATAGAAGAGGAGTCTATCGCTCATGCTCTGGAATTGGCAGCTGCCAGATTGGCCGAAATTTACGTGTAACATGGAGCGGATCACTCAGCAGGAGCGGGCATTTCTACTGGGGGTGGGAAGTTCGTGCGCATGTATAAAAAACATCGAAGAGAGTGAATACAATCAGTTCGTGGTTGAGATTCTCAGTATGGAGGGATTAGAAAGTTCAAAAATTGAAGGGGAGTTTCTTGATCGAGAAAGTCTCCAATCCTCCATCAGACAGCACTTTGGATTTCACCCATCGGCTTTTCGAGAGAAAAACAAAGAAGCGGGGATGGCAGAGCTTCTCTGTGATGTATATACAACTTTTGATAAGCCACTCACTCATGAGATGCTATGGCAGTGGCATATGAAGCTGTTTAAACCGCTAACACATATCGTAGACTGCGGAAAATATCGTACGCATATAGAGCCCATGCAGATTGTATCTCGGTGTTATGACGAATCTCGCGTGTTCTTTGAAGCGCCACCATCGATACAAGTAGCCCATGAAATGAATAAGTTTATCGACTGGTATAACTCGAAAACAGCTTCTTCATCTATTTTAGGACGCGCTGCTATTGCGCACCTCTATTTTGAATCTATCCATCCATTTGAAGATGGCAATGGAAGAATAGGGCGTATATTGGTAGAAAAAGCGCTTTCTCAAGATATTGGAAGGCCTATATTGATAGCTGTCTCTAAAGTATTAGAAAATAGAAAGAAAGACTACTACGCAGCACTAGAGCGTTGTAATCGCACCCTCGAAGTGAATCATTGGCTAGAGTTTTTTGCGGATGTAGTGTTAGATGGGCAGCGAGAAGCGATGGAGATGCTCCATTTTCTCATCGAAAAATCTAGGCTCATGTCCTCGCTTCATGGACAACTGAACGAGCGTCAAGAAAAAGCTTTGTTGAGGATGTTTGCAGAAGGGATTCATGGGTTTCAAGGCGGCCTGAGCGCTGAGAAGTATATGGCGATTACAAAAGCATCACGAGCAACAACAACGCGTGATCTTGTCGATCTCGTTCGCATGAAGGCTCTGGTGAAAACAGGTGAGCTTCGTCATACACGTTATTGGTTGAATTTAACAAAGCCTTTGTGATTCACTCCCTAAATTGTACTAACGTAAAGATGGGGTTTTATGCAGTATATTCTTGTTCATGGCGCGTGGCAGGGTGGTTGGTGTTGGGAGGCGCTGGCGCGCTTGCTTCGCAAGATGGGGCATCATGTATCATGCCCTGATCTACCTGGTCATGGAGCAAATGCATGCTCGCTAGATGAGGTAACATATAAAAACTACTATCAATTTTTGGAGCGAGAACTTTCTCGATATAAAGAGCCAGTAGTGCTCGTAGCGCATTCTATGGCAGCTCTTTTTGCAGCACCGCTTTTCGATAAATATTCTGAGAAGATAGCTCATCTTTTTATCATTGCAGGCTTTGTGGCTCAAAATGGGCAATCCTTATTAGATATTGCTCAAGCTGGTGGACCGTCAAAAATCCCTGATATCATGAGCTATGATCCGAAAAATAACACGCAGAGCGTTGATCTCAAGCAAGCAAAAGAGGCATTATACTTCGATTGTCCAGATGCTGTTGCTGACTGGGCAATACACAAGTTGCAGCCTCAGCCGATGGCTATCTTCATGACCCCTATTCATTGGGTAGACTCAGGGAAAACACGTAGCAAGAGGACCTATATCCTGTGTGAAAATGATCGTGATGTGCATCCGATTACACAGCGAAATGTATTGAAGACATATCCTTGCCATACAGTGAGCATTCAGTCGGGACATTTCCCATTTCTTTCGCAGCCTGAGGAGTTAGCAAAGATTATCACGAGAGGAATCCATGCAGATACAATCCTATAACTTCATCCCATCCCTGAGAACGCTCTGTTGGCGAAAGATTGAGTCGCAGGCAATCGATCAACTAGAAACGAAGATGAGTCATGTGAGCCTCTCAGAAAAAAACGACCAGCATGAATTTGTGCGGCAGATCCCCAGACCGTACACAAGCTCGTGCGTTGGATTTTTCTTCATACTAAAGATTCAGAATTATCTGAAAAGCGACTTTCGCTATTGCCTGTGACTGAATTGCGGTTGCAGGATCTTCCAAAGCTTGGATTGTGTGCTGTATATATGATATTTGAGCTTTGGCAAAAAACAGTACGTATTATCGAGCTTCCTTCAAAAATCGATCTTTTTCGAAGAAATGCATATTTTGAAGAGCTCAAGTATGCAAATTTAAAAGTGCTTGATATTCCTAATGCGCACAAATTTGGCTGGCTAGATCTTCTGCACCTCATCGAATCTCTTCCAGAGGGTCTCGAGAAATTGGTTATAAGAAACGCGAGAGATGGTTTTGTGGCCATCCATCTTCGACAGCTTATAAAAAAATGCCCCAACCTCAGAGTGTTAGATATATCTGGAAATGGGCATATAAAAAAAATAGAAGAATGTTCTTTGCCTAATTTGACAGAGTTGTCTGCTCAAGGCACCACTATCGACAAAAAAACACTCGCGCGTATATTAGAGTCGTGTACACGCCTACAGAAGTTGAATATAGGTGGATCTGGAGTGCTTGACTTGTCAACTCTTCATTGCGAGAATTTGAAAGAGTTGGATCTCAGTGTGGATGAGGATGCACCCTGGTCTGAACGGTCCATCTGCTATAATGACAAGATGTTTGAGATGTTGCCGCATAACGTGCGCAAGACGCTTGAAGTTATTAAGGTGGCGGGACAAAAGTATCTTACACGGATTGGATCCTTCGAACAGCTGCGGCTCCTCGATGCGGCACAGACGAAAGTGGCTGAGATAGGGGATCTCTCACATCTGCCCCTTACAGAACTTTCTCTCTATGCATTGAGTCAAGTTGAATTAGACTTGCTGACGATATTTCAAAGAAATAATATGAAAGTTCTTTCGATAGAGCAGTGTGCTGATATAGACGATCTTGGCTCTTTCCCAAATATAGAAGTGCTGAGACTTTCTGGAGATAGGTGTCTCAAGTTGTATGGAGTGTGTGGAGAGAAGTTGAAAAAGCTGTATCTTCGCGTGCATAAAGAAAAACATGTAATCGAATCGGATCACATACAGTCAAAACGGCTCGAGGAGATTGAGCTCTTTGATGAAGTTTATTTTAGCAATCATGAAACCTGGAAATCTTTTTTAGTGAACAGCTGCGCGATGTTGCAGTCGCTTCGATTCAACTATAAGCAAAATCCGTTTGATTTTTGCGGTGTCATATTGCCATGTTTAAAGAAGCTGCAGCTTGATTTTTCTGAAATCGACAGCTCTCATCTTGAAGGTATAGCCGCGAGCACTCCCTCCATGCGTATTCTAGAGATGGCGTGGCATGGAGGCTATTCACGGTTTTTCTATCACAACAAGAATCCATATAAAAATGTACAATTTACTCAAGTGACTCAGCTAACGTTATACAGCTGTGATAAAGATATTTTCTTTACAGATTTTTACGCTATCGATGCGATGTTCCCAAATATAAAAAAACTCACTTTTATTACCCGTCGCTCGTATTATAATTTGGGAAAAGCACGTATCTGGTTTGAGTATGTGAATAGAGAGGTTCAAAAATTTTCAAAGCTCGTTCGAGTGAGTATAAAGGAGTGGTAACCAAGTAATACGATGGCCCAAAAATAGTCAGTTTGAAGAAAGCGTTTCGATAGAAATGTAAAAAACGGGCAATTTAGGTAAAGATTGACCCCCTAACAAGGAAACATAATTGTCCGG
>CAZASK010000047.1:0-5038 GCA_964487845.1 uncultured bacterium
AGTTTCTTAACGTTATTGGCACAATATTACGTAATGATTGGCGGAGTTAGGGTTTGATCTGGAGCGAGTGACCATTGTGCATGCATGAAGGCGCGAGTGAAGAACAAAAATTTATTGCTAAGCCGACGCAGTCAAATATGAATTTATTTTTTTGGGATGGTATTACGGCTTCGAATCTGAAGTTAAAAAAAAAAGCGCTTCTTTTTCAAGAAGCGCTTTTGCTGAATCATGACAAGTGTCAGAATTAATGTGCGTGTGCGAGGAAGTCACAAATCATGTGGATATTCACTTCGAGAGGCAAAGAAATATCAGCAAGAGATGGCAACTGGAGCAGCTTCCCAGAGAATGAAGACAAATTATGCTCCATATAGCTAGGTACTGATCTGTTGGTATTTTGCACAGCTTCTGTTACTATCTTGAGCTTGTGGCTCGCAGGCTTTACAGAAATTTCCATGCCTGGCTTTACGATAAATGAACGGCGGTCTACCTTTTTTCCATTGACTCGGATGTGGCCATGAGCTACTAACTGCTGAGCCTGGAATGGTGTTGCCGCTAGTTTCAAGCGAAATACCATGTTGTCCAGACGGCACTCGAGCATCTGCATCAAGAGCTCACCTGTATTTTTATGATGACGTGCTGCCTCGTGGTAGTACTTCAACAGTTGCTTTTCGGTGATCATTCCGAATGCAGCTTTCAGCTTCTGTTTTTCTTCGAGCTGAATGCCATAATCTGACTTTTTCTTCCGCTTAGCACCATGCTGTCCTGGAGGATTTGGTTTGTGCACGAGTGGATTCTTAGTTCTCGAAAAGACATTGATCCCGAATTTTCTCGACACTCGATTTTTTGGGCCAGTATAACGAGCCATTGCTTCTCCTCAAAACGTGTAGGATAAAATGAATGTATAGACTATCTCATATCATGCTGTTTTTGTGCAAGAGGTTACAACTGATATTTTTCTACAATGGGATCTAAAATCGCACGCTTCGTACATTTATTACCTACATACTCATAAGAAAAGAGCGTGGTGCCAAATAGATCCCACATGGTATCAAAGCCATGGCGTTTACCTCCTTCAAAATCTATTTCTCGTATCAGCTGCCCAGTTTCAGCATACACACATGTTTTTCCATGGAGCACCCCCTGCTGATACTCACTTTCCAGCTTTTTTCCTCCAGCAGGATAAAAATATATCTGTTTGCCGTGGAGTTGATCGCGCAAAAAGCGCTCTTGAGCAATGAGAGCCCCTTGCTGAGTATAGAGAAAAGCTCTCCCCTCTCTTTTCCCATGTACAAAGAGATACAGTGACGCCATACTCCCATCATGAAAAAAAGTCCTCGATGGTCCATGGAGCATTCCCTCCACATAATAACAGTCGCTCATCATCTTTTCCTTTTTCCTCGTGCGTGCTTGACCATGCAAAACATCTTTTCGATAGACAAGCTCTTCTATGAGCTGCTTTCCATTTGTCTGCACATGGTAGCCAGAAAGCGAATATGCCTCTTCTACTGTAGGAGGCATGATCTCTCTATCACAAAAGAGCTGACTGCCATCTTCATCAAAGATCACAAATCTATTTTTTTCGAATATGTAGAGTGAATTCATGACCAAAAAACCTTTGCTTTCGGGCAAAATGCCTTTATGGAATGTCCAGAAGCCGCATATTCTTCAACTGCCTGCGCAATAAGAAGCTGATTGACGATTGCTACTTCCTTGAGAAAAAGGAGCCTCTTTACCTCTTTATCACGCATATTCATTTGCTTTTTCCTCTTCGTGATCGAAAGATGGTCCATAAATGCTTCGTGCATGGCATCAAGCTTCACCTTCATCCTGAAAAACACCTCTAGCACATACTGAAACGCTTCTTCTTTTTCGAGTTTTTCAAACAAGAGAACGCCTTGCGTGGTAGTACAAAACTCACCTTTCTTTGTACGTTCTATCTTCTGGAGCATCTCTTGGATAATATCGACCACACGCTGCAAGCTATCATACATCTCGCCTACAGACGAAAGGACCTTGCTATCCGTTGCTTCAAGAGGAGCTGCGATCTCAATAGCGTGGTGCACACAACCTCTCATATCATATTGTCTCGTCAGATAACGCTGTGCAGCCTCACTCAACGTTCTATTGCTCACTCCTCTCATGCCAATACCACCTTCAGTAGCATTTATCAGCTTGATCGTAGGATGCCTTTTCTTATATTCTGCTATCCACTCTGCCTCTACAATCCACTTCCACTGTGTAGAAATCGGATTTCCGGCAATATCTTTCCATGGGATAGGCCCCTCTTGTGCGAGATCTTTTTTTGAAAAAACAGCCTGCTGACTTTCCTCTACACCAGGTGCATAGGCCATATTTTTACTATATGCCAAGTCGTAGCCTACCATTATAATAGGCCCACAGCCAAGAGCATGAGCGATCTCTATTAAAAAATTGGAAACACTGTGTCCGCCGCCTAGCACTTTTCCTCTTATCTTGAGCTTTTCTTCAAAATACTCTGATATGTTATAGCCATCGCCTCCTGGCAGATAGAGCTTTTGCCCCGACACAAGTGTCAAAGCCTCATGAAGCATGCGATTTCTGAAAAAGAATGGCACAGTAAAGGCACTTGCCTGCCTCAACCTGAGGTATTGCATTGGATTCGGGTCGATGCCTGCTGCAAAATGTGGGGTTATCCCTGCGTCCATGAGTGCATTCACGCTCGATCCGCCAGCTAAAATAAGTGCTCGGTCGCTCAGCTTGCGAAGAAGTGGCAGCTGCTCTTGTAGGCTTGGGCCCGCACCCACTACGATAGCTGGAATTCCGCGAAATTGAGAAAAAAGCCGCGCTCCCTGATAAGAGGATGGGAAAAAGAAGATATTCTTCCAAAAATTTCTAAAGAAGGGGACTCCGAATCCGAGATATTCATCTAATACTGCGTGCAATTCTGCCGTCTCGTAAAACAGCCTCTTCTTCACCTCTTCAAAAACTAAACCTCGCGTACGCTTATAAAAAGGAAGCGCTTCAATTGCAATCTTTTTTGGGTAGACTCCCCAAGCAAGCGCTTGAATAGCTTCTTTCCCCTCTTCAGAGTCTTCAATATAGGTAACACGCACCTGGGGATTTTGCAAAATCTGCCCAGCGCGTTTCGACTCTAAAAAGCGCCCAATGACAGCGATGTCATCTTCTAAAAAAATGAGATTTCGAGAGCTATCTTCTACAAGCCACGGCTGCAGGGCATCATAGGCATATCCTAAGCCTAGGCCAAAAATATAGATCACATCAAGTGTAGATAATGGAAGCTTGAGCACAAGCTGCTCTTGCTCAAGGAAAGCTCCTTGCCGCAAGTGATAATGATCTGCTCCACGAACTAGGGTCTCTTCTCCTCGCTCAGTCTTCGAAAAACGAAGGCAAGAAAGATCTGCAAGAGACAAGAGAGCTGAAGCTTTGGAGTTGTGACGTTCAAAATAGCGGAGATTTTTATCAAATCGATTCACGAACAAAAAGCCTTCAAAGATGTTATTTTCTTTTTACAAGGCCTTGCTATTATTTTGCATCTATTAACTGCCAGCAACTTGAGCATCATCTCGTGATTTTACCGACCACAAGGGCAGTAGCAGCGACATAGAAATAAGACCGCAGGCGATCAATACAAGAAAAAATGCATTCCAGCCAAACGTCTGAACAAGTGCTCCTAGTGGATATCCTGCCGTTGCGGCACCGAGATACGCTAAAAGACCTGTAAAGCCACTCGCTGTAGCGGCTGCTTTTTTATGCGACAGCTCTGCTGCCGCCATGCCGATCATCATCTGAGGTCCAAAGGTGAAGAATCCAAAGGTAAAGAGCATAGCGCAGTCTGTGACAGGCAAAGCGGCTAGTGGAGCAAAGAGAGCGCACCGAGGAGCCAAGAGGAAAAAGAGTGTAGACAAAGAAACGCCTAAACAAAAGAGCGACAAGACAGGACCGCGCCTGGCACGAAACAGCTTGTCTGAAGCCCAGCCGGCTACTAAACTTCCGAAGATCCCACCTACCTCGAACCATATGATAATAGCACTTGCGCCAAGAGGCGTGTATCCCTTCGATTCAACGAGATAGAGCACGGTCCAGTCGTTGATAGCGGTTCTGATCATGTAGACGAAGTAGTAGCCAAAGGCTAAAATCCATATAAAGCGATTCGTAAATACATATTCGAAGAGAATCTCTTTGACCGTCAGTTCTCTTTCGGGATCTTTGTGTGCCTTTTTTGAAGGGTAGTCATTGCGATACTTTTCGATAGGAGGAAGGCCTAAACCTTGCGGAGTGTCTGTCAGTCGATTCATCAAGATAAAAGACATTGTAATGCAGACAGAGCCTGGTATGATCATGGCGTAGCGCCAGCCAAAATATTGAGCAAATAAAGCAGTGATGATAGGGACGACTGCGCCGCCAATATTATGCGATATATTCCAAAATGACCACCATCTGCCGCGCTCAGACTGAGAGTACCAGTGTGTGAGCAGCCGTGCACAAGAAGGCCAACCAAACCCTTGAAACCAACCATTCATGCCCCAAAAAAACGCAAACATGCCAAACGAAGAGCTGCAACCAAATAAAATGTTGCATATCCCGGTGATCATCAGCCCTGCAGCCATGAAGTACTTGGCATTGGATCGATCGCCAATCACGCCACTTGCAAACTTGCTGATTCCATAAGTCACCGACCAGATGCTGGCGATGAGGCCAAGCTGTTCTTTGGTAAGCCCTAGATCGTGGATCATCGCGGGCATGGCGAAGGTAAAACTCTTTCTTGTCAGATAGTAGAAGACATATCCCAAGAACATCGAATAAAAGACACGGATACGCCAGTATGAGTACTTGGCTGCAACTACTTCGTGATCTTGGATTTCATCGAGTTGAGGAGCTGGTCGAAAGAGCCCACCTAAAAACGCCACATGGCACCTATTGCATTTCAAATAGGTACAAGTGTAAAAAAGTGAAGCGTAAGTGTCAATTTATTTAAAATTAAGAACAGAACTATACTGGTAAAGATTGACCCCCTAAGCATTGTAGATTCTTCGGAACT
>CAZASK010000048.1:0-3738 GCA_964487845.1 uncultured bacterium
GCCGACAATAAAAGAAGTTTTCAATAATTTTATTGGTTAATAGGAGACTCGCGTAATTTAAGAGAGCTTACAAAAAACGACTCCCTCATCGACTTTTCTTCGAACGACTACTTGGGCATTGCTCGATCGAAAGCTATGCATGATGCTTTTTTAAAAGAGTGGCTGCGTATCAATACAGACAGATCTTGCTACGGATCCACAGGATCTCGCCTTCTTACCGGAAATTCACAGTACATAGAAGAACTTGAATATCAGATTGCCGCCTTCCATGGCTATCAGGCAGCGGCTCTATTCCATTGTGGATATATGGCGAATGTTGGCCTCGTATCTATTCTTGGCAAACCTCATGATACTCTTTTATTCGACGCTCATATCCACGCCTCAACACGCAATGGATATCGCCACAGCAAGACCACCTCTTTTGCCTTTCGGCATAATGACCTCGAGCATCTTGAAAGTCGTTTAAAACGATCTACAGGCACGTGTTTTATTTGTATTGAATCAGTGTATTCTACAGATGGCTCATTGGCTCCACTGTCAGAGATTTGCTCGCTCGCAAAACAATACCATGCACATGTTATCGTCGATGAGGCACATGCTATTGGAGTCTATGGCCCATCAGGAAAAGGACTTGTGGCAGCTCATAATCTCTCTTCAGATGTTTTTGCGCTTGTAGTCACCTGCGGAAAAGCACTAGGGACACAAGGCGCCTTTGTCCTAGGCAGCAATACACTGAAACAAGCGATTATCAACTTCTCTAATCCTTTCATATACACCACAGCCCCCTCTTTTTACTCACTTGCCGCCATTTCCTGTAGCTATCAGCTATTTCCTGCTATGGAATATGAGAGACATCAGATTCAAAAGCTCATCCACCGATTTCAAACACTCTCTCCGCAAGCCTCATACACACACATTCAGCCCATCTTTATTCAGGGTAATGATGCTGTAAAAACAAGAGCACGCGAGCTTCAAAAACAAGGATATGATGTACGCGCTCTCACAAGCCCGACAGTAGGGCAAGGAAGGGAGAGCCTTCGCATCTGCCTACACGCCTATAACACGGAGCAAGAAATAGAGGAGCTACTCACGCGATGAGCTATATCATAGCAGGAATCGGAACCAACGTAGGAAAATCAGTTGTCTCCGCCATCCTCACTACATGCCTACACGCTGACTACTGGAAGCCGATCCAATGCGATAAGACAAAAACAGCCGATACTGCAATCATGCACACTCTTATCGACACAAAAAAGCATCGCATTCACTCACCTGCTTACTCATTCAAAAACGCACTCTCCCCACATCATGCAGCCAGACTAGAGCATGTTGAAATAGATTCAACGAAGATCATACTTCCAGATACAAAAAGACCCCTCATTATTGAAAGCGTAGGAGGAATTTTCGCTCCACTTACGACACGCATGACGACCTATGATCTTTTTCACTCGTGGAATATCCCCTGGATCATTGTCTCGAAGCACTACATTGGAAGCATCAACCACACACTCCTTACCGTAGACGCACTTCAACGAAGAGGCGTATCGATTGCGGGTCTTATCTTCAATGGCTGCCCAAATACCGATAGCGAGTCGGCAATCCTACATATGACACACCTTCCGCTCTTAGCACGTCTATTACCTGAGAAAAAAATCAATCAACAGACCATACAGAGGTATGCACAAAAATGGCAAAAAATTTTATAGACAATAGTAGAGTGTGGCATCCATTTACGCAGATGAAGACGGCGCCAGCTTCCATTCCTATCGCCTCTGCAAAAGGAATTTATCTCCATACAAGCAATGGAGAGCGCTATATCGATGGCACCTCTTCATGGTGGGTAAATCTGCATGGACATACTCATCCTGTTATTGCAGCGGCTATAAAAAAACAAGTAGAGATTTTGGAACATGTCCTCTTTGCAGGCTGTACACATGCTCCAGCAGAAAAGGTAGCGTGCCAACTTCTTGATTTATTACCCGCTCATTTTGCAAAAATATTCTATTCAGACAATGGATCGACAGCGGTTAAAGTGGCGATAAAAATGGCCTTGCAGTATTGGTACAATAGAGATCCATACACACAAAAAACAAAAATAATCTGTTTTCACAACAGCTACCATGGCGACACATTTGGAGCGATGTCTGCAGCAGGAAAAAATAATTTTAATGTTCCATTTTGGAGACAGCTCTTCGAAGTTGTAGCTATTGACGCTCCAACAAAAGGAAAAGAAGAAGAGTCGCTGCGCCAATTAAAACAAGCTCTCCAGCAAGAGGATGTTGCCTGCTTCATCTTCGAGCCTCTTGTCCTTGCCGCAGGAGGCATGGTCATCTACTCGCATACTGCCCTGGAGAGTCTTTTAAAAGCATGTAAGGAGCATCATGTGCTCACAATCGTAGATGAGGTGATGACGGGATGTGGAAGAGTAGGCCCTCTTTTTGCGTGCAGCCTCATTTCTATACAGCCTGATATCATCTGCCTTGCCAAAGGACTTACTGGCGGCTTTTTACCACTCGGCGTCACCGCCTGCTCTCAAGATGTCTTTGACGCCTTTTTTTCTGACGACATAAGACATACATTTTTACATGGTCACTCATACACAGCCAATCCTTTAGCCTGTGCAAGTGCATCGGCTAGTCTGCAGCTTCTTGCTACTGAGTGTTGCTCCGAGCAGCGTACACGCATAGCCAAGCATCACGAAAGCTTTTGTAAAAGGTGGCGTGGCCATCCTGCTCTTATTCGATGTGAACATCTAGAAACGCTGTTAGTAGTAGAATACCAATCTTCCAATCATGGCTACTTCAATCCCATACGAGATCGACTGTATCAGCTCTTCTTACGCCGAGGCATCTTACTGCGCCCACTAGGCAATGTCGTCTACGTATTACCTCCCTATTGTATTCAAGAAGAAGAATTAGACGAAATCTATGAAGCTATTGTGTATACCCTTGAGGAAATCATATGAAGACATATATCTCTTTTGCTGATTCATTTACAAAGCTGCTCGATCCTATTATAGAATCTGATTTTCTGCATGCAAGATGGCTCAACACTCTCTCTTATCTTGAAAATTGTGGAGCCAGAAAGATCGCTGCATGCGAACACCCGACTCTTGTCCCCGAAGAGATGCTAAAACATGCTTCCGAAGAATTTCGTCATGCGCACTCGTTAAAATGGCAAATCGAACGCGTGTCCCCAGAACCCCTTGAAAGCTATGATCGCCACTCGATCTTAGGAGGCAGGGCAACACTTCATTATCTCAACGCACTCGATCTCTACACTTCACAATATCTCAAAAATGAGGGTTTTGATTGTGCGTCAATAAAAAAAATAGCCTATCTTCTTGTCACCTATGCGATAGAATTAAGAGCAGAAGAGCTCTATCCTATCTACAACACTATTCTACGGAGCAAACGCTCTCTGGTTACTGTTACTGCAATTGTATTGGAAGAAAAAGAACATCTTGAAGAAATGAGACAAGGCCTAGCCATTTTGCCTTTTGGACAAACACATGCCGACCACATTTGCTCTCGAGAGAGCCTCTTGTGTTCACGCTGGATAGAAGCTATTAAAAATAATATTAAACCAAGTTTAAAATTTCCTATTTCACCTATTTAGAAATTTCCTACCTTCATTATACCACACCTGTTGTTTGAGGTCTTTTTTGTGCCAACAAACCACGAACCATATCTCGCTTCCAAGGGTGGAAGCGGGAGGGTGTGTAGTGCTTTTTAGGCT
>CAZASK010000049.1:0-3662 GCA_964487845.1 uncultured bacterium
TGAAGAACTTACTAAGGTCTTTTTTTTTGTCATGACCCCATTTTTGAGTAGGGCATCGAGGTAGGACGTGGCCCAAGCTTTTGTGACCCTATACCATTCCAGGGAAATACAATCATAAATTTGACAAGAAGGCAGCACACATTTTTGTTCTGGAGCGAGTGACCATTGTGCATGCACAAGGCACGAGTGAAGAATAAAAATGCGTTGCTGAGCCGACGCAGTCAAATATGAGGGTATTTTTCTGGATGGTATTGGTAAGTGAAGAACTTACTAAGGTCTTTTTTTTTGTCATGACCCCATTTTTGAGTAGGGCAAGATGAGCTCTGCATGTGGAGGATGATCAGCTGCGTAAGGATATGGCAGGAGATTTTTTTATTTTTTTAGCAGTGAATAGCGGTAGCTATTTAATTGAGAAATGACATTTGGCATTTCATCAGTTTCTTCCTGGAGTCGGCAATGAAGCCGCTATGAAAAAATTTACAGACGATGCGTTCTTGGTTCAATCGGACTATAAGCAATAATATTAAAAAAAATATAGGTGTAGATATTTATTTTAAATATTGATATTATAACTGTAACTATTTTAATAGGGTTTTATATGCTGAGTTTACAAAATATGTGTATAAATAAAATTTGTCAAGAGCCTCTAAGTTCTTTATCAATACTTACCAATTATAGACATGGAAAAATATCTTCACTCGTTGCTAATAAATTGATGCCTCCTCTTTTAAAAGATATTAGTGCGCCAAAGTGTTTTCTTCTCAGTAGCCGTAATATCTTATCAAAAATCAATTTCACCGATCTCAGCCATGCTAAAAAGCCTTTCCCTAGAATGGTTACTCAGATCATCATTAGTTCATGGAGAGAGCAATTACAAACATTAGTTTTTCCTTTTGAAAATAATTTCTTAGATATTTCATTTAAGGGAAGTGAGTTTGAGAAATTAAGACGTCTTGAGTTGAGAAGTCCAAGTAACCTCGATAAAAGGCAGCTGCTTGAATTGATTGCTGTTTTACCAGCTCATTTAGAGTCATTAAGTCTTACTGGTTGTAAAGCTGTTGATCAAGACGTATTACGACATATTGGTCAAAAATGTCCGGGTCTGAAATTTCTGGATCTTTCTTCGTGCTCTTATGTGACAGCCATTCCAGAAACTCTGAATCAATTACAAGAGATTTGTATTGGCTATACTGAGATTAACGATGCAGGTCTTGTACAGCTCGGTAGATCAGCTGGAAAGTCTCTTATAAGGCTTGATATTAGGAATTGTCGCGGAATCACAATGTTCCCGACAACTTTCATAGCCTTAGAAGAAGTTAATCTTGAACAGATGCATTTTCATGATGAGGCTCTTGAACAGCTTGCTAGAGGGGCTGGAAATTCACTTAAGAAGATGAATCTTCGCATCAATCCATCAATCAAGAATTTTCCGGCAACTTTCACAGCCTTAGAAGAAGTTAATCTTTGCCATACTAAGATTCATGATGAGGGTCTTGGACAGCTCGCTAAAGGCTCTGGAAATTCTCTTAGGAAGATTAATCTTTCTGACTGCACCAAATTCAAGAATTTCCCGGAAACTTTCACAGCCTTAGAAGAAGCTGATCTTAGTGATACTAAGATTCATGATGCGGGTCTTGAACAGCTCGCTAGAGGCTCTGGAAGTTCTCTTAGGAAGATTGATCTTCAACAGAATACAAAGATCAAGACATTTCCAAAAACTTTCACAGTCTTAGAAGAAGTTGATCTTGGCTATACTAAGATTAAGGATGAGGGTCTTGCACAGCTTGAGGAAGGATCTGGAAAGTCTCTTATCAAACTTAATCTCGTAGGATGTAAAAAAATTACACAATTACCACCTACTTTCACCGTTTTACAAGAAGTTGTTCATCCTGATGGGAAGACTGAGGTCAAGAAGAAGCGTTGAGGTTATTAACTCACCTTACGCACTAAAGCGATGTACACGCTGATGGCAGTGCGGCGCCTTTTTCATTTTATTGAAATAATCTTGGTGGTAGCTTTCTGCTGGATAGAACATAGTAGCGGGCCTAATTTCTGTTACAACATCATAGCCTTGTGCTTTGAGAAGATGTACAAGTTGGAGAGCGATTTGTTTTTGTAGATCGCTGAAATAAAAAATGCAAGATCGGTATTGACTACCGTGATCTACTCCTTGGCCATCTCTTTGTGTGGGGTCATGAATTTCAAAAAAGCATCTTGCCAAATTTTCATAACTGAGTGTGTGCGTATCAAAGACAACTTCAACAGCCTCTACATGCCCTGTTGTGCCTGTTGTGACCTCTTCATAGGTGGGATACACAACACACCCTCCGGTATATCCAGAGGTTACGTCTATGATGCCTGGTAGTTGTCTCAAAAGATGTTCTACACCCCAAAAGCAGCCCCCTGCAAATAGAGCTTTTTCATAGCCTTCTTCTGTGTAGCCAGAAATAAATCGCAAGGAGAGAGAGTTTACGCAGTAACGGGCATTTTTTTGAGTCAGCCCTTCGTTCAAAAAGAGGTGGCCAAGATGGCCGCCACAGCGGCTGCATGTAATTTCTATCCTCCTGCCATCCGGATCTTTTCGCTCAGTGATAGCATCTATCAGTCGATCATCAAAGCTCGGC
This sequence comes from uncultured bacterium, assembly GCA_964487845.1. Classification (GTDB taxonomy): domain Bacteria; phylum Chlamydiota; class Chlamydiia; order Chlamydiales; family FEN-1388; genus CAZASK01. The sequence continues at coordinate 2,625 of CAZASK010000049.1, forward strand.
CAGCCACACCCAGAAGTAAACTTGTCTTTTGAGAGATAGAGAGGAGCATCGCACTGCTTACATATATACACTCCTGTTTTCGAACAGGTAGTGTAGACACCAGTTCCTGGTTTTTCAGTCCCACAGTCTTTGATGACATGATTTTCTTCTTGTGAGAGCGTGTGATATCTTTTCATGTTTTTATTAGAATATGTCAATCGGAGGCTCTTCAAAATATATCTTTTTTTCTTTTTTAGTGAGCGTAAATTCAGAAGGCGGTGTTGACTGTCTTGTACTCATATCATCATCTTTTCTTCCCTTCTCCGATAAAGCATTTCTTGTTTTTACAAGACTACTTGGCACAGCGTCTCCTACCTCTCTTGATTCATGGTAGAGATCATTCATGCGTAGCATAAAATTATCCCCTGCCTTTTTCTCTGAGCAGGCGTTGAATAGGGCTGCTCCAACTGCACCTATCATTCCTGACAGTATGGTAGGGATAAAGGTAGCTGCTTTTGCTAATTGACTCATGAGGAATGTGCCAGCTGCAGCTCCTGTCAATAATCCTTGGATAGGCTTGCCGGCACAGAGTCCAACCAAGACTCCCACAACTCCTCCAGCTACACTACCGATTGCAACAGCCGCTCCTTTCATAAGGAGAGTAATGGCAGCCATTGTGGCAGATAATGCGCCGCCAACGAGCATCGTCATTGAGCCGAGCAGAAATGCGGGAGCCTTCCCAACGCTTTTTATCCAGTGTTGATGAGTGTCTGTTGTTTTGTTGAGGATAGCGTTCTGTTCAAGCTCTGCAACATCGCCTAAATTTTGCTTGAATTCTAGGTTGTTTGTTGGTGACAAAGTCTTGAAAAGTTCTAGATTTATCTTCTCAAATCCCTCACTTGATGTAGGCTGTAACCACTGATCACTTTTTCCATGTACTCCACCGTATTCCATACACATACCATCCTTTTGCTCGCATCATGGGGAATTGGATGCATAGAATACTAGGGCGTGTCATCAATTAAATTGAAGTTAAAGCATAAATGTTGGAAAACATAG
>CAZASK010000050.1:0-3597 GCA_964487845.1 uncultured bacterium
AAAGAGGAAATTTTAAACTTGGTAAAAAGCGGAAATTTTAAAATTGGTGCGACAGCTTATTGATCGCTTAGGTGTGATTATTATTGCATGGATTATAATAGAATGACCCCGCTTGAGCTCGCAATCAATTTGGAGCGAACGGAGGTAGCGCTATATTGCATTAAAAAGTTATCAATCGAGCAGCTGAAGGCAGTAGATAGAGATGCCCTACTTGATTCCGCTGTCGGAAAGGATCAGGTGGAAATTGTAAAAGCCCTTATTCAAAGATTCAAAGAGGGCGATCTTTCTATACAGTATTTGCATAAGCATGCTGGCGAGCTGCTCGTTTCTGCTATAGCAAATAACGATCTGGAAATGGTGGAGCTTCTTTTGCAGAATATAAAGAAAGACGAATCAGGGATGTATAAGGAGCAGTTGAAATCGTGGGCTTCTTCAAAAAATAGCGAAATTATTAAGCAATTCTTGAATGGCGACAAATAGCAGCTCTAGGGAGCACTGCCCTCTTATTCGGGCGAGTGCTAGATTGGCAGTCTAAACACGCGATTTACGTGTGAAGTACCCATGAAGAAGCCTTAGTTTGTACTGCCTTGCTGCCTGTCCCCATCGATACTGTAATAGTTGAGAGATCGACACCATGTCGCTTCAATGCGGTGAGTGTATTTTTCATTTCAGGATCTTTTGGGCGGTAGTGACCACTATCGTTATTAATAGAGGTGATTTTTTTTGTTTTTTTATCAAAAGTAATTTCACCTGCTCCTGCAATGGGTCTACCAGAAAAAGTAGAAGAATGCTTGATTCCCTTTTTTATCTTTCTAAGAAAGAGTTGACCATATTTATCAACTACATATAGGCATTTTTTAGGAAGTTTTTTTGGTGACTGTATGTTGCCATTGCGGTCGAAATGGACAGCGTATTTGGATCTGCCATATGTATCCGTATATTCAACTTGTTCTTTCTTTTTTTCTTTTTTTCGGTCTGTGATCATTTTTTTGGTAGAAAATTGCTTAAACAGCTCTTTTATCTTTTTTATTTGCTGTGAGTTGATCTCATGTGCATTCTTTCTACATGTAATATTGAAAAGATGACCCAATTTGTTGTAGATTGTTTGATCTGCTTTCCAATTCATTTTTGCAAGAGCTTGTCCTAAAAATTCAGCCTTCGCTTCTGTGATCACTTTGCTGTCACTGTTTTTGAAGTTTTTTTCAATGGCTTTTTCCCACTTGGATGGCTTGAGTGAGCTAATAGATGTATAAAGTTTTCCAGTAATATGCGTCATGACATGCCTTTAATATTTATTTATTAAAAAACGTATAAAATTATATATGTTAATTTATTATTAAGTCAAACATTTGTTTTATCTAAAAAAAGTGCTTTTGTAATGAATCGTGTTTCGGCTATACTGCTTGAAGCGTGCGTTGTACGAGACTATAATAGGAGTGCATATGGACAGTTCCATAAAGGGTAAAAAAGGGTTATTTGAAGGCGTCCGAGAGGGGATCAGGCAGCGAGGATTCAATACCGTTCCTGCTGTGTTTATTATCGTCTATCATGTGTTTTTAGCAATTGGATTGGTGTGGTATTTTGCTCACTATACTCCTTCGTTTTCTCTTTGTATGGCAACGATTGCGCTTTTCTTCTTGTCTGGGATCAGCATCACAGGTGGGTATCATCGCTATTATGCGCATACGACCTACAAGACAAACCCAATAGTTGAATGTTTTCTTCTCTTTTTTGCAAGTATGGCAGCGCAGGCAAGTGCTCTCCGCTGGAGCTTTGATCATCGCCTTCATCACTCCTTAGTGGATACTGATGATGATCCTTACTCTATCAATAAGGGATTTTGGTACGCTCACGTTTTATGGATATGCGAAAAACCACGTCCAATCGAGAAAAAAGTGGTAGCCGACCTCTATCGAAATAAGCTCGTCATGTTCCAGCATACATACTATAAATATTGCATGGTAGCTTCTAACTTGATTGCCTTCTTGGTGGTGGGATATGCTTGCAATGATTTTCTTGGGGCATTTATTCTCGCATGGTGGGCGAGACTTTGTCTTTTACATCACTCTACGTGGTTTATCAATTCATTAGCCCATACTTGGGGTTCTCGCTATTATTCAAAAGAACAATCAGCAGTAGATAACTACATCATATCGTTTTTGACATGTGGCGAAGGGTATCATAACTATCATCACACATTTGCGAATGACTATAGAAATGGCGTTCGTTGGTTTCACTTTGATCCTACAAAGTGGATGATTTGGACATTAAGCAAGCTAGGGCTGGCGTCTGGGCTGAAACAGGTAAGCCGCTATCATATCAAAGAAAAGATGATACTCGCACGGAAGGAAGAGCTCATACATGCAATTCAACATTCTAAGGATTCAAAATGTGGCAAAGATGAATTGATACAAAAAGCAGAGAGTATGTGTGAGGATATTCTTGATACTTTAAAGCAAAGTAAGCAGCTACATGAAAAGTATAAGCAGGCAAAAATGATGAAGGATGCAGCTGTAAGCAATGTGAGAGAAGAGTTAAAAGCGGTTCAGAAGGCTGTCCAGAAAAAATGGAAGGTATGCCAAGCTTTTTCTAAGCATTTTCTCCGAAAATCTCTCGCTAAATAGTGTTGTTCAGGCAGAAATATACATCTCACTGAGCACTTTTCCTTGATAAAAAGGTATGGAGATCGAACCGATAGTACGGCTTGATCTCCATATTTTTTTAATAAGAGAAATTTATTGAGCCTGTTTGGGGGTATTTGGCGGGATGATAAGAGTAGCGCCCACTCTCAGGTTATTCATATTCGGTATTTTTTCTTTATTCACATTGTAAATAACTTTCCAACGGTTTGGAGTGCCATAGAACCTGAGTGATAATTTTGACAAAGTATCGCCCTTTTTAACCACATAAGTGATAGGTTCTGTAGGGACTGTTGTGGGTTGTTTTTGTGTTTTCTGTTGACTAACGGTTGTAGGTTGTGGAAAAGGGGCAGCAGGAGCTGGAGTCGTGTCTATTGCAACGACTGTATCTTGGCTGACCGAGTTCGCCATATGACGTAAGAGAGAGCGATTTGTCATAGCAAGTGCTTCTTGTGGTGTTTGAATGCCTGATGGTTGCGGTATGGCTTCAGGAGCTTGTTGTGAGTCATTTTTTTGAGAGGGAGTGTTTGTAAGAGCAAGAGTTGAAGATTCCAGATGATCGAGGCGCTTGTGCAGTTCTTTGATTTGCTCTTCTAAGGCAGTTACATGCGCAGATTGTGAGGACTTATTGGCATAAGATTGATCTTCGTCTCGAAATAAACCCATTAAAAAAAGAAAAAAAACAAGGGCAAATGTCGTCCCAGAAAGAGCAAAGATGAGCTTTCGTTTGCTCAACGTATTGTCTTCTGAAAACTGAGCAGACTCTTGTTGAGGAAAGTCTTTGTTAAAAGGATCGAGCATAATTCCCTCCGGATACTAGCATTTTTAAAATGGATATTACTTGGTTAGAAGACATTGATCAAGCTTAAAAATAAGGAGGCGTCCTGAATGTACCTTAGCAATCTTATGTTAAACCAAGTTTAAAATTTCCTATTTCACCAATTTAGAAATTTCCTAT
>CAZASK010000051.1:0-2901 GCA_964487845.1 uncultured bacterium
CTTAAAAACATTGGAAGAGCCACCCCCTCATGTGAAATTTTTCTTTGCCACGACAGAAGCGCATAAGGTTCTTCCCACCATTGTCAGCCGCTGCCAGCGTTTCAACTTAAGCCGCATCCCTGTTGCCACGATTACAGAAAAACTAACTGCTATCGTCAAAGATTTAGGTTTTGAGGCGGAAGAAGAGGCTTTGCTGATGATCGCCAATATGGCTGAAGGTGGCTTGCGTGATGCTGAATCCCTCCTCGACCAAGTTGTCGCCTTCCACGAAGGTAAAATCACCCCTGAAATCGTCGCTTCGATTTTGGGTGTTTTTTCGCGTGACATCTACTTCCAACTGGATAGAGCGGGTAAAGAGAGCGACTTAACTAAGGCTTTTGAAATTACAGATAAGATCTTTTCCGAAGGCAAAGACCTCACCCACTTTGTTGAGGGTCTTGTAGAACACTTTCGCAACATCCTTCTGGTAGCAGTTGGGGGCAAGGAGGCTCCTTACCTCAACCTTTCCGGGACTGAGAGGGAGAGATATCTTGCTACAGCTTCTAACTACACCAAAGAGCAATGCCTCAGTCTGTTGGATTATCTTCTAAAAGCGCAGCAAGAGATCCGTCATGCCACTTCAGCGCGCATTCTGGTCGAAGCGATCCTTCTTCATGTCATCCGCAGCCACGGAAGAATACCTTTGGCCGTGATCGTCCAAAAACTTCATCAGCTTGAAGCGCGCCTCAAAAATAATGGTCCGGAGCTAGCTCCCCAGCCAGCTGTGGTTGAAGCTCCAGCACCAGAACCGATCATCGCTGCGAAAGTTGAAAAGAAACCAGAAGCGAAAATTGAAAAAAAACCAGATGTAAAAGTTGAGATGAAAGCTGCTGCGCCGACTGACAAAAAGGAAAGAAGTCGTTATGATACGATTCTCCAGTTTGCTGCTATTGAGCTGGAAGGAAGATTAGAATCTTAAAGGAAAGGTGAGAGATGGGTAGTGGTTTTGCAAAAAGAAAAAAACAAGCCAAAATGTTCCAAGACAGTCTAGCGAAGATGCAAAGTCAGATGGATACTACAGAGGCTGTTGGCTCTGCTGGAAATGGTCTTGTCACCTTAACGCTGAGTGGCAACCATGAGATCAAATCTTTGAAAATTAAACCCGAATGTGTCGACCCTGAAGATATTGAGGGGTTGGAAGACCTGATCAAAACCGCTTACAAAGATGCTCTGGATAAGCTTCCTGAACCCGGCCTTCCGCCTGGAATGGAGTCGCTTTCAGGATTATTTTAATATTTGTGGACATTGTGGACATTGTGGACATTGTGGACATTGTGGACATTGTGGACATTCAATTATAAAATTTTTTTGTGTCAACGCAAAGTTAAAATGTCACCCCCCTTGCGCAAAGTTAAAATGTCACCTTTTTCTGGTTTTAGCAGGGGGAGTTTGAGGGGGACAAGGTCCCCCTCAAGAAAAATTCTTAAATATAAAAGTCTCCAAGCCCAACTGAAGGCTAATGGGGCAGGGGCCCCATTAGCCGAGGGCGGGAGCAGGGGGTGCGGGGGGACAGTGTCCCCCGACAAAGCGATTACCTTTGCTCATCTCCAGGGATGATTTCGGCCCGGCTTCCATTTTTTTCTCTCAATATTTTTAACTTCTAGCTCCTTGCTGTTTAAAATTTCTGGTTTTTTGTACGACAAGTATTTCAGTTCTTGATGTTCCAATATTTTCCCATTCTGCATCACCAAAAGCGGTTGATTAGGTCTTTCAAATATTTCTACATGTGTTCCTCGAAGTCTATGTGGTGCTTCAGGTAAAAGTTGATAACTGGTTCCTTCGTATGAAAAGCTTAAATTTTTAGATAGCTTTCTCTTTGCTCGTCGAGCAAAAATCATTTCAAGGTTATCTTTTTGTCTCATGTTCCGATGTGCATCATAGGGGCTATTAGGAGGCTTTTTGAATCGTTTGTTATATTCCTCAATAAACTCGGGTAAATATAAATTTGCCTCTTCTATTGTACTTATCTTTCTTAACCTCATTTCTTTAATTAAGCGGTCTTGTAAAGTTCCATTCGCACGTTCAACTCTGCCTTTGGCTTGGGGGCTGTGTGCGCATATAAGTTCTATGTCCAACTCTCTTAATACTCGTCCAAAATGAGTTTCTCCTTCTCTCGCATGGCTGTTTTCCCTTGAGGTGCAGAATATAGCGTGTTTATCTACATAGATACTGCAAGGCCTTCCATATTTTCTTAGATGCTCTTCTAAAATAGCTTGGTAAGCAACAGTTGTTTCCGCGGGGACAAATCGACCTGCTGTCAATTGGCTTGTTGCATCATCAACGAAAATGACAAGCGCGCATTTGTTGCCTCTATCCTCAAACCAACGATGTATTGAGGCATCTCCTTGCAACAATTCTCCAAATCTCTCTCTAGGAGCTCTTCTTTGATGAATGCGTCGTTCTTTCTTCTTACCGGCAATCCATAATTTTTCTTCTATCATCCATTTTCGAAGTGTTTCGTTTGATACATAAAAGCCATGTTTTTCTTTTAGTTTTTCATTAAGAAAAAGCGGTCCAAATCCTCGATAGTCTTCTCGATTTATGATTTCAAGGATCTTCTTTTTTATGCTTCCATCAATGCGATTCGGGCTTATTTTCCCACGATGTTTTGATAGTAAACCATCGATTCCTTCGACTAGATATCGCCTTCTTATGCGTTTCATTTGCCTCAGAGAAATTCCCAGTTCTGCAGCAGCTTCTCTAAGATTGATATTTCCTTTATCAATTTGTTTCATGACGCTGAGGCGATCTGCTTCCTTCACAGTCATCTTTACCTTCTCCAAAGTTTATACTCCCATGCTTTGTTTGCATGGTGACATTTTAACTTTGCGGAAAAGGTGACATTACAACTTTGCGCTTACA
>CAZASK010000052.1:0-2821 GCA_964487845.1 uncultured bacterium
CCCGGACAATTATGTTTCCTTGTTAGGGGGTCAATCTTTACCTAAATTGCCCGTACTTTTGCATTTTCAATAGGTGTATTAGGTTGGGAAATAAAGCTCTTTTTATGCTTGTGATTTTTTCAGATCTCAGGTATCTTATCCTTCACTCTAATATCACCATGGGAGCCATATGTTGCGCGATTCTCTCAAAGTTATTCTTGAAATCCAAGAATTTGACATACAAATGATTCGCCTTGTCCGTTTGAAAAAGGAGCGAGAGCAAGAGCTAGGACGCATTCGAGCGTTGCGAGATGATTTGCAGCAGCAGGTGGTGAATAAAGAAGATGAAATCATTGATCTTAAAAAGCAGATCAAATTAATAGAGCTTGAAGTAGCAGAGCTTGCTGAAAAAGTGAAAAAACTTGAAGCGCAACAAAATTCTGTGAAAAAAGTAGAAGAATTTAATGCTCTTACCCACGAGATATCAGCAGTGGAGCGTGAAAAAGCAGCGAAAGAACAGCGCCTCAGTGATCTCTATGATAAACAGGCTCAAGAAGAAGATTTTTTAAAGAGCATCAAGGCTACGAATAACTCTACAAAGCAAAGCTCAGAGCTTCTTGAGAAAGAAATCAAAGATAGCATTGTCGCAATCAACGCTGAAGGAACTCAGCTCAAAATACAACGGGATGCACTCATCAAAAAAGCAGATGGTGAAATTCTTGAGATCTATGAAAAACTTTTGAAGAACAAGAAAGATCGAGTGGTAGTACCTATTGAAAATCGTTGCTGCAGCGGATGTCATATTTTGATTACCGCGCAGCATGAAAATCTTGTGCGAAAAGGCGAAAAGTTGGTCTTTTGTGAGCATTGCTCTCGCATCCACTTCTGGCAAGAACATCTACATCAAGATGATTCAGAAGGATCAAAGAAAAGACGCCGCGTAGCAAAAGTATAAGTGGGTCTGGGAAACCTAGCAGCCGCTGCCTTAGTCATTCAGGGAGAGGAAAGTCTGGACTTCATAGAAGCGGATACCAGTGAAAGACTGGGGGCCGTAAGGCTACGGAAAGTGTAACAGAAAACATACCGCCTTTGGCTCTGCCAAAGGAGAGGGTGAAAAGTCAGTGTTATGCGCTTGACTGCATTCGGAGAGATCCGAAGCATGACAAACCCTATCTGAAGCAAGACAGAAGAAAGCAGAAATACCTTGGCTTCGGGGTGCTTTCTATAAGACGTCGCTCGAAGGTTTTGGTGACAAAACCTCTAGATGAATGGTTGCTGCTGGCGCTCAAACCCACGCCAGTGAACAGAATCCGGCTTACGTGTTTCCCAGTATTTTAGCAAGTAGATATTTTAGCGAAAAAATATTTTCAAGAAATTAATCATAGCTACATACATATGACATATACACAACATATGCCAATAATCTATTATGAATACAAACCTTATCCACACGGATCAAAGGGCTATATCATTTCATGATATGCCTATCATATACGAAAAAAATTCGCTCCCTACTCAAAGTCAGCAAATATTTACGGAAAAAATTCTCAATTTTCAATCACTGCTTACAGAAACAGAGGCTCAGAAAATTGCAGAAAAAGTGAGTAATGTTTTCCGCTTTTGTGAAAAAGAAGAAGCAGTTTACTACGATAGAAAGCGTGATGATGAGGCGTGTCGTATAGCGCGTTCTTTTATGGTATTTCCCAAACAATCTTGCTTTATAGTGCTTTCTAAAACAAAAGATCCAATTTGTAGCGCAAATGTGAATGCAATAGAATTTCCACAGATTGGCTCGGTGAAAAAAGTAACATTGGCCTTATTAGCATATGCAGATGAGAGAATGTCGAAGACATTAGTGCAGTTGACAAACAAACCACACAAGTCCTTCAAGTCTTTTGATGTAGCTATAAGCCAGACTCTTTTCCCGCAATATCATCCTCTTCCTTATAGCGTCTCTCATCAGAAGAACAAAAATAACACATATCAGGGAAAAATAAATGTGTTTGAGCATTTTTTTAGAGATGGAGATCTCTTTGGATGGACATTAGCACCATTCAATATGGCTTCTAGTTCTATAGGAAAAATCCTTTCTCTTCAGGATTGTATTATAGTCTTTACTCAGATAGCACAAGATTTGAAAAAATTGCATGACCATGATATTGCACATTTCGACATTAAAGAAGAAAATGCATTGCTTGATTTGTCTGAAGATGGGGTAGTAGCTCATCTTACAGATTTTGGTCTCAGTCGTACATGTAAGGGTACTGAACTTGTTTTACGTAGAGGATATGGGACGCTAGAGTATACAAGTCCAGAAAGACTATGTATTGATGAGGACACATACATTGATATCAAAGCAGAAGATATGTTTGCATTGGGAATGACAATAATTGCTTTTTTCGAGGATGAATGGTCTCCGGGTGTACCTCCATGGAAGCAAGAGTTGGTAGTTCAAATAATTGAAGAAGAGGATAGCTATACAAAACAGCAACTGTATAAGAAATGTGTCAATATGATGAAGGAGTATCGCTTCCAAGTGAATTTGACCGCATCTCGTGAACAAGATCAGGTGAAAAAAAGTTGTTTGAGTGTGTGTCACAGTTGATTCAAGTCAACTATAAAAAGCGCTTTACTGTAGACCAATTCTTACAGAAAATGGACGAATTAAAAAAATGAATTTTTCTTCTATAACACGTGTTCATTCACAGCTAGATTTTCCTATATATCTTCCCTCGGAATCCCTGCTCGAAGCTATTGAGCAGGGTAGTTACAACGATATCCAGCTTTCATTAAACCCTAACTCCGCCAATCATTACGTAATATTGTGCCAATAACGTTAAGA
>CAZASK010000053.1:0-2370 GCA_964487845.1 uncultured bacterium
ACAATAAAAGAAGTTTTCAATAATTTTATTGGTTAATAGGAGACTCGCGTTATTAATTTATTTTATTAATTTATTTTATTTACTCGTCTTACACACTTGCGATAACAGGAAGCTTGAATTATTTTGAGCATCAGCAGCTTAAGAAATCTTGAGACATATCCGAAAGATATGACGTCCGTGATTAACAAAAATTTATAGCTAAGCCGCCGCAGTCTAGTGTGAATTTGTTTTTTGGAATGGTAAAAATCAGTTCAAACTCCAACGCTTATGCCGCCTTCTGTTGCATGCTATTGCCTATGAGCAAGATAAGATCGCGCATAATATTCATCCCCTCATACAACTGAAAATCGGGATATCGATCAAATGATCCTATCTCCTCCATATCCATTTCACTTTTCTTGACATCTTCCAAAAAGAGATGCCACATCTTATTCTGCTTTACCCTCTCTTGCGAGTTGTGGCGCAGCTGTTTGAGATATGGCTTATAGAGGGTCATGATTTTTTGCTGATCATGTTGATAGAGTCTACGAATACGATCTCTTTGGAAAAGAGGTACATCCGCTAAGCTATCTTCAAAACTTGCGCCAATACTATCATTATCTAAAGGATATTTTGCATGCTCTTCGCCAATATCGAGTAGCGAGAGCCCCCCTGGCATGACAATATCTGACTGCACCCCCTTCAGTTGCGGCGTCTTACCAGATGTTGTGTAGTATCTACCTCTCGTTACCTTATACTCTCCTTGGGGATCTACTGTATTTCCAAGAATTGGATTGAGTGTAAATGTCTGAAATGATCCTTTGCCAAAGGTGTGATCATCTCCGCACAAAAGAGCTCTTCCATAATCCTGCAATGCTTGAGCTACAATTTCAGCAGCAGAAGCACTCGCTCTATTGACCAAAACTAGAAGTGGACCATCCCACATCTGCTGTGTTTCTAAATCTCTTAAATGATGCACTTCATTATTTTCATCTTTGATAGAAACAACAACTCCCTTTTTCAAAAAAAGACCAGACACGTTCACCGCTTGAGGAAGAAGTCCTCCCGAGTTATAGCGAAGATCAAGCACTACCCCAAGAACTTTTTGATCTTTGGAAGCTTCCATGAAAGCACGTCTGAGGTCATCTACTGAAGAGGTCTCCTGGTCTTGATAAAATGAGTGAAGACGCAGATAGACGATGACGCCGTCACCGAATGGCTCGGCTCTACTTTCCACACGCGTCTCCTTCAGCACCACCTCTCCTCTTGTAAGGCGTACATCAAACGTCTCGAGATCCTTTTTTTTGCCTTCTCCCTTATTACGAACCACACGGAGCACAATGCTCGTGCCCTCACTGCCGCGAATCAAATCTACCACATCTAATACATCAAGCCCCATGACAGGCTCCCCATTGAGAGCGATGATTTTATCTTTAGGCTTCAACGTCTTCTCCTGGTCAGCTGGCCCCCCCTCCACTATTTTCACAATAGTAAATCCATCTACATCATCTCTGAGCTGAATGCCGATGCCAAATAACCGTTGCTGTACGTTGATCAAAAATTGTTCAGCTTCTGATGGAGTGAAATAATTAGTATGCGCATCTAAAGAAGAAGCCATTGCTTTTAAAATATAGGTACACAGTGTCTTTTGCGCTATTTTTTGATCTGCTTCTACAATTTCATCTTCAATCTTCAGCCTTCTTTTTTTCAAACGCTGCAGTGCAATATCTTTCACTTCATTGCCTATTTTTGCAGATACTTCTATTTGTAGAGCGCGCAATTTTTTTAACCGATCATACAACTCTTCATCACTCTTTGCCCAAGTAAGATCCTTAAATTCCTTTGCAGAGACGTCATCTGGAAGTGGGTCAGCATCGAGCTTTTCTTCAAATAGTCGCCTTCTTTCTATGGCTTTCTTGCACACTTGAAAAACAGCTTCATACGATGGGAAACGCTTCATTTCAAATTGAGTAACCACAGTTTGCAATTCAGCATCACTCATGGCATTCCAAGGAGCGACTTCCGATTCTAAAAAATAGCATTTCCCTGGATCTAAAGAATCAATAAAAACACTCAGCGAGCGTTGTGCAAGAAGGGGTGTAAATTTTTTGTATGTGGCATGAGCCTTCATGATTTCTTGCATTTTTGTAGTCACATCAGAAGCTGTGATGTCAGCAGGTTTTGCTTCCAGACCAACACATAGACTCATGACCCATATTAGCCCCAGATACCATAGTTTTTTCATTTTACTTCTCGCCTTGTCAAATCTCATTCTCTTATAAAATCATGAGGTTAGTAAAAACAACGATTGATGTCTATATCCCACATTTCTCGCGACAGAACTATACTGGTAAAGATTGACCCCCTAAGCATTGTAGATTCTTCGGAACT
>CAZASK010000054.1:0-2218 GCA_964487845.1 uncultured bacterium
AACCCACATTCCGCAACCTCTCCGCAAAGCGGGAAAGGATTTTTTGATTTTTTAATATGACGCGATTGTTTTTGGGAGATTTTTTCTGTATTTCTATTTAAAATCAAGCTCATTTAAAAATTTTTTAGTGAGTGAAAATGGATTCAGAATATATCAGTAAAAACCTTGATCATCTTGGAATTGTTTCAGTCATTTGTGATGAAATTGGAATTAAAAACACGTTAGATGAGCTCATGCCACCAGACCCGCAGATGACCATTACATTGGGTGAATGTTTAAAACTTATGATCATTAATGGACTTGGTTTTTCATCAAGACCCTTATATTTAGAAGCTCAGTTTTTTGAAAGTCGACCGGTACAACGCTTTTTAGGAAGAAATCCTTTGAGCGAAATCAATGACGATCGTTTAGGAAGAGCCCTGGATCGATTTTATGAGTATGGATGCGATCGACTCTTTTCCATTTTAGCTTCTCAAGCAGCTATTCGATATGGCGTTAACCAAAAATTCAAACATCTTGATTCTACGAGTATGGAGGTACATGGAGAATATCAAAGCGAAGAAGAAAAACCGTTGATTACTTTTGGTTATTCTAAAGACCACCGTCCTGATCTTAAGCAATTTATGATCTATCTAATGTCAAGTCAAGATGGAGATGTTCCTTTACTTGCGCAAACTGTTGCAGGGAATAGCTCGGATAAGAAGTTATTTCGAGAGAATCTTAACAGCTTAAAAGATCAAATTCAACATGGAGTTGAGAGCTATTTTGTAGCAGATAGCGCACTTTATGTAGCAGAGACGATTCAAGAAATCTCCTCAAAAATGAAATGGATCACTCGAGTGCCTGAGAAGATTGTGGAAGCTAAGGCATTGATTAAATCTATGGATAAACTCGAAGAAATCGAGTCTGGTTATTTGGGCAGAGAAGTAAAGTCAGTATACGGTAATGTAGAACAAAGATGGCTCTTGATTTATTCTAAGCAAGCTTATCTCCGAGAAGAAAAAACTTTAAGAAAACAAGTAAACAAAGAAAATGAAAGGAAGAATGCCGAACTTAAAAAGCTTTGCAGTCAAGAATTTGATTGTGAAAAAGATGCGGAAAACCATCTTAAAAGCTGGGCTAAAGGGCTTAAGTATCACTGTGTTGCGAATATGGAGATTAGTTCACGTCATGTTAAAAAAGGACGTGGAAGACCACGTTTAAATGAAATTCTTGAAAATAAGTATCAAATTATAGCGAGTATTGTAGAAGACTCAGAACTAGTAAAAGAATCATTATCAACAAAGGGGAGATTTATAATAGCGTCTAATGAGTTGGATAGGGAAAAACTTTCAGTGCAAGAAATGCTTTCAAACTATAAAGAGCAGCAAGCGGTGGAACGAGGATTTCGTTTTTTAAAAGACCCGTTTTTTATGACATCCTCTGTTTTTCTTAAAAATCAAAACAGAATAGTAGCGCTTGGCATGGTGATGTGTCTTTGTCTTTTATGCTATACAATTGCACAAAGATTTTTGCGAAAAAAACTTAATGAATTTCAAGTTTCAATACCAAATCAAGTTGGTAAACCAACACAAAAGCCAACTATGAGATGGATTTTTCAATTATTTGAAGGAGTACATCTGCTTATTCAGAAGATCTCTAATGGGTTCTGCGAAAGAGTTCTCAATTTGAATAAAACTAGAAATCAAATACTTATGGTGCTTGGTTCAAAGTTTGAAAAAATATATTCAGGAACCTAAAAGGGTGCGGAATGTGGGTGTGATCATTTGGTCCACCAGTGGTCCACCAGTGGTCCACGGCAGTGGAATCACCTTTTTAGCCAAATCTAACAAGACACTACAACACCATTTTAACAAAGTTGTGGATGGGTTTTGAAAAAGTGGGGCAAGCTGGACTTGAACCAGCGACCAGCGGGTTATGAGTCGCCTGACCTTCCACAAACCAGCATAAATGAGAATACATAGGCACACTACATTCAATGGTTTGAGTAAGGAGTGATTGTGCTGGTCTGCGTAATTTTGTTCTACTCTTTTCCTACCGAGTGCGTAATATTTGCGTAATTAAAAATTAGCTTACACATGATTGTATTTTAAGCGAAGCTGTAGAAGAAGTGGCCTTTACCTCAGCTATTCCTCCAATTGGGAAAGTAAATAGCGGCATTGTATGGCCAAAGTCTGCTCCAGCAATAACCGGTATTGATTTTAGCTCATTTTTAGAT
>CAZASK010000055.1:0-1654 GCA_964487845.1 uncultured bacterium
GCTGCAAATTGGTTGCTTCAAGCTTGGTTACCAGACACAACAGCCAAAGGAAGATATGAAGAATGTACATACGCTCATTTCATTTTTAAGAAAAAAGAAATGAACGTAATCAAACGAAAAATTTATGGGAAGGCTTTTCTATAACCGTATGAGTCTGTGTTATTTTGTTTAGCCTCCTTAAGATTGCTCAAGAGGATTGCTTCGACTTCCATTCTTGTAGCTCTTGAGGCGTAACACCCAATCCCGCCAAACGGCTTTCATCCATATATTGAAGATCTTCTAGCACATCTTCTACAAAAGCATTTTTTACTGATTCAGCCACTTGCTGAGCCGCCTGCGCGTCTACATATTC
Source organism: uncultured bacterium (assembly GCA_964487845.1). Lineage (GTDB taxonomy): Bacteria > Chlamydiota > Chlamydiia > Chlamydiales > FEN-1388 > CAZASK01. Next base: position 353 of record CAZASK010000055.1, read on the forward strand.
TTGCATGAGGCTCCCTACTAAACCTCTTAAAATAACTTCTCTTACTATATTTCGTCTTTCTTGCCGATAGCGCACCCTCACTTCGTCAAATCCCATAGCCTTCACTGTGGAGTCATACACAGCACACGTACGCAAATAGGAATAAACATACAAGTCAACAAGAGGCTGAACATTTTGTAGCTCATAGATCACAATCATAGCCGACATATAGTCATCGACCTGTATATCATTAAACGCAAGAGGAACCAAATTTTGTTTAATGAGGGCTATATTGGCAGAAAGCCGTGCTGTTCGTTTATTTACATCTATAAAAGCTTGCAGATAGCTAAGATGAATCAAAAGAAAAATACTTTGTTCAAACGGATCCTGAATCAAAGCTGCCTTACGCACGATCTTTTCAAAATGACAGTCTAAACTTTTAGGATCCTCGAAAGGAATATATACCGAACCTTTAATACGCACACCATGACGACGGATTTTACCCGCCTCTGAAGATTCAACAAGACCATCAGACAACAGATAATGCAATGTACAGATGACCGTACGCGTGATTTCTATTTTCGATATATTATCGACAATATATCGAATAGCTTCTTTATGGTTCAAAATCATAATTTTTTCTTCGTCCAGCTTTCCTTCGGCTGTAGTGCCTTGCAATAGAAGTTGCTGCGTGTCTAATAAAGAGTAGGTATTTCCTTCTAGACGAGATGAGTTATATGATAAATCAATAAGCAATCGATTAAATATTTGATGAGCATATGTTCCGGCCGGATCATGGACATCGGCTCGCCTTCCTGCCTCATACAATCGGTTTCTTGTTATACTATCAAGATAAAAATCAACATTGGGCTGATAAGCATCAAACCATGCATCAACGTACGCTACCGGTTCTCGCTCAAACAATGGTCTTCGGATCATATCTATAGCTTGAATGCTAGCGGAGCTAAAACAACTGCTTCTATTATTTTTTTGTCCTGCATTGCGTCCTATTGCAATATACCCAGTCCCTCGTTTTTGCCCTATTTTCTGCACCGCTCCGTCCTGAGTCAGAAGATGTAGCCATCGCCTCACAGAACGCTCTTTGAAGGTCTTCCCTAATTTTTCCAATAGTTTTGGCATAGTGATTGGCTCTGATTCTTCGCCCAGCAATCGTAGTATTGTCATCTTGTTGTCTCTAAGACTCATGTCACATCCTACCCCTTATATATCGAGGGAATTGCAAAACTCCATTTGGGGCCAAATTCGCACTTTTTTCGTCGGATTCAGATTTTTCGTAAATCGCCTATGGCCAAGAGGATATGT